>JAOUHU010000001.1 GCA_029884455.1 Gammaproteobacteria bacterium | reverse complement strand
TCTTGGTGTCGACGGAATACAACTGTGTCGCCAACGCCAGCTCATGCTCGAAATTGACCGCCTGCGGTTCTTTATATTCGGTCAAATCGACGCCCCATACATTGTAGTAATAGGTCGGCGTGATGTTGTAGGTCGCCTGCGGATTCATATCCACGACCTCGCCCTTCGACTGCAGATCAGCAATCTGCGTCACCAGCACCGCGTCGGCTTTGATCTTGTCAACCATCGCCAGGAATGTGTCCCGGTTGACCGGCGTCCTGCTATCCATCATCGAAGTACTTCTTACCGCGCTCGTGCCGCGCTCGTTAAGCTTTTTGACGATCTCGGTCTCAAGATAACGGCGCGCATCAAACGAATCGGCCAGGAAGATCACCAGCACGTTGCCATATCGCGTGTCGCCTGCCACAGCGGAATTTCGCGTGTTGGAAACCTGCGTCCCGGCGCATGCGCCGAGTACCATGGCCATAACCACAATTCCGATCACCCTTTGCAGGGAACATTTTATTCTCAACGTGGCTCTCCAACGGACCGAATGCAGGTATTGATACTGATAGACTACGGCGGAATGATGCGCTCAGGATAGAAGAATGGCCAAAAAACTCAAGCACGAAAAGGAACTCCTGAAGGCCGCGCTAGAGATCGTAATGACAGATGCCGTCAGGCGCGGCGTTGTTGAATTCGAAGCGCACGACTCGCACGACCTGAAAATCGAATATGCGTATCGCCTGCTGGTACATGACAAGGAGATCGCGCCGCTGCCCCCGGGGCAGGCATCCTTACCCAATATCCGCCACCGACTTGCGATGTGGGTAACGCACAAGCTGCCGCCCGATCACGAGCTGTTGCGCTAGCTCCCGGCCGCCACCCTGTTGCGGCGAAAAACTCCGCTGACCAGGGCCGTGCCGGCAAAAATGATCCCGCAACCAATAATCATGTGGCTGGATACGGTTTCCCGCAGCAGCAATACGCCCCACAACATTGCAAATACCGGGATCAGGTAGGCGACCGTAATCGCTTTTGCGGGCCCAACATTCGAAATCAGGCGAAAGTACAGGATGTACGCAAAGCCGGTGCTGGCGATGCCCATGGAGATGATCGCAATCCAGGCTGCTGGCGATGGCTGTGCGCCCGGCCAGTAAACGATCGCTGCCGGCGATAGCAGCAGGGATGGAAACAGCATGCTGCCTGTCGCCACGCTTAGCGAGTTCAGGTGCCTGGTATAGCGGCGCGCAAAGTTGGCACCGATGCCATAGAAAAACGCTCCGGCGATCGCAGCCAGCGCGGCGCCGGTCGCGCCGGGGCTCGCGAGGCTTTGCGTATCGCCGGTCAGTACCGCAACACCGGCGAATCCCGTTATGACGCCGATAACACCAACCATGGACAGGCGCTCGGACAGCCACAGCCAGGCAACCAGTGCACCCCAAAGTGGCGCCGTCGCGTTGATCACGGCGGAATAACCCGCCGTCACATATTGTGTCGCATAGCTGAACATTAGAAACGGTATGGCGGAATTCAGGAATCCGAGTATTGTCAGTGGCCGCCAGTGAACCACGAGTTCGCCCAGCCCCGCTCGCAGCCACAGGATTGGTAGCAGGAACAATGCCGCAATTGCGAGACGCAACTCTACGACTGCGACCGGCCCGAAATCCGGGACGCCCATGCGCATGAAAAGAAAAGAGGCCCCCCACACCGCGGCTAGCACTATCAGATTGACGATATCACTGGCTTTCATCCCGCAATTCGCCTGCTTATCAAGGTCCGGCGACGATAGTGAGAGTTTCAGCCAGGGACGTCAAATGAACGAGTGATTTCAAGCATACGGGCTGCTATCGTTCGCGCATGAACGACACTACCATTGCAACCGACGCGCTGATTATCGGCGCGGGTCCGTGCGGCATTTTCCAGGTTTTTGAGCTCGGCCTGCTCGGGGTCAAATGCCACGTTATAGATACACTGCCGGTGGTTGGCGGCCAATGCACGGAGTTGTATCCAGACAAACCGATATACGACATTCCCGGCATTCCGGTATGTACGGGCGAGGAACTCATTGCAGCGCTAATGCAGCAAATCCAGCCGTTCGATGCGACTTTTCACCTCGGTGAGGAAGTGACTGAACTGATGGCCGAGCCGCAAGGTTCATACATTGTCAGGACATCTCAGAACAACAGCTTCCGCGCGAAAACGGTTTTTGTTGCGGGCGGCGTTGGTTCCTTCCAGCCACGCAAGATTCGACTTGACGGTCTGGAGAACTTCGAGGCAAGCAGCGTCTTTTACCGCGTACGCGACCCGGCACAATTTGCCGACAAGCATGTGGTCATTCTTGGCGGCGGCGATTCAGCCCTCGACTGGGCCGTGGCGCTTGCCGAGGTTGCGAAAAGCATGACTCTGGTACATCGGCGACCCGAGTTTCGCGGCGCGCAGGCGACCGCCGACAAGTACCTCGCGCTTTGCGCGGCCGGCAAAGCACGGTTTATAGAGGGCAAAATCAGCGCCTACAGCGACAACGGCGAAAAACTCACCGCAGTCTCTATTGCCGCCAATTGTGGCGACACAATCGAGTTGCCCGTTGACGCGCTGATGGCTTTTTTCGGGCTGGCTCCGAAATTAGGGCCAATCGCCGAGTGGGGCCTCGACCTGAATCGCAAGACGGTCAACGTCGACACCGAGAAATTTGAAACCAATCTGCCCGGTGTCTTCGCCATCGGTGACATCAATTACTACCCTGGCAAGAAGAAACTGATTTTGAGCGGCTTTCATGAAGCCGCCCTTGCTGCATTTGCGGCCAAAGCCATAATCGAGCCGGGCAAGAAAGTTCATTTGCAATACACGACTACCAGTCCCGTGATGCACGAAAGACTCGGTGTTGAAACCGCAAGCTGACCGGGACCGCAACGATGAGGAAAGAACTCGCTCCGGTCGCCACGCTGCTGATCGGTGTCTCAATTTTGCTGACCGGCCAGGGCCTGCAAGGCACACTGCTGCCGGTGCGGGCGTCTCTCGAAGCGTTTTCGACGCTCGCCATCGCCGTTATGGGCGCGGCCTACTTCCTCGGCTTTACGGTGGGTTGCATAAAAGGTGGCGAGCTTGTAAAGCGCGTAGGCCACGTCCGCGTTTTCCTGGCGATGACCTCGCTCGCCTCAGCGGTGCCATTGCTGCACGGCATGCTGCTCGACCCGGTTACATGGACCTTGTTGCGTTTGCTCACAGGTTTTTGTTTCGCAGTGCTGTACCTCGTAATTGAGTCATGGCTGAACGAGCAGTCCGACAACGCGAGCCGTGGCATTGTGTTCTCGACTTACGTAATGATCACCTTGACGGTCTTCGCGGCGGGCCAGATGATGACACTGCTGTATGACCCCAAGGGTTTGGAGCTGTTCCTGATTGCGGCGGTGCTTGTATCGCTGGGCGCAGTACCGGTAGCACTGTCAGAATCACCCACGCCAACGCAGCCGTTGCAGGTCGAGCTGAACCTGAAACGCCTGTTTGAAATTTCACCAGCAGGGACCATCGGCTGTTTTGCACATGGTGTGGCTAACGGCGCATTCTGGTCGCTGGCGCCAGTGTTTACGCTCGGCGTTTCCAGTGATCCGTCGCTGGCGGCCTGGTTCATGACTTCCGCGGTGGCCGGTGGCGCCATTGCGCAATGGCCGCTTGGATATATCTCGGATCGCATTGGTCGGCGCAAGACACTGGCATGTTCAGCAGTCACCTGTGCTGCCGTTGCCGCGGCAATTCTAGTGCTTGCCAGCAGTGCCAGCTTCGTTGCCATTAATTTGCTGGCTGCCGCCTGGGGCTTTTTTGCGTTCCCCCTGTATACGATCGCGGTTGCACACGCAAATGACAAGGCGTCAGTTGATGACTACGTGATGGTGTCGAGCGGCCTGCTGCTGATGTTTGGTGCCGGTGCTGTGGTTGGGCCATTCATCGCGTCCGCAGTGATGACCTTGTCGGGACCGTATGGTTTGTACTGGTTGACCGCAGCGGTACACTTGCTGCTGGCGCTGTATGTAATGTTGCGAATCGTGCGCCGTCCCAGCGCGCCGACCGAGCAGCACATTGCTTTCAGCGATGCGCTCGCGATCACGCACACAGCCTCGCATGTTTTTGAGGAAGAGATTCAGCATAAGTTCGACGACTAGCGCCTGCGCTCCGCACTTGGCGAGTGCCCGAATTGTTCTTTGTAGCTCTTGCTGAAGTGCGAGCTCGATACAAAACCGGTTAATGCCGAGATTTCAACCAGGCTCATGCTGGTCTGGTGCAGCAATTCGCGTGCACGCGCCAGCCGAATCTGCGTGTAATAACGTGACGGCGTAACCAACAGGTAGCGATGGAACAATCGTTGCAACTGGCGGCGCGAAACGCCAGTGTAGTTGGCGATATCCATCTGGCTGATCGGTTCACGTATATTCGCTTCCATTAACTCGACCGCGACAATCAGTTTCTCCGACTGGTTTCCCACCACATGTTTCAGTGGAATGCGCTGCAGCTCGCCAGCGCGCCGAATGCGCTCGTGGATAAACTGTTCTGCAACTCCGGCACTGACACTGGCACCACATTGGAGCTCGATCAGGTGCAACATCATGTCCACGGGCGATGTGCCACCGGAACAGGTGTAGCGATTGCGATCGATCGTATAGACGCTGCGGCTGACGTGAACCTTGGGAAAAGTGTCGGTCAACGGTCCGATGTTTTCCCAATGAATGCTGCAGCGATAACCATCCAGCAGGCCTGCCTGAGCCAGCACGTGACTCCCGGTACAAGTCGCGCCGAAACCGAGTTGGCCTTTCGCGACCGAGCGCAGCCATTTGACGATCGCGGCGCTGGTATTTTTTTCAATATTCAGACCACCACAGACGATCACTACATCAAGGTCACGCAGTACCTCCGGGTTGCCGATGCCGCTATCGACATTGATCGACAGACCATCACTGGCGCAGACGGCGGCACCCGTTTCGGAAATGGTCTTCCATTGAAAAACCTCACGCTTGCAAATGCGGTTTGCCATGCGCAGCGGTTCGATCGCCGACGACATCGAGATCAAGGTGAAGTCATTGACCAGGAAAAAGGCGAATCGAGTCGGAAATTGCTTGCTGGCAGTTTTATTCATGGACGACGCTGGAGCCGGCGACGCCAGAGTATGTCCTCTGTATCAGGCGAACTCAATGCCGTACTCTGCTCCCGCCCGCCGTAACCATTGCAATAAGTAGTTCGCGAAACTGCGCCGCACAATCAGGTGGAATTCCGCATCGTGCCTGGCAAGCAGGACGCCGGTCTTGGCCAGCCCGGTTGCCGCACAGGCAGCATCCGCGAATGCCGCCGGATGCAGGTCAATGGTGCAGCCTGCGGCGAGCAGCTCGCGAACCCTGTCGCCGCTGATCGCCAGGGTAACGAACGCCCCACTGAGGTCGTTGACCGCGGCGTGCATGGCTCGGGTCGACTGCTGCAGCAATCCGCACAAGCCTGGTGTTTTTTCGGCTGCCGCTGCCAGATGCCATTCGTCCGGACCCAGCCAGTAAATATGCAGATCCGCGTTGCTCGCCCGGGACAGTGGCGGTGGCAACGACACACCGCAGGCCGACTCGACGCCGGCGGCAAATGCCACATCGTCGATGTTGCCACGCAGGTTGATGTGACCGCGATCCGCCACAACGCGAACAATGAGCGCCTCAGACATTCTGCCGCTCTCCTTTCGGGTCATAAAAGACCGGCGCGACGATGCGCACGGGCACAGTCGTTGCGTCGTCCAGCGAAGCAAAAATGACCTCGTTCTTGCGCGCGCGTCCGCCGCTGACCAGCGCCATCGCAATCGGCTGTTGCAGGCAGGCACTGAAATAACTCGAGGTGACGTGACCGCACATGGGAACCGGCCGGGCAGCGGCCATGTCCATGATCAGTTGCGTGCCTTCCGGCAATACCGTGCGCCGGTCTTCGCACAACAGGCCCACCAGCTGCTTGCGATCCGGGCGCAGGCAATCCGGGCGCGCAAGCGAACGCTTGCCGAGGAAATCCTTGTCCCTGGAGAGCAACCAGTTCATGCCGAGATCCACGGGTGTCACGGAACCGTCCGTATCCTGGCCGACGATGACGAAGCCTTTTTCCGCTCGCAACACGTGCATCGATTCCGTGCCATACGCGGTGATGCCATACTGCTCACCGGCATTGGCTATGTGCTGCCACATTGCTGCCGCATGTCGGCTGTCGACATTGACTTCGAACGCGAGCTCGCCGCTAAAGCTGATGCGAAACAGCTGCACAGGAACAGCGCCGATTTCCGCATCCCTGACTGACATGAACGGGATGCTGTGCGCGTCGAGATCAATGCTGCAACCGGCACTCTTTAATACGTCCCGACTGCCGGGTCCGGCGACCACGATGGTAGAAAATTGCTCGGTCAGCGAGGTCAGGTAGACTTCAAGTTCCGGCCACTCGGTTTGCAGCCATTTTTCGAGCCAGGCCAGCACATTGGCGGCGCCACCGGTCGTGGTAGTCAGGTAGAACTGCTGTTCGCCCATACGCGCCATGACGCCATCATCAAGCAACATGCCGTCTTCGCGCAGCATGATGCCATAGGCACATCGACCAATCGCCATCTTGCTGATGTTGTGCGTGTACATGCGCTCAAGAAATCGAACAACATCGGGACCGCGCGCATCGATCTTGCCGAGTGTTGAGGCGTCCATCATGCCGACGGCATTTCGCACCGCCAGGCATTCACGTTGCACCGCCGCGTGCAGATCCTCGCCCGGTTGCGGGAAGTACCATGGCCGGTGCCACTGCCCAACCACTTCCATGGGCGCAGCGACTTTTTCATGGCATTCATGAATGGCGGTCTTGCGCAACGGATCGAGCAGCATGCCGGTGTTTTCTCCCGCGCCGAGTCCAAATGTCACTGGTGTAAAGGCGGGACGGAACGTGGTGGTGCCTACCGCAGCGATGGGCTCCGCAAGGCACTCGGCCAGCACTGCCATGCCATTGATATTGCCCAGCTTGCCCTGGTCTGTGCCAAAACCGAGCGCAGTGTAGCGCTTGACGTGTTCAATATTGCGATAGCCTTCGCGTACAGCAAGGCGAATGTCCGCGACGCTGGTGTCGTTTTGCAAGTCAACAAACTGTTGCGGGCAACGGTCCGGGTCCATCGCCGCCGGCACCCGCCAGAGAGCTTCGGTTGGCCGGGTTACCTCGCGATCACAGGTCGGCAATGTCATCGCGACTGGCCGCAGGCCCGATTTCTCGAGCGCCGCCCGGGCCGCATCAAGACCATCCTGTAAGGCTTCGTGCAGCGAGAATCGACCATTCGCAGCGCCGGCAACCACACATTGCTGTGCCGTCTCGCCCGGCAAAAAACACAACAGCTGCTCGCTCCATACATTTTTGCCACCGGCGTGGGAATGCAGGTGCACGGCCGGGCTCCAGCCACCCGACATCGCCAGCAAATCACACTCAATGCTGATCGACGGTGCTACGCGCTCGGAGACGTCACCGTTCCATTGCGCAACACTCACGCCACTGACGCGCCGCTGCCCGGCCACGTCGGCGACCACATGTCCCTGCAGCACCGGGATACCAGTTTCACTGGTCATTGATCCCAGTGCGCCGGCGCCGTGCCGGCGACTGTCCACCACAATGACAGTTGCTCCGGCGCGGTGCAGATCCAGTGCGGCCTGGTAGGCGGAATCATTGTTGGTGAACACGACCGCGCGCCGGCCCGGGCAAACGGCGTATCGATTGATGTAGGTGCTGACCGCCGACGCGGTCATCACCCCCGGTCGATCGTTATTACAAAACACCAGCGGCCGCTCGAAGGCGCCCTGCGCGAGCACTACCTGCTTTGCACGGACGCGCCAGAGCCGCTGCCGCACGCCGGTGGCATGACCGATATGCTCCGTGCAGCGTTCGGCAACGGCGACAAAGTTGTGGTCGTAGTAACCAAACGCGCAGCTGCGTGGCAGCAGCGTGACATGCTCGCTTGCCTGCAATTCCGCGATCGTCTCCGCGACCCAGCCGCAGGCGGATCGACCGTCGATCAGTTCATTGGCGAACAGCAGGCTGCCACCGAACTCACTCTGCTCATCGGCGAGAATTACACGTGCGCCGGAGCGTGCCGCCAGCAGCGCTGCGGTCAGACCCGCCGGGCCGCCACCAACCACCAGCACATCGCAATGCGCGTTGCGGTGCGCATAGTGATCCGGATCCGGTTGTTGCGGCGCGATTCCGAATCCCGCCGAGGCGCGAATTAGGTGCTCGTAGTATTTCCACAGGGCCTTCGGGCGCATGAATGTCTTGTAATAAAAACCGGCCGCAAAGACGCGACTGAAGCGGTCGTTGATCGCACCGACATCGAAGCGCAGACCCGGCCAGCCCTTACTCGATCGCGCCACCATGCCGTCGTAAAGCTCCACCTGGGTTGCGCGCTGATTCGGCAGCGTCGCTGCGCCAGTACCGATTTGCATGATCGCGTTTGGCTCCTCGCTGCCGGCGCCAACTATGCCGCGAGGTCTGTGCAGCTTGAAACTGCGGTTTACCAGCGATACATCATTTGCCAGTAACGCCGAAGCCAGCGTATCGCCGGCAAAACCGCTGAAGGATTCGCCATTGAAGCGAAACTTTAGCGGTCGCGAGCGATCAATGCGCCCGCCGGTGCTGATGCGCCTAGAGTTCATGACTTTCACTGATCCGGTAATTGACGGTGTCACGCTGCACGATAAACCAGCGCCGGCAACCGAGTGCGTGGTTCCAGAGTTCGGCGTGCGCACCTCGTGGATTTTTGCGATTAAAAAGATAATCCGCCCACTCGGCATCACTTAAGCCCGCCGGATCGGGTGGGCGCTGGATCCCGGCCTCGCCGCCGTAGCTGAATTCCGTTTCGGCACGTTCGCCACAATGCGGGCATCTGAGCAGCAGCACGCCGGCCTCCTAGTGCGCCACGGCAGCGGCACCGTGCTCGTCGATCAGCGCGCCGCTTGTGAAGCGCTGCAGGTCAAATGCCGCATTCAGTTCATGCGGCCGGTCCTGCGCGATCGTGTGTGCGAATGCCCAGCCGGAACCCGGTGTCGCCTTGAAACCGCCCGTGCCCCAACCGCAATTGAAATACAGGCCCCCGACCGGCGTCTTGCTGATGATCGGGCAGGCGTCGGGGCAGACATCGACGATACCACCCCACTGCCGCAGCATGCGCACGCGGCTAAACACCGGGAACAGTGCAACGATCGCTTCCATGGTGTGCTCGATTGTCTGGAAACTGCCGCGCTGACCGTAGCCATTGTAGGCATCAATACCGGCGCCAATCACCAGCTCGCCCTTGTCCGACTGGCTGATATAGCCATGCACGGCACCCGACATGACGACAGTATCGAGTACCGGCTTCAACGGTTCCGACACAAAGGCCTGCAGCGGGTGACTTTCTATTGGCAAACGCAGTCCGGCCATCTCGGCGAGCACGCTCGCATGGCCGGCAACGACGACGCCGATTTTTGGCGCGTCGATGGCACCGCGCGTCGTTTCCACACCCGTGACCTTGCCGTCAACCCGGTTGATGCCCGTGACCTCGCATTGTTCGATGATATCGACACCGTACGCGTCGGCGGCGCGCGCAAAGCCCCAGGCAACCGCGTCATGGCGAGCGACTCCGGCGCGCCGCTGCAGCGATGCGCCGAGGATCGGATAACGCGCGGTCAGCGAGGTATCGATGAGCGGAATGGCCTGCTTGATTTGCGCGGCAGTAACGACCTCAGCGTCGATACCGTTGAGCCGGTTAGCACCGACGCGCCGCTTGATGTCGCGCATATCCTGCAGGCTGTGACCGAGGTTGTACACTCCGCGCTGCGAGAACATCACGTTGTAGTTCAGCTCCTGGCTCAGGCTTTCCCAAAGCTTGAGCGACTTTTCATAGAGCAGCGACGCCTCGGTCCACAGATAGTTGGACCGAACGATAGTCGTATTGCGACCGGTGTTGCCACCGCCGATCCAGCCTTTCTCGAGGACCGCGATATTCCGTACGCCGTGTTCCTTCGCGAGATAGTAGGCCGTGGCAAGACCGTGGCCGCCGCCGCCAACGATGACAACGTCGTAACGGCGCTGCGGTGCCGGCTTGCGCCACGCCGTTTGCCAGTTCTGGTTGTAGCTGATCGCGTTCCTTAGCAGGCTGAATGCAGAGTATTTTTTCATTCAACCTCACCCGGGACCGAGGGCGGGTTGTCTTCCTCGTAGCGTGGCAGACCGTCGTTAAAGTCGTAGTAGTCTCCGGCCATCTGCGTATAGATGTGCATTGCCGCCCGCAATCCCGTAGGACGCGCGAGCGTGCCGGCGTGCACCGCCCAATGTCGCCCGTGTTCGGGAACCCAGAACAGACTGGAACCACACGTCCTGCAAAAGCCGCGCTTCGCATGTGGCGATGACTGGTACCAGGCCAGGGCCTGGTCTGACTGAAATCGAATCTGGTCGCGCTTGCAGGCGGTCGTCGCGACATAGTGGCCGCTACTGCGACGGCATTGCTCGCAGTGACAGTAAATGACCGGCCGCAACTCGCCGCTGATCGTGAAGGCTACTGCGCCGCACAGACACTGGCCACTAATCGTTTGCGCCGTTGACATCCCGAAGTCTCTCTTGCTGTGGGTCGAATGGGCTTTCCGGCACAACCTTCGCCGCATAATTCCTGCCGAGGATCTCGATCTCGAGTTCAGTTCCCGGTGCAGCCAGTTCTGGCCGGACCATGCCGAGTGCCAGCGACTCGTTGATGCGAAAACCGAAGCCGCCACCGGTTGCACGGCCGATGACAACGCCGTCCTTGAGCAGGGCATTGTTGCCCAGCGCATCGGCGTCGGTGACGCCGGACACGATCAAGGTCACGAGCCGATTGTTGCTGCCGGCTGCCTGTCGCGCCAGCATCGCGTCCCTGCCGAGGAAATCGCCTTTAGCGGGTTTGATGAAGCGGTCCATGGCCGACTCGTACGGTGTGTATTCGATTGAAAGTTCGGTACCGACCATGCGATAGGACTTTTCGAGACGCATTGAATCCATGGCGCGAATACCGAATGGTTTCAGGCCAAGGTCGGCACCCGCCTCGAACAAGGCATCGAAGATCTGGTTCTGGTCCGCCATCGCGTGGTGCAATTCCCAGCCCAGCTCGCCGACATAATTGACACGCATGGCATTGCACGGCCGGCCGGCGACCACGATGTCCTGTGCCGTCAGCCAGCGAAATGCCTCGTTCGACAGGTCGGTGCTGGTCACGCGCGACAGCAAGCGGCGAGACTTTGGCCCGGCCAGCACCAGCACGCCAATGGCATCGGTCAGTTGTTCAAAACGCACACTGCCGTCCCGCGGCATGTGCTTCTTCAGGTAATCATGATCGAGCCTTTGCAAGGCACCGGCCGACACGAGGTAGAAGGAATCGTCGGCATCGCGACGTATCGTAAACTCGGAGTGCACGCCACCTTTGCTATTCAATACGTGACAAAGCGCAATGCCACCGACTTTCGCCGGCAGAGTATTCGCGATCATGTAGTCGAGAAATGCCGCCGCACCGGGTCCCGAGACACGGCATTTCGCAAACGCCGTCATGTCGAGCAGGCCCACATTCGCGGTCGTATTGGCGACCTCCTTGCGAATCGCCTCGAACCATTTCGAGCGACGGAAAGACCAGTCATCGACCTGCGCCATGCCATCGGTCGCAAACCAGTTCGGCCGTTCCCAGCCGAAGCGTTGCCCGAACACGGCACCCTTTTGCTTCATGCGCTCATAGCAGGGCGCGAGCCGGAGCGGACGCCCGGCCGGGCGTTCTTCGTCCGGATAGTGAATGACAAAAACGTTGGCATAGGCCTCTTCATTCTTCGCGATCAGGTAGTCCCTGGTTGCGTAACTGCCGAAACGGCGCGGCTCGACGCCGAGCATATCGATGGTCGGCTCCCCGTCGACGATCCATTCGGCCAGCTGCCAGCCGGCACCGCCTGCCGCAGTAATGCCGAAACTGTGGCCTTCGCTGAGCCAGAAATTGTCGACATCCCAGGCAGGACCAATAATCGGGTTGCCGTCGGGCGTGTAGGCAATCGCGCCGTTATACACCTTCTTGATCCCGACCTCGGCGAACGCGGGCACGCGATTCATGGCCGCTTCGATATGTGGCGCAAGCCGGTCGATGTCTTCCTGGAACAGTTCGTACTCGGCGCGCGGATCGGGACCGTCGACATAGCAGCACGGTGCACCATGCTCGTAAGGGCCGAGAATGAAACCGCCGTTTTCTTCGCGCAGATACCACGAGCCATCGGATTCACGCAGTACGGCCATCTCCGGCAAACCATTGGCACGGCGCTTTTGCAATTCCGGGTGCGGCTCGGTAACGATGTACTGGTGCTCAACCGGCATCACCGGAATGTCGAGGCCGATCATCGCGCCGGTCTTGCGAGCGTAATTTCCGGTTGCCGACACGACGTGATCGCAAGTGATGCTGCCCTTATCCGTTTGCACCAGCCAACCGCCGGAGCCCGTCTGCTCAATATTCAGCACCATGGTATGGCGATAAATCGTTGCACCGCGGGCACGCGCTCCCTTGGCGAGCGCTTGCGTCAGATCGGCCGGCTGAATATAGCCGTCGTCCGGATGATAGATGCCGCCGACCAGACCCTCGATATTGCACATCGGCCAAAGTTTCCGGATCTCGGCGGGAGTCAGGAATCGCACGTTGATGCCAATGGTCTTTGCCGTCGCCGCGTATTGGTAATACTCGTCCATACGATCGCTGTTCATGGCGAGGCGCAGATTTCCTACCTGCGAAAAGCCCACCGGCTGGCCGGTTTCGGCCTCGAGACCCTTGTAGAGATTTACCGAGTACTTGTGCACCTGTCCAACGCTGTAACTCATATTGAACAACGGCAGCAATCCGGCCGCATGCCAGGTGGAGCCGGAGGTCAATTCGGCTTTTTCCAGCAATACCACATCCGCGCCCCAACCCTTTTTCGCCAGGTGATAAAGCGCGCTGACGCCAACCACGCCACCGCCAATTACGACAACTTTTGCTTTATTTTTCAGCATCTTATTCTCAAATAATACACCGACTGGCTTAGTAAAACGCACCCGGCGGCCGGGCAAACAAGGCGCGCAGCATTGGCTCGAAATAGCTCAGCGGCCGCGAGCAAAAATTCGGATCAAACGACAGCTGATCCCAGTTCGCGCAAAAATCCACACACGCCTGGTACCAGGGATGATCTCGATACCGGTCGCGCGCATTGCGATCCTCGCCCATGAAATGAAAATAGTAGTAGCCCTGGAACAAGCCATGGTGCTGCACGATCCAGTGATTCTTTTCACTCACATAGGGCGCCAGCACAGCCGCGGCCGCTTGCGAATGATTGTTCGGTGCCAGGATATCGCCTATGTCGTGCAACAGTGCGCAGACGATGGTTTCCTCGTCCGCGCCGTCATTCTCGGCGCGGGTTGCCGTCTGCAGGCTGTGCTCGAGACGGCTAACCTGGTAGGGCGAATCGCCGTCGAGCTGCCTGAGCCAGGCCAGTACCTGGTCGGCATAATTAGCCGCATGCGCATGAAAGTGTGCATTCGCCAAATCACAATCGGCTTTGGTGCCGTCTTCCATGGCAATAAAAGATACTTTTCGTTGCATCCCTCAGCCTCGCTGGCGTCGTCGCCTTGGCCGGTCCGAGTCCGAGCCCGACATTTTTGGCGGCGGACGCTGCATAACCGTGAACAACTTCGGGAACCTGTCGGTCTTGTTTGGCAATGCCATGGCGTCCACAAAATACTCCTGGAATTTCGGCTCGACAGCAGTCTCGATCTTTTCCACTTTGCGTACAACTTCCTCGATTTCGCGCCGTGCGCCAACGTTCAGCAATGCGATTCTCGCCCCGGTACCCGCCGCATTGCCGGCAGACTCGACGCGATCGAGTTCGCAGTCCGGTATCAGCCCGAGAACCATCGCGTACATGGTATCAATATGGCTGCCGAAGGCACCCGCAAGGCGAATGCGATCCACGGTCTCCAGCCCGGCGTGGTCCAGGAGCAATTTCACACCGGCGTAGAGCGCCGCTTTCGCCAACTGAATTTGCCGGACATCTGTTTGCGTCACGACGATTTTCTGCGCGCCATCGTATAAAAGGTAGGACCAGGTTCGATCATTGGGAATCAGCCGGTCACTGCTCGCGGCCAGTGAACCGTCGACGACACCGTCTTCCGAGATGATGCCACGCAGGTACATTTCGGCGACCGCTTCGATGATGCCCGAACCGCAAATGCCGGTCACACCGATAGCCTGGATTGCCTCATCAAAGCCCGGCTCGTCGGACCAGAGTTCCGAGCCGATCACGCTGAAACGCGCCACCAGCGTGACCGGGTCAATACGCACTCGTTCAATCGCACCGGGTGCGGCGCGCTGGCCACAACTGATTTGCGCACCCTCGAAAGCCGGCCCGGTGGGACTCGAACAGGCGAGCAGCCGGTCACGATTGCCAAGCACGATCTCGGCATTGGTACCGACGTCAACGATCAGCGAGATTTCCTCTCGCTGGTGCGGCTCCTCCGACAAAATCATCGCTGCGGCGTCCGCGCCAACGTGACCTGCAATGCATGGCAACACATAAACCGTCGCGCCCTTGTTGATGTCGAGCCCGACCTCGAGCGCCCGCAGGTCCAGCGCCGCATCGGTCACGAGTGCGAACGGCGCCGTGCCAAGCTCAACCGGACTGATACCTAGGAACAGGTGGTGCATGATCGGATTGCCCGCAATGGTTACATCGACAATTTCATTCACATCAATGCCGGCCACTTTGGCGAGTGATGCGATCAGCTGGTTGATGCCGGCACGTACCGTGCTGGTCAGCTCGGCCGCACCGGCCGGGTTCATCATGACGTAGGAGACGCGACTCATCAGGTCCTCGCCAAAGCGGATCTGCGGGTTCATGATGCCGTCGGTCGCAATGACGTCACCGTTCGTCAGATTGATCAGGTTGGCAGCAATCGTGGTCGATCCGATGTCGATGGCAAGGCCATAGGCATCGCGCTTGAACCCGGGCCAGACGGCAATCACCCACTCATCTTTATAGACGGCGACCGTGACCTGCCATTTGCCCTTGCGCAATGCCATCTGCAGGTCTGGCAAGACCGGCCAGTCGCATTTGAGATTCCTGAGCCCCCACTCCGAATCCAGAGCGCGCAGCAGGCGCTGCACATCACCGCTGGGTTCGACCATGTCGGCCTCACGGACCTCGACAAAATACAGGTGCACACCGGTATCCAGCGTGATATCGCGATGTTCGGCGCCTTTACGCACCAGCTGCCGGTGTATCTGGCTTTCGGCCGGCACATCGATAACCAGGTCCCCTGCAATCCGGGCCTGGCAACTGAGGCGGCGGCCCGCCTTGAAGTTTCGCCGGCGCGCGGCGAAGCGCGTTTCAACCTCACCAATCGGGGACAGGTGTTCCGCTCGCGAGCTGATCGCGTGCTTGGCAAACTCTCCTTCTGCGCAAACAACCTGGCAACGACCGCACATCGCGCGGCCGCCGCACACCGAGTCGACATCAACACCGAGGCTGCGGGCCGCGTCGAGCACGGTCGTGCCGTATGCGAATTCGCCGCGCTTGCCCGACGGTGTGAAAACGATTTTTGCCTGCTTCTGCTTCACCTGGATCAACGCCGCCTGCGCTTGCGTTCACCACGGCCACCGCGGCCTTCACCTTCGGCGACGGGTTCACGGTATTTTCGGATCCAGTTGGAGCAGTCCGGGTCGTTGCCCATCATGACGTCGGCGCCGAGCACCGCCTGCATGACTTCAGTATGCAGCGGGCTCGTGATGGCCGAGGTCAGTCCGGCTCCGATCGCCATGGTCAGGAAGGCGCTGTTGATGCCGTTACGGTTTGGCAGGCCGAAGCTCACGTTGGACGCTCCGCAGGTCGTATTCACCTTCAGCTCGTTGCGCAGGCGCCGCAGGATGTGCATGACCTGTTTGCCGGCCGAGTTAATCGCTCCGATCGGCATCACCAGCGGATCGACAATGACGTCCGCCGCAGGGATACCATGGTCGGCGGCACGCTCGACGATTCTCTTCGCAACCGCAAAGCGCACATCGGGGTCCTCAGAGATTCCTGTCTCGTCATTGGAGATCGCGACCACGGCCGCGCCATACTTTTTGACCAGCGGCAGGACCGATTCAAGCCGCTCTTCCTCGCCGGTCACCGAGTTGACCAGCGCCTTGCCCTGGTAGACGG
The DNA here is from genome assembly GCA_029884455.1 of Gammaproteobacteria bacterium. Lineage (GTDB taxonomy): Bacteria > Pseudomonadota > Gammaproteobacteria > Steroidobacterales > Woeseiaceae > UBA1847. The sequence goes on along the minus strand of JAOUHU010000001.1, from coordinate 179,060 downwards.
CGAGCCCGGATTCAAGTGCGGCGACGATCGACGAATCAATCGACAACGGCACGTCGGTGACCGACTGTACCAGCCGGATGGCCTCGGCGAGAATTGCCGGCTCATCGGCCAGCGGAATACCGGCATTCACATCGAGCATGTGCGCGCCAGCCTCAACCTGCGCCAGGGCGTCGGCAATGACCCGGCTGTAATCGCCGTTTTTCATTTCCTCGGCAAGAATCTTGCGCCCGGTCGGGTTAATGCGCTCGCCAATAATGACGAACGGCCTTTCGAAGCCGATGCGTACTTCCTTGCTGGCCGAACTCACCAGGGTATCTGTCATTGTTCTCTTCTCCGTAACGGCTACTTGATGGCCGGGTCCGCATCGCGGGCGACGCCCGGATGCCAAAGTTCCCGTCCCGATAATGCGTCTGAGCGCTGCACGATCTCGGCGACCCGGTGTTCCTGCCGGTATGCCATGAGGTGAACGCCACTGACTCCCTCTATTTCCTTTAGTTCGCGGATCATCTCGATGCAGATGTTAACGCCCTCTTCCTTCTGGTTCTGTGCGCCTCGCATGCGACGAATAACAGCCTCCGGTATGTGCACGCCCGGGACGTTGCTGCGCATCCACTCGGCCGAGTTGGCCGAGGCGAGCGGGCCAGCGCCCGCCAGTATGAACACTTTTTCATGCAGGCCCATGTCGCGAACGGCGCGCATGTAATCCTTGAATAGACCAATGTCGAAACAATACTGCGTCTGCACGAACTGTGCGCCGGCCGCGACCTTTTTGGCCAGCCGTAGCGGACGATAGTCCAGCGGCGGTGCAAATGGATTTGCTGCCGCGCCCAGGAAAATTTGCGGCGGGCTGGTCAGTTGACGACCGCTCAGGAATTGCTTCTGGTCGCGCATGCCGCGCAGCATGCCAAGCATCGACATGCAATCGAGATCAAATACCGGCTTCGCTTCCGGATGGTCCCCGACACCGACGCTGTCACCGGTCAGGCAGAGGATGTTTGAGACGCCCATCGCCGATGCACCGAGCACATCACCCTGGATGGCGATGCGGTTTCGATCCCGTGCTGACACCTGCATCACCATTGCATAGCCGCGACGCGTCAGCAGCGAGCACATGCCGACACTGGACATGTGGCAGTTTGCACCGGATCCGTCGGTCGCGTTCATGGCGTCAACAACACCATCAAACAGCGCCGCACGCGCGTACACTTCTTCCGGATCCGCAGAATCCGGCGGTGCGATTTCCGCAGTTACGGCAAAAGCGCCGGCTCGCAATACACGCTCGAGCCGCCCCGGCGAATTGTGCCCGGGCCGCAATGGCAGATTTTCACCCGGGATCAGTGGCTCATCGTCAAACCTCATGGCGACGCACCTCTCGAAGCCATGCCGACGTTCCGATCCTGCGATTGTCGATGGCTGGCTGCAAGAATTGAATCGGGTGTTCTTTTTCCTGCAGGCGCTTGTTGCCCTCCCAGGCGAGCACCCAGACGCAATCCATGTCCGGTTTCACTTCGCATTTGCCGCTTGCGCGGACACCACCGCATGGGCCGTTGCGCATGCTTTTCGGGCAATTCATCGGGCATGCCAGTCCGGTGAATCCGACGATGCATTGACCACAGCTTTGCGAATCCAGCAGGAAGCCCTTGGTTGCTTTCTCGAGCCACAGGAATGGTTTGTCCAGGCGCTCATAGCCGATTCGTCGCAACAGTGGCGCAATAAGCAGCAACACCTTCTCAAGACCCCGATAGAGCGACTTGAGTGTGCGCGCATGCCGCACCGACCAGGAACGCATCCGGTACATGCTTAGGACTCGCCTGCCGGCCCAGGCGCTACGCCCTGGCTGCGAATCAGCTCCTGCAGCTGTTGGTCCGAATACCCGGCCTCGAGTCGTGCCACTTCCGCGGCGGCCAGTGCGCCGAGTTCCTCGCTTGATTCCAGCGACGACGTCTTGCGACACCATTCCGCCAGGTATGCATCGCTGCTGCCTTTGCCGGCGCGCATGGCAGCACGGTCTATGGCTTCCTGGAATCGCGCGCTGAGCATGGCCTTTTCGCGCACACGGCCACGCTGCAATATGACCTGCGAGGGAATATCGCGCCAGAAAATCAGGGTCTTCTTAACCATGGTTTTGCCTTAACGCCAGGTGGCGGAGGCCCGTCTCGAGTTCGCCGTAACCCACGGGCACATGCTCAAACTCGAGTCCGAGCTTCCCGGCGGCCCGCCGGGCTGCCTCGAGCACAGCCGCATCCTTTTTCTGAGACAAATAGACGAGCTTCCTGTAATTGCCGAAATAGGCATCACGCAACTCCGGGTGCTGCTCGAATTTCAGCGGCCGGGTCACGAACTGGTCGAAATGTCGTGCCAGGAAGTCGGTCAGGTAAAACGTGCCGGGCTCGGCATCGGCCAGCGCCGCGAACCTTTCCGTGCCGGCAAAAAACTGGTAGCAATGCGCACCCGGCAGGCGTTTTATGCCCTCCTCATCGAGGACCTTGTCAATGCCACCGGTGGTGCCGCAATCGGCATAGGCGACAAAAATCTCGTCGTAGTCGTCCTTGTACTTCCGAATCATGTCGCGCAGGCGTGCCGGGATACGCTCCGGCCGCATGTGCAGCTTGGCGTCGATGCATTTGAGCTGCAAATGATTCCAGCCGTAGCGTTCTTTCAGCTCGGTAATTTCGCGTACGAGCGCGCCGCACGCTATGACGAGGACCGTGTCGTGCATCAGTAGTTCTGGTCGGGAAATTCGCTCTTGCGGCGCGCCACGAAATCGCACAAGGCCTCATCGATTGCCGGGTCAAGTGGTGGCGCCTCGTACTCATTCAGCATCCTCTTCCAGATCTTGTTGGCACGTTGCGCTGCATCCTGCGAACCCTCAAGCTCCCATTGTTCGAAGCTGTTACTGTCGCTGACAGGCGAACGGTAGAACGCCGTCTCGAAGTTTGCCTGGGTATGCGCGGAGCCGAGGAAGTGCGAACCGGGACCAACCTCGCGCAAGGCATCCATCGCCTGACCGTTCTCGGACAGGTCGATGCCACCGAGCAGGATTGCAATCATGTTCGCCTGGTCCGCATCGAGTATGAATTTTTCGTAACCCATCGCGAGACCGCCTTCGAGCCAGCCCGCGGTGTGTAACATGAAATTGACGCCGGCCAGGGCCGAGGACACCATGGTGTTCGCCGCCTCGTACGCAGCCTGCGCATCCGGAATCTTCGAGCCGCACAGGCCACCGCCGCTACGGAACGGGACACCCAATCGGCGCGCCAGCGCCGCGGCCGCGTACACCACCATGCTCGGCTCGGGCGTGCCGAAGGTCGGCGCACCGGTTTGCATCGACACCGCCGCCGCAAAGGTACCGAATATGACCGGCGCACCGGGCCGCACGAGCTGCACGTACGCCATGCCGGCAAGCGCCTCGGCGAGAATTTGCGTAACGGTTCCGGCTACCGCAACCGGTGACATGGCGCCAGCGATCAGGAATGGCGAGATCATGGTCGCCTGGTTGTTCTCGGCATAAACGGTCGCCGCACCCAGCATGGTCGCGTCATAGGTCATGGGCGAGTTCGCATTGATCAGGCTCGTGATCACGGTATTTTGCTGAACGAATTCCTCGCCGAATACGATCTTCGCCATGTCGACCGTGTCCTGGGCACGTTCCGGCGCGGTCACGGATCCCATGAACGGTTTGTCGCTGTACTTGACGTGGCTGTAGACCATATCGAAATGGCGCTTGTTGACCGGAATTTCGACCGGCTCGCAAACGGTGCCACCCGAATGGTGCAGGCCCGGACTCAGGTAGGCGAGCTTGACGAAATTGCGGAAGTCTTCGATGGTTGCATAGCGCCTCCCCTTGTCGAGGTCACGCACAAAAGGCGAGCCATAAGCCGGCACCAGAATCGTGCGATCGCCACCGACAATCACATTGCGCGCCGGATTGCGTGCGTGCTGCGTGTACTCCCGCGGCGCAGTCGCCTGCACAATCGAGCGCAACAGCCCGCGCGGAAAGCGCACGCGTTCACCCTTGACATCAGCGCCGGCATCCTTGAACAGTTTCAGGGCGCGTGGAAAGTCCCGGAACTCGATGCCGATTTCCTCGAGCACGGTATCGGCATTGTGCTCGATAAGCTGCAGGCCCTCTTCATCCAGAATCTCGAAGTAGGGAATCTTGCGTTCGATAAAAGCTGCCGTAGACGTTGGCGCTGCCTGTCGTGCCGCACGTCGAGCCTCCCTGCCTGCGGATCGCCGTCGGCGTGGTTCTTCCGTCATTTCATGTACCTGGATTGTTGCCGTGAAAAGGGCTAAATGCTTGGTTCAAATAAGGATTCCAGCGCTGAGTTTGTTCCAGAACTGGTCCGCGTGTATAGCTGCCCGCGACATCCGTCTGGCCAAAAACGACAACTCCTGAGAATTTTCATGCTTTTCAAAAGCGCGGCGGGCCGGCCAGAACGGCACCGGAATCCGGCAGGGCCGGCGTATTATAGTCCTCGCGGTACCGATGCGACCGGAAAGGAGTAACAGCATGACCTTTGACCCTTTGCAGCAGGCAATACTGGTAAGCCTCAAACCCATGTTTGAAAGGGCGGAGCGGGAACAGCTGTGGTTCTTTCACCATTCTCGCGATGGTGAGGAAATCTGGTGTTCGCCACCGTATTTACGACTCGAACAATCCAGAGGGCGGTTGATCATGTCCCCCGAGCATTGGGAGCTGCGCAACCCGGTCGGCTACCTGAAAAAACTCATCGCCAGCGCCAAGGCAATCGTCGATGAATACAACCAGCTCGCTGGTCAACTTGGCTATGAAGAGACACTGTCGCTCGAATCGCATTCGACCAATCCGGCTGATGCCCGTTAAAAGCCATTTCCGGGCGCTGCGCCGATTGCTAGACTTGGCCTCCTGCGTGGGGCCGTAGCTCAGCTGGGAGAGCGTCGCGTTCGCAATGCGAAGGTCGGGAGTTCGATCCTCCTCGGCTCCACCAACTACTCTTCAGTGGCGAAGTTATTGCCCCTCGACGCCAGCCCAAGATTCGAATAAAGCTCCGCCACTGAAACGAGCTTTGAACTCTGCTTACGACTCGACCAGGCGCATGAACGCATCGACGGCGATGGCGGACTCCGGAGTCACGAGCAGCGGATTGACATCGAGTTCAAGCAAGGTGTCACTATTATGCAGGGCAAACTGCGCAATGGCTTCAATGGCGTCCAACGCAGCTTCACGATTGCCAGCCAGGCCGCCGCGAAAACCATTGATCAATTTGCCTGCCACCAGGCCGTCCAGTGCAGTCCCGATATCCTCGCGGCGAACCGGCAACAGCAAGGACCGGGTATCACGCAGCAGCTCAACCAGCGTGCCTCCGGTACCGATCAACAATGCCAGACCGAAGGACGCATCGCGACTCACACCGACAATGAGTTCGGCGACGGTCGGCCGCACCATTTCTTCAACCATGAAACGATCGAATTTCCGCGCCATTTTCCGGGTCGCCTCGCGTACCGCATTGCCGTCCTGCAGTCCGACCGCGACCGCGCCCGCTTCGCTCTTGTGTGCAAGCTCTTGCGCCACGGCCTTGAGTACCACCGGATAGCCTACCGCATCGGCTGCTTCGACGGTCCCTTCCGCCGCACAAAGCCAGGCGCCAGGAACGCGAATACCGAATTCAACCAGCGCCGCCTTGCTGGCGGCTTCATCGAGAGCCACCGGCCTGCCGGTCATCGTCGCGAGCGGCAGAATCGGCTCGATCTCCTCGACCCGCGACTGCGCCGCGCCGACCATCGCAGCCGCACGAATGGCAAATACACAATCTTCAATGCCCTGCATCGGCGCGATACCCCTCGCCGTGAGCCGCTCACGTACATTGGCTGGCAGGGTCTCGGGCAACGATGCGACGATCACAGCGCGTTGTCCGGTCGACGAGGCTGCATCGAGCAAAGCGTTTTCCGCCACTTCCCAATTCGACTGATCGGCACCCTCGCCAACCGGGTAGTCGAGCACCAGCACGGTGCAGCCGTAGGAATTGCTGACAAACTTTGCGAAACAGGCATTCATCTGCGCGTAGTCGCCCCAGATGTACAAGTGGTAGTCGAGCGGGTTGGCGACGTGCACTTTCGGCCCCAGCAACTCGTGCAGTTGCGCGGCGGAATCGGCACTCAGTGCCGGCATGTCAACGCCGAGCCGCTCGGCGCAATCGGCTACCAGCGATGCTTCGCCCCCGGAACAACTCATCGAACCCATGGTGTTGGCGTGCAGCGGACCCACCAGGGACAGCAATTTCAGGGTCTCGAGGAATTGCGGCACGGTGTCGCAGCGCGCCACGCCGACACGCTCGAACAGCGCCGAGTAGAGCCGGTCCGACCCCGCCAGCGAGCCAGTGTGGCTCATGGTCATCTCGGCACCGAGCGCGGAGCGGCCAGTTTTTAATGCGACGATGGGAATACCCTTGCGCAGTGCCGCAATCGCGGCACGCGAGAATCCTGCGATGTCGCGCAAGCCCTCGATGTGCAGCCCGATGGCTGTTACACGCGCATCGTCGAGCAATAATTCAATGTAGTCGGCGAGTGACAGCGTGGAATTATTGCCAATGGAAATAACGTAGGCGAAATCGAGCGAGCGCTGCTGCATGGTCAGGTTTAGCGCAATGTTGCCGCTCTGGGTAATCAGCGCAACGCCGCGACCGACCCTGTGTCCGCCGTGCTCGTCCGGCCACAGCGCCACGCCGTCGAGGTAGTTGACGAAGCCGTAGCAGTTTGGCCCGATGATCGCCATGTCCCCGGACGCCTCGCGCAATTGCTTTTGCAACGCTTCACCTGCAGGACCTGCCTCGCCGAACCCCGCCGCGAAGCACACCGCGCCGGGCGCGCCCAGCGCCGACAACTCGGCGATGATCTCGAGTGAGGCCTGCGGCGGCGCCGCAACGAAACTTGCATCCGGAATACCAGGCAATTCGGCGATGCTTGGTACACAGGGAATTCCACCCATATCGGTCCGAGTCGGGCTCACGGCCCAGATCTCGCCGGCGAATCCAATCGCCTTGCATTGCCTGACCACCGCGGCCGCACTGTTGCCACCAAAGACTGCAACGGATTTCGGCTGCAGCAGTCGTCGCAACGCTTCTTTCTTATTCATCGTCGGTTGCTTCGCGCTTACTTGCCTCGCCAGACCGGGTCGCGCTTTTCGGCGAACGCGCGCGCTCCCTCAAGCTGGTCTTCGCTTGAATAAAGCCTGTCGACGGTGGCGAACTCGCGGCCGGTAATCTTTTTCAACGCCGGCAGGAACTGCATATTCTCGGCTTCGCGCACGACTTCCTTGATCGCGGCGTAGACGAGCGGCGGTCCGGACTCGATCAGGCGAGCCACTTCCCAGGCGCGTTGCATCAGCTTCGTCGCCGGCACGATCTCGTTGACGAATCCCCAGCGATGGCCTTCGGCGGCATCCAGCCAGCGACCGGTGAGCAGCATTTCCATTGCAATGTGATAGGGGATGCGCTTTGGCAACTTGATCGATGCGGCATCCGCAACGGTGCCGGAACGAATCTCGGGCAAAGCGAATGTGGCGTGGTCGGCTGCGATAATGATGTCGGCGCACAAGGCGATTTCGAAACCACCGCCGCAACAAATGCCATTCACGGCGCAGATGACCGGCTTGTTGAAATTCTCCAGTTCCTGGATACCACCGAAGCCGCCGATACCATAGTCGCCATCGACCGCCTCGCCACCCGCTGCTGCCTTGAGGTCCCAGCCGGCCGAAAAAAACTTTTCACCGCCGCCGGAAATGATTGCGACGCGCAGTTGCGGGTTATCACGAAAGTCGCTGAATATTTCGCCCATGCGCCGGCTGGTAGCACGGTCAATCGCGTTCGCCTTCGGCCGGTCAACGACGACCTCGAGAATGCCGCCTTCAATTCTTGTCTTTACATCGTCTGCACTCATGCTCTTCTGTCTCTTCAGGATTCGAGAGGCCGCAACAATGCGCGGCTGATGATGTGGCGCTGAATTTCCGAGGTGCCTTCCCAGATTCGCTCGATGCGGGCATCGCGCCAGATGCGCTCCAGCGGTAACTCGTCCATCAGCCCCATGCCGCCGTGGATCTGGATCGCTTCGTCGGCAACGAACGCCAGCATTTCCGTCGCCTTCAGTTTCGCCATCGCCATGTCGGCGTCGCTGGCAGTCCCCTGGTCGTACTTCCAGCCGGCTTCCAGGATCATCAGTTCGGCCGCTTTCATCTCGCATGCCATGTCGGCGAGCTTGAAGGAGATGCCCTGGAATTTTCCGATCGGCTGGCCGAACTGTTCGCGCTGCGCGGCGAACGCGACGGAATGTGCAAATGCCCTTTCGGCCCGGCCGAGACAGGTGGCGCCCACCTGCAGCCGCGTCGCGCCGAGCCAGGTGTTGGCAACCTCGAATCCCTTGTGCACTTCGCCAAGCACGTTTTCGCCCGGTATGCGGCATTGGTCGAACTCGAGAATGGCATTCGTGTAACCGCGGTGCGAAACGTTGCGATATCCATCGCGCACCACGAAACCGGGCGTACCCTTGTCTACGAAGAACGCCGTAATCAACGCGCGTTTGCCGCGCGCACTGTGTTCTTCGCCGGTTTTCATAAAGACAATGGAAAAATCAGCGATATCGGCATGTGAGATAAAGTGCTTGGTGCCGTTCAGGATCCAGTCGTCACCGTCCGGTTTGGCGGTCGCTTTCATGCCGCGCAGGTCAGAGCCCGCGCCCGGCTCCGTCATCGCGAGGCAGTCCCACTTTTCACCGGCGACGCAGGGCTTCAGGTATTTCTCCCGCTGTGCCTCGGTACCCGCACACAAGATATTCGATGGCCTCGCCACGCAGGTCCAGTGCAGCGCGTAATTCGCGCGCCCGAGTTCCTTTTCGTACAGCAGCCAGGTCAGCGTATCGAGGCCACCGCCGCCGAACTCAGTAGGAATATTGGCGGCATACAGCCCTGTTTCGATCGCCTTTTGCTGGATTTCCCTGACCAGGTCCATGTCGAGATGGCCGCTCTGCTCGACCTCCCTTTCGTGCGGGTACAATTCGTTTTCGACAAACGCGCGCACCGTATCCACGATCATCTGTTGCTCGTCGCTGAGTGCGAAATTCATGAGTTTTGTCCCATTGTTGTGGACAGGTTTCGCTGGCCGACAAAGCGACCGGCAGACTCCGGTTTTGGCAGGCCCGCATGCGCTGCGGCCATAGCCAACAGTTTTTTGGTCGCTTTGCTGTCCGCCGCAACGACTTTTCCGGACTGCATGTGCACGTGCAAATACATCGCCTCGAGCGAGGCCAGCAGACGATCATCGTCCGCGGCATGCATGCGGTAGAAAACGTGCAGGCGCTTGGCGTCACACATCAGTATCTGCACGGTGGTGTAATACGCTTCATTCACGCCGACCTCGTCGAAATACTGGTTGTGCGTCTCGGCCGTGTACCAGCTGTGTCCCGCGGCCACGTACTCATCGTGCATGCCGACACGTCGCAATAATGCCTCGCAACTGTCGCTGAAAACCTGCACGTAGCGGTATTCCGTCATGTGCCCGTTGTAATCGATCCAGCCCGGCAACACGGTCGATTCGAGCAGGCGCGTCGGTGCCGCGACACTATCCTGTGCCGCAACGCTGGCCATTTTCGCGAGCCGCCTGTCGTGTTGGTTCAGTAGCTGACCGGCACCCCAGTCGCGCTCTTTTAGCGAGCGCAGGAAACCGACAAGATTGCGGTCACGAATCGCTTCCAGCTCCCGAATCCCATATTTGCCGGACTGCGCGTCAGACTGACTGGCGATTTTGTTGACCAGGGCTTCGTCCAGCTCTGGCACATCCATCAATTTTGTCCACGGCCATGTGAGACACGGCCCGAACTGGCGAATGAAATGCGCCATGCCCTCTTCGCCGCCGCCGAGTCGATAGGTCTCGAAAAGTCCCATCTGCCCCCAGCGCAGGCCAAAGCCATAGCGAATTGAGTTGTCGATTTCTTCCGTGGTTGCGATGTCATCCTTGATGAGCCACAGCGCTTCGCGCCACACCGCCTCAAGGAAGCGATCCGCGATGTGTGCATCGATTTCATGACGCACGACCAGCGGCTCCATGCCGATCGAACGCAATATCTCGCAGGCCCGCTCGCGCACCTGCTCACTGCCACCCGGACCCGACACAACCTCAGCCAGTGGCAACAGGTACACGGGATTGAACGGATGTGCGACCAGGATCTGGCCCGGACGCGCCGCGCCTTCCTGCAACTCGCTCGGCTTGAATCCCGAGGTCGAAGATCCAAGAATCGCGTCTGCCGGTGCATGCGCCTGGATTTCCGCGATCACCTTGTGCTTGAGCGCGAGCTGTTCCGGCACACTCTCCTGGACCCAGTCCGCGCCTTCGACCGCGTCCCGCAGCGAGCTGGCGAACGTCAGCCTGCCGCGCGGCGGCATCGGCACATCGGCCAGCGCAGGCAGGTACTTTTCAGCAATTGCGAGAATTGCATTGACCTGCCTGGCAATATGCGGGTTCGGGTCAGACACTGCGACGTCCCAGCCATGCAGCAGGAAACGCGCCGCCCAGCCGCCGCCGATGACACCACCGCCGACAATGGCCGCTTTCATCGCGGCGCCCGCTTGGATAACTGCAATTTTTTGCGTACCGCCGCCGGTGTCATGACCCTGGCGCCCATTGCTTCGATGATCGTTACGGCGCGCTCGACCAGCTGCGCGTTGGTCGCCAGCACTCCCTTATCCAGGTATAGATTGTCTTCGAGCCCTACACGCACATTGCCACCGGCCAGCACTGCGGCAGCGACATAAGGCATTTCGTTGCGTCCCAGGGAAAAGGCTGAAAAATGCCAGTCGCCCGGAACATTGGCGACCATGGCCATGAAAGTGTGCAAATCGTCCGGCGCTCCCCAGGGCACACCCATACAGAGTTGCACCAGGATCGGCGACTTGATGACGCCCTCAGCGGCGAGCTGCTTCGCAAACCACAGGTGCCCGGTATCGAAGGCTTCGATCTCAACGCGTACGCCGAGATCGGTCATCATCTGACCCATCGCCCGCAGCATCCCAGGCGTATTCGTCATGACGTAATCGGCCTCGGCAAAATTCATGGTGCCGCAATCGAGTGTGCAGATTTCGGGCAGGCACTCGGCCACATGTTCGACACGGTCGGCTGCACTGCCCATGTCGCTCCGTTCGGCATTGAACGGCAAGGGCGCATCCGCCGGTCCGAGTATCAGGTCGCCGCCCATGCCTGCCGTCAGGTTGATCACGACATCCGTGTCCGATTCGCGAATGCGTTCGGTGACCTCGCGATACAGGTCAACACGTCGTGATGGTTTGCCCGTCTCCGGATCCCGCACATGACAATGCACAATGGCCGCACCAGCCTTGGCCGCTTCAATGGCACTCGCCGCTATTTCTTTCGGTGACCGCGGCACATGCGGTGACTTGTCCTGGGTGCCACCGGATCCGGTGACCGGACAGGTAATAAAGACTTCTCTGTTCATTGCCAAAGGCATGCTGGTTCCTCCACTGCACGGGAGACTGGATCGGGTTTGTGTGGTGCCGACCGTGGATTCCGGCCTGCTATTCGTCGCTTAAAATACGCCGCTTAAACCGCTGTGAGACTCACTGCGGCGGCGGCCACCAGTCGGTTACCTTCTCAAAGCACCACAAGATTTTCATAATTGCGACTGCTGGAATAGAGCGGATGAGCTTAGTGCAAAGCACTTATGCGGACAAGATGTGCACTGAAAGATTCTTATGGACGGTTGTGTTTGGGTCGTGTTTTGCAGCACGATGTGCGCTCCGGATGAGGGGGCAAAGATCATTCAATCACATGCGCAAATCGTTATTGTCGGCGGCGGCATCATGGGAGTTGGCTTGCTTTACCACCTCGCTGAAGAAGGCTGTAGCGATGTTTTGCTGATCGAAAAAGGCGAATTGACCTCCGGTTCAACCTGGCATGCGGCCGGGCAATGCCCAAGCCTCGTCGGCAACTACAACCTTGCCAAGATTCATGCCTACAGCAATTATCTTTACCCGCGCCTCGAGGCCATGACCGGCCAGTATGTGAGCTGGCATGCCTCGGGCGGCATCCGCCTCGCGCGCAAAAAGGAAGACCTGGACTGGTTTCATTACCTGCACGGCATCTCAAAGAGTGTTGGCTTCGAGATGGAGATTATCGGCCCGGCTGAAATCAGGAACATCGTGCCATGGCTCGAAGTGGAGGACGTAATCGCCGGCGCCTACACCACGGGTGACGGGCATGCGGATCCCTCCGGCCTGACCAACGCGATGGCTCGCGGCGCGACCAACATGGGCGCGAAAATCGAGCGCCACAATCGCGTGCTTGATATCAAACTCTTGCCCTCCGGCGAATGGCAGGTCATCACCGAGAAAGGCACCGTTGTTGCTGCACTTGTCGTAAATGCGGGCGGCTGCTTCGCACGCCAGGTCTCGCAGATGATAGGCAGCGATTTACCGCTGGTGAATATGCAACACCACTACATTGTTACCGGCAACGTGCCCGAGTTCGTTGCACGCGACACGGAAATTCCGGTCATTCGCGACCCCTACGCCTCTGCCTATATACGACAGGAACAGAAATCCGGCCTGGTGGGTATTTACGAAGGTGTGCAGATGACCGAAGCCTGGGCGCCACGCGGCTACCCGGACTGGAGTTCTGACAGCGAGTTGTTTCCCGACGACCTCGAACGACTGATGCCATGGCTGGGATATGCCATGGAGCGGCTGCCCATCATCCAGGAGGCCGGCATCAAGCGCATCGTGAACGGCGCGATCCCGCATCCGCCCGACGGGCCGCCGTATCTCGGGCCTGTCGCCGGCGTAAGAAACTTCTGGCTCTGCTGCGGCTCGTCCTTCGGCATCGCGCAAGGTGCCGGTTGTGGCAAATTTCTCGCGCAGTGGATGTTACACGGCGATGCCGAAATCAACATGACGGGTTTTGATCCGCGCAGGCTCGGCGTCTATGCCGATGCCGATTACGCGCGCGCGAAGGGTTTCCAGGATTACCGCATGACCTATGCAACGCCACTGCCGGGTGAGGAATTGCCCGCCGGGCGGCCGCAACGCACCAGCACCTTGTACGAAACGCTTAAAGGCAAGGGCGGCGTATTTACCGAGACCTTCGGCTGGGAACGGCCGAAATGGTATTCACTCGACGGGCGTGAGGAAGAATACAGCTATCACCGGAATAATGTGTTCGACGTCGTGCGCGATGAATGCATGGCCGTACGCGAGCGCGTTGGCGTCCTCGACCTGAGCGGGTTTGCCAAGTACGACGTTGCCGGCGCGGATGCCGAAAGCTTCCTCAACCGGCTGTGTGCCAATCGCATGCCGACAAAAACCGGCGGCATCGTACTCGCACACATACTGTCCGTGAACGGCCGCATTCTCGGCGAGGTAACTGTGACGCGCTTAGCGGACGATCGGTTCTACTTGTTGTCCGCCGCAAGTGCAGAGCTGCGCGACCTCGATCACCTTATGCAGGGTCGGCTGCACAACGAAGACGTGACTGTCAGCAATGTCACCGACGATCGCGGCGTGCTGGTACTGGCGGGACCGAAAGCCCGGGACGTCCTGGCGCAACTGACCGATGCCGATTTGAGCAACGTGGCGTTTCGCTGGCTGACGGGCCGGGAAATACGCGTCGCCGGCAAACCCGTGCGCGCGCTGCGCGTCAACTATGTCGGCGAACTCGGCTGGGAATTGCATCCCGAGATGCACGATCTGCCGAAAATCTACCATGCAATCTGGAAAGCCGGTCTTGAGTATGGCATCGCAGACTTCGGCCTGTACGCCGTCAACAGCCTGCGTATCGAGAAAGCCTATCGCGGCTGGGGCGCCGAGCTCACTAACGAAGTCACGATGATTGACGCCGCCATGCAGCGCTTCCTCAAACTCGACAAAGCGGATTTCACGGGCAAGGCAGCGACGCTGGCGCAACACAATGACCATCGCACGCTGCAATTGATTTACTTCGAGGTGGATGCGAGCGACGCCGACGTGCGTGGCAATGAGCCAATATTTTTGGGCGATCGTTGTGTCGGCCTGACCACCTCCGGCGGTTATGGCCACTACACCAGAAAGAGCCTGGGATTCGGCTACGTGCCGCCGGCATTTGCCACAGCGGGCGGCAAACTGGAGCTTGCACTGCTGGGCAGGCGCTGCGCGCTGCACATCCTGAGCGATGCGGCACACGACCCTGCCAACGAACGGCTGCGCGCCTGATGAGCGAACTACCGAAGCAGGCGAATGTGATCATTATCGGCGGCGGCGTCATCGGCTGTTCGATCGCCTACCACCTCGCGAAAATGGGCTGGAGTGATGTCGTGCTGCTCGAGCGGCAACAATTGACCAGCGGTACGACCTGGCATGCTGCGGGCCTGGTTGGTCAGCTGCGCACCTCGATCAACATGACCAGGCTAGCGAAGTACACCAGTGAGCTCTATCGCGGCCTCGAAGCCGAAACCGGCCAGGCCACGGGCTACCGGCAATGTGGCTCGATATCGCTGGCAACTAATAAAGAGCGCTTCGAAGAACTTAAACGCAGCGCATCGATGGCGAAAGTGTTCAACCTCGAGGTCAACGTCATCGATGTTGACGAAATCGTGCGGCGCTACCCGCTGGTGAACAGCAGCGATCTGCTCGGCGGCATTCATATTCCGTCCGACGGCTATGCCAATGCCGTGGACATCAGCCAGGCGCTGGCGAAAGGTGCGCGCAGCCACGGCGCGCAGGTCTTCCAGAATACGAAAGTGACGGCTATCCGACGCGATGGCAGCAAGGTCAAAGGGGTCACAACGCCGGCCGGCGACATCGACGCAAACTACGTCGTGATCTGCGGCGGCATGTGGTCGCGCGATCTCGCGGCGAGCGTCGGCGTCAACGTGCCACTGCATGCCTGTGAGCACTATTACGTGTTGTTTGAGTCGGTCGCCGGCCTCGATCCCGGCCTGCCGGTGCTGCGCGACTACGACGCCTGTACCTATTACAAGTACGATGCCGGCAAGTTGCTGGTTGGCGCGTTTGAGCCGAGCGCCAAACCCTGGGGCATGGGCGGCATTCCTGATGATTTCTGTTTCGACGAGATCGCCGGTGACTTCGAGCACTTCGAACCAGTGCTCGAAGATGCGATGCGACGCATCCCTGCCTTACAGGATGCCGGCATACAGAAATTCTTTTGCGGACCGGAAAGCTTCACGCCCGATGTGCGCTATCACCTGGGCGAAGCACCCGAACTGAAGAACTGTTTTGTTGCCGCCGGGCTAAACTCGATTGGCCTGCAGTCGGCCGGCGGTATCGGCAAGGTCATGTCCGAATGGCTGCGCGATGGCCATGCGCCGATTGACCTCTGGGAAGTCGACGTGCGCCGCAACATGCGCTTCCAGGGTAATCGCAAGTATTTACGAGAACGTGTCAGTGAAAGTCTCGGGCTTTTGTACGCAACGCACTGGCCATACCGACAGTACGCAACAGCGCGCGGCGCACGAAAATCCGCACTGCACGATCGGCTCATCACGTCCGGTGCCTGCTTTGGTGAGGCCTTCGGCTGGGAACGCCCCAACTGGTATGCGCCCAAAGGCGTGGATGCGGTTTACCAGTATAGTTACGGTCGGCAAAACTGGTTCCAACATTCGGCAGCCGAGCACCGCGCGGTGCGCGATGCCGTCGGCCTGTTCGACCAGTCTTCATTTGCCAAATTTCGCCTCGAGGGCCGCGATGCGGTTCGCGTGTTGAACCAGGTCTGCGCCAACGATATCGACCAGCCGCCGGGTAAACTGATTTATACACAGTGGCTCAACGAGCGCGGCGGCATTGAAGCGGACCTGACCGTGACACGCCTCGACGCACAGGCCTTCCTGATTGTGACCGCCGCCGAGACCGAGACCCGCGACTTTGCCTGGCTGAAATCGCACATCCCGGTCGATGCATGCTGCGTGCTGACCAACCTGACCTCGGCAATGGGCGTGATCTCGATCATGGGTCCGCGTTCGCGTGAATTGTTGCAGTCGCTGACGCCAAACGACATGAGTCATGCCGCGTTTCCGTTTGCGACCAGCCGCGAGATCGAGCTCGGCTACGCCATCGTGCGTGCATCCCGTATTACCTTTGTCGGTGAGCTCGGCTGGGAACTCTATGTCCCGACGGAATTCATGCTCGGCGTGTACGACGAAATCGCCGCAGCCGGCACCGCCTTTGGGTTGCGGCACGCGGGCTATCACGCGCTCAACTCACTGCGCATGGAAAAGGGCTACCGGCACTGGAGCCACGACATTACGGACGAGGACACGCCGCTCGAGGCGGGCCTCGGTTTCACCGTAAAGTTCGACAAGCCCGGCGGCTTCATCGGCCGCGAGGCATTGCTCGCGCAAAAAGAGCAAGGCCTGCCGAAGCGCCTGCTGCAGTTCAGGCTGCGCGACCCGGGGCCGCTGCTCTATCACAACGAACCGATCTGGCGAAACGACGAGCTTGTCGGGCATATCACCTCGGGTGCCTATGGCCACACGCTGGGTGCCTGCATTGGCCTCGGTTACGTGCACACCGGCCTGCACCTCAAGGCCGAGGACGTACTCGATGGTCGCTATGAGATTGAAATCGCTGGTGTGCGTGTTGCGGCCGACGTGTCGCTCCAGCCGATGTACGACCCTGGCAACGACAAGATCCGCTGCTGATTGCTTACAGCTCCATGGTCATGAAGCGGCTGAACGGATCCTCTTTGTACGCGGCAAACGGGCCACAGAAACGAAAGCCGAATTTCTCGTAGAGCCGGTGCGCCGGCTCAAATGCTTTGCCCGATCCGGTTTCGAGACTGAGCCGACTGTAACGACGCGACCTTGCCTCGGTGATCAGCTGCGTGAGAATGGCTGACGCAACACCCCGGCCAAGATGTGCCGCGGCCGTGCGCATGGACTTGACTTCGCCATGCGCGGCGTCGAGTTCCTTGAGTGCGCCAAACCCGAGCAGCTCGAACTTGTCCCAGGCGCACCAGAAGGTGACATCGGCGCCGCGGAGGCCAGCGAGATCCAGCGCATGCACACTGCCCGGCGGTGATTGCCGCGCCGCGTCTGCCAGATGTTCTCTCAGCAGTTCGACGACGGCCGCACTGCACAGATCATCACGTCGGATTTGCAAGCTGACTTCGTGCGGGCCTAGTTTCGTGCCTGGCGCACGGCAAGGTAATGCGCACGCTCGCGGGCGACTTCCGCGTCGTTTCGCGCCAGCAGCGACGCATATTCAGGCCGGTCGGCGAGGCGCTTGAATACCGGCAGAATCTTCACAAACGAGGCAGAATCGCCATCGTCCAGCCACTTTTCGGTACGTTGTACGGCGAGGTCGATATCGTTATCCAGCAAGGTAAATACCACCAGGCCGAACCACTCGCAGGGACAAAGATAGCCCGCCTCAAGGCGCTGCCCATAGCGTTGCCGGCACACGTCCAAAATTATGTCGGCTTCATCGTTGAAGCCCGCCTGCTGCAGTGAGTCTGCGAACCATGGCGCGCAGCGATTTTTCCACGGTCTTTTTTCGGCATCGAGTTTCGCGATCAATCTTGCCATCAGCGCAGCGCGTTGCGGCCGTCCTGCGGCTCCATCCACTATTTCGGAGTAAAAGCTCGCGTTCAAAAGCCAGCGTTCGCTCGGATTCGATTCGCGCAATTGCCTGTCAATCACGAGTTTGGCATCAGCGTTACGGCCCTGCAGCATGAATGCTGTAAAATTCGGTTCGTCAAGCCCGATCGCAATCGTCTCGTCCAACAAACCCATCTCCAGCAGCATGTAAGCCAGCCAGTCCTTGAAATTGGCATCATCCGGGTGCGCAGCGATCGCCTGCTCGGCCAATAAGGCGGCTTCTGATTCGTGCCCCATTGCGTCGAGATTGTCCAGCGCAGCCTGGTACGCCAGTACATGCCCGGGATGCAGGTCAAACATGCGCTTGATCACCCGATCCGCGTCATCCGGCCGACCAAAGCTGCGGTACTCGTAGGCGAGATCGGCGCTGATCTCGAGCGACATCGGGTCCAGTGCATACGCCCTTTCCTTGTCCGCCAGCATGTCGAGAAACCGGCCCTGCTCATACGCGGTGTCCGCGCGCCAGTTGTATGCCAGGGCGTAATTTGGATTCAGCGTAAGTGCACGATCAAAGGCAGCCGCTGCCTCGGCATATCGAAAACGACGCAGATGCTGAAAACCCAGTACTGCGACTGCCTCGGGAAGATCCGGCGCCAGCTCGAGCGCCCGCGACAGGTGCGGATTGACCGCAGCGTCCACCAGCGATCGATCCATGTCAGCACCACCAAAGCGATCCTGCTCAAGCAATAACCAGGCATGCGCCAGTTGCACATGGGCGGGCGCGTAATCGGGGTCAATCTGCAGCGCTTCCTCGAACTGCTCGCGGGCGGCGATGATGTCTTGCTGGGTTCTTAGCGACATGCGCTCACGGCCAATCAGGTAAGCGCTGTAGGCATCGACGTTCGCAGCTCGCTCGGAAACGACCGGCGTACTGTCGTCGCCCAGCAGGTGCACCTTCAGCGAATTGATGATGGACGCGGCGATTTCGTCCTGGATCTTGAAAATATCGACGAAATCGCGGTCATAGGTCTCCGACCACAGGTGGTAGCCGCTGTCCACGTCGATCAATTGCGCGGTTATTCGAACGGTTGGCCCGGCCTTGCGAATGGATCCTTCGAGCACCGTCGACACCTGCAGTTTTCTGCCGATTTCGCGGATGTCGGTATCATCACCGGCAAACGCGAACGACGAGGTTCGCGCGGCGACCCGCAATGAATTGGTCTTCGCCAGCAGGTTCAGAATTTCCTCAGCGATACCCTTGGAGAAATATTCCTGATCCCTGTTCTCGGAATAATCCTCGAATGGCAGCACGGCAATCGACTCAACGCCCGATCGATCGGCGTCGGACCGGATCGCATTGTCATCCGGAAAAACGAACAGGCGTAAACCCAACGTAACGACCACCAGCACCAGGATGCCGATGATAGCCCGGTCCAGCTTGCGCCCGGTCTGCTGGGCAATGGACACCTCGCGCTTGACCTCCTTTTCAAGCTTGAGGCCTTCGGGCGTGACCTCGTAGACCCAGGCGAATACCAGCACAGCCGGAAAACCGATGCCGGCCAGCAAGGCGCTGACCTGCAGGATCCAGTGCGGCGCTGAGATAACTTCCAATGCGAAGTCGATAACCTGCAGCGCAACCCACGCTACCAGGGCATAGGCAACCGCGACGCGCACCACATTGCGCCGCTTCAGTTCGTTCCAGAATGATCCCATGCAACGCCACCGGCCATAATCAGCGTTATCTTTTACCAGAAATCACACCGGAATGGTTGGCTTCCGTGCTACACCTATCCGGCGCCGGCACGCTTTTTGGCAATCAGCTCCAGCGCCGTTTCAACGGCTACACCGGCGTCCCGGCAATAGGCGTCGGCACCAATCGCCATGCCGAACTCCTCGTTCAAGGGCGCACCACCAACGAGTACGATGTAGTCGTCCCGAATGCCCTTCTCGACCATGGTGTCGATAACCACCTTCATGTACGGCATGGTTGTGGTCAGCAACGCCGACATGCCGAGTATGTCCGGCTTGTGCTCTTCGAGTGCAGCGAGATATTTCTCTACCGGATTGTTGATGCCGAGATTGATGACCTCAAAACCGGCGCCTTCCATCATCATGCTGACCAGGTTCTTGCCGATGTCGTGGATGTCGCCTTTGACCGTGCCGATCACCATCTTGCCAACTGGTTTGGCACCGGTCTCCGCCAGCAGCGGTTTGAGCACCGCCATGCCACCTTTCATCGCGTTCGCGGCGAGCAACACCTCGGGCACGAACAGGATGCCATCGCGAAAGTCGACACCAACTATCGTCATGCCGCCAACCAAAGCGTCATTCAGCACTTTCTCCGGTCCCCAACCACGCTCCAGCAGGATCTCCGTACCTTCGACGATCTCCTCCAGCAGGCCATCATAGAGATCGTCGTGCATCTGCTCGACGAGTTCTTCGTCGGAAAGCGCCTTCAGGTCAATATCGTCATTATCGTCGTCAGTCATGTCAGCCGCGTCCTGTTGCTTGTGGCGTCAGAGCAATTGGAAATTGCTCACGAATTTTTCGGTCAGTCTCATCCGAAATGTGTTTTGGAAAGTATGTGGCGAGAATTTCGTCGCGCCGTTCGATAGCCTTATGCAGCAATACGGGTTTGCCCGATTGTTCCCAGACGTTCGGGCTGCTGCGATCCGCGAACTCCGGGTAAATATACTCGCTTTGCATTACTGCAAGCGTCTGGTCCGATCCCAGGTAATGCCCGGTTCCGCCGAGGCATATATCGCGGACGCTGTCGAAACTCAAGGTCTTTTCATTCACCTCGATGCCACGGGTTACGCGCAGCACGGCGCCAAGCACATCGTTGTCCAGCAACAGACTCTCGGGGCAGGCGCCCAGCAGGCTGGCGTACATGCCAGCGGCTTCGTAAATGAGATTCGCGCCGGACAAGGCCGGAGGCACCAGCGTATAGGCGCGCTCCGCGCCGGCCTGGTAATCGGGGAATTTCGAATCCGACATGCCGCTCGCGGTGCCAAACGGCAAATCGTAATAAAGACCCATCTGCGCGCAAGCCGCTGACAACAAACCCTGCTCCGGCGAGCCACCACTCATGGCACCGGTACGCAGGTCGGAAACGAACGGCCAGGCACCGAGAATCGCAGGCGCACCGGGTTTGATTGCATTCAGGTACACCAGCCCGCCGAGCACTTCGGCCCAGGCCTGCGATACAGCACCTGCGAGGCAAGCCGGCGTGGTTGCGCCCGCCTGCCCAGCCGACAACAGCAACACCGGCATGCCACCCTCGACGGCAACCCGCAGGCACTCCAGCGCATCTTGCGCAAACTTCATCGGTGGTACGACGAAACAGTTTGACTGGCTGACAAATGGTCGCGCTCGCCATTGTTCTTCACCACCGGCAATGATGTGCAGCATTTCCAGCGCCTTGCCGAGGTTGTGCGGGTTGGCCCAGCTTGCGCCGACATGTTTGCTGGTTCCGGACACCGAGCAGTAGGTCGTGTTCAGGTCCATCTCGTAGGTGTTGCCAATATCACGCAACACGCACATGCGCTGGAACATATGAATGTGTTCGCAGTTATCGACTATGCGCGCCATGTCATAGAGATCCTGCGCGGTCGAATCGCGGTAGCTGTTCTTGAGTGGCTCCGCGATCATCACCGCGGCGCCCGCGGTGGCGAAATGCACGCGCGAGCCGCGCAGGTCCAGGTCGTATTTCGGATCCTGCGCATACAGTGTCAGGTTGCGTGCCGCAAGGTCGAGCGCGTTCTCCACCACGTCCTGCGGCATGCGCAGACGACCGTCGTTACCCATGACAGCACCGACCGCCACGCAGGTCTCGATGCAATGCGGAGTTGCGTCGTTGAAGCCGACTTCGGCGAGGATGCGAAATACATTGTCGTTGATGGCGGCGATGCCGGCCTCGGTCAACGGACGGTACTGGCCGCCACTCTCGCCCGGATGGACCGGTTTGGTGTCTTCGGCCAGCGGTGCGCTGCGCAGGGCCTTGCGTGCCTCTCGTCCACCCGATCGTCGTGCCATGATTGAGCCGCCTTGTTTAGTGCCAAGCCATTAATTTGCGGCCGATTTTCAGCGCGACCGGCTATGGCAGCAATTGAATTCTGTTGTACCATACATTAGGAAATCTAATGACAGAGTACCCGAATCTTGCCGCATCGCCTGCCCCCACTGACCAGCCTGCGAGCCTTTGAGGCCGCCGGCCGACACCTGAGCTTTACGCTGGCTGCCGCCGAATTGCGCGTGACCCAGGCGGCTATTTCTCACCAGGTCAAGTCGCTGGAAACACACCTCGGCAAGGCATTATTTTTGCGCCAGCCGCGGGCCCTTGAATTGACGCTGGCCGGGAAGGCTCTGTTGCCCGTTGTGCGCAGCGCTTTCGACGAAATCAGTCATACCGTGGCGGAGCTTACCGACAGCAAAGCGGGCTCCGCGATTACGGTGCGGCTTGCGCCGTCGTTTGCGGCGAAGTGGCTTTCGCCCCGGCTCGAGGACTTTCGCCGCAAGCACCCACGCGTCGATTTGTCGCTGCGGCATTCAAACGAACCAGCCGACTTCGCACGCCAGGCCATCGACCTCGCCATTACCTATGGCAAGGGTGACTGGCCTGGTGTCATTGCTGACAAATTGCTAAGCATCGATTTTTTCCCGGTGTGCGCACCGAGCCACATGCGTGGTGAGCATGCCTTGACCGATGTCCGTAATCTTCGCTACCACACGCTGCTACATGACGCCGACTTTCAGAACTGGACGGACTGGCTCAGGCTCGCCGGCGTCACTGACATCGACCCGAGGCGCGGTACCGTCATGGATGACACCAACGTGCTGACGCAGGCAGCCGTGAATGGCCTCGGCATAGCCCTCGGATCAACACCCTTTGTCGCGGATCATCTTGAGGCTGGACGGCTGGTGCGACCTTTCGCATCGACCTTGCGCAGCGATTTCGCATACTATGTTGTCTGCCCGAAGCAGAACCTGCAACGCAGCAGCGTCCGAGCATTTAAAGAATGGCTAATGCAACAGAAAGACAAGGTAAGCTGAAGTATTCCGCGAGCGAGTGGCAATCCCGCGTCGATCTCGCCGCGTGCTACCGGCTCGCCGACATGTTCGGCTTTTCTGACATTATCTGGAATCACATCACTGCCAAGGTGCCGGGCACGGAGACATTCCTGATCAATCGTTTTGGCCTGCGCCACGACGAAATAACCGCATCCAACCTGGTCTTGCTGGACCTCGACGGCAATGTTATTGATCCGGGATCGGCACGCAGCGAATTCGATGACGTCAATCTGACCGGTTTTATCATCCATAGTGCGATCCATGCAGCGAGACCGGACGTAAGTTGCGTGCTGCACAGCCATTCCGAGTATGGGCTCGCCGTGTCGGCGCTCGAAGACGGTCTGCTGCCGCTGGTGCAGGACTCGATGCCGTATTTTGAGCAGGTCGCCTACCACGATTACGAGGGCTTATCGACATCGCTCGATGAACGCCAGCGGCTTGCGACCGATCTCGGCGATAAGCACGTGATGATCCTACGCAATCACGGATTGCTGACCTGCGGTGCGACGGTGGCTGAGGCATTCATGCTGATGTATTACCTGGAGCGCTCCTGCAAGGTACAGATCCAGGTGATGTCGAGCGGCGCAAAGTATCGCGTCGTTCCGGCCGATGTCTGTCACAGTGCGGCCTCACAGTACGTCCTTTTCCCACACGGAAAATACGAGTGGCCTGCGTTGCTCAGGCTGCTGGATGCACGCGCACCTGACTATCGCGACTAGCTGAGTTCCTCGCGCAAGCCTTTGTACAAGCTTGCGCACATGAACAACAGCACGATACAAAATGGTAGCCCTACCGATATTACGAGCGCCTGTAAGGAGTTGATGCCGCCTCCGAGCAGGAGCACGGTCGCAACCAGGCCCACCAGTGCACACCAGAACACGCGCTGCATCGCGGGGGAATCCATTTTTCCGCCCGCCGTTATTGTATCGACCACCAGTGAGCCGGAATCAGCGGAGGTTACAAAGAAAATCGCGATCAAGAATAACGCGCCGGTCGATACGAAGCTGGTGAACGGCAATCCCTCCAGCATCTTGAATAACGCAAGTTCGGGTACCGCCTCGGCGACCCCCTGGTAGCCTCCGACAATGAGTTGGTGCAAGGCGGTACCACCGAGCGTCGACATCCAGATGACGCCGATGAGGGTCGGAATTAACAATACCCAGGTAACAAACTCCCTGGCAGTTCGCCCATAGCTGATACGCGCAATAAACATGCCAACAAACGGTGACCAGGCAATCCACCAGGCCCAATAGAATGTCGACCAGCCATGATAAAACGCTGCGTCTTCGCGCCCGATCCAGTTGCTCAGCGGTATCAGGTGGCGAGCATAATCAACGACCGATACGAGCATCGTTTTCAGGATGAAAATGCTGGGGCCGGCGACGATGATGAAAAGCAACAGCAAGCCGGCCATGGCCATGTTGATTTCGCTCAGCAGCTTCACGCCTTTGTCGAGACCCGCTACCACCGAGGCCACCGCAATGGCGATAATGGCTGTAATAAGCACAACTTTGATCGAACTGCGAGGCTCTATGTCGAACAGGTACTTGAGTCCGCCTGCCAATTGTTCCGCACCAAGGCCAAGGGAGGTCGCCAGACCAAAAACGGTTGCCAGCACCGCGGTCACGTCTACGACGTGCCCGAATCCGCCCCTGACACGATTGCCGAGCAGCGGAAAAAAAGCTGACCGCATCACCAGCGGCAAGCCACGGTTAAAACAGAAAAAAGCGAGCGCCAGACCGACAACGGCGTATACGCCCCAGGCATGCAGGCCCCAGTGTAAAATTGCCGCCGACATGCCAGCCGCCATGGCCGCACGCTGATCGGCTGGATCGACTCCTAGCGGCGGATGCAGCGTATGCGTCACCGGCTCGAGCACGCCGTAGAACATGAGCCCGATTCCTACTCCTGCAGCAAACAACATCGACAGCCAGCCCATGTAGCCGTAGCGCGGCTTTGCGTCTGCCCCTCCGAGACGCACATTGCCCAGCCTGCTACATGCAATGAACAGGCTGAACAGCACGAATATGTTCATTGAGATCATGAACAGCCAGTCAAACTTGGTTGTAATCCATATGCGCAACTCCGAGAAAGCCGCGCCAGCCGAATCGAGAAACATCAGGGTGCCGACCACGAATGCGACGACCAGTGCTGCCGACACCATGAAAACCGGTTTGTGCATATCGAGACCGAGGACACGGATATTGTCTTGCCCAACTTCGTAGTCGTGTTTCGAGTGCGGTTGCGATGGCGTCACAATCTTGCTCCACGGTACTGGCTGCCTGGCATTGTACAACTTGCGCCTGTTGAGCCCCGGCTTTTAATTTTCTTGCCCGTCGACTTCGTTTGGAGAATTTCGAAGGGACGATCTAAAGACGAAGTCGCAGAGTCAGCTGAAACTGTGTCTCAACCTCGCCTGGTGCCAGGGCAAAGTAGCTCCATGCAGGGCGATGGGTCTTGATACTGATCCATTCCGCGACCAGGCTGAGTTTCTCCGCCAGACCGACCTGATAGGCAAGCGTTGACGCATGACCACTTTCGGCATTGTTGTCTTGCGGAGTCTGGTCGCTTTGCGATACCGCGAAATTATCATAGCGGAATGACCAGCGATGCCTGCCGTACGCCTTGCTCAGCAAAGCAAAGTAACTTTCGTATTCCGCGTCAACAGCGTGCGCGCCATTGCTGTACATTCTCGGTCCCATCACCGTCGCACCGGTCATCCACTGCGCAACCAGCCCGATTGCTCCGGGAAAAGTGGTTTGCAGGCCTGCATGTGTAAATTCCGTGTACCAGGCATATTGACCATCCTCAATTGCCGTTGGATCCGCACGGTTGTCGTAGCAGCCTGTCCGCAACAGTAGTTTCTCGGCATAGCGCCACTCAACGTTCGTATAGTAGCCAGTGCGACCATCGACCTCGCGAAACGGGGCAACCCAGGGATCCTGTTTTTCAAACATCATGCCAGGCTGAATTTGTGGCAGCGGTGGCAACGGCAGTTCGTCATTGAAGCGTGACTGCCGGTCATGCACTGACCAGCCTTTCCATGCGAGCAGTGAGCCAGCCGGGTCATTACCCTGGAACGCTGCGACTTCAATCGAGAAAGCGTGCGCGCCACCCAGCGATGCGGGCCGGCGCGTAACTGCAAGTTCAGCACCCAGGGTCCGGATTTCCTCGGCAATCCATGAATTGATTGCCGAGGAACTCGCCGTATAAGGGCTGCTCCAGGCGGCATCCACATTCTCCAGCGATATGGGCGGATAAAATGCACCAAGTTTTGCGCGATAACGGGTCGCCGTACCCGGAACCGGCCGCCATTCCAGATAGGCCTGCGTGAAGTCGATCGCGTTGCCGATATCATCGTCGTAGGCCTCAAGCACGATATTTGCGTGCAGCGTATCGGTCCAGCGACCGCGATAGTCGATGAACGCGCGGTTCAGTGTGAATCCGGAGTCGCCATAGCGTAGCTTGCCAGCCGATCCCTCGGTCCAGGAAGAATATGCGGAAACGTCAACGTAGCCGACATCCACGCCGACGCTGGCCGCATGGCCCGGCACGATTTCAGCCGCATTTGCCGTCAGGCCGGCGGTCCCGACAAGCAGCGCAACAGTCAGTACTCGGACCACAAAACCGCACTCGATTGCGCCTCATGCGGCGGGCGAAGTTTTTTCTGCAGCTTGAAGACTAATTTCGGTTCGTGATTTGCACGCCGGTCAACACGTTTTTGCAAGGCGGCCTGGACGTCCCGGATTCGCGGACTCCAGATGTTGATGACGTAATCGCCGGTTCCGGCTGCGAGCTCAAGCGTCACCTCGCCGGATGCATCGCTCAGACCAAAGGCGTCACTATCGACAACCACGATGTATCCGAGCATACCGTCGTGAATATTGCAGCCAAGAATCACGATGCCCGCCTCATCGAATACGACTGGCGCATGCGCGTCGCCCTTGTACAGCGGCAGCACAAAATTGTTTGGTTTGGAGAATGAATACACGTGGTGAGCGACGACATCGCTGTTCGGGAAACTCACCGCCGTACCTTTCTGCACGACCAGAATATGCGGCACAAAGCGGGTATCGACCTGGTCCATGATTGCAGTCGCGTTGGCGGGTGCTGCACCGTTTTGGGATTCAGCAAATACAACCACGTCCGGCACCGGCTGACCATCCGGGTCAAGCACCTGCACGCCAAGCAATTCGGCATGCGCGACGCTGCCCATAATTGTCGCGAGCAACAAGACCTGCGCCGTGAGCGCACAAATTTCGAGCCTGTCTAACATCGCATTCCAGTCTATGCGCACAGCGGCTCGGTTAACCGTGACCTGCCGCACATTCTATTTGACAGAATCTGCCTATGATTTCCGGGCCATTGATCAACGGTCGAACGCTATGCAGATTCGTGCCAGTTTCCGCAGCAAGCTGCTGCTCCTGACGCTCGTGCCGCTGGGCATCGCCCAGCTCGTGACCCTGTTCGCGGTAATGCGAACTGTCGAGCAGGATTTGCAGTCGCGTGCGCGTGAATCCTTGAACACGGGTGCGGTGGTCGTCACAGAGTATCTCGCGGCCCGCTCCGCGCAGTTGCGCACCAGTGTCGAGGTTTTGGCTGCCGATTACGGCTTGAAGGAAGCCAGCGCGACTGGCGATGAGAATACCATTCGCTCGGTACTCGAGAATCATGGCCGACGAATTGGCACTGATTTCCTGGCCATTCTCGATATTGACGGCAGGCCGATTGTCAGTACGGTCGCGCTCAGTGCCGCAACCACTCTGGATCCCCGGTTGCTCGCTGACAATTTCTTGTCAGGACCGGGTGAAACCGCAGCTCTTATTGCCGACACGGCTTATCAACTCTATACCGTGCCACTGCGGGCACCGGTCACCATCGGCTGGGTCGTGGTCGGCTTTCCGATCGACAATAACCTGGCCATGCATATCCAGGAACTGACCGGACTTGATACATCCTTTGTGCTGGCAGAATCGCCACCGGAGACAATCGTAACGACCCGAGTCCACGCTCCGCTCGAACTCCGCCTGCACGCTGAAAATGACACCGTGTTCATGACCAATCAGCATGGTGATCAGGCCTTGACCATCCATACGGAGTTTGTCGCCGGCGACGAAACCATCCTCGTGGTGCTGCAACGTTCGCTGCGTGAGGCGATGCTGCCTTATACAGACGCACGCAGGGGCCTGTTAATTTTTGCCGCGGTGCTGTTACTGTTTGTCGCAATTGCAGGTGCATGGTTCTCCACGACCATCGCTGAGCCGATCAAGACGCTCGCCGCCGCGGCACGCCGAATGATTTCCGGCGACTACAATAGCTGTATCGTGGTGCGAACGGATGACGAGTTCGGTGAGCTCGCATCCAGTTTTAATGCGATGCAATCGGCGATCGCTGAGCGCGAACAACGTATATCCCATCATGCGCTGCACGATCCATTGACCGATTTGCCAAACCGTGCGCTGGTTCTGAAAGGCCTGACAAGCCTTGTCGAACAGGCGCGAAACGCTGATGCAAACATCACCGTTTTATCGATCGGTCTCGTGCGCATGAGCGAAATTTCGTCGACGCTTGGCCACGGCGCGACCGACGACCTGATCAAAATGGCTGCCCGCCACTTGCGTGCAAATCTTGCCGAGGCGGAGATTCTTGGCCATACGGGTACAAATGAATTCGTCGTGGTCTTGCCGGGCCAGGATGTCGACGGCGCGATGACCTATGTCGATCGCATAGAGGGATTACTCGCATCCGGCATTACCCTCGGGCGTATCAATGTCATTTTGCAGGCGCAAATTGGCATTGCCGAATTTCCGCGCCATGCTACGGCAGCCGCAGACCTGCTGCGACTGGCGGCCATCGCCCGGACCGAGGCCGAATCCGCTGATGAACGGGTTTGTATCTACCAGCCCGGGCACGAAGACGAATTTGTGCGCCGCCTGCGAATTGTGAATGACCTGCCGGCAGCCCTGCGACGCGGCGACGTGCAGGTCTGGTTCCAGCCAAAAGTTTCGTTGCCGGACGGAAAGGTCTGCGGCGCCGAAGCTCTCGTGCGTTGGCAACACCCGACGCTCGGTTTTCTGCAACCCGATGACTTTGTTCCGGCGGCCGAGCAGTCGGGCATGATCGTTGTCCTGACGCGGCATGTGCTGGCGGCGGCTGTGCGCGAATGCCGGCACTGGGATTCGCTGGGTCATGACCTGCAGATATCGGTCAATCTTTCCGCGCGCGATTTGCGCGATGAGTACCTGCCCTATCATGTAAAGCAAATACTTGACGAACACGGCCTACCCGCCGAGCGCCTCACCATCGAGGTAACCGAAAGTTCGATCATGGAGAACCTGACACACGCTGTGTCAATTCTTGACTGCCTGCGTGACATTGGCGTCAAGCTTTCAATGGATGACTTCGGCACCGGGCACTCATCGCTGGCGAAGCTGCGCAACATCCCGTTGCACGAACTGAAGATCGACCGGGCGTTTGTAACGACCCTGGCCAGTGATGCGCGCAATGCCGCTATCGTCAAGACCACGGTTGAACTTGCCCACAGTATGAATCTGTGGGTGGTGGCTGAAGGTGTTGAGGATATTGATACCATGCGACGGCTTGCTGCTATGGGTTGTGCGCAGGCGCAGGGCTTCCTGCTCAGCAAACCGATAACCGCGGAGTCCATGCGAGCATGGCTACAGAACTATCAGCCGGTGTCGTTTGCCAACCGTCGCAAACGCACTCGCGCTTTCGCCGGGCGTTCGGCTTCCTGAGTTTTGATCCGAGATGCGCTTTGGCATGAGCCTGGTTCGAAAATTTGGGTTTGGTCTGCGTCTGCTGGTGCTGCCCATGGCACTCGTTGCGCTGCCTGGAACCAGCTACGCCGTACCGCTCGCTGTCGGTGCCTGTGAGGATTTCGAGTCCGGGCTGGCAAACTGGACGATAGGCCCAGGTACTGGTTTCGCCGGAATCAGTGCTGCGACTTCGGCATCGCCAAGCAATTCGCTTTTTGTCAACGGCGGTACTGTGACCGCCAGCTCTAACGTAATTGACACTACCGATGTCTGGTTCTCGGACCTCGTGATGTGGATTCAGCGCGGCAGCAATGCGTTCAGTGATCGTCCGGATCAGGATGAGGACCTGGTCGTCGAGTACCTGGACAATGTCGGTGCATGGGTCGCACTTGAAGTATTCAGTGGCAATGGCCAGCCCGGTCAGGTCTTCGCGCGCAACTATCTACTACCGGCGGCGGGGCGGCATGCCAGCATGCGGCTGCGCTTTCGCATGACTGGTGGCGACGGCTTTGGCCAGGATTTTTGGCATGTTGATGACATTTGTCTCGTGCAAATTCCATCGCCCTCACTGCTGGTGTCGAAAATCGCTGAGACAGCCAGCGACCCGGTCAATGGCAGCGCCAATCCCAGGGCTATTCCGCAAGCACTTGTGCGCTACACGATTGCTGTCACGAATGAGGGCAACGGCTCACCGGCCGCGGGTTCGATTATTATTACTGAT
Organism: Gammaproteobacteria bacterium; assembly: GCA_029884455.1. Lineage (GTDB taxonomy): Bacteria > Pseudomonadota > Gammaproteobacteria > Steroidobacterales > Woeseiaceae > UBA1847. The sequence goes on along the minus strand of JAOUHU010000001.1, from coordinate 148,928 downwards.
CCAGTTCCGGCGCAGTCAGCACTGTTTGTCGGTACCACGAGCGGCGACCCGGTTATTTTCGTTGACGGCATCGTGCCGAGCGGTCTCAGCTATTCCTACGCCGCCGATGTCACGTTTAGCAATCAACCTGGCGGCGGTACACCGTACAACTATATTCCGGTGCCCGATGGACAGGGCTATGATCCCATGGTCACCGGTTATCGCATCCAGCCGTCCGGCACCATGAATCCGGCCATTGGCAGCAGTTTCCCCAGCTTCAGCATCCAATTACTGGTTCGCATACAATAGTCGCATTCATGCGACTTCCCCTGGACAGCAAGCTACCCGCGGTTGGCACGACCATTTTCACCGTTATGAGTCAGCTCGCCAACGATTGCGACGCGATCAACCTGTCGCAGGGCTTCCCGAGTTTCGATCCGCCTGAAGCACTGACCGATCGCATCAGCTACCATCTCAAGCACGGCGCAAACCAGTACGCGCCGATGCCCGGCGTGCCGGCATTGCGCAGCGCCCTGGCCAGCAAGACCCTGGTCGAGCATGGCCGCGCGATTGATGCCGATGCGGAAATTACCATCTGCTCGGGCGCCACCGAAGGTATTTTTGCCGCAATCCAGGCAATCGTGCGTCGTGGCGACGAGGTGGTTGTGCTGGATCCGGCGTACGACTCCTACGAACCCTCAGTGACACTGGCGGGCGGCATCACACGACACGTGCCGCTGGCGATTCGTCTGGAAAGTGGCGAATTCGAAGTCGACTGGCAGCGCCTGCAAGATGCGATCAATTGCAAAACACGTCTCGTTATCGTCAATTTTCCGCACAACCCCACCGGCGCGATTCTTTCGCGCGCTGACCTTGACCGCTTGGCCGCTATCCTGGACAGCTCGTCCGCCTACCTGGTGTCGGATGAGGTTTACGAACACATAATTTTCGACGGCCAAACACACTGTAGCGTGTTGCAGCACGATGCGCTGTGGCCGCGCAGTTTTGTCATCAGTTCGTTTGGCAAGACCTGCCATGCGACCGGCTGGAAGATAGGCTATTGCATCGCGCCACCACCACTAACCGTCGAATTTCGCAAAGTGCATCAATTTACGACGTTTGCCGTGAGCACGCCGATGCAGCATGGCATTGCCGATTTCCTGGTGGCGCAGCCGAATTTTCCCCGCCAGGTGGCTGCGTTCTATCAACAGAAGCGGGATCACTTTTGCAAGCTGCTGCAAAGTACGCGGTTTCGATTTACACCGGCACGCAGCACTTTTTTCCAGCTGATCGACTACGGCGACCTGACGACCGCCACGGATACTGAGGTCGCCATGCAGTGGACGCGCGATCTGCGCGTAGCCTCGATCCCGTTGTCGGTATTTTGCGAGCAGGCATTTACTGGCACGCGATTACGTTTTTGCTTCGCCAAGGACGATGCCACACTGACCGAGGCCGTGGCTCGACTGCATCAGCCTGGATCTTTGTAGTGGCGCCGGCGGCCATCAGGGGCCTGATGACTGGTGCAATGACTCCGGCAAATCCATCGCCGGATTCTGGTCGAAGAAGTTGTACGGCCGGAGCGTTATTGCGTTAAAGCCGAGATTGTACACAGGCCAGTCTTCTGTCGACGGCACATGATGAAACCCAAGTGTGTACCAGAGTACGATATCGGTGTCCTCAACATTGCGGTTCTCGCTGGTCCATTCGGGCAAACCCTGTCCCGGCGCCGACTGATTGGAATAATGGCCACCGGCCCACAACTCGTCGTCACGATAGGGTGTAACCCAAAGGTGATAATTGACGAATCCTGCCCGCGCGAGCGGTGGGTCGTCCTCATCAACCAGCGGTCGTGCATTTGCAGCCGGCTTCAAGGCAAAACTGGTCGCGTACCCGAGGTAGTTCTCACGACTGGAACTTTCCACCCGCCACAGGCTCGGATTTTCGAGATGCAGTCGATATTTCGCGTTGCTGTCGGTGTCTGCGACGTCGCGTTCCGTTTGCCAGATGCTTTTACGCTTGCTGTCGGATGGCTGCCTTCGCGCCACGAGCTTGTCCCTGACAAAGCGATTCTCGCGCCCGTCGATATCAACATCGAGCCTCAATGAAAAGAAATGATCGTGCTGTATACCTGCTAGCCCGGGCGCGACCAGCGGTCCGAACGCCGTATCCGCAGCAGCGCTCTTGTCATCCAGGCTCCGCGACGCAACGCCCTTGACAGCATCCAGGCCGGATGCGCCAAGCCTGTAGGTAAGCTGACCTTTGTTATCGAATACCCAGTCAAATACATAATCGTAGTTGCCGACGGTTGCGATGAAACGCACAACCAGTTCAACGTTTGGCCTCGCATTCAGGTCGCCGGTGAGAATGTCATAATGCCTCCAGGTTGCACTGCCGGTGGGTTGTTCGAAAATGCAGATTCGGTCGCTCAGCTGGTCGGCGCCTCCAGCCGGGTTTGCCATGACGGGTGTCTTGTAAACCGCGTTGTTCGGGCAGTCGGCACCCGGAACGAGCGGACTGTGCGTGGTGCCAAGGCCGTAATCGCCTTCGTCCATATAGTTGCGGTAGTACCATCCCTCACTGGTGTCCTGATAGGGAACGTAGATTTCCGAAAGATTACCCTGGTACAGCACGTTCCTGAGCGTGCCTCGGTCATCATATTGGACCATCGAAACGATCAGCCCGGCACGCATATCCCAACGCATGTGGAAGCGCCAGTTCTGCCACGATACATTCCAGCCGTCGACATGAATATTGCTGCCTTGTGGCGCGACGATGTTGACGGGATTAAGTTCGCGAATCTTTTCCTGCGCATCTGGGTCAAGCGAATAACTGGTTTGCGTTACCGGCACGACGCCGAGATCAATGACGTCGAGAACTTCCTTCGACTCGAGATCGATGATCGCGAACAGGCCTTCGATGGGCGCTGCAAATATGTTCTTTGGATTGTTCGACAGGTCAAAGCAATCGACTTTTACAACACGCCGCGATTGCTCGAATGGAGCACCGAAGTTGCCGCCCGTCCGCGGTGCACAAAACAGGGCCGCAAAATCCGTGATGCCACGCTTTTTCAGACCTGACTGCATCGCCTCATTGCTGACGGCAATATCAATGGCTGCGAGGATCTCATCAAAAACAACAGGCGGCTGGCCAGGCCCTGCAATGGTGGCAACATCCACAATCTGGCCGGAGACGAGGTCGATCACGAACTCCCGATTGACCCGGTCCTTGCGAATAACAGCCCGTGCCTGGCGCGGTATGTTGTCGCCGGTTTTCCACGCCAGTACGGCGCCTTTCTCAGGCGCTTCCAATACCAGCGACAGGATCGGAGTCGCTTCGTCAGAATGGCCGGCTGCGCGTAGTATTGCAGCAGCACGCACAATTTCATCGGCTTCCAGCGCGTCCAGTGGATGCCGTACCTCCGCGCTCGCAATCCCGCAACCAACCGCCAGCAGACTGAAAACAATCGCAGTGATTCTTATCATGATATCCCCCGGAAATGCTCACGAAGCAAACAGCAAGATTTTACTAAGGCGACACTGTAATCCAAGATTGCACGCAAATTACAGTAGCTGGTACGCCAGCAACGCGCCAACATAACCAATCGTTGTCATGTACACCCAGGCAAAGATCGGCCATCCCCAGCCGTTGGTTTCGCGGCGGATCACCGCCAATGTTGCCGCGCACTGCAGGCAACAGGCATAGAAGATCAACAGGCCGATCACCATTGGCAAGGTAAACACTGCACGCCCGTCCGGCCAGGTCGACGCTTTCAGGCGCCGCGACAATGTCGCCTCGTCGGCTTCATCGCCAACCGCATACACGGTACCAAGCACGGCAATTACGACTTCACGTGCCGGAAACCCGGCGATGACTGCGGACGACACGCGCCAGTCCCAGCCTAGCGGTGCAAACGCCGGCTCGACAAAGTGACCGGCGCGGCCCAACCAGCTTTGTTCGAGTTGCAGAGCAGCCGCCTCGTTTTCGCTGAGCGCCGCATCCAGATCCATCGAGCGCGGAAAATAGGCCAACGCCCAGACGATGACGGCGACCGCAAAAATGACGGTACCGGCACGGCGCAGGAACACGCGTGCCCTGCCCAGCAGCTGCATGAGCACGGTGCGCAGATTCGGTCGTCGAAACTCGGGCAACATCAACGCGAATGGCGGTTTTGGCCCACGCAGCGCGGTTCGTCGCAACAACAATGCAGTCAACACACCCATGAATATGCCGAACATGTACAAGCCGAACAGCACGAGACCCTGCAGATTCATGATTCCCACGTCCTCAGCCGGGACGAAAGCCGCAATCAACAATGCATACACCGGCAGACGTGCGGAACAGGTCATAAACGGAGCGGCGAGAATCGTCGCGATGCGGTCACGGCGATTTGGTATCACACGCGTCGCCATGATACCGGGCACCGCACAGGCGAAACTGGAAATCATCGGAATGATCGATTGTCCCGACAAGCCAACCGCGCGCATTGCCCGATCCAGCAGGTACGCTGCACGGGCGAGATATCCCGAGTCCTCCAGCAGTATGATGAACAGGAACAGGATCAGGATCTGCGGCAGGAAAATGATCACGCTGCCGACACCGGCAATGACACCATCGGCAACCAGGCTTGAAACAGCCGTATCACCGAGTTGGCTGCCGACCCAGCTCCCCAACGATGCGGTCGCGCTGTCGATCAGGTCCATCATTGGTGTCGCCCAGGCAAACACGGCCTGGAATACGATCGCCATGACGACGAACAGGCCCAGCGTGCCGGGAATCGGCTGATTGAAAAACTGCGTTACGCGCGTTCGCCACGACAGCAACACCGGCATCCTTTCCTGCACGTCACCCAGCACCTGCCGGACCCACGCGTAACGCACGCGCGCCTCGCGCGCCAGCGGCGGGTCGAGCCCAAACAAGCGGTCACGATAGCTCGCGAGCCTCGCCGCAGCATCGGCGCCGAGGCATTCGAGCACATGTGCGTTCACACCCGTCGCACCGTCAATAATCAGGCGCTCGACCTCCGCACGACGCATCGGTACGGCTGCCGTGCTGGCCAGCTCCGTAGCCAGGGCCGTGAGTTCGGGCCAGGCTGTGGTTGGCCGCGGCAAGGCGCTGTCAGGCAGGGCAATAATTGCATCCCGCAGTGCAGCGATACCTTGCCCGGTGGTCGCAACCACACTGCAAATCGGAACACCGCCAAGATGCGTGGACAGCTTGTCGATGTCGATCTTGAGCCCGGCAGCCGCCGCCGCGTCGACCATGGTAAGGGCCACTACAATAGGGCGCTCCAGCTCGATGAGTTGTTGCACGAGGAACAGGCCCTGATAAAGATTGGTGGCATCAACCACAGCGAGTATCCCGTCCGGTGGCTGCGTGCCGGCCATTCTGCCGAAAATCACGTCGATCGCGATTTGCTCTTCGTAGGAATGTGCACTGAGTCCGTGAGTACCGGGCAGATCAACCAGTTCGATCATGCAACCGTCGGTCTTCAACAGCCCTACGTGCCGCTCGACGGTAACCCCCGGGTAGTTGCCGATGCGTTGCCGCAGGCCGGTCAGGCGATTGAACAAGGTACTCTTGCCTGAATTCGGGCTCCCCACTACCGCGATGCTGGCATCGGCCTGGCGGCGTTTCGGGATATCTTGCAGGGCTACGCGGGTTTCGCTGGTCCTGGCTTTAGTCGACACTGTCGTGCGTCACGGTGAAACGCATGGCCTGCTCACGGCGCAAGGAAATACCACTGCCGAAAAAGCGAAACTCGATGGGATCGCCGCCGATAGCGGCACCCGCTTGCTGCACCTGGGTGCCTTCAACCAGCCCGAGCACCATAAGCCGTTGGACCTGCGGGTCGGTCGCGTCAATAGATCGGATCGTGCCGATCTGACCGTTTTTCAGGGATGCGAGCGTAATGTCACCGTTTGCCATGCGCAAATGGTAATGATTCGCATTTGGCATAGCAATAGGCACTTACGCGTATGTGACGCCGATTGTGGGCTTATGTTAAATCGAAAACCAACAGAGTCTGGCCCATTCAGCAGGCCACGGGTTTGCCGATCTCGCCTGGCAGCATGGCCTCGATACGCTGCATGACGTCGAGCCGGTGAATGACGTCGTTGATGTAGTCGAGCCGGTCCGTTTCCAGAACCAGTACCTCGCCCATCGCGTAGTTCGATATCCATTGTTCGTACAGTCGGTCGAGCCGCTTCAGGTAAGCCAGCGGCACGTCCTGCTCCATCGCTCTGCCTCGCAATTTGATGCGTTGCCGCAGAGTACGCATCGAACAGCGCAGGTAGATCATCAGGTCGGGCGGCCGAATCGCGTCGAGGATCGCTTTGTAAAACCCCTGGTAGGTATCCCAGTCGCGCTGCGAAATCTTTCGCATCTGGAAAAGCGCGGTCGCGAATATTTCGGCATCCTCAAAAATGGTCCGGTCCAGCGCGACCACGCCGTCCTGCCGATCCAGCTCCTGGTGCAACCGAAACTTGTTGCCGAGAAAATACAGCTGTGACTGGAACGCCCAGCGCTGCATATCGCCGTAAAAATCTTCAAGGTAGGGATTGTTGTCATTGGGTTCGTAAAACGGCGCGATGTCGTAGGTGCGTGACAGGAATTCGACCAGGGTCGACTTGCCCGACCCCATGTTGCCTGCTATTGCAATCGTACGCTTCATGAATGTGCTACCTTACCGCATTCGCGTCCCCAGGAAACCAGCGTGAGCGAACCAAGCCCTCCGATCTTGATCAGCGAAGCCGATATCGACAAACGCGTACGCGAGCTCGCCGCAGAAATCTCGGCCGACTATGCCGACAAGGGCAATCTGGTATTGATCGGCGTACTCAAGGGTTCCTTTATTTTCCTCGCAGACCTGTCGCGTCGGCTGAGCATTCCGCGCACAGTGGAGTTTATTGCTGTGTCGAGTTATCGACGCGGCAGCGTGTCGAGTGGCGCCGTACGGCTGGTCATGGACGTGCGCGGCGATATTGAAAATCGGCATGTACTGATTGTCGAAGACATCGTCGATACCGGGCACACGCTGAAGTACCTGATAGGCATGCTGAAGTCACATCGACCCGCATCAGTTCGGACCTGCGCCCTGTTGCACAAGCCGGGCAGCGCACAGGTCGAGGTGCCGATCGATTACGTTGGCTTTGGCATTGGCAACGAGTGGGTGGTTGGCTATGGCCTCGACTACGCTGAGCGCGACCGCACCCTGCCATACATCGGCACGGTGACTCCCGACGATCAGTGATCGGCGCAGTCGTCGGTTTCGATCTCGATGGTCGAGTGACCAATACTGTATTCAGCCTGCAGCACTGCCTTGATCCTGCGAATGCACTCCGTCGGATTGCCCGGTGTCGCGGTCAAGCGCACGTGCATCGTAAGCATCAAATCCTGCGGTGTCAGGCCCCAGACGTGTACGTGATGAATACTGGTGACCGATGGCACTGCGGCAATAAGCTTTTCCTGCATGGCTGAGATATTCAGCGATTCGGGTGCACCTTCGAGCAAGACGTGCGCACTGTGTTTCACCAGTGACCAGGCGCTGCGCAAAATCAGCAGCGCGACGAATACCGACAGGATCGGGTCAATCGGTGTCCAGCCCGAGTAGATGATGACTATGGCGGCAACGACGGCCGCCAATGATCCGAGCAAATCGCCGGCGACGTGCATTGCAGCGCCACGGATATTCAGATTCTCCCGGTCACCGCCATGCAATACGGCGAACGAAATTACATTGACCAGTAATCCGATTGCCGCAATCAGCAACATGGTCGTGCCCAGTACCGGCGCCGGATGACGCAAACGATCGATCGCCTCAAACAGGATCCAGCCAACAATCAATAACAGGCCAAGCCCGTTAACGAATGCCGCCAGAATCTGCAGGCGCTGGTAGCCGTAGGTGCGCTTGATGTCGGCTGGCCGCTTGCTGATATGAAATGCGGCCGCTGCGAGTGCGAGCGCCATGGTATCGGTCAGCATGTGGCCAGCGTCCGCCAACAGCGCCAGCGACCCTGACAGAATGCCGCCGATTAGCTCGACGACCATGAAGCTGCCGGTCAGCAATAGCGCGAGCAGCACGCGCCGCATATCGCTGTTGTCGTGCACGTGGCTCATTGTTGATTCAGGCGAGAGATCAATACAGCGGCACGCTTGATGGCGAGCGGCAGGCTGCTTAGGTCGAGGCTTTCGTCGGGCGTGTGTCCGCCATCGCCAAGTGCGCCCATGCCGGCAAGGCCATCAGTGTATGGCGCGACGAAAGAAATATCGGCCGCGCCGCGCCGCAATGGATGCAGCTCTGACATCGGGCCGCGCCCAAGGGCTTCGTTAATGCGCGACAGTTCGGCCGCGAGGCGACGGTTGCCTTCGGTGGGCGCCATCGGCGGGTATTTGTCGAAAAAACGGATGCTGGCCGAGGTATGCGGCAAGTTCCTGGCAACGATGTCCCGCATACGCACTTGCACGCGCGCAATCTGCTCTTCCGAAATAGCGCGCATGTCGCCGGCAACGATGGCGGTTCGCGGCACGACGTTGGTCTTGCCAAACGCGCTGCCGCGATTGAGCTGTTCGTCGAATTCGACGTCGGTGCCACCCTGGAAATTCGCTGCGTTGAACGTCAAAAACTCCTCGTCACGCAATTCATTGTAGAAATCGCTTAGAATTCGCGCTGCTTCGTAAATCGCACCGGCGCCCGTATCCTCACTGAAAACGCCCGACGAGTGCGCCTGCTTGCCAGTGACGTTGAGGACCCAGTTACTCGAGCTTCGGCGTGACACAGTGACCCAGTCGACGCCGTCGTAATTTATGGCCGACTCGAAACCGAGCGAGATGTCGGCCCACTTGCCTGCATCGATCAAGTCCCGCCGTGAAATCGACAGTGGATTTCCCGCCTGCTCTTCGTCGCCGGTATAGGCGACAACTACGGACAGATCATCGAGCGCGCCGATCTCGTGTAATGCTTTCAGCGCATAGATGATGACCACGTTACCCGATTTCATGTCATCGACGCCGGGGCCGCGCGCGACGTTACCCTCGCGTACATAGGACTGAAAATCGTCGTCCGACTCGAATACCGTATCCAGGTGACCGATGAGCAGGAACTTCTTGCCCTGGCCCTGCTGGCGGCCGAACAGGTGGCCGGCGCGATTCACTTCGGCCGGCATCTCGATCCACTCGGTGTCGAGGCCCAATGCATCGAGCTCGCGTCGCATCACAGCGCCAACCTGCCGCACGCCTGCGTGATTCATCGTGCCACTACCAATGTTGACGGTTTCCTCGAGCAGCGCGATGGCGTCTTCGGCATGCGCATCGATCCAGTCGAGCATGCGCTGCTCATCGTCGGAGAATCCGGCGTCAGTCGCGGCCCATGCCAGGTTCAGGCCAGCCAGTGCCAGAATGGCAGGGGCGGATCTGAGACTAAAACGTGTCATGCGGCTTCCTCGTCGAAATGGCGTGGCACCCGAATGTGCTCAACCATGTGTTGTATACGCTCGGGCGGCGGCGCTGTCAGGTAACTGACACTGATAGCGACCACAAAATTCAGGCACATGCCGACAACACCGATGCCTTCCGGCGAAATGCCAAAGAGCCAGTTGGCAGCAACGTTTTCACCCCAGGGCGAGCCCGCCCATTTCAGGAACAGGCCTTTGAAGAATTCGATATAGCCATAGGTAAATATCAGGCCAGTCAGCATGCCCGCAATCGCGCCCTGCTTGTTCACGCGCTTGAAAAATATTCCGAGCAGGATGACCGGGAAGAGTGAGGCGGCCGCCAGGCCAAAAGCAAAGGCAACGACCTGCGCAACCCAGCCTGGTGGATCGAAACCGAGGTAGCCGGCGACCAGAATCGCAAACACCTCGGCGATTCGACCGGCGAGCAATTCCCGTTGCTCCGATATTGCTGGCAGGAAAATGCCTTTGATCAGGTCGTGCGAAACGGCCGCGGAAATAACCAGCAGCAGACCCGCCGCGGTGGACAGTGCGGCCGCAATTCCGCCAGCCGCTACCAGCGCGATCACCCAGTTCGGCAGGCCGGCGATCTCGGGGTTGGCCAGCACCATGATGTCCTGGTCAACCTGGAGTTCATTGCCCCGCCAGCCGTAGGTCGCGGCCAGCGATGCGAATTCCGCATTGTTGTCGTTGTAATACTGGATCCGACCGTCGCCATTTTTGTCGGTGAAAGCGAGTAGCCCCGTTTTTTCCCAGGTCTGCATCCAGCGTGGACGTTCATCGTAGACAAGATTGCCGTCAACCGCGCCTGCCACCCCCGGCTGAATCGTATTGATCAGGTTATAGCGTGCCATCGAGCCGACCGCCGGTGCGGTCGTGTAAAGGATAGCGATGAACAGCAATGCGTAGCCGGCCGACAGGCGCGCATCCCGCACTTTCGGCACCGTGAAAAATCGCACGATGACATGTGGCAATCCGGCCGTACCGACCATCAACGCAAGCGTAATGCATAGCACGTCAACACGACTCTTGGTACCCGACGTGTACTCGTTAAAACCCAGCGATACGACGATGCCATTGAGTTTGTCCAGCAGCGCCGTGCTGGTGCCTGTAATGTCACTGCCGAAGGCAAGCTGCGGCAACGGATTTCCGGTTAATTGAATGGCAATGAAAATGGCCGGTACCGTATACGCGAAAATCAGTACGCAATACTGGGCGACCTGCGTATAGGTAATGCCCTTCATGCCGCCGAGAACGGCGTAAACAAGCACGACTCCCATGCCAATCAGCAGGCCGCTTGTTACGTCAACCTCGAGAAACTTCGAGAACACGATGCCGACTCCGCGCATCTGCCCGGCGACGTAGGTAAATGAAATGAAGATCAGGCAAACGACCGCGACTATGCGCGCGGCTTTCGAGTAATACCGCTCGGCGATGAATTCGGGCACCGTAAACTTGCCAAACTTGCGCAGGTACGGTGCCAGCAGCAGTGCCAGCAGCACGTAGCCACCGGTCCAGCCCATCAGGTAAACGGAGCCGTCGTAACCGAGGAATGCAATCAGGCCAGCCATTGAAATGAAGGACGCCGCGCTCATCCAGTCTGCCGCGGTCGCCATGCCATTGGCCAGCGGCGATACTCCCTTGCCAGCTATGTAGAAGTCGCCGGTATTGTGCGCCCGTGACCAGATCGCTATGCCAATATAAAGCGTGAAACTAAGGCCTACGATGACGTAGGTCAGAATTTGCAGGCTCATCCCGATGCCCTAGTCTTCGTGCACATCAAATTGACGATCGATGCGATTCATGCGCCAGGCATAGAAGAAGATAAGTGCCACGAACAGGTAGATCGAGCCCTGCTGCGCGAACCAGAAACCAAGCTGAAAACCGCCGATTCGAATCTGGTTCAACTGGTCAACCAGCAGGATGCCGAAGCCGTAGGAGCAGCCGAACCAGACCACCAGGCACATCGCCACAAGGCGGAGGTTGGCCCGCCAGTAGGCCATTCGTTTTTCAGACTGCATTGGATTCCAAAAGCGCGATTGCCGGTAGCTGCCAATTTAGCAAAATCGAGTTTTTGGCGTGCACAAAAAAGCGGCTCCTCTCGGAGCCGCTCTTCAACTATCACCAGCACGTAGTCCCTGGCCCCCTGATCCCCCGCCAAGCCTGCCTGAAGGTGTCCTGCAATCTGATCATCGCTCTTTGTTGCTCAAAGGCGACTGAAGTTAGTGGAGACGTTCGCAGAAAACCTGCTAGTTGTCAATTCTTTAGACTCAGTTTGCTGCCCCGGACATTGTGCCCATAATAATTGTTGCGTGTCCGCCACATTACGAAACGCGCCATTTCCCGGCCGATTGCACATACAATGCCGGCATGCGCGGATTTCACCTACTGATTTTTCTGCTTGCCGCGAGCGCGACATCCGCGCAGACCGCAATTCACAATGTTACTGGCTATACCTCGACCGAGACCGGAGTCGTCCAGTTTGAGGTGCTGGTATTTGCCGATGACGGCAGGGTGCTCGCGACCGGCGGGCCGGCATCACTTGCTGAATATGCCACTGCCAGGCGCATCGATGGCGGCGGCCGCTACCTGCTGCCGGGCCTCACGGACGCACATGCACATATGGCAAACCTCGGTTTTCTCGCAACCAGCCTGGATCTGGCCGGCACCCCGAGCCTCGAGGACGCACTGCAACGCATTGCCGACTATGCCGATGGCAATCCGCATGTCGACTGGATCGAGGGGCGCGGCTGGAACCAGGTGCTCTGGCCGGTCCAGGAATTTCCGACGGCTGCGGATATTGATGCGGTGGTCAGCGATCGCCCTGTCTGGCTGGAGCGAATCGACGGCCACGCGGGCTGGGCGAACAGCGTGACACTGCGGCTTGCCGGCATCGATGACAGTACGCTCGACCCGGTCGGCGGCAAGATAATTCGCGACAGGAACGGCCATGCCACGGGCATACTGATCGACCGCGCCAAGGACCTGGTTACCGGGCACGTCCCCGCAGCGACCAGTATCGAGCTTCGCAATGCAATTCTGGAAGCCGTTAATACGCTACTGCCGCTCGGCATTACCAGCGTTCACGATACCGGCATCGACCGCAACATGGCCGCTGTCTATATGGCGCTCGCCGATGACGCTGTGCTCGAGCTGCGAGTTTACGCCATGCTTGCGGATGCAGGCGCGAACCTGGATGCCGTCGGCAAGCCGATTATCGCCTATGGCAATGACCACCTCGACATTCGCTCGGTGAAGATCTACGCCGACGGCGCGCTGGGTAGCCGTGGCGCCGCGCTGCTTGAGCCGTATTCCGACGACGTCGAGAATCGCGGCCTGTTGTTTGTTGCGGTCGACGAGCTGTTTCGCGATGTGCGCAAAGCAAATCGCATGGGTTTCCAGGTGGGTGTGCACGCGATCGGTGATCGCGGCAATCGGCTTGCGCTGGATGCGTTCGAGCGCGCGCAGGCCGGCCAGCCTTCGCCGCTGCGCAACCGGGTAGAACATGCGCAAGTCATCGCCCTCGACGACATTCCACGATTTGCGGCCCTCGGTGTCGTAGCGTCCATGCAGCCGACGCACGCGACCAGCGACATGAATATGGCTGAGGATCGCATCGGCGCAGAGCGCATCAAGGGAGCTTATGCCTGGCAGCGACTGCTGCAATCGGGCGCGGTCATCGCGAGCGGTTCAGATTTTCCGGTCGAGTTACCGAATCCGTTTTATGGCCTGTATGCCGCGGTATCGCGCCAACACCGAGATGGGCTGCCTGCCGGCGGCTGGTATGCGGCGGAAGCAATGAGCAGAGAGCAAGCCTTGCATTCGTTCACCCTGGCTGCGGCGTACGCGGCACACCAGGAAGATCGCCTCGGTAGCCTTGAGCCCGGAAAGTGGGCTGACTTTATCCTCGTCGACGGTGATTACTTTGAGGTTTCCACAGACCGGATCGACGACATCCGGGTATTGGAGACCTGGGTCAGTGGCAAACGTGTTTATGCACGAGGTAGTGAATGATTATTCGGCAGATCTGGACCGGCAACGCCTATCGCAATTTCAACTACCTCGTGGCGTGCCCTGAAACTGGCGACGCACTCGCGATCGACCCGCTTGACCATAAGCAATGCCTCGCCGTGGCCCGGCAGAACGGCTGGTCCATTTCGCAAGTCCTGAACACGCATGAACACGGCGATCATATCGGCGGCAACAAGGCGGTGGTGGCAGCAACCGGCGCCAGAATTATTGCGCACAAAAATGCAGGTAGCCGGATTCCAGCAATGGACATCGGTGTCGGCGCGGGCGATATCGTCAAAGTCGGCAAAACGGTCGAGCTGGAATGCCTCGATACGCCGGGCCATACAATGAGCCATATTTGCCTGTTATCGCGGACCGACCAACCAGCATTATTTACAGGCGACACGCTGTTCAACGCGGGGGCCGGCAACTGCCATAACGGCGGGCATCCGAATCAGCTGTACGAGACATTTTGTAATCAACTCGACAAACTCGGTGACAATACAAGAATTTTTCCGGGCCACGACTACCTGGCGAATAACCTCCGCTTCACGCTGGATCGTGAACCGGACAACCAGGCTGCGCGCGACACGCTGGCTCGGTTCGAATATCAGGACCCAAATCAGGCTTTGATTACAACGCTGGCCATGGAAAGGCGCATCAACACTTTTTTTCGACTCGACAGCAAAACAGTCATCGCCGGAATTATCGATAAGTTTCCAGAGATCGGCAGCAATCCCGATGCGCGCAGTATCTTCCTGAAGCTCAGAGAGCTGCGCGACAGCTGGTAGCCGTGCGGTGGCAGGAATCCATGCCCGCGATTGCGGCCTGCCGCGAGTGGGCGGCCCCTACAAGCCGTCGACCGCATGGCGACCTCCCGCGTGAGCCGCCTCCCAAAGCCAGAGCAAGGCCTCGTAGAATTCCGCCTGACGATGCAGTTGCGTTCGCCATCGGTAACCGTCGCCCTCGAAATACGCATCTAGCAGGTACGCGGCGCGTTCTGGCGATAGTCGATGATGCGCCACGATCGTTGCCAAATCGAAAAACGGATCGTTGTCGCAGGCGTATTCCCAGTCGAGAAAACGAACAACCGGTGTGTAAATGATGTTCGCTGCAACCAGATCATTGTGGCAGCAACAAAGATTGTGTGGCAAATGCATGGACTCAATTTTTGCCAGGCAATCACGAATCCGGCCGGCATCACCGCCAACAATTCGCTGCGCATAGTTGCGCGCTGCCCCGACGGCATCAAATGTCCGGCCTGTCAGCGGCAACGCGTGAAGTTTTTTCATTGCTGCCGCAAGCCGGTCAAGGTTGCCATAGTCGCTCAGGCAGCCTGCGGACCAGATCGTACCCTCCACATACTCGGTCATAAGCAGGGTGTCGGACGCGTACAGCACTGCATTGGCGAGGCCGGCGCCGCAGGCGCGGCCCTGAACCTGTGCTTCGAGCCTGCGCGTATTGAATGGCTCGCCACGCGCCTGATTGTCGACTTTCAGGACCGCCCTGAGATCGCCTTGCTCGACCAGCCAGCACGGATTGGTCAGGCCGCCCTTAAGTTCGGAATAGGTCGCGTTCTCCCAACCCGGAATTTGCGCCAACGCGTCGTCAACAGCAGCGCTCATGCGTTCGACTCGCGATATGCGTGCGTCCAGCTGCGCAGGCCGATTGGAATCAATACGAGGTAGGCGAGGTATAGCACAGCGGTCAATTCAAGCCCCTTCGCCCAGAAAACAAACATCATGCTCGCATCGATGGCAAACCAGTACCACCAATTCTCCAAGACTTTGCGTGCGACCAGGAATGTCGCCCAGACCGCGCCCCAGCTTGTGAGTGAATCTACATACGGGAATGCCGCATCAGTTCGCGCCTGCAACAGCAAGCCGCTAATACCGCTCAGCAGCACTATCACCGCGATGGCTATGCCATGGATCCTCCATGGCCAGATGCTTACGATCAAATCAAGGCCATTACGCCGCCCAAAGTGCCAGCTATGCCATCCGTAAATTGCCATGACAAAATAGAACACGTTTAGCAATGCCTCCATATACAACCGAACATCGAAAAACAGCCAGGAGAAAATTGCCGTACTTGCCGCGGCACTGAACCAACACCAGATGTTCTGCTGAATCGCCAGGATCAGATAGCCGACCGCAAACAGCACTGCCAGTGTTTCCGCGACCGACAAGGCTTCTGCCTGAGCAAACAGATTTGCAATGACCGCCTGCATTTAGAAATTCAGTTCTACGCTGACACCGAGTTGGCGCGGATCACCAAGCCGTACGTACAGCGCGGGTACAAAGTCGGGAGGCTCATTACCGAAATAGAAACCACGTACCGCGTATTCGCGGTCAAACAAATTACGCGCCCAAAGTTGCAGCGACCAACTTTCGGTCGCGAAGCCAACGCGGGCGTTCGCCAGCACGTATGCCTCGGATCGCTCATCGTGACTGACATCGAAGTAGAAACTATCCCGCGCAGTCAAATCGACGCGGCCGAAAAAACCTGAGGCATGCGCATAACGTCCGCCAATCGCCAGGTTGTAATCAGGCGCGTGTGCCTGCTGACGACCACTAAGGTCAACTTGCGGCGTAACGAATCGATTGAAGCTGGCATCCAGCAAACCGACAGAGGCATACAGTTCCCAGGCCATTCCTGGTTGCCAGCGCAATTCCGCTTCGAGGCCTTTGCTAACGCCGGTCGCCGCATTGTCGGTAAAGAACACGAACGAAGCCGGGTCACCAGCATCAACCTGGAATGAAGTTCGAACCTGCTGCTCGTCGCGCCGCGCGAAGAACAGTGATGCATCAAGCTGCAGCCGATTTTCGAGCCAGGCCGATTTGAACCCCGCTTCCAGGTTCCACATGTGCTCGGCGGCAAAGTCGCGCCGGCCTTCGGGTACGACGCCGAGATTAAAGCCGCCGGCTTTGTAGCCGCGCGAAAGTACCAGGTAGGCCGTGGTAATGGCGGAGATATCGTGGCGAAGTGCAAGCTCGCCGCCAAACATTGACTCCGATGGATTCCCGCGCAAACCATTTGAATCAACGTATTGCGTTGCACGCCGCTCGGCGCGCAGCCCGGTGCTGAAGCGAGTATTTGCCCCCAGCACAAATTCGTACTGCCCGAATGCCGCGACATTGGTGGCCTCATACATGCTTCGCATGCTGGAGTTCAGGCTATCCGCATAGTCGTACGCTGGATCGTAGTATTCACCACGGTCAGAAGTATCCAGATCGTCCTGCAGACGCATCGCGTATACACCCGCCAGCCATTGTGCGGCTGCAAATCGAAACTCCTGCGACCAGGTCTGCCGTCCGCGCCGATTGCTGGAAATGTAGTCGTAGCTGACCGGTGCCCAGGAATCGGCGTTGCCCCAGTCGGCGTCATAACTAAAGTCAATGTCTGAATCTGCAACCGCGCTGATTGCGGTCAGCGATACCGCCTCCCAGCCTGCATACAGCAGTTTTGCAGACGCACCTGTGCTGCGCTGCGCGTCCCGGCCTGGATTGTCGGACAGCACAGTGAAACTGTTGTCGAGAGCGAACGCGTCGTAGCCATCCTCAATATCGGCGTACATCAAAGTGAGGTCGATGGTCCAGTTATAGCTCGCTAGCCAGCGCAGCCGTGCGCGCGCAGTAGCCTCGTCCCGTCCATTTGTATCGTCGCGCCGCAAGTAGGCGTTATTGCGAAATCCGTCGCTTTGATGCTGTTGCAAGCTGGCGCGCAGCAGCAGAGTTTCATTGGCGTTCAGCGCGCCGCCAAGAGCCAGCCCGGCAGACCAGGCATCATCATCGGCGACCATAACTTGCGCCACCCCGGCCCAGTCTGGCTGCGGCGTCGTGCTTTGCAGGTAAATCAGTCCCGCCAGTGCGTTAGCGCCATAGCGCGTTCCCTGCGGCCCACGCAGTACTTCGACCTGTTGCATGTCGAACAGGGTCGCGATGCTGCCAATACCGCTGAAATCGATATCGTCGATCAAAAATCCGACCGAGGGATTCGGCGCACCCTGATACTGTTCGAGCTCGCCAGCGCCGCGAATCTGAAAATAACGGCTGCGTTGACCATCGCCGGACCAGTTCAGGTTCGGCACACTGTTGACCAGCTCTTCGAAGTGCTGCACGGCGCGCTCTTCGATCTGTTGCGCATCAATCACCGTAATACTGGCCGGCAACTCGCTTGCGGAACGACCGCGAAAATCGGCGCGAACGACAATCTCATCGATTACCTCGGCGCCAGTGCTCGAGGACGCCAAGAGCACAAAGGCGGCAATGAACGGCGGGAGTCGCAGAGTTGTGGGCATGAATTCCTTCCTACGCCGGCATTATCCGGATCAGGTAATAAGGGTTCCCGATATGGGTCTCAGGCGCGAAGGCCACCCCTGTGCAATGCGATTGTCGCGGGTCCAGTCTTTTTTTGCAAAAAGCTTGCGGGCAAATAATGCTATTCGAGCGGTGTACTCAGGCCGTTGATATGCCCGCGTTCGCAGTTAACCGCCTGAACTAGCGCGCTTTCATCAGGCTGCATCGGCTTGTGACTTCTTCGCTTTCTTGCGTGGGTCAAGACCCAGTGAACGCGAGATGATTTCGCGCATAATTTCTGAACTGCCGGCATAAATACGCGAAACGCGTGCGGCGGTATACATACGACTGATTGGGTACTCGTCCATATAGCCGTTACCGCCATGCAGCTGTACGCAGGTATCAGTAACGCGATCTTCAAGCTCGGTGGCATACAGTTTTGCCTTGGCCGCATCGTCCGCAGTCAGTTCGCCCGCGTTGTGGCTCATGACGCAGCGATCAATGAAGGCCTGGGCCACATCCATTTCCGTGCGCATGTCCGCAAATTTGAACCGATTGACCTGGTATTCGGCCACCTTCATCCCAAACACCTGGCGCTCGGTTGCGTAGTCGAGTGTCACCGCGAAAGCAGCCTCCGCATTTGCCAATGAGCCTATCGCACTGAGCAGGCGCTCCTCGGCCAAAAAATGCATGAGGTGGTAAAAGCCGCGATTCAGTTCGCCAAGCAGGTTCTGCTTTGGAATTTTGACATTGTTGAAGAACAACTCGGCCGTATCCTGGCTGTGCATGCCCATTTTCTTGAGGTTCCTGCCGCGTTCAAAGCCTGGCATACCGCGCTCAACCACCAGCAGGCTCAGTCCATGACTGCTGCTGGCATCCGTTTTTGCGGCAACGATCACGAGGTCTGCGAGAATTCCGTTGGAAATAAAAGTCTTCGAGCCATTCAGCAGGAAGTGATCGCCCTTGTCTTCCGCCCTGGTCCGGATTCCGGAAATGTCACTGCCGGCACCTGGCTCGGTCATCGCGATGGCGAGAATATTTTCTCCGGAAACACATTTCGGTAACCAGCGCGCTTTCTGTTCCTCGGTCCCCAGCTGGCCGATATACGGCCCGACCAGTCTGCTATGCAGGAAAATGAAAAAACCAACATCACCGTAGCGGGCGTTTTCTTCCAGCAGGATTTGCTCGTAGCGAAAGTCGCTAACGCCCGCACCACCGTATTTTTCGTCCGCCCACATGCAGAGAAAACCCTGTTCGCCTGCTTTCAGGAACGCCTCACGATCAACAATCTCCTGTTCTGCCCAGCGATCCGCATTCGGACCTATTTCCTTGATGAGGAAACTCCGCGCCGCATCACGAAACATATCGTGTTCTTCATCAAAAATATTTCTTCGCATACTTATCTGCCTTTGAACTCGGGAACACGCTTGCCGAAAAATGCGGCAATGCCTTCGCGATTATCATCGCTGCCGAGTAGCTTGCCCTGCAATTCCGCTTCCAGCTCGTACGACACCGCCCAGTTATTGTCCGCGGCGAATCGCATCGCTTTCTTGGTAGCAGCCAGCGACAACGGTGCACGTTTTTCGAGCAGTCGCGCCCACTCCAGGGCCGCACTCAGCAGTTGCTCTGCAGGCGCCACGCGATTGGCTAGGCCCAGTGCAACGCAACGCTCCGCTGAAATGCGTTCCGATTCCACACTGAGTTGAAATGCCCGCCTATAGCCGAGCTGCCGTACCAGTAGCCAATTGAGGCCGCCATCGGGCACCAGAGAAATTGTCGTGAAAGGCGATAACAGGAATGCATTTTCCGCCATGATCAACAAGTCGCATTGCAATGCGACGGACAAGCCGATGCCAGCGGCCGAACCACCCACTGCCGCAATTACCGGCTTCGGCATCGTCGCTATCGCTTCCTGTACTGGACGATATTCATGCAACAGGATGTCGGTCACCGGACGATCGATCCTGTCGTTCAGATCGGCACCGGCGGAGAAGCAACGTCCCTCACCGGTAAGAATCACGACCCGCACCGCATTGTCGTTGTGCGCCCGCTGCAACGCTTTTTGCAGCGCCGCGCGGAGCTCGGCGGTGAAAGCGTTCATGCTGTCCGGACGACGCAGCGTGATGATCGCTGTCGCGCCCTGCTGGTCAAAGCTGATAATTTCGCTCACTCCCCGGGCCTCACATGTTGCGGCGGTATTCTCCGCCAACCTGGTACAGTGCTGCCGAAATCTGCCCAAGCGAATTTGACTTGACGGTTTCCATCAGGGTTGCAAACAAATTGCCGCGCCGCCTGGCCACCGCTTGCAGCTCGGCAAGCGCGAGCACACCCTCTGCTGAGTGCGTCTGCTGGAATTCACGCACGTGCCTGATCTGGTCCTGCTTTTCTTTGTCCGAAGAGCGAATCAGTTCCAGTTCGTGCACTTCGTCCTCCTGGCCTGCCTTTGGCAAGAATGTATTGACACCAATCAGCGGCAACGAGCCGTCGTGTTTCTTGCTTTCATAATAGAGACTCTCTTCCTGAATTCTGCCGCGCTGGTACATGGTGTCCATGGCGCCAAGCACACCACCACGATCGGAAATGCGCTCGAATTCCTGGTACACAGCCTCTTCCACCAGGTCGGTAAGTGCGGTCACGATGAACGACCCCTGCCACGGGTTCTCGCAAAAGTTAAGTCCCAGCTCCCGCGATATGATCATCTGGATCGCGACTGCACGCCGCACGGACTGCTCCGTCGGCGTTGTCACTGCCTCGTCAAACGCATTTGTGTGCAGGCTGTTGCAGTTATCGAACAAGGCATACAGCGCCTGCAGCGTGGTACGTATGTCATTGAAGCTGATTTCTTGCGCATGCAGGCTGCGGCCGGATGTCTGCACATGGTACTTGAGCATTTGCGACCTGGCGCTCGCAGCGTAACGCTCGCGCATGGCGCGTGCCCAGATCCGGCGCGCTACCCGGCCTATCACCGTGTACTCAGGATCCATGCCATTCGAAAAAAAGAAACTCAAGTTCGGCGCGAAATCGTCGATGTTCATGCCTCGCGCAAGGTAGTACTCAACGATGGTAAAGCCGTTAGCCAGGGTAAACGCGAGCTGGCTGATCGGGTTCGCGCCAGCCTCGGCAATGTGATAGCCACTGATTGAAATGCTGTAATAGTTACGCACACTGTTATCGATAAAGAACTGTTGCACGTCACCCATCATCTTCATTGCGAACTCGGTCGAGAATATGCAGGTGTTCTGCGCCTGGTCTTCCTTGAGAATGTCCGCCTGCACCGTTCCGCGCACGGCTGCGAGCGTGCGTTGTCGGATATCTGCATAGGTGTCGGCGTCCACCAGCTTGTCGCCGGAAATGCCCAGCAGGCCGAGCCCAAGGCCGTTGTTGCCCGGCGGTAACTCGCCCTCGTAACGTGGCCGCGTGCGGCCAGCGAAATACGCATCGATCTTCGGCTGCACCGCATCCCACTGTCCGGACTCAAGCAGGTGTTTTTCGACCTGCTGGTCGATTGCCGTGTTCATGAAAAACGCCAGGATCATCGGTGCTGGCCCGTTGATCGTCATCGACACCGAAGTAGTCGGCGCGCAGAGATCGAAACCCGAGTACAGTTTCTTCATGTCGTCAACGCTGGCGATCGATACGCCGGAATTACCGACCTTGCCATAAATATCCGGCCGCTCGTGCGGATCTTCGCCATACAGCGTTACCGAGTCGAACGCGGTCGACAGCCGCGCCGCATCCTGTCCCTGTGACAGGTAGTGAAAGCGCCGATTGGTTCGTTCCGGCGTTCCCTCGCCAGCGAACATGCGCGTCGGATCCTCGCCGAGGCGACGATACGGATAAACGCCACCGGTATAGGGATAGCCACCGGGCAGGTTCTCTTTCTGCAAAAACCTGAGCAACTCACCCCAGTCAGCATACTCGGGCGCTGCTATTTTCGGGATTTTCTGGTGGCTCAGGCTTTCACAATAATTACTACCGGTAATCTCGCGGCCGCGCACGGTATAACTGAATTGCTCACTCTGTACACCGGCTTTTCGCGCCGGCCAGTCACGGAGCAATTGCTGCGACTCGGCACCCAGTTCGCCAAGCGTTTCCTGGTAGCGCTGCCGCAGAACCAGCAGGCTTTTGTCGCCATTTCCGGTCAGTGCGGCGGCCGGATAGCTGGCCAGGCCATCGGGCAGCAACGGATCGGAAATCGCCCGCAGCGCCTCATACAGGTGTTGCAGCTGGCTCGCCGCGGCGGCCTGGCGCTCTGCATGCGCATTGATGGCGCGGCCCTGTTCGGCGATTTCCGCCAGGTAACGAATTCGCGCCCCCGGGATTGGTGCTGTCGCGCGTGGTTCACGGACGCTCGTATCGATTCGCGGTGTCCATTGCGCTGCATCGAGACCCTTCTTGGCAACCATGCGCGCACACAACTGCACGAACATCCAGCTGATACCGGGATCATTGAACTGGCTCGCTATGGTCGGGTAGACGGGGACATCTTCGTCGCGGGCAGCGAATGCGACGTGATTGCGTTTCCATTGCTTGCGAACATCGCGCAACGCATCTTCCGCGCCGCGCTTGTCAAACTTGTTCAATATGATCAGGTCGGCGAAATCGAGCATGTCGATTTTTTCCAGCTGACTGGCGGCACCATACTCGCTGGTCATTACGTAGACGGAAAAATCAACATGATCAACAATTTCGCTATCGCCTTGGCCGATGCCGGCCGTTTCCACGATTACCAGGTCAAAGCCACACGACTTAAGGAAGTGAATGTGGTCGCCAAGCATCTCGCTGGTGGCGAGATGTTGCCGACGCGTGGCGATCGAGCGCATGAATACCTGCTCGGAGCGTAAGGAATTCATGCGAATACGATCCCCGAGCAATGCGCCACCGGTGCGGCGACGCGTTGGGTCCACGGCCAATACGGCAATGCGCTTGTTCGGGAAACAGGCCAGGAAACGATTCAGGATTTCGTCCGTGACACTGCTCTTGCCAGCACCACCCGTGCCCGTAATTCCAATGACCGGAACCTGCCCGGACTTGATCTGCCATTCCTTGCGCATTGCGGCGAGGTGCGATGCGTCGATCTGGCCGTCCTCCAGCGCCGAAATCATGGCCGCAATCTCGATTGCCGAGGTCGCTGCCGCCTTGCGTGGCACCGCGGCGGGGCGTCGGCCCGACAAGGTGCGTTGCACGAGATCGTTGATCATCGCCTCCAGACCCAGCTGCATACCATCGTGCGGGTGATAGATTCGCTCCACGCCATATTCCATCAGCGCCTGGATTTCCTGCGGCGTGATAGTGCCGCCGCCACCGCCAAACACCTTGATATGCGGTGCACCGAGCGCGCGCAGGCGATCTACGATATAGCGGAAGAATTCCATGTGGCCGCCCTGGTACGAGCTGACGGCGATGCCATCCGCGTCTTCCTGGATTGCAGCACGCACGATATCTTCGACACTGCGGTTGTGACCGAGGTGGATAACCTCCGCACCCTGGGCCTGGATGAGGCGGCGCATGATATTAATAGCTGCATCGTGACCGTCGAACAGTGAAGCCGCAGTCACGAAGCGCAGCGGGCCGGAACGCTTTGAGGTGCCCGGCAAATTACTGGCTGCAGTACTCATCGACGCCACTTCTCCGATAGAAAAACAGCCGAAAGATCCGCGTCTTTGGCGGAAAGTCTATAAATATCAATATGTTTCGCTATTGAAAAAATTTTAATCGGGATTAAAATAATGCAGTTTGAGGCAAATCACAAGTGCAAGGTTGGCGAAACCATGGTGCGCAATCCGGACGAAACCAAGTTCCAGCTACAGCATGACCGGCTGCTCAAGGCCGCGGCGCATTGCTTTAACCAGAAGGGCTACAGCGGCACCTCCCTGAAGGACGTTGCGCGGCAACTCGGGCTTACCGATGCGGCCCTGTATTACTACGTGCGCAACAAGGAAGAACTGGTTTATCAATGCTATTTGCGGGCCGCCGACATCGGTCGCGACGCGATGGATCGCGCCATCAAGGACGGCGATAGCGGCTTGGACCAGGTACGTCTTTATATTCGCTATCACCTCGAATACATGCTCGGCGATCGCGGCCCGATCGCGATCATGAGCGAAATTCCGTCTTTGCCGCCCCGGCATCGTGACCAGGTACTGGAATTTTCGCGGCTGCACAGCCTGCGCTTTGAGGCTTTGCTGAAAACAGGAATTGAGGATGGCAGCATTTCGCCCTGCGACATCCGCATGACCGGCAATGCCATCATGGGCGCAATCAACTGGATACCGAAGTGGTTTCATGGCGATCAACGAACCGCCGCCCGCGTCCTGCAGGAATTCCCGGAAATTCTGAGCTGCGGGCTGCGACCTGTGGCCTAATTCTGCGGCTTGTAGGCCTGCAGCAAGGCGTAGGCGCGGCTCTCTATCTGGTCAACCCGATTAATTTCCTCGACCGCGAGCAAACCCGGTTTTGAAAGAGTCTCAATCAGAAACTGCAAACGATCCTCAACCCGCGCCACGGCTTCGGCGTTTTCCTTCGCCAAGACATCCTTGTTGTAATACTGCGCACCGACCAGATCGCGCGTAATCGAGGCAACGTCGATACGGCTGTCCAGCGCGTCGAGGTCATTCTCGATAAGTTTGGCGACAATCATGACATCGCTAAATTCGCGCCGAAGTTCGAGGTAGCGCTGATCCGACTGCTCGCGTTGCTCGTCGCTGAGTATACGCAGGACCTCGTTGCTAGCCTGCAAAAATGCCGGGTCGCCACGCTCAGCGGCAAGTCGGTACCATGCCGACCCGGCAATCAAGTCGCCCGGCACGCCTTTTCCGACCAGGGTCATATAACCCACCATGTACTGCGCGTACTTGTCGCCAAGCGGCACCAATTCTTCCCGATATATGAAATACGCGCGTTCGTAGTCGCCTTTTTCGAACAGCGAGTCGACCTTTTCCTGCATCTTGATGATGCGACGATCCGGTTTGCCGCCCGGAAAATCATCGGCCGCATGGATCGAGACCGCCGCCAACAACATGCAAGCGGCCGCAAACAGTTGCAAAAAGAGGTTGCGCTGTTTACTCATGGCCATGCCTGTTTTAGCACACATCGACACGATTTTGTTCCTGAAAAAATGCTTTGGCAGCTTGGACTGTATAGCCTGCCTGACAGTTCAATTGGCTTGATTTAATGCGGCGCATCAACGAATTCGGGGCGCCGTTTCTCGAGATTGGCCCGCACGGCCTCGGACTGGTTGGCGCCCGCCAGTAGTTCGAGCTGCAGTTGCGCCTCCATTTGCAGCGCATCAGCGACCGATAGCTGAGTCGAATTATCGATTAGCCTCTTGATCGCGCGAATCGCGTCTGGCGAGCGGTCGGCTATCTGCTCCGCGGCCTGCCTGGCCGCCGCCGCCGGATCGGCCGTCAGCGCCGTGACCAGACCCAGCGTGAACGCCTCCTCGCCGCTGATTATTCGGCCGGTCATGGCAAGTTCTTTGATCCGGTCGGGGGCTACCTGGCCGATCAGGGTCTGGCTGATCGCCATATCCGGGATAATTCCCCACCGGATTTCCATAATTGACAGGCGGCAGTCCGGCCTTGCATAGCGGATATCCGCAGCCGCGGCGATTTGCAAGCCGGCACCGAAAACCGAGCCGTGCATGGCACAGATGACCGGCACACGCACTTCGCGCCAGATGTAGGCAGCATGTTGAAAAAAATTCGCAGGCGTCCCGGTGCCAGGAGCCATTTTCGAAGCGTCAATCCCGTCGCCCTGCCCCCGCAGGATTCCGATATCGACCCCGGCGCAAAAACTTGGCCCCGCCCCTTCGAGGATAATCACGCGCACCGAAGCGTCACGATCGAGGCTGACGCCCGTTGCGGCCAGGTCTGAGAACATCTGCAGATCGACCGCGTTGTGCTTTTCCGGCCGGTTCAGGGTGACAATCGCGATCGGCCCATCGCGAGTAACCATGACGCTATCAGACATTGAGGCATGCCAGCATTATGTTTTCAGTGTGCACTTGCCGTTGCGCAGGACCACGACATTGCGTTCCTTCACGGAACACTGGAACGAAACAATATTTCCGTCCTGCCACATGTCGGTCGTGATCGTGTCACCCGGCAGGACCGGCAGTGAAAAACGCGCGTCGAAAGCTTCGATCAGCGTGTGGTCATAGTCGCAGATCGTGCGCAATATCGCGCGGCAGGCAATTCCGTAGCTGCAAAGACCATGCAATATCGGGATTGGGAAGCCGGCGGCGGTTGCCGCATCAGGATCCGCATGCAGCGGATTTCGGTCACCATTAAGCCGGAATAACAGAGCCTGGTCGGCGCGCGTCGGTGAGTCGTAACTCAGGTCCGGGTCGCGCCGCGGCGGGCGGTGCGGCGATGGGCCGGTACCTGCGACACCGCCGAAACCACCATCACCACGAGCCATCACACTTGCGCCGACCGTAAACAGCACTGTGCCATCCTTTGCCAGTCGTCCCTCCACTTCAAACAGGAACAGCGCACCGCGCTTGGCACCGAGGTCAAAAACATCAACCACGCGCTTGTCAAGCCGCAACTCGCCCGCTGGCGGCAATGGTCGATACAGAGTTAGCCGCTGTTCTACGTGCAGTACCTGGCTGTAGTCCCAACCCAGGCCTGGCGGAAACATGTCGGGCACGATAGCGCTGGCCATGGTCGGGACGGTCTTCAGCAGCCGGCCCTGCTCATAGACGTAGGGTAGTTCCTTGCGATCGATCGGATCGCGACCGAAGCCAACGCTCTGCGCATACAGCATTGACTCAACGTCGCCGTAAACGCGCACAATATCGTTGATCCGGGTCGCTACCAGCTTGTCGTAGTTCAGTGTCATCGCTAGCTCAGGCGCATGCTGTCCAAAGTGCCCGGCAACCGGGCATTCGCGGAATAATAAGGGAATTTGGCGTCTCAGGCTTGATTTAAACGCCCTTCATTGAGCGCCCTTGGGCTCGACGAAAAAGTCCGGCGCCAGCGGCAGATCCGGATTGACTGCATATCGACTCAGATCGGCAACGCCTTCGCGCTCGATGACTTCATCATCAATACAGAAGTTGCCCGAAAATTCGCGGCTCGCCTTGCAGAGAATCGCGTGCGCAGCGTCCGCCATAATCTCGGGCTTGCGCGAACGCAGCATTAATTCTTTGCCACCAAGCATCATAACGGCCGAGGTCGCGATCGTCGTCCGCGGCCACAAAGCGTTCACGGCAATGCCGTGCTCGCGAAACTCACCCGCCATACCCAGCACGCACATACTCATACCAAACTTCGCCATGGAGTAGGCGACATGCGGGGCAAACCACTTCTCCTGCATATTCAGAGGCGGAGACAGCACCAGGATGTGTGGATTCTTCGCTCGCATCAACCACGGCAAACACGTTTTTGATACCAGGAATGTGCCACGCGCATTGACCTGGTGCATGAGATCGAATCGTGACATCGAAATCGCTTCTGTCCCGAGCAGCGCAATCGCGCTTGCATTGTTGATCACGATGTCGATGCCACCGAAATGTTCAGCGGCTTTGGCGACTGCTTTCGCAACGGCCTGATCATCGCGAATATCACACACCAGCGGCAACGCCTTGCCGCCCGCCGCCTCGACATCCTCGGCCGCGGAATAAATAGTGCCCGGCAGCTTGGCATGGGTATGCGCCGTTTTTGCGGCGATCACGATATTCGCGCCGTCACGGGCGGCACGCAGCGCAATCGCCAGGCCGATGCCACGGCTGGCGCCGGTGATGAACAGGGTCTTGCCTTTGAGATGTGCCATCGGCCTATGATACCGCAGCACGCAGTTGCGTCGACTACATGCGAAAGATACCGAAGGGTTGTTCTGCGTCACGCGGCCGATTCATTGCTGCCGCAAGAGCCAGGGTGAGTATGCGGCGCGTGTCAACGGGGTCAATAACGCCGTCATCCCAAAGACGGGCACTGGCGTAATACGGGTTTCCCTGCGCCTCATATTGACCGCGAATCTCGTTCTCGAAATCCGATTGCGCTGTCTCCGGCCATTCTTCACCACGGGCCTGCAGGCCATCGCGTTTTACCGTCGACAACACCAACGCAGCCTGCTCGCCGCCCATGACGGAAATCCGCGCATTCGGCCACATCCACAACATGCGCGGACCGTATGCGCGGCCACACATCGCATAATTTCCGGCGCCGAAAGAACCGCCGATAATTACGGTGAACTTTGGTACCGTAGCTGTCGCCACGGCATTGACCATTTTCGCGCCCTCTTTCGCAATTCCGGCGTGTTCAACACGTTTGCCAACCATAAACCCGGTGATATTTTGCAGGAACAAAATCGGAATGCCGCGGCGATTGCAGAGCTGCACGAAATGTGCGCCTTTCTGTGCCGACTCCATAAACAGGATGCCGTTGTTGGCAATAATGCCAATCGGACAACCGCTGATGTGCGCGTAACCGCACACCAGGGTCGAACCATAAAGTTTCTTGAACTCCTGGAATTCCGAACCATCAACGATGCGCGCTATAACCTCGCGAACGTCGTAGGGAAATCGATATTCACGCGACACAACACCATAGATTTCCTCGGCCGGATACGCGGGTTCGATCGGCGTGCGCAGTTTCACGCTGACGGGCTTCTGGATATTGAAATTGGCGACAATCGAGCGCGCGATTTCGAGTGCATGGCTATCATTGTCCGCCAGGTGATCCGTGACCCCGGAGGTGCGCGAATGCACGCTGCCACCGCCAAGCGTCTCCGCATCCACGACCTCGCCGGTCGCTGCTTTCACCAGCGGCGGCCCGCCGAGAAATATCGTACCCTGATTGCGTACGATAATTGCCTCGTCGCACATTGCCGGTACGTAAGCGCCACCTGCCGTGCAAGAGCCGAGTACTGCCGCGAGCTGCGGAATTCCCTGCGCCGACATGCGGGCCTGGTTATAGAAAATTCGACCAAAATGATCGCGATCCGGAAATACTTCGTCCTGGCGTGGCAGAAACGCACCACCCGAATCGACCAGGTAGATACAGGGTAAATGATTCTGCTCTGCAATCTCCTGGGCGCGCAGGTGTTTCTTGACTGTCAACGGGTAGTAAGTACCGCCTTTGACGGTCGCGTCATTGGCGATGATCATGCACTCATTGCCATGAATTCGGCCGATGCCGGTGATAATGCCGGCCGCCGGCACCTCATCCTCGTAAACCTTGTGTGCAGCCAGCAGGCCGATCTCAAGAAAATCAGCATCATCGTCAATAAGTGCATCAATGCGGTCGCGTGGCAATAACTTGCCACGCGACAGGTGGCGTTCGCGGGATTGCGCAGAGCCGCCAGTATGGATTTGCGCACTGAGCTCACGCAAAGTAGCGGCCAACTCTTCGTTTGCTGCCCTGTTGTTCGCGAATTCCTCCGACTCGCGATCAATCTTGCTTTCAATTCGTGGCATTGAATAACTCGCGCCCGATTAACATTCGCCGAATTTCGCTGGTGCCAGCTCCAATCTCGTATAACTTCGCATCACGCAGCAGACGCCCGGCAGGAAATTCATTCGTGTAGCCATTACCTCCCAGCGCCTGGATCGACTCGCTCGCCATCCAGGTCGCTTTTTCGGCGGCGACCAGAATACAGCCTGCAGCATCAAAGCGGGTAGTTTGTTCCCGGTCACAAGCCCTGGCTACCGCATACACGTAGGCACGGCAACTGTTCATCGCGGTATACATATCGGCGATTTTGCCCTGCATGAGTTGAAATTCACCGATCGGCTGGCCAAATTGCTTGCGGTCGTGCAAATAGGGCATGACCAGGTCCATGCAGGCGCGCATGATGCCGAGCGGGCCGCCGGCCAGTACGACGCGTTCGTAGTCGAGACCGCTCATCAGGATTGCGGCACCCTTGCCCTCGCTCGCTAACAGGTTTTCCGCCGGCACACGGCACTCCTGCAGCAATACTTCGCTCGTGTCCGATCCGCGCATGCCGAACTTGTCGAGTTTCTGCGCAGTAGACAGGCCCGCAGTGCCGCGCTCGACGACAAATGCACTGAGGCTACGCGACTGCGCGTCAGTCAGCGCGTAAATGAGAATGACGTCTGCCTCCGGTGCATTCGTAATCCACATCTTGCTGCCATTCAGCACATAGTGGTCGCCCTCGCGTCGGGCCGAAGTTCGCATACCCATCACGTCGGAACCTGCGCCGGCCTCGCTCATGGCCAGAGCACCGAGGTGCTCGCCAGAGACCAGCCGTGGCAAATAGCGCTGTTTCTGCGCATCGTTGCCCCAGCGCCGTATCTGGTTAATGCATAAGTTCGAATGCGCGCCATACGACAGCCCGACGGCGGCGGATGCACGGCTGATCTCCTCCATGGCGACGACATGTGCCAGGTACCCCAGTGCCGAGCCACCGTATTCGCTCTCGACCGTGATGCCGAGCACGCCAAGCTCGCCGAGTTCCGGCCACAGGTCGCGCGGAAACTGATTGCTGGCGTCGATACTGGCGGCGCGCGGCGCGATGCGCTCAGCGGCAAACGCTGCGACAGTTTCGCGCAACAGGTCCAGGTCCTCGCCGAGTCCAAAATCGAAGTCAAACATTTCGAGTCCCGCTGCTTGCCCAGAATGCATTCTCGAAGACTGCGCGGCAGCCGCAAATACCGCAATACTGGTAGCCTGTCGGGCTCGCTCAGGAGTTCTCTAAGTCTTTGATTAGACGAGAAAATAATTCGTACTGCGTGGTGATTCCAAGTTTCGCGAATAAATTTCGCTTGTGCACCATCACGGTGCCCGGCGCAATGCGCAACTCGCGCGCAACCGACTTCGCCGAATGCCCGCGCAGCAGCAGCTGCGTGATCTGCCGCTCGCGGTCCGTGAGTGCGGCTCCACCAAAGTTTTCGAAACAATGCATCAGCCTGCGGTGCAGGTTTGCGTCGCGATTTTGCCGGTGCGTACCACGGTCCCAGAGCTGCCAGATATTGCGCAATGCGGCGAACAGCAGCTTCTCGATCAGTTGCAGGCGTCTGAGTTCCGCCCGTGTAAACATTTTCTGACGCCTGCCAACCACCAGCACCAGCGCTGTGCCATCGGTCACACGCAGCAAAAAGTCCATTTCGTCGCGCAGGTGCGTGCGTTCGTAATAGCGGCGGTAATAATGGCTGGATCGAAATCGGTCCGGGGTCGCATCGCGAAAGCGACAGGCGGTCGCTCGCCTGTTGCCAATTGCAAGTTGATAAAGCGGATCCAGCAAATAGGGTCCTGCCAGGTAGCGGTCAAGATAGTGGCGCGCGACAGCCGGTGGCATCGAATGGTGTACAACGGCCGGTGGCGCGTCCGGCCGGAAGGCAATCAGGCAGGTCCCGTCGTTGCTGACGGCAAGATCGAGGGCCGCAACGAGTGCGTGGCAGCAGCCGCTGGCATCTGCACAACCCAGCAATTCGGCCATGGCGTTGTGCCAGGCTGTCGAGTCAAATCGTGAGCTCATGCGATTTCCCCAGGCGCACGGCGTTCCTAGAAAGACGTCAGGAAAGATGCCGCGTTACCACCTATTGAGCCGGTGCCGGCACGTGCGCATTGCAGGTAGGCCTCGGCCTGCGGATAGTCCTCAGCCTGCGGATTGCATACGCGCAACACGCGATTCCTGTGGTAAAGCCGCAGCTGGGAACGAAATGGTATGACCCGCGCCGGGTCATTCGCCGTCATTTGTTCGTGCAGCGCCGGCAACCGGTACCAGGGAAGATGCATATTGTAGTGGTGCGCGTTGTGATAACCGAAATTCAGCGTTAACCAGTTCAGGCGCGGAAAACGCAGCGAAATCGGCACGCTGAAAGTATGCGCCTGTTCCCAGTTGCGGTCACCTTTGTGCGCTGGCGGTTCATAGTCAAACAAGGTCGCGTGGTACGGGTAATCATGCTGCAGCGCATCCATGAAGCGGAGTATGTGCATCATTAACAGGTAGGCAACGGCATACAGAATGGCGACTCTCGGGAACCAAAGCAGCAAGCCAGCAAAAACGAGGCCACGTATCAGGATGACTGCAACGTTTCTCACGCGCTGATCGCGTCGCTGCGGGATAATGAACGAGGTAAACACCATGATGAAGTGCATGATCAGGTCGTGAGCCGGGATATAAAACCATTCCAGTAACCGTGTAGCCCTGAGTACCAGCGGGTGGCGCGCAAAAAACTTTTCATATTCGAACCAGACGACGTCGTCATTGTCGACATGGTGGCGAAAATGCTTGTAGCGCATATCGTCGAAGCAGCCGTAGGCGGCACCGCAGAACCAGCTCATTACCTGCCCAAGCCTGGCGTTGTGCCGACTGCGTGCAAAAACCAGCTGGTGGCCGCATTCATGGATCAGGTAGGCAGCAATAACCATGGCGTGCGCCAGCAGCAGTGTCGCAACCAGGTTCAGGGCCAAATTCGAGGAAAAAAGTCCTGCAAAACCAGACACATACGCGAACACGACATAGAGCAGCGCAGCGCCGTTATAGGGTAGCCCTTCGGGCTCTTTCAGTATCGCTTTGAACATCGATCTGCATTGTCCGTGCGGATTTTCTTTGTACACTTCGCCCCGCCGTATTGCTAGCATAGTGCTCCCAACGCCAGCCAGAATCAGGGATCAAGAATGAAGCTTGTTACCGCAATCGTGAAGCCGTTTCGCCTCGACGACGTACGCAATGCATTAAGTGAGGTCGGCATTCAGGGCATGACCGTCAGTGAGGTCAAGGGTTTCGGCCGACAACGCGGTCATACCGAGCTTTATCGTGGCGCCGAATACGTGGTGGATTTCCTGCCCAAGGCGAAGA
This sequence comes from Gammaproteobacteria bacterium, assembly GCA_029884455.1. Lineage (GTDB taxonomy): Bacteria > Pseudomonadota > Gammaproteobacteria > Steroidobacterales > Woeseiaceae > UBA1847. The sequence continues at coordinate 116,422 of JAOUHU010000001.1, read as the reverse complement.
TCGAGGTCGCTGTAAGCGACGATCTCGTGGAGCGTACCATTGAGGCGATTATCGAGAGCGCCAAGACCGGCAAGGTCGGCGACGGCAAGATTTTTGTAACCACGCTTGACCAGGTGTGGCGCATTCGAACCGGCGAATCGGGCGACAGCGCACTCTAGTTAGTTTGCAGCCATACCCACGCTGCGCGCGCGAGTAACATCCAGAGTACGATCGTACTCAGGAAATAAACGACAAACCGCAGCCGTACTATGTTTATCGTGCAATGTACGAGGCTATGTACTGCGCGCAGTCCCACATACAACCACGCGCCAGTGACATTGACGCCATCAACCGTGTCAGTGACGAACAGGTAAAGGTCGAGGGCGTAAAACAGCACCGGCACTTCGAACAGGTTCCGCAGATTGTGTGCCGGCCAGTTCACAGCCTCGGGAATCAGACTGGCCGCCTTTTCCAGCGTAGTCAGTTGCTGCGGGTCGATGCGATTCACAGCGATAAATCGCAAGCGTCGCACGTACATGACCACCCAGACCAGCATGGTCAGCGCGATCATCGCGAAGAACGGTCCAAAAATAGTCTCAGCAGCCATCGTATGGATTCCAGTGCATATCAGCTGAGAGCAGCTCGCCAACGTGCCAATTTCTCAGCATAGTTCATCAGCGCATACGCCGGGCTGGTCGAAGGCAGCACCAGTCGACGAATATCGCACTGCACCAGCCCTGGCAATACCTTTCGCTCAAAAACCTCTGCCGCCTTCTTCCCATTGAACAGGATACGATCAAGGGCCGGCAGCAGCGTCAGAAACGTGTCGAAATCGTTTGCGACGGCCGTCGCGATTTGAATGTTGGCATCGCCGCTGCCCGGCCGCAAAGAATTCGCCAGCACATCCCAGAGAGCAATACGCGACTCCATCAATGTCGCGCAGCGCTGCTCGTAACAGCCGCCGGCTCCCAGCAGCTCAGCCATGATCTTCCAGAAGGCATTCTGCGGATGCGCGTAGTACTGTTGCGCTGCGATCGAGCGCTGCCCGGGCAGGCTGCCGAGAATCAGTATGCGTGCGTTCTCGCGCGCAATCGGCGCAAACCCCTGCGCCCGGCGGCTGTCGCCCGCCAAAGGCTGCCTATCGGCAAGTGCATACATCAACCTGTTCCAGTTTCCCGTTGTTTTTTAGAGATTGGGTGCGAGCACCCGCTCCACAGCCGCAGTATAAAACACTGACAAGGAGGTTTACGCCGTGAAATTGAATGCATGGACGTTGCTGTTTGTGATCCTGTGCTTGTCCACAGCGGATGCCGGCGGCAGGACTGATAAGGCCGCTTGCGAAGCGGTCAAGCAAAAGATACGCGAGATTGAAGCCCGCATGCGTAACGGCTATTCGGCCGCCCAGGGGATTCGCTATGAGGCTCGCCTGCGTACCCTCAGGGACAAACGGTATGAACTATGCCGCAAGTAGCGGCGGGTTATCAGGCCGGGAAGAAATCGATCGGCTTGGTAGTTGTGATCGGTTCTACGTCTTTTGCTTCGAACTTGAACATCAGAACCCGGGCCACGAGTTTTTGCTCCAGGTCCGGGTCGCCGAGTTCGCTCGATACAACCTCGCAAAATGTCACCGCCCCGTTCGGCGCAATGGTCAGGCGCAATACAATCTTGCCCTCCAGCGACGGATCCTCGCGAAGTGCCCTGTTGTAGAGCGAGAAAATGGCACCCTTGTTCTTGTCGAAGATCAGCTCGATCTCCTCGCGCGACCGCGACGCCTTGCCACTTGTACCGGTGCGTTGTGCACCGCCAGCATTGTCGCTCAGGCCGGCGACCGGGCTCGCGACCTGTGTGGTACTGCGCCCCGCGATACCGGAGCCGCCCGTATTGCGGCTAAGGCTCGCCGTGTTGATACCCGCTGATGCGGTACCCACTTTCGACGTAATCATCGATCGCTCACTGCGTGCAGCCTCACCGACGGATGCGGTCAGATCGCGGTCATCCACAGCGTCGAGCAGATCCTTGTCAACCAGGTCCGCAAGATCCTCGGCAAACGGCATGAAGGCTGCCTGTGCCTGTTCGCGCGCTACCTCCGTAAGGTCTGGCTCCGGCTCGGGCTCGGGCTCGGGAACAATTTCTGGCTCCGGCTCAGTTTGCTGCTCAACGACCTGTTCGGGTTCGGGAACTTCCGGCTCGGGTTCTTCTTCGACCACCGGTGGCGGTGGCGGTGGCAGCGGCTTGTCCTCGAGCAGCAACTGCGCAATACGCGGCGGGATCTCCTCGATCTCATAAGGATCGGGCTCTCGCGTCGGGATAAATGGCCACACCAGTCCGAGAACGAGCGTGCCGAGAAATATGCCACCGAGCAGGCGCTGAAACTTGCGCTCCTGGCTCGAGTCAGCCGTCCATGGCAGGTCATACTCTCTGTAAAACGGTAGATCCACGTGTAACTCCCTGAATATCGTCCCGCGTGACCTAGCGGGCGGCCGCCTGCAAGTCGTCGAGCTTTTCCGAGCTCCTCTGCAACACGGCCAGCGATATTTGTCCGTAATCCGATTCCGTGCACGTCGCCATGACTTTCTTCAGCAGGCGGTACGGTATTTCCTTGTCACCCATGATGGTTACTGCGCGGCCGGCGACATCGTCTGCCGCGGCACGACGCAGTACACGATCATTCTGCGACTTCAATGCCTGGCGCAACTCGGGAATATCATTACCCTTCAGGTTCATGACATCGGAGATCTTGGCAACCGGCACGCCCTGTACGATGAGATCCTGTTCGCCAATCAGGATTACGACTGTCTCCTTGGCTTTCTCTTCGGCGATCGACTCCGGCAATTGCAATTCCTTGGTATTTGGCAATGTCTCCACATCCGACGAATTGACCAACAGGAAGAACACCAGAATCGTGAAGATATCCATTAATGAAACCAGATTCAGGCCCACAGAGCGCTTGTTACGCAGATGGTGCTTGTCCATACGCCGAGCGCGGGATGACTTGACCATGACTCAAGTACCCCTTGAAGTCGTCGGCGCATCGCCGATCGAGATATCGGGAAACAGATCCGTCCGCACTATCGCATCGGCGTCGATCGTTTCCCCGATACGGACCTTGTCCATAATTTGCACCAGCGTGTCATATTCGATGTCGGACTCGAGCAGAATTGATGCATCCGTTTTCGCTGGATAACGTTTCTTGAGCTCGGCCAGTTTCGATTCCAGCGCCGCGTAGTCATAACCGTCCGCCGTGTTCGGATAAATCCCGAGCAGGCCCTGGTTGCGGTCGCCGACTTCTATCTTGTCCTTACGAACGATGACTTCGAGTTGGAAGGTCTGGTCCTGCGGCTCAACGGGCTCGGTAGAGGAGCCTGGCAAATTCAGTTGCAGAATTGCCAAACGCGAGAACACCGCTGTAATCAGCAGGAACGGAACCAGGATAACCATCAGGTTCATAAAAGCCGTGATATTGAGTTCGGCCGTCTCTTGATTTTGACGACGACCGCCTTTTCGGCGACGGATCATGCCTTAGGCTCCGCTGGACTTCAGCTGGCGCTCGGTTACCGCATTCAAGAACTTGACCGATGCCATCTCGAGACTGTCGACGAGCTGGTTGGTCTTGGTCATCAGCAGAGCGTGAATCAGCAACAGCGGGATCGCGACCATCAAGCCGAACGCAGTTGTGTTCATCGCGACCGAAATCGACGCTGACAGCAAGTCCGCCTTGTCCGCCGGGTTCGCATTCGAAACCGCCGTAAACGCGGTAATCAGCCCGATAATCGTGCCCAACAGCCCCAGCAGGGTTGCAATGTTGGCCAGCGTCGCGAGGTAGTGCGTGCGCTTCTCGAGCCGCGGCAACACTTCCATCATGCTTTCTTCCATCGCTTTTTCGATATCGTCGCGGCGCCGTGCCGACTTCACGCGATACAGGCCGTAGGTCAGGATCGAAGCGATCGCTGCCTTTGACTTGCTGGTTACCTGGGCAGCCTCCTGGAAGTTGCCGGCCTGCAGATACGGCACAATCTTCTTCCACAACGCGCGGTTGCTCGCACCCGACAAGGTTAGGTAGGTCCAGCGTTCAATCGCAATTGCGACACCGAACGCGAACACAAACAGGATCGGGTACATGAAGGTACCGCCGTCCTGAAAAAAGCGCACTAATGTGCCCATCGACTTGCTCCTCTATTTTCGTTCAGCTTCACCGTACAGATCGTCGTAATAGTCGACCTGACGAATAAACTCTTCCCGGTCAATCGGTGCCAGTACCTCATCCAGCAAGGTATTTACCGGCCTGCCCATCAGGTCACCCGGATTCGATTTCTGCCACGGTACGATGTACAGCACCGTCGGCAATTCCGAGTTACCTGTAATCTCCGTGCGGCCAAGTTCAATCCTGTCCATCACCTGTCCGCCGCTTTCCTGCCTGGTTACATCCGTGGCGAGCACAGCCGCCGGAACGCCCGGCTCCAGTTCTTCGCGCTCCGCGTCACTCGCCTGGACTGCCGCCGAAGTATCGACCGCCGGTTCCAGCTCATCAGCCTCGTCTGTCTGCTGTGCCAGAGCGGCCCTGCTCAGCAGCAGCACGATCACGATCAAGCGCGCGCCCAGCAACATTGGATTTCGTGCCATATCGGTCACTCCGCCACGTTCGCCGTACGCTGATTCGACGCAACACGCCGGGTCAGATCGGCGATCCACTTCTCGACCTGTTCATCGCCGCCGACAAGTGACTGATATTGCTCAAAATGTTGTAGTGCAATTTCCAGACGTTGCAAATAGAGTTCATTCAGAACGCCCAGGTTGTAGTGTGCCAAGGCGTAGTCCGGCGCCGCTGTGACGGCCTTCAAATAAGCTGCCTCTGCCTCAACAAATTTGCCATTTCTGCGAAGCAGCATGCCTTGCTGGTTCCAGGCGGCTGCGTGGCTCGGATCCAGCGCAAGGGCGCTCTCAATCGCTGCCTGGGCAGCGGCGTCATTGCCATTGTTGGCATGAATAATCGCCAGGTTGACATAGGCGCCCGGGTAGTCGGGATAGCGCAGCAGGAATTCCTTGAAGCGCAGCTCGGCATCGAGAAAATCACCACTTCCCATGATGGCAGTCGCCTGCTCAAACATTGTTTGCGCCTGCGGCGGAATTTCCGGCCGCAATCCGCCACCTGCGCCGTCAGCAACGACCTCCTGGCGAGACTCGGGCTGTGGCTTCGGCCCGGCACCGCCACAGCCAGACAGCAGCAATGCCGCAAGCAGCATCAGGCAGCCGGCTGACCGCTGTTCAATACAGTGCGGTAACAACATCTTCGCTACGCTCCACTTTTGCGTACCTCGCCGGCATTAAACTAGCTAACCGGGCAAAACTTTTCCGGACCCAATCGTCATAAATGCCATCCGGCGCCCGATCGGCATTCGCCTTGTACAAGTCGATAGCCTTCTCTTCGAACGGGTACATCTGTTCTTCCAGCAGCAGTTCATATTGTTCCATCGCGGCCGCATCCAGGTCGCCCGGTCGTTCCGAGGCCATCAGGTCCGAGCTGAAAATTTCATACGCCTCGCCGAGGCGGAACGTCGCCGCAGTCGTAACCTCGGCGATGCCGTAGTCCGCCAGTTTGGTGTATGCCTCAAGCACATCCTCCATCAGCGCACGCTTCAGTTTCATACTCTCCGCCAGCGGTTGCGTCAGCTTGACAGCCTGAAAGCGGTGCCGAATCGGCTCCGCGAGCTCCAGCGACGCCTTTGCCGCCAGGTAACGACTGCGATCGGTCCGCTCCACACCGGCACTTGCGTCTACACGAACCAGATCCTGCAAGCGCGCTGTACGCTCCCGCTGATTGCCATTTTGCTCGGCAATTTGCAGCAACCGATAGCGCGCCTCGATCGATTCAGCCAACGGGCTCGGGTAACGTTCGATGATGTCGGTTAGCACGCGCTGCTCACTGCTGATCGTGCCGCTTTGCTCGTACAGTTCCGCGGCTTTCCACAGCGCTTCGCGACGCACATCGTCGCTGCTCTCGGCCGCCATAGCGATGCGCTCAAACTCTGCCGCCGCTTCGACCGAACGGCCGGAGCTCAGATACGACACAGCGAGTTTCTGCGTGATGTCGCCGGCAAACTCGCTATCCGGATAGTTACGGCGGAATTGTTCCAGCACGCTCGATGCCCGGTCCCACGCTTGCAGATTTATCAGGGCAGCGGCAGCGTCGTACTCAGCCGTGGCACGAATACCAGAATCGGGCACGACCTCGCCTAGCCGCGTAAAATGCGTCACCGCCTCCTCAAGGAAGCCCATGTCACGCGCGAATTCGCCTTGCTTGTAAATGGACGAAGCAACGCGATCCTTGATTTCCTGTCTCGCGACAAGATCATCGGCGGGCGTATATGCCTGTAGTCGATAGTAGGACTGTTCGGCTTCCGCATAATTGCCAAGATCAAATTGTGAATGCGCCACAACAGTCCATGCGGTGCGTGCAAGCGGCGCTGCAACCGGCGGCTGCTTGCCGATAACAGCCTGGCCGACCGCAATTGCGAGATCAAATTGCCGTTGCGCGAACAGATCTTCCGCAACGGTCGTCAAAACTGCGCCCGATTCCGGATGCAGCGGAAAGGTATCGGCAAATTTCAGACCACTGTCGAGATAACGACTATGCCATGCTGCCCTTGCCTCGGACTGTTGCGGGGCCAGCAAAGTTGCCTCGTGTTCGCGGTATGCGAGGATCGCCGCGTAGCCCGCTTCAGCCGAATGCTCGTGCGCCGGGTACGTGTAGGCCGTGCGTTCGTACTCGTCGGTTGCATCCGCGAACGCCTTGCTCTCGAACAGAATTTCAGCAAGCAGGAAGTTGGTATTGGCGCTGTCGGCCTCCCCCGGGAAATAGGCAAGGTACTTGCGATACCAGCGGGCCGCCTCCTGATAATCGGTGATCCTGCCATTCTTTTGCGCTTCCGCATGCGAGTACTGGGCAAGGTCGATCAGGTTGGCTTTCAAATGCCCGGCGACAGCTGTGTTTTCCTCACGAAGATTGCGCGTCCAGAACGCACCATCCATGCCATAGCGCTCGACAAATCCCTTCTTGCCTTCCAGCACCAGGGTCGGAAAGCCACCCCGCTTGTACGCCTCGATAACTTCCACCTGCAGCAACGGCGCCTTCGGATGGTAGGGATCCAGGTCTACAAACGCCTCGTAGGCTTCGGCGGCGTCGACGTAACGCTCTTTCTCCAGATACAGGTTGCCGAGGTTGCGATAGATCACATAGCTGTAATCCGGTGCACCCCGCCGCCCAAAATACTCGTCGATGCTGGCCGGACCTTCCATGTACGAGAAACTGATACTCAGGACCCGGAAGGTATCCATGACCAGCTCCTGGTTGGCGCGACTCAGGTGCTCCAGCTGCTGGTCACCTTCCTGCAATTCGATATCACCGATCTTGCGGTCCAGCAATTCGAAGAACGGATCGAGACTTTCTTCGTGCCAGGCAAGTTTGAACTGCGACCAGCCCAGCTTGTACAAAGACTGCTCGTAAAACTTTGATTCCGCACCGTACGCGACGACATTTTTGTACGCCATCTCGGCAGCGCCGTAGTCCTTGCGCATGAACAACATTTCACCGCGCCTGAACTGCACCTCGTCTATCAACGGTGTTTGCGGATAGCGCGCGATCAGCTCATTCAATACTTGCAGCGCATCATCATTACGACCGCCGATTTCATAGGCGCGGCCGAGCTGGTAAAGCACCGTGTCATTGCGACGATAATCCGGATATGCCTCAAGCAGCTGCTGATAAAGATCGACCGCGTTGTTGTAGCCAACGTCGTTGATCGCATCAATATTCTTGACCAGCTGATCCGCCTCCATGGCATCGAGCTCAAGGTCGCCGAGCCGGCGCATGGCCTCGGCCCGTAGTTCCGGATCCTCTGACACCAATTCCAGGAAAGCTCGATAACTATCGCGCGCAAGATCCGTACTATTGACGATGACCTTGCCGGAACGTATTTCGACGTCTTTCTTTTCCAGGCTTTCGATCGTGTCGCTTTTCTTCACCTCCGCACTCGCCAATGTTGCAAGCATCAGCGGCGCGGCGAGAACCAGCATCAAGGTAAGTGTGCGAGGCTTCATCGCGGCACATCTCCTACCGTCGCGGCAAGGTCATAAATTGCGGCCAATGCGAAACGCGCCTGAATTGTGTAGGTATCGAGGCGCCGTTTTTGTGCCTGCAACTCGCCGACCGCAATTGAGGTCAGGAATGCCCGTTGCTCTGCCAGTGCGTCATCGACGCGCATTTTCATGCCTTCTATATGCGGCGCCAATCCGTCCACGCGCTGCGTAAACTCTTCGAACCGCAGCGGTTCGTTGCGCATAGTTTCGTCGATCTGGCGGCGTGCGCGTTGTGTTTCTACGAGCGCCTCTCCGGTCTGTCGAAGATTGCGGCGAATTTGCCAGAGGCGGTTACTGAAATCGCGCTCGATCCGCCACTGCAAAACACCTTTCAGCAGACCGATCTTATCCCTGACTTCCGCCGCCTCAGGAATGTTGGCAGCCAGCGCCGGCGTGCCTTCGAGACCGGTGATTTCACCCCACATCTCGAATTCCTCTTCGGTAGCCAATGCCAGCCAGTCGTTGCTTTTTTCGATATTGTTGAGCAGCGAATCATATTCGAGCTTGCGATCGACCATGCCGTCTATGTCAGCCCGATTCAGCGTCTCGACGACACGCGGCAGGCGCTCCTCGTAAGCCAACAGCCTGGTATCCAGCATGTTGCCGTAAACGTCGACGCTCTGTTGCCAGGTATCGAGATTACCATGCAGGTAACTGAGGTCGCGATAGTTCTTCAGACCTTCCTGGAATTCATGCGTAGCCAACAGGTGGTAGAGATAGCGTGACTCGGGACCTTCCGGCAGCTCCTCAACCCGCCAGTACCAGCCCATGCTGTCGAGCGGCCCGTCGCTCAAGAAGCGTTCGAACATATCCCCGGACTCGATGAAGACTATGGTCCGATCGATACGATTGGTCTCTTCATAGAATGCCTCGATCGCATTCAGGTAGTGATCCGCGGCCTGGCTGATCGACTCGAGCTTGGCCAATGCGTACGGAATTGCCAGCATGGACTCTTGCACTGCCGAATCGAGTAAGTCACGACCGCGCAACTCCATCCATGGAACCAGCGCGCGTTGATAGTTTTGCATCTCGGCATCGGCCCAGCCGACGCCGAGCAGCGCCTTGTTGGAAAACGGTCCCTCGAGTCGCACACGTTGCAACGGCGCCTTGGCCTGGGCGGGCTTACCATCCTGCAGCAGTGAATAACCGAGCGCCAGGTTTGCCTTGTCCCTGAGCGATGTCAATTCTTCATTAAACGGATCGATGTTACCGAGCTCCTCCAGAATACCCGCGGCACTGTCAATATTTCCATTCCGCACGAGCGCCACACCAAGGTTAAACCTGGCGTAACTTGCCCATTCTGTCTTGCCCTTCCAGCGCGCGAGCTGCGCGACTGCTTCGCCATATCGGCCGCTGTCAATCAGTATCTGCGCGTGTAGCATGTCCGCTTCGTAGCGCAGATTGTCGGGCAGCCGCTCGCTGAGCTGCCCAAGCGCAAATTCCGACCTGTCCAGATAACCGCGCTGCTTCCAGATTTTGGCAAGAAAAAACCAGGTTCGATCACGAATTTCGGGACGCACATTGGCAGCAAGCAAGCGTTCAAAAATGTCCGCTGCCTCGAGGTGATGCCCATAGGACAAATACAGACCACCAAGCAGTAGCTCGGACTGGTCTATATGTTCGGTTAGCTGTTGTTGCTGTTGGGCAGCAAGCAGACGCACGATCGCTGGAAAGTAGTCTTCCTGGTAAAAGTAAAAAAGCACCTCGCCATACTGCGGGTCGCGCACGACGATGGGTTCTGCATCACCTTCGGCCGCACTGACCGACGCAACTGGCGCGAACAGGATCAGGCCCAATGCGACAATTTGGCAGCAACGTTGTCGCAACGATCACTCCCATTCCTTGATGACGAATTCAGGTTGCTGCTTGACCACGCGGTCTGTTATTTCCAGTTCGAGGTACTTGGCGCCGATGCCCTTGCTGAATGTCAAGGTTGCGCCACGACGATAGTCACGTGCCTGCGGACCCTTACCGGTGAATATTGCGATCAGCTCATGGTCGCCGGTTTTCAGATTTGCCATATGCATGCGGTGTACGCCACCGCGTATCAGCGCACCAACTTCACGTTCGGTATACAGGTAGTTGGATACTTCTTTGCCATCAATCTTCAGGTTGACCGAATCCAGTTCGAAGTATTCGCCGACATCCATGGAAATAAAAAACGCTACTTGCGAATTAGCAGGAAACAGCAACTCTTCCTCAAGCAGAAACAAGTCCCGATTCAGATCCAGCACTTCTTTTTTGAGTTCCTGCACGTCCTGATCCAGGCTGCGAAATTTATCGCGTGACGCTTCGTCCTCAGCGCCCGCAGCAATCGACGCGGCCAGCGATGCATCGCTGCTAACCGATTCCACGTCCTGCGCTGTCGCCAGGCCGAAAACCAGCATCAGGCTGATACCGCAACCGATCAGTATTCGTCTTGTCACGTTCTGTTCTCCTGCAAACCCGATTGTTACCCGCTACTCCCGCAGCAATGTCCGCACCTGGTCCAAATAATGTTCTTCGTAACCTGGCTTATATCCCTGGTGTATGAAACGAACATTACCTTCGCGATCGATAATTACCGTAACCGGCATCGCATCCACCTCGTACAGTTTGCTGACTTCTTTTCGGTCATCGAACAGCACCGGGAAATTCACGCCAAGTTCGCTGATCATATTCATCGCCTTGCGTGAATCGTCATCGATATTGACACCAAGCAACGTGAAGCCGACGCGCTCGTAGCGCGAATATAATTCGTCGAGCAAGGGCATTTCCTGCCGGCACGGACCGCACCATGTTGCCCAGAAATTGACCATGACCACGTTGCCGCGGTACTCCGAAAGCCGCAGGTTGTCCCCGCTGGCACTTTTCAACGCAAAGTCCGGCGCAGGCTGGCCCGTCAGGCCGGATCCGGCGAGGCTGGTTGCCGTCAGCGCACAACATATGAAGGCGAGTAATCCATTCTTTATATTCATTGTTTATCTTCCTTGCCGGTTTACCGGGATTCCATCCATGGGGCGACCGCCACCCTTTAGGGCAGTCTTGAAGCGACAATGTCACAGACCACGCATGTTGACAGCCCGGACGCGGTTGGGGCCGTGATGATTGTCACAAATGGCCGGTCCTGCCTAAACATAACGACACTCCTGCGGCAGAGCGCCGCACCTGCGATTTCTGCCGCACACAGCTTGAATGCACATTGTTCCAGCGCAACTTAAGGACTGGAAACAGGTCCTGCAAGAATGTCTATGATAGGCATACCTCGCTGAATTTAAAGTGAATATTCGTCTGTATTCGGCGACAGATCGATAGTTTTTTTACAACGCCCCTGAGGGCGGCGTCAGGCCGTCCGAGAAGTAAATCTGGCCCTGGTCATCGATCACAATTGCCTCGTACCCCGACAAGGTAGCGATCAGGCGCAGCCCACGGTCTACCCCCATTACGAACACCGAGGTGGACAAGGCGTCGGTCATGACACCATCCGGGCCGATGACAGTCGCACTGTGTACGCCGCTGGCAGGATTGCCGGTGCTGGGGCTGATGATGTGGTGGTAGCGCACGCCATCCTCATCGAAGTAGCGTTCGTAGTCCCCGGAAGTTGACACGGCCTCATCCTGCAAAGGCACCGTCATCGCCACGTTGCCGTCCTTGCGCGGATCGCGGATACCGACCATCCAGGGCTGGCCGCGGCGGTCGCCAAGCAACCGGGAATCGCCGCCGGCCGTGACCACGGCATGTTGCACGCCCGCTGCCCGCAGCAGTGTGACACCACGCTCGACCACATAGCCTTTGGCTATTCCGCCGAGGTTAATGCGCACACCTTGCGCTGCGAATGCCACAGTGCCAGCCGCGACATCGAGCCGCACCAACCGGTAATCGATCAACGCCCGCGCGGCCTCAACAGTTGCCGCATCTGGCCGCTGATGTGTACGGAAATCGTAGTGCTGACCGACGCTGTCATAAGTGATGTCGAAGGCGCCCGCGGTCAGAACAGAAACATCGAGTGCACGTTGAATAAGCTGCAACAACTCCTCGCCGGCGACCACGGGTGCGGATGCAGCGTGCCGGTTGATTTCTGAGATACGGCTGTCTTCCTTATAGGTGCTCATGAGCAGGTCGATGCGGTTGGCTTCCGCAAAAATGTCTTCGACCAGGCGCCGGCCTGTGTCTGCATCCTCATGCCAGAGACGCACACTGACTTCGGTACCCATCAGCGGCCTTGCATCGGCATACCAGTCCGCCCGTACCGGCATGGCAAGCAGCAGGAACGCCACAATCACTAGAGTTAGCTGTAGGTGAGCGCTATGCTTGTCCATTCTGTACTTCGACAAGGAGTGTGACAGTGACTTCATTCGTTGTTTTCCTCGCGATCATCGCCGCCGTCGTTTTTTGGGCAATTGGCATATATAACCGCCTCATCAATGAACGCAATCGTGTCAAGAACGCGTTCGCACAAATCGATGTACAGCTTACGCGACGCTACGACCTGATTCCCAACCTGGTCGAAATGGTCAAGGGCTATATGAAGCATGAGCGAGAAACGCTGGAGGCCGTTATCAGCGCTCGCAACTCAGCTGCATCCAGCCTTGATGCTGCCAAAGCCGATCCGGCGAATGCCCAGGCAATGCAGCAACTGGGCGCCTCCGAAGGTGCTTTGACCAGCATACTAGGCCGTTTGTTCGCCCTCTCGGAAGCTTATCCTGATCTCAAGGCTAATCAAAATATGATGCAATTACAGGAAGAGCTTGCCAGCACCGAGAACAAAGTCGCGTTTGCGCGCCAGGCTTTCAATGACACGGTACTGCAGTACAACAATTCCGCACAAAGCTTTCCGAACAACGTTATTGCGCGGTTTTTCAGCTTCGACCTTGCCAGCTTTCTGGAAATTGAAGCAAAAGAAATGCGGGCTGCACCTGAGGTTCGTTTTACCTAGTCCGCGCAGAGTGCACCTAACAGCAGGCAGACAGTGAATTTTTTCGCAGTTCAGGACCAGGCGCGCCGGTCCAGCCGGCGGCTGGTCACTCTGTACCTGTTGGCTACTGCGCTAATCGTCGTTGGCGTGTCGTTGGTCGCCGGTGCGGTGCTGTATGACCCTTACCTCTCCGGCCAGCCTTTTTCACTCGCTGAATTCGTTAACGTACAAGCGCGGACGATGATCGGTACCGCCATCATCACCACCCTGTTTATTGCAGGCGCGACACTCTACAAGACTGCAACTTTATCGAGTGGCGGCAGCCATGTTGCGCAGCAGGTAGGTGGCACACTCGTTTCGCCAGCAACGACCGATCCCTTGCGCAGCCGGCTGCGAAATGTTGTAGAGGAAATGGCCATCGCGTCGGGCGTGCCAGTCCCTGAAATATACGTGCTCGAGCGGGAAAATGGCATTAATGCGTTTGCCGCGGGCTTTGCCCCCGGAGATGCAGCGGTTGCCGTCACGCGCGGCGCGTTGGAATTACTCGATCGTGATGAATTGCAGGGCGTTATAGGACACGAATTCAGCCACATTTTGAACGGTGACATGCGCCTGAATATTCGCCTGATGGGGGTTTTGTTTGGCATCATGTCAATCGGCCTGATGGGCCGCATGTTATTGCGCGGCCTGCGTTATTCAGGTTCTGGCTCGCGACGCGGCAAAGGTGTGCCCGTTGTGCTGTTGCTCGGTCTTGGCCTGAGCATACTCGGCGCGGTGGGCGTTTTTTTCGCGCGTGTCATCAAGGCCGGTGTGTCGCGGCAGCGCGAATACCTGGCCGATGCCAGCTCGGTTCAGTTCACACGGCAAAGCAGCGGGCTCGCTAACGCACTAAAGAAGATTGGCGGTTTTGCAGCAGGTTCCCTGATTCGATCGACCGACCCGGAAGAGGTCAGCCACATGCTGTTCGGCACGGGCTCGCGACTCCGTGGCCTGTTCGCAACGCACCCGCCACTGACCGAGCGCATACGCGCCCTGGACCCGAGCTTCAGGGAAACCGACTACCCGCACGTCAGCATGCGCGATCGAGACAATATTACGATCGCCGCGCAGGATGCAGAGCCTGCCGCCTTCGCCGCGGCTCCTTCCAGATCGGGTATATCGACCAAATCGATCAGCGATTCGGTCGGTCGCCCGACCGAACAGCATGTGGCATTCGCCGCACAGGTGCGTCAAGACCTGCCCGATGTCTTGTACGATGCCGCACATTCGGCCGAATTATCCTATCTGCTGGTGATTGCATTGATGCTGGATCGCAGCGGCAGGGTTTTGCAGCGACAGCTGGCACTAAACACCGAGCGCCTGGGCGAGCAGCGCGCGCGCCTGGTACGGCAGTATTTCGACAAACTGCAGAATTTGGCGCCCGAGTATCGATTGCCACTGCTGGAAATTGCGTTTCCGTCGCTGCGGCGGCGACCCGCACCGCAGCTTGCTTACCTGATCGAACTGGCACAGCGACTGATCGAGATGGATGGCGTAATTGACCTGCATGAATACTGTGTGTACCGCGTTCTCACCGGCAACTTGCGCCACAGTATTGATCCGTCCCATCAGCGGCGCACGCTGCGTGTAAATCGCACGGTCGTGCGGAATGCCGCGGTCGAACTGTTACGCCTTGTCGCGCATCATGGTCACGGCAATGACCGGGATGGTGAAGCGGCATTTCATGCGGGGCTCAGTGTGTTCGGCAGCTGGGGTGAGTCCTGCGAATACGCTGCTGATCACGAACTTTCAGTCACGGAACTGGACCAGAATCTCGACCAGCTGATCGCCCTTAACGGTGCCGGGCGCCAGATGCTTTTGGATGCGGTGACACAAGTCGTTGTGCACGACGGGCAGCTTGCGGTTGCCGAGGCCGAGCTGGTGCGCGCTATTTGCGCCAGCCTTGAAATTCCGCTGCCTCCACAAATTGGCGTATCATGGAACTCCGCCCCCGAATCTGGTTCCAACAAATATGCATGATTTAAGCCTCAAGTCCCTGCTGGCGCTATTGGCGCTGGTTGTCGCAATACCGGTTGCTGCGGCGACTCGCGAAGAACAGCGGGTTGCGGACGCAGCCGACGTGCTGGATCAGTTCCTGCGGATTCCGGAAAAAACCATTCCACCATCGCTTCTGGCCCGCGCCTACGCCGTTGCTGTGATTCCGGATGTCATCAAAGCGGGCTTCGTTCTCGGTGCTCGTCGTGGCAAAGGTATTATCGTAGTGCGTCAGGATGACAATTCGTGGAGTAATCCGGCATTTGTCACGTTAACAGCCGGCAGTGTCGGCTGGCAGGCAGGTGTGGAATCAGCCGACGTCATCCTGGTATTCAAAACCCGCAAGGGCGTTTCGGATATTGAAAATGGCAAGCTCACGCTAGGTGGCGGTGCTTCAGTTGCGGCGGGGCCGGTCGGGCGTGCCGCTGCCGCCGCCACTGACCTGGCTTTCGAAGCTGAAGTCTTATCGTATTCACGTAGCCGCGGTTTGTTTGCCGGAGTATCACTTGAGGGGTCCGGGGTGACCATGGATCGCGACGCGAATGTCCGCTTCTATGGCGCAACCAATATGTCGCCGGAAAGAATATTCGCGAGTTCGCCCAATATTGCTCCGGACATTGCCAACACTTTTGTGCAGATCCTGACAGCGCAGACGCGTCGCCTGCCGACCACGCCGGGTATGCAAAGCGGTACTTCTGTCGCGCCCGCTGCCACGGCAGAGGATCAGGCCGAAGTGCGCACGTTTGGAATGCCAGACCCCGAAGAATAGATCCGGCGTTCGGCCTTACTGACTGTCGCCATCCTGGCGCCGACGTAATTCTTCACGCACCGCATCCAGGTCAGGCTGGATGTTGTCCGCTGCTTGGTCATTGCGCACGGCCGGCGCGTTGCCGCCGTCGGTCGCCGGAATTGATTCAGCCGCAGGGCGTACCGGTTCCTCGAATATTACCGGCGGCGTGTCGTCACGCTGTTGCGACGGTGCTGACTGGCCTGATGAGTTCGCTGCCGGAATCACCGCTCCGGGCACATTTGCTTTCAACGGCTCGTCGCTGTCGGTTGCTGGGGGCGGCGTAATACCGAATTGAGCCAGGTACTCCGCTTCCTTTCGCAACTGTTCGGCCTCTGCGGCGCGACGACGAGCCTCGGCAGCAGCGGCCTGTGTGCGCCGCAGTGCGTCGCGCTTCAATTCCGACTCGGCCTCGAGCAGGTCACGACGTGCACGCTCTTCGCGAGCCTCAATAATTGAGACGGCCTGGCGGGCATTGACGCACTCCGCGGCATAACGCGTTTCGGAACGATTTTGCGAACAACGCACCACGGCCGCTTCGAGGAAAAGCGGGTTATCGAGAAATTCCTGTACCGAACGCGCTTCGCCATGGTCCGGGCCGCAACCCTGGACGGTGAATGCGCTGCAGAGCAGCAACGGTGCGTAGTTTTTGAACATTACCTACGTAGGCTCAATCAGGTCTGCAAACAATAGATTTTAGTCGCTGGTTCGGCGGATGATAACATCGCGCAGCGCCGCAAAAATGGCGTGAGTTCGCAGTTTTCGCCGCCCGGCGCGGCGCTTTCAGGCTATAGTATCGCCGAATTTCGCTGTGGATTATTGCACGTGTCAGAGTCCAACCAGTTTTCGCTCCTCGGACAACGTCGCTTTGCGCCATATTTTGTGACCCAGTTCCTAGGTGCACTCAACGACAACGTATTTCGCAATGGCCTGATCAACCTGATCACGTTTCAGGGCATCCTGGTTGCCGGCATGAATCACGTCCAGTTGGCGAATGTCGCGGGCGCACTTTTCATCCTGCCATTTTTCCTGCTCTCCGCTACGGCCGGCCAATTGGCGGACAAGTTTGAAAAATCGGTGCTCATGCGCCGTATCAAGTTACTTGAAGTCTTACTCATGCTGATCGCCGCATATGCATTCATTAGCGAGAGCTATACGCTGCTGCTATTGGTGCTGTTTCTCATGGGTTGCCAGTCGACCCTGTTCGGCCCGGTCAAATATGCCTACCTGCCGCAGCAGCTTGACAATGACGAGCTGGTTGGTGGCAATGCCGTGGTCGAGGCTGGGACATACATCGCAATCATCCTCGGCTTGATTATCGGCGGCATAACCGTCGCTATCGATCCGTCGCACCAGTCGGTAATCGCCAGCTGCCTGATCGGCTTCGCACTGCTCGGCTACCTGGCCAGCCGACAGGTGCCGATGACGCGAGCAGCCGACCCTGGCCTGAAGATAAGCCTGAACGCCTGGGCCGAAACCTGGCGCATCGTCGGTTTTGCCCGGGCCGACCGCAGCGTATTCCTGTCGATTCTTGGCATTTCGTGGTTTTGGTTTTTCGCGTCGGCCATGACCTTACAATTACCGGCGTACACCTTGGACATTCTCAACGGCAACGAGGCTGTAACAACCATGTTGCTGGTCGCCTTCGCAATTGGCGTCGGCATTGGCTCGCTGCTTTGCGAACGCATGTCGGGACATCGTATCGAACTCGGGCTGGTACCCTTTGGTTCCATTGGCCTGAGTCTGTTCGCTATCGACCTTTACTTTGCACAACCTTACGCGCAACTGGTCACCGTTAACTCGGTTGCAGAGTTTTTGTCACGCGCCGGGACCTGGCGCATTCTAATAGACCTGACGATGCTCGGAGCCTTTGGCGGTTTCTACAGCGTGCCATTGTATGCGCTCGTACAGAAGCGCTCGCAACCACAACAGTTATCGCGAGTTATTGCCGCCAACAACATAATTAATTCCATTTTTATGGTGGTCGCATCTTTGCTGTCGATAGTGATTCTGCAGGCGGGTTTCTCTGTACCGGAGTTGTTTGTCGTCCTGGCGATCCTCAATATCCTGGTCGCCGTCTACATTTACACATTGCTGCCGGAATTCCTGATGCGGTTTATTGCCTGGCTACTAGTAAACATTCTGTACCGGGTCCGAGCGACCGGCTTGCAGAACATTCCGCCCAAGGGACCCGCCGTCGTAGTCTGCAATCATGTCAGCTTTATGGACCCGATCCTGCTCAGCGGCTGTATTCGGCGACCAATGCGATTCGTCATGTACTACAAAATTTTTCAAATTCCGCTGTTGCGATTCTTCTTTCGCAACATGAAAGCTATTCCAATCGCCGGCGCCAGGGAAGATGAGCAACTAATGAACGACGCCTTCGACCAGGTGGACCAGGAACTGGCGGCAGGGAATGTCGTCTGCATATTTCCCGAGGGCGGAATCACTCGTGATGGCCATGTGCAGCGCTTTCGCCCTGGCATTGAAAAAATTATCGCACGACGACCTGTACCGGTAATTCCGGTTTCGCTGGGCAAACTTTGGGGTAGTTGGTTCAGCCGTCGTAAGGATGGCGCTTTGCACAAAATTCCGGGTCGGCTATTCGCTAAGGTGCCGGTTACCGTCGGCGGCCCGGTCGCGGCATCCGACGTTTCCGCGAAACGGCTCGAACTACTGGTTCGCACGCAGCGTGGTGACGATCGCTAGTTGTCGCCCTGGTCCATGCCAAAGCGATGGCGCCATTCCGAGCCCAGTTCTTCCCTGTTGCCGAACAGGCCAACGCCGTGGCTGTTATCGAAGTGCAGCTCGAGCAATTGCACAAAGCCTTCATTGGTGACCGGCAAAAATATGCGACTACCCGCGACTGCCGATGCTGTATCAGCAGTACCAAACACCATGCGCGCTGCGCTGATCGAACGCGGCGCGAACACTGCATCGATCCAGCGCAGACCCGATAGCGCCGAATTGGCACGGTGTATCCAGCGCGCCGTGCGGAATAATACGCGCGAGCCGTTCGGCGAAAATCGAACTTCTTCGACCGGTCCGGGAAGCTGCAAAGGCGATGCTGCCAGGTGCCCCTCGGCCAAGATGAATTGCTGCGCAAGGTTATTCTGATCGACAACAATAAGAAAACGGGATCGCGGCGAAACCTCGAGCCAGCGAATTCCAGCCCCACCCTGCCACAATACCTGCAAGCCCCAGTCGCCTCCGGCAGTCTGCTGTAGCAGGCTGAGCGAACCACTATCGCTGCCAAGGTACAACTGCGACTTGTCGTCAAATGCGAGCGCCTGGTGTGGCTCACCGAGCGCCAGTTCTACCAGTACGGATCCATCCGCGGCATTAATGATATGCACCTGGTTGCTGCTCAAGACGCCGAGGCGCGTCGCGTCTGGCGAAAACACCATGCGTTCGATGGGGTTGCCACTGATATGCCCAAAAAATGGTCGCGGCAAACCATCCGCGGTATTCCAGACACGAATTGTATTGTCGTTCGCCGCGCTCGCGGCGGCTGCGCCATCCGGACTCATCGCCAGAGTGCGCACCCTGCGATTGTGCCCGAGGAAACTGACATCGTCGTTATCGGCCAGCAGTGCCTCGCGCACGCCAGACGTTGAAAATATGTGCACGTCGCCCTGACGATCGCCAATTACAAGTGATTGAGCATCCGGCGTCGCGACCACAACAGCGTCACCTGCGGGCGGCCAAATGCGATCCTCGTTTGTACTCAGCGCCTGGCCGACGCCGGTCGCGGTCGGCGTTTTCCAGTAGCGTACCGGCATATCATGCCCGCCCGTAAGAATTATCTGCTCATCAGCACTGAAGCCGAGTAGCCTACCGGTATCGGCACTGCTGCCGGCGTCGATGGCAGGACCAATGAGTTGTCCGTCACTGCTCGCGTGGACCTGATAACCGTACCTCGGTCTGCCGATCAGCACCTGCGTACCCGACGGCGCAAACACGATACTCCAGTCGCCCCGACCGAATTCTTCATACAAGGCCTGTTTTGGGTTGTCGATGCGCCACAGAGCCGCGCCCTCCCTGCCGAACAGCACACCCAGAACCTGCCCGCCGGCCGCCAGTTCAATCCGGCTAGGCTGCTTCGCCAGGTCAATTTGCGCCAGCAACTCACCGCTTTGAAAGTCCCAGACGCGAACGGCCCGATCATGGTCAGCGATAGCGATGCGGGTGCCCGTTTCATCGAGCGAGACTAATGCAGGCGAGCCGGCAACGTCGAGCGTTGCAGTGACCGTCGCAGCACTCAGCGACCAGAGGTCAAATCGCGTATCCGCGGCATTGCGGCGCTCTGCCAGCAGGTGCGTTCCGTTCCTGGTCAACTTGGGACTGCCGCTGGCGGCGCCGATATCGAGCGTGGTGACCCGGTCGCCGCTGGTGGTGTCCCATAGATTGACGGTGTACTGTGTCGCGGTCACCAGTAGTCGTAAGTCCTCGCTCAAGCCCAGGAACTGTTCTTGTTCCGCGACAGCTACGGCGCGCAAGGGTTTTGCCAGCGCCAGATCCCAGATACGTGCACTATCGTCTTGCGTGGCACGCGCAATCGCAAATTTTCCATCGCCACTCAACCAAATCTGGTTTGTCTCACGTTCGACCGGATCGGAGATATTCAGTCCGCGCTGGAAGTCCTCAACAAGGCCTTGTGAATTAAGCTGCAAGTTCCAGCCAACCAGCTGGCCGGCGACACTAAGTTCCTCATCCCTGACGCTGAGACTCCAGGTACCAGTGATCGACTCGCCGAGAAGATCCTGTAGCTGCGCAGAACTGATACGAATATCCTGATTCGACGATGCACGCTCAACCCGCGGTTCAACTTCCACGGCACGACCGGATGGCGCGATGAGCTTGATGCGCAAGTCGCCTACGCGGGCGTGGCTCAGATTAATTGTCAGTCCAATGCGACGCACCGTACCTGCGCTGTCAACAATCACACGGCGCACCAGCGGCGCAACTTCGAGTGCCGTAATTGGCCAGTTTTCGCGACGCTGAAATTCCTGGTTGCCGAGCGTCCACTGCGATACCTGCGACCCCGATGTCGCGGTCAGCAAAAGGTTCTGTGGATTAAATACGATATTCTCCTGATCACCGACCGACAAGCTCGAGATCAGTAAGGGGTAGTCGCTTGATATCAGCATTGCTGCGCGATTGCGGCGCTGCGGAGTGGCTATGGCAAGCGATTCCAACGTTGCAAGCAATGCTTCCTCACGCAGCTCATTGCGCATCGCGGCACTGCTTTTGCGATCCCAGAAGCCTGCGACCATTTGCGTCGGCAAGTCGCCGGCCGCGGGCAACTTCTCCGCCAGGCTGGCCAGTGCTTCAATTTGCAGCATGTCGTCCGCCAATGCCGCGCGCTTCTGCAGAAACCCACGGTACAGATTGTTTGCCGCATCATCGTGCCCGGGAAATGCTTGCAGGCTCTCATAGGCACTCGCGGCAACCGCCAGATCGGTGCCGTCCGCAGTTAACAGCTCGACATAGTCACGCGGCAGCAGTTGCGTGTACCAGAATGGTATGAACACGATCGCCAGAATCGACGCTACCGCTATGGCCGGCGCGCGCCAGTTATTCGGCAGGTTCTCATTGGCCCAGCGGGTCGTGAATACTGATTCATAAAGCCGATTACGGACCCTAAGCCGACCCTCTTCATCAATGACAACGAGGCCGATCGCAATCAGTCGCCGCTGTAACGGCGACCCAAGGTCGGTCGCGACATGCACATTCTTGCAAATTCGCCCATACAGGTTCAGTAGTGCCTCGCGGCGGCGCTCATCGTTGACGATTTGCCGGTGCATGTGGCTCATATGCGGCTCACTGTGCAGCGCGGCACGCCCGGCCAATTGCCGTAGCGCAATTCGATCGACATGGACCACGATATCGGCTTGCTGTTCCGCTGCTAACTGCTCGCGCGCAATCATCCGCGCCAACTTCTGTGTCAGGTACGGCTGGCCGGCGGTCCAAAAGTAAACCCTGTCGAGCGCTGCAGCAGCCGATTTTGGTTCAAGGTTTAATTCAGTCGCAAAAAGATCGAGGTCTTCGCGCGAAAAATCGTCGAGGGTCACCGCTTGGGTAACATTGAACGGTGACAACTCCGGCTCGCCAATCAGGCTGACTGGGTCGCATTCACCGAGCAATACAAATGTAATGCGGGAAAACTCCGGATCGGTCGTGCGAGCATTGTGTGCGG
The DNA here is from genome assembly GCA_029884455.1 of Gammaproteobacteria bacterium. GTDB lineage: Bacteria > Pseudomonadota > Gammaproteobacteria > Steroidobacterales > Woeseiaceae > UBA1847. The sequence goes on along the minus strand of JAOUHU010000001.1, from coordinate 94,396 downwards.
CGCGAATACTGGAGAGCAATTGATCGGCAAACTCAAGTTCGGCGATACATTGAATCTCATCAACGAACACGACCACGCGTTCCGACACATGTTGCAGGATTATCTCGGAATAAAACTCCAGCAGTCGTTGCCGGTTGCTGAGCATCGATTTGTCCTGCCACCAGGAATGCAAGTCGATGCGAATACGAAGCTGGCGCAGCAACCGGTAGGCGATACTGTAGTACCAGCGCCCCTCGTCACTGCCTGCCTCGCGGCCGCCAATCTGTTCGAGATCAAGAATTGCGACTTTCTGGCCATTCATTTCCAGCCGCGCGGCCGTTGCCGCGATCAGGCTGGACTTGCCATTTCGATCTGGCGCGATGACGTGAGCGTAGCGGCCGGCATTGATCGACTCGTACAGTACTGTGTCAGCGGTCCGTTGTACGTAACCTGCTCGAACCGCGTGTAAGGGCGTGCCGACGCTGAAGAATTCGCCGGTTGAATCGAGCATCGAACGCTCGCCAGGCCCGTGTTCGTCCGAATTTTCAGTCATTGCTTATCCCGCGATATGGCGCTGGTGTATTCTCAGGGATTTACGATGCTACTGCCAGTGGTACGGCAACTTTGAGGACAGTAAGAATGACCGAATCCCGAATACTGAAGAGCGATTTGCTCGGGGCGGTGCGGCTGACCACCCTGAATGGCATTTCGGTCGTAGTTCGGGACTGTGCCGCCAGCTCAGTCACTTTACGTTGGCTGGCGCGCCGCCTGATGCAACGGGAAGCGCGCGCCATGGCTCTACTCGCGGATATCGACGGCGTGCCGCAACTTGTTCAACAGCAGCAGGACTGCCTGCTGCGCAGCTATATTGCTGCCCAGCCGATGCAACTCGCGAAACCCACCGGGCGCGCATATTTCAATAACGCGGCGCGCTTGTTGCGGCGAATTCACGCAGCAGGAGTTGCGCACAACGATCTCAGCAAGGAACCAAACTGGCTGGTGAGAGAGGATGGGCGCCCGGCAATCATTGATTTTCAGCTCGCCTTTAGCACGCGTCGTCGCGGCAAGTTTTTCCGACTGGCGGCACGTGAGGATTTACGCCACTTGCTAAAACACAAACGCACTTATTGCCCACAATATTTGACCACGCGCGAACGACGTATTCTCAGCAGCCCTGGCTGGGCGTCGATTGCGATTGCGCGAACAATCAAGCCAATCTACCTGTTTGTAACTCGCAGCTTGCTCGGCTGGGAAGACCGCGAAGGTGGCGGCGACCGTGAACCCGCCGCACGCGTTGGCACACGTCGGTAGGCTTTCGTTATACTGGCCGCCCGCAACCGGTAGCCAATTACATGAATTTTTGCCACCAACACAATCTTGTCAACCCTGAGTCCGCCGGCATTGATCGGCGTTTCGGCATCCGTGTGCGTCTGCCTCCTGGGGATACAATGCGCAAGATCCTTGGCGATGACTGGGAAAGACAGCATTGGTATTGCAGCGAATCGGAGCGGGATCGCGCATTTATCGCCATGGCCACGCGCCACGGCTACTATCGAAACACCGATGCTCCGACCCAGCTGCTGGAGAAACTGGTTCGCTGAGACCTAGCGCGTCGGTGACCCGATAGACAGGTAGTAGGTCCGTTCGCCGCCCTCGGCGAACCCGGCCGCAATATAGATTGCGCCAAAATAGGAATCGAATGCCACGAACAGGCTGCCGTTGACAAGCGCCGACGTAAAACTCATGTCGTTTCGTGATTGCCAGACACCGCCGGTCTCGACGGATCCACCAAAATAGACAGGGACCTCGAACAGTCCACCCGCATAGTCGCTGATCAGCCGGTAGTAAATCAGGCGACCCAATGCCGCGTGCGGGCCACTGACCTCGCCGCGTTCCAGACCGGACAGGTTCAAAAACCCCCCCAGCGGAAAATACTCGTGCGGCACATCGTCCGCACCGTAGGTCGTGGCGTAACGCAGGCCGAGTTGCAACGTGTTCTTGCCGCGGCTCCACGCAGACAAATAGTCCGCTTCCAATGTTTCGAAATTCGGATCGGCTCCAAGCGATTGCCGCGACATATCCCAACGCACTCTGGCCCGCTGGCCAGTACGTGGAAACCGTGAGTCGTCCAGCGTATCCAGTCGCAGCTCTGCAAATACTCCGCCGATATCGAACTCGTTGTCCGGAATCGACGGGTCACCCAATTTGATGCGCGACTCGCCGCGGCCGCTGTACATTCCGGTACGGATCTCACCGACGGAACCCAGTTCCCTGCCAAAATCCACACCGTATTCACCGCTGGCAACGCGCAATTGCGCCGTCGCCTGCGAATCGACGAAGACATTCTGGTTGCGCTGCTGCAAGTTGACAAATGGCGCGAAAAAGTACGACAGTCCCGCACCAAACGGCTGGTAATACTCCGAGAACAACGACAGATCCGAGCCAAACCGAAAGTCAGTGCGCCACTCCGCACCGCGGCTGTTTAATCCCGTCCTGGTCAGCCGGCCAAAAAGGTTGAATTCGGTGGATCCGTCGAAGTCGCCCTCGATCGAGACACCGAAGTTCAGAAAGTCCGAACCCCAGCTTTTGGCAACCGCTGTGTATACCACCCCGGTGGCACCGTTTTCCTCGACCAGTTCATAGCCGACTCGCTGATACAGGTCCAGTGCGTAGACGCGCCCGGCGCCCGCCGCCAGTACCTGCTGATCAATCTCATCGCCGGCGAAAATGCCCAGCCGCGACGCCAACAGCGGTGTTGCAATCCGGCTGTCGTGATTGATGCGAACGAATGCGAGTGTCGTTGCGGTGCGGGTGGTACGCGTTCGGCTTGCCAAATGTGCGGCGAAAGCCTGTTCATCGATGGCCAGCTCAGACAGGCGAGCCGCGGATTGTGTTGCGGCATCAACACCTTTGGCTATTGCTTCGGCTGCAGCTGCGAAATCACTGGATGAAAGTGTTCCGAGCTGAGGCCGTATCAAAACATCATCGGATTGCAGCGTCGCAATCTGTCGAATCGTTTCCTTACGCGTCAGTATTGTCAGCATCTGTTCGGTAATCGCTGCCGCCGACTCCAGCTCCTGTGGGGAGTAAAGCGGGAACTCGACATCCACCGCAATAATGATATCGACGTCCATGGTGCGTATTACGTCGATCGGCAGGTTGGCTACAATGCCACCATCAACCAGAAGCGTTCCGTCCAGTTTGGCTGGCGCGATCAGTCCCGGCACCGACATACTGGCGCGAATCGATGCCGCGAGATCGCCACTGGCCATGATGTGCGCATCACCGGTTTCGATGTTCGAGGCGATTGCCCGAAACGGGATCGGCAGCTGATTGTAGTCTCTGATGTGCGCAACGTCGGCGGTCAGGTCGCGCAGCAGCAGGTCGAGATTCTGACCCTGCACCACACCCATGGGCAGGACCAGCCCACCCTCCCGCAACCCCAACTCGATTTCGACCGGGTATTGGATATCGTCCTGCTTGCGGCGGAAATTCAGATCGCTTCGCTTCGGAGTATCGGACAAGACTCTGGCCCATTCGAGCGAATTGACGAGTTCCTCGAGTTCGTCGGCACTCATGCCCGAGGCGTACAGTCCACCGACAATCGCGCCCATACTGGTTCCGGCAATTGCGTCGATCGGCACACGTAATCGCTCGAGTTCCTGTAGCACGCCGATATGCGCGGCCCCACGGGCACCGCCACCACCGAGAACGAGGCCGATACGCGGGCGACCGATTTGGCCGGTGTGAGCTGCGACTTCGGTTTCCGTTGCCGCAACTGCGGGCAAAGCAGCCAGTGCCAACAACGCTGCCAACAGGCACTTTCTCATTCGTTTCGACATCGTTGACTCTTTAGAATTCTGTAGCCAGGAAGGATCGAATTATAATGACCCGGGGCCATTACAGGCGCAAAGAATTGCTGTAATCGGTAAGTGCCGCGATTTCGATTGCCTGCCGTGAATCGTCCCAACTTGCGGCGTTTGCGGCGATTGCCGCAATCGCTGCATATAATGGGCGACCCTGGTCCGCACGCAACCCGAGCATCAGTCGACGATAAATCACATCGATCAGCGTACGCGCCATTTCGACACGCAGCGCAAAAACCGTTTCTATCGCCAATACCGTGTTGTCCGCATCGATGCATCGCAGCAATTGTCGATCGGTGCCGGCGAATTCGATGAGGTCAATAGCCCGGCCGCCGTAAATACCAAGCAGGCGCTCGACGCCGGCCGACGACAACGGTGGTTCCGTTGACAGGGACAGCAGTTTCGCCCGTGCCGTGTCAATTCGGTAGGCGCCCGGCAAAAGTGTTGCGCGTGTCCGGCACGCTGGCAATTTGCGGCCCAATAGCCTTGCCAGTCGGTCGACCGTTTGCTCGGCCAGGTTTCTATAGGTGGTCAATTTCCCACCAATAATCGACAACAGGCCTCGTGCAAGCTTTCGGTGCCTGCGAATTATGTGCCGCCGCGTAATCGACGACTCCGGCCCGCGATCGCGCCTTGGCAGTGGCCGCACGCCTGCGTAGCTGTAGTGTACGTCGGCAATACTCAGGTTCGCTTGCGGAAACACCCGGTTGGTTTCCGTCAGTAAATAGTCGGCCTCGTCGCGCGTCGCTCGTACGGTGGCGAGATCACCGACAAAACGGCTATCGGTCGTGCCGATAAGGTACTGATCGTTCCACGGGATGATAAAAAACGGCCGTCCGTCCATGGCCGCTTCAACATAGAACGCATCGCGCGGCGCGCCAGCAAACGCACCTACCACGATGTGGCTCCCTTTGGTGCCGCCGATCAGGCGTCGTGCGTCGTCGCGAGCAAGGGCAAGAACCGAATCGACCCAGGGCCCCGCTGCATTGACGACACTTTTCGCTGCAATTTGTCGCGGCTGTTGCAACAGCAAATCGATGCAGTCCAGCGACCGCACCTGGGCCGCCTCGATATTGATGCGCGTGACACGATGATAAGTCAGTATCTCTGCGCCGGCAGACTCCGCGGCCAACAGGTTTTCGAGTACCAGTCGCTCCGCAAATTCCACCTGTGCGTCGAAGTAGCGAGCAGCACCAATCAGCCCATCCTTCGCCAGCCCGGGCTCTGACGCAAGGATTTCCGCCCGGTCCAGCATCTCGTGATTCGCGACGGATTTGCCGATGGACAACAGATCGTAGGCGATCATACCCAAACGGATGAGCCACTTGCCGCGCCTTGCCGAGGCATAGATCGGAATGGTAATGCGTAGAGGTTTGACCAAGTGTGGCGCGATCCGGCGCAGCACGATGCGCTCGCGCAAGGATTCGAATACCAATGGAAATTCGCCGAATTCCAGGTAGCGCAATCCGCCATGGATCAGCCGGCTTGACGCCGCCGAGGTACCGCTGCAAAGGTCATCCTGTTCGATAACCACAACACGGAGACCGCGCAGCGCTGCATCGCGCGCAATTCCCGAACCGTTGATGCCGGCACCGATGATGGCGACATCGAAAAGCTCGTCTGCCATCAGCCCCGCACCTGGCCGCAGCCATGCACGACGTACTTGTAGCTGGTCAGCTGCGCGGCGCCGACCGGGCCACGCGCATGCACTCGGCCTGTCGCGATGCCGATTTCAGCGCCCATGCCGAATTCACCACCATCGGCGAATTGTGTCGACGCGTTGTGCAGGACGATGGCGCTGTCGACCTCGCGGCAAAATCGGTCTGCTGCCGCCTGGTCTTCGGTGACAATGCACTCGGTATGCGCCGAGCCAAACTGCCTGATGTGCTGCATCGCCTGCTCAATGTCGTCAACAATACGAATTGATATGACTGCATCGAGGTACTCGGTCGCCCAGTCGGCTTCACTGGCTAGCGTCGCTTGCGGAACTATTGCGCAGACCGCCGCATCGCCCCGCAGCTCGCAGCCCGCCTCAAGCAATGCGTTCGCCACTGGCGGCAAAATCGTGTCTGCATTTGCCCGATCAACCAGCAACGTCTCCGCAGCGCCACAGATACCGGTGCGCCGCATTTTGGCATTCACGGTGATATCGCGAGCCATACCAACCTCGGCAGCCGTGTGCAGGTAGACATGACATATGCCGTCAAGGTGGCCGATGACAGGCACACGCGCATCCTCCTGCACACGCCGGATCAAGCCTTTGCCGCCGCGCGGCACGACCACGTCAAGCCAGCGACTCATCGATGACAGTAAATAACCGACCGCGTCACGATCGGTGGTTGGCACCAACTGCACCGCCGCAACGTTGATGCCAGCGTCACTGAGGCCGGCCCGTACGCACGCGTGCAAGGCCGTATTCGATCGAAAACTCTCGGAACCACCGCGCAGGATCGCCGCGTTGGCGGACTTAAGGCACAGTGCCGCGGCATCGATGGTGACATTCGGCCGGCTTTCATAAATGATGCCGATGACACCGAGCGGTACCGAAATTCGCTGGATTGCCAGGCCGTTAGGGCGCTGCCATTGGCTGATTACACGACCGATCGGATCCGGCATCGCAGCGATCGCATCGACCCCAGCCGCAATAACATCCAGTCGGTTCGCGTCAAGCATAAGTCGATCCAACATCGCGTGGCCCAGGCCCTGTTGCCGTGCAGCACCGAGGTCCGCCTTGTTGGCAGCCAGGATGTCTACAGAACTGGCGCGAATTCTCGTCGCGATGCATTGCAGCGCGCGATTACGCTCCGCCGAGGAACTCAATGCCAACGCCTGAGCAGCACCGCGTGCGGCACGGCCAATGCCATCCATCAACTCGGCGACGGCCGCCTGCGGCTTGACCTCAGTTGTCATTTGAAAACACCACCAATTCATCGTGATGCAACATTACCGCACGGCCGCGATAGCCGAGCCGTTCCTCGATTTGCTCTGACTGGCAACCTGCGATCAATGCCGCTTCTTCGCTTGAGTATTCCGCCAGACCACGACCAAATTCAGTGCCGTTGGCATCAAGCACCGAAACGATATCGCCACGCCGGAAGTCACCGCCAACCGCAACAACGCCGACCGGCAACAGGCTGCTGCCGGCGCGCAAAGCGCGCGTCGCACCGGCATCCAGACGAAGTTCACCACACACCTCCAGTGCGCCGGCCAACCACTGCTTGCGTGCGGATGCCGGCGTACCCTGCGCACGGAAAATCGTGCAGCGGCTACCGGCAGCGAGTGCAGACAGCGGTCGCTCGATTGCACCGCTGGTAACAATTGTCGAGCAACCTGCATGCGTGGCGATACGCGCCGCCTGCACCTTGGTCGCCATGCCGCCGCTGCCTGTTGCAGAACGGGTCTCACCAGCGACCGCAAGGATTGCATCAGAGATCTGCTGAACTTCTGCGATGTGCACCGCGTCTTTGCTCTTGCTCGGGTCGGCGCTGTACAAGCCGTCTACGTCGGACAGTAATATCAGCACATCCGCCATGACCAGCTGCGCAACCCTTGCGGCCAATCGATCGTTGTCGCCATAACGAATTTCTTCCGTTGCGACCGTATCATTCTCATTTATTACCGGCACGACCGACCGCTCGAGCAGGCGCGATAAGGTGCTGCGTGCATTCAGGAAGCGGCGGCGATTTTCGGTATCGCCCGGCGTCAACAGCACCTGCGCCGCGATGATATCGTGTTCGCCGAGCACTTCCTGGTATGCATGTACCAGTTGTACCTGCCCTGCTGCCGCTGCCGCCTGCAAATCCTCGAGCCTGGCGCGACGTTTGTTGATACCCAGAATGGTGCTGCCAATGGCGATCGCACCGGACGATACGATCAGCACCTCATGACCCTGGCCATGCAGCATGGCGACGTCACTGGCCAGCCCCTCAAGCCAGCGACGATGTACATGGCCATCATCACCAATCAGCAGAGACGAGCCTACCTTGATAACCAGGCGGTGGTAATTTTCAAAACTGAAATGCGGCATGCATCACGCAGAGAGTTGATGGTTGGCGTCGAATGACGACAGGATCACCTCTCCCTTGGAAACCGCAACACTGCCACTGCGGGCGACAGCCGAAAGCTTACCAATTGCGCCCGCCGCAGCGACAAATTCGTCAATTTCGCTCACCCCCCCGGTCAATTGCACCGTGCAGCTTACCGCGGCCTCGTCGAGGATCTGTGCGCCAAATTTTTTCGCCAGCAAAAGCACCTTGGCCAGACCGCCAATTCCCAATTTCAGCTTGACGATCACCAGTTCCTGCTCAAAGTGTTCGCCAAGCGTCATGTCATGAATATTTACGACGTCAACAAGCTTCGCGAGTTGCCGGTTCAATTGCGCAATTGCTGCATCCGACACCGTGGTTACCAGCGTCACCCTCGAGACAGTCGGATCGTCCGTCGGAGCGACGTTCAAGGTGTCGATATTGTAGCCGCGTGACGAGAACATGCCGGTCATGCGGGTCAGCGCACCAACCTCGTTTTGCAGAAGTACTGATATTACGTGTCGCATGAATTTGGTTCCCGCCAGGTTTGATACATGCAATTGAAACTAAATAATCGTGCGCGTGGCCCTTGGTGGCGTCGCAGAGCGAGTATTGCAATGCCCGATAAATTAGTAAACACTCGCCGAAAATCCGGCACTTACGCAACATTACGGCAATCCAGTGAACGATCAGGCAAAACCCGCAGGTAACAGCGGCCATCCACTTGCGGGTACACGCATGAGCGGTGCGGATATCGTCGTACAGGTCCTCGCCGACGAAGGTGTCAACACGATTTTCGGTTACAGCGGCGGCGCAATCCTGCCTACCTACGATGCCGTTTTTCGCTATAACGCGACCCATCGGCGTGATGATGGCAGTGCCGCAATGCCGCTGATCGTTCCCGCCAATGAGCAGGGTGCCGGTTTCATGGCGGCGGGCTATGCGCGCGCCAGTGGCAAGGTGGGTGTGGTCATGGTCACATCCGGTCCGGGCGCCACCAACACGGTGACGCCGGTTCGCGATTGCATGGCCGATTCTGTGCCCATTGTTGTGATTTGCGGCCAGGTACCGAGTGCCGCAATCGGCACAGACGCATTCCAGGAAGCTCCAGTATCCGCAATCATGGGTGCCGTCGCCAAGCATATTTTTCTCGCGACCGACCCAACGAAACTGGAGGATACAATTCGCAGTGCCTTCGAACTGGCACGCACCGGCAGGCCAGGCCCGGTGGTTGTCGATATTCCAAAGAACGTGCAGAACTGGGAAGGCGAATTCAAGGGTCGCGGCGAGTTGCCTTTGCCCGGTTATCGCAGGCGGCTTGCAGCCGTGCTTGGCAATACGCTCAGCGACGCACAGTGCCAGCGGTTCTACACCATGCTCGCACAATCCGAAAGACCACTGATTTATGCCGGCGGTGGCGTCATCAACGCCAATGCAACCAAGCCAATGCGGCGGTTCGCGGCCGAATACGGCATTCCCGTAACAACCACACTGCTTGCGCTGGGAGCCAGCGACACGACGCACCCGCTCGCCCTGCACATGCTCGGCATGCATGGCCTCGCCTCGGCCAATTACGCGGTGGAGGATTGTGATTTCCTGATTGCTGTCGGCGCACGTTTCGATGATCGGGTCGCCGGTGATCCGGAGCGGTTCGCGCCCAACGCAAAAAATATTGCGCAGTTTGATGTTGATATTGCCGAAATCGGCAAGGTAAAGCAGGCCAACTGGCACCAGGTTGGCGTGCTTGCGCGAGATCTCACAGACCTGCTCGCCTATGGCAGACGCATTAATTTTGAGAAGACCTTCGCCACCTGGCACGCCGAAATCGCGATACTGAAAAAAGAACATTGCCTCAACTACGATCGCGACAGCAAGTTGATCCAGCCCTATGCCGTTATCGAGGAAATCAATCGCTATAGCAAAGGCGAGGCGATCATTTCAACGGGAGTTGGTCAACACCAGATGTGGGCTGCGCAGTATTTTGATTACCGTGAACCGCGACTCTGGCTCACCTCGGGCAGCATGGGCACGATGGGTTTTGGCCTGCCCGCCGCGATCGGCGCGCAATTTGCAGAGCCTGGGCGCATCGTTATCGATATCGATGGCGACGCGAGCATTCGCATGAACATAGGAGAACTCGAGACGGCAACCACCTACAAGCTGCCCATCAAGGTTGTCGTGCTGAACAATTTCGGCGACGGCATGGTTCGCCAATGGCAGAAACTCTATTACAACAGTCGCATGTCGGGCAGCGACAAGTCCCTGCACAGCAAGGATTTCGTGAAGGCCGCAGAAGCGGACGGGTTCAGGTTCGCGCGCCGTCTCGATAGCAAGGACGAGCTGGTCGGAACAATTCGCGAGTTCATGCAGTTCTCGGGGCCCGCCTTCCTCGAGGTCATCATCGACCCCGACGCGGGTGTCTACCCGATGGTAGGCCCGGGCCTGAGCTATGCAAAGATGATCACGGGCGAATACATCAAGAGTCGTGAAAAGCCCACCGTCGCTACGCCCGGCCCGAGTGAGATGTTCTGAAATTGAAGTCGCGCTCGCATAGGTAGCCGCACGCTGCGGCAGTCGGGTTCGATCTTTGCAACCGCATATCTGCACAGGCCCTCGAACTGGTATTATGTGAACCGGCGCAAGGACTGGCGGTCCGTATTGCGGGACATTGCTCGTGACCATGCTGATGACTCAATCGCGAGACACTTTGAACAGAATCGTTGTCCTCAATCCGAAAGGGGGTTGTGGCAAGTCCACGATTGCGACCAACATTGCGGCGTATTACGCGTCTCGCGGCGGTACTCCCGCCATCATGGATTTCGACCCGCAGGGATCCACGCTGGCGTGGCTGGAGCGCCGCCCGACCGACCTGCCATTCATTCATGGCATCGCTGCGTTCAAGAAATCGATGCAGGCTACGCGCAGTTGGCAGCTACGTGTGCCCAACGATACGGCCAATCTGATAGTCGACTCACCGGCCGGACTGCACCACGACGATTTGCGCGAAATCACGCGTGACGCGACTAGTATCCTGGTACCGGTATTGCCGTCACCGATGGACATTCACGCAGCCGCGCGCTGTATCGCTGACCTGCTGCTGGTCGCCAAGGTCGATCGCCGCGATCGCAAGCTGGCGGTGATTGCCAATCGGACCCGAAAAAACACCAAGAGCTTCGCGAAACTGATGCGCTTTCTGGATTCCCTCGGAATCCCGATCATCGCCGTGCTGCGCGACAGCCAGAATTTTGTCTACGCCGCGGAAAAAGGTCTTGGCATCCTTGAGATGCAGCGTTCGCGGGTTCGGCCCGATGTCGAGCAATTCAACAAGGTAATGCAATGGCTCGACGAGTGGCCAGAACGGCGCCGAAATTCCAACAACGAGGCCGGCATGCGACGCAGCCCGTTTGCCAAGATCGCGTTTCTACACAAGCCTCATACCGGCACCACCTGAGCCGACGCGAACACTTCCACGTCCACATTGCCGCCGGACAGGACAACCACCGTAGTGCGATCGCGGACGTCGATCTTGCCTGCAAGCACCGCCGCAAGCGCCGCCGCACCGCCTGGCTCGATCACGATTTTCAATTCCTGAAACGCAAAGCGCATGGCCGCCCTGACTTCCTCATCGCTTACCACCAGGCCGCCACTGACCAGCTTTTGCATGATCTCGAACGTCATTTGGCCGGGCGAGGCGGTCAGCAAAGCGTCGCAGATCGAAGCAACATTCGTCGGCACACTGACGCGCTTCCCTTGCTGCAGCGATTGCAGTGTATCGTCGTAATATTCCGGTTCCGCCGTAAAGACTTGCACTCCCGGCAGTCGCGCCTTGAGGGCAATGGCACTGCCGGATGTCAAACCGCCGCCACCGCAGGGGATCACCACCTGTTCGGCGGGCAAACCCAGCGCCAGCGACTGCGCGGCAACCTCCAGGCCAACCGTGCCCTGGCCAGCAATAATCGCCGCGTGCTCATAGGATGGCACCAGCTCGGCGCCGCGCTCGGCTGCGATGGCACGCGCTATCGACTCGCGATCGCCGCTGTACCTGTCGTAGGTTATGACCTCACCGCCAAGCCGCCGTGTGTTTTCGAGCTTCGTCTTTGGCGCATCCTCGGGCATGACGATGGTCGTGTGGATGCCGAGCATGGTGCCCGCCGCGGCAACGCCCTGCGCATGGTTCCCTGATGACCAGGCGACCGCCCCGCACCTTGCCTGCGCCGGCAACAATTGCCGCAACAGATTGTAGGCGCCACGAATTTTGAACGATCCGGTGCGCTGCAGGCACTCGGCCTTCAGCAGCAGTCTGCCACCCAGCAATTCGTCCAGGGCGGCATTCTGCAGCAGCGGCGTCAGCGCCGCGACACCCTTGAGCCGCGTCGCTGCGGCCTCAATATCGGCGATCGTGATCATGGCGAATTAATTATCGTCTGCGATCAGCCGATCAACTTTCGCAGCGCAGATAAAATCGTTGTCCGAGAGGCCGCCGATTGCATGCGTCGTGTAGTTGACCACGCAGCGACCATAACTGACCAACATGTCGGGGTGGTGGCCTTCTGTAATCGCGATCCATGCCACCGCATTGGCAAACCCGAGCGACCGGCTGTAGGCAGGAAATGTAAACTCGCGGCTGATGGTCCGACCGTTCTCGACGAGGCGCCAGTCGCGATGCAACGTGCCTAGCAGGGCGTTTGCAGCGCCGGACGACAGGGGATCCACGCCGCCCTCACAGGGTTTGCAGTGCTTGTCCGCAAGGTCACATTTCATGCCCGGAATATAACCCGAAATGCGCCCGCATGGCGTCCTTCCACTGGCCAAAAGGGGTCAGAGCCCTTTCAAAAACGGGCTCTGACCAGGCGTTTACCTAGTCCGGCAGCTGCGCCACCGCTTCTGCGGCCGCGATAAACAAGGTAAGGCTTACACGCCGCTCAAGCGCATAGCTGTCCGCGGACGCATCCTGGGCAGCCACCTCACCGTGCGCAACAACCTCAATTCGTGAGGGGTGCACACCAGCTGCGATCAGCTGCTCACGGACGAAGTCGACGCGCTGCTCCGACAACTTGAAATTGTAGTCAGCCGCACCGCGCTCGTCGGCAAATCCGTCCAGCCGGACCTGGATATCTTTCATAGCTGCAAGCGTTGCGGCCATCGACGCCAGGCGTTCCGCAGTAGTATCAGCCAGCACGTGTTCGTCGGTACGAAACAACAGGTCCATGGCAATCCCGGCCTGCATCAGGCTGACCAGTTCGGGTCGCGACAGCTGTTGCATGCGCCGCAGATCAGCACTCAACGAGTCGTAGTCAGAATTAAGACTCCGGATGTCGCCGCGTGCAGCGTCGAGAGCAGCTGAAATGGTTTCGATGGACTCGTTCTTTTTGTGCAGGGTGTCGCCAAGCTTGGCGCCAAATGCGGCACCGACGATCAATCCGACGGGCCCGCCGGCGATTGCCCCTACCAGCGCACCGGAGCCGACGCCGATGTTTTCTTCACGTGATGCACTGCCGGCGAATGCACCCGGCGCTGCGACCAGGGAAATAACTGCAATCAGGAAAATGCTCTGTTTCATACTGCTGTCCTCCAAAGGATTAGGTGAGTCTTCGGAGTCCATTACGCAATTGAATTCGGCTCGCCAGGCGCCGGCATCATGACAAGTCAACGATCAATTGTGACGAATTGTGGCGGTTTAGCTGCGCGGATCGGATAAAGCCACGAAGGTACCGCCGTTACGATCGCAAAGCACGCGCATCAGCTGCGCAAAGCGACGTGCAGTATCGGGAATTTCGCGGCCACCTTCAAAAAAGTACGGGAAGCCCACCGCGTGTATGCGCACCAGCCTATTTCCTGACGCGTCAATGCGGTTCACTGATTCGATCTGGCGTATGACACTTTCAACCGATCCACCGCTGAACTCATCGCCGAACACATAGACACTGATCTTCTTTTCGGCCGACCAGAACGTACTGATCGCGTAAATGATGCCATCGGCCGGGTTACTGTCGCTGAACGGTCGCCAGTTGCGCATCGTGTTAATGATCGCCTCGCGCCGTCCCGGCGTGTCCGGAATCCACTTGCCGGCGTACTGTTGAAACATGAAGCTACCGTTGTCGTTCATAATCTGCAAGCCCTTGACTTGCGGATAAACGTCCAGCGTTTCGTTCAGTTTCTGAATCGCCCGGTCCCAGTTGTACTGCTGCATACTGCCTGAGGTGTCGACGATAAATATGACGTATTCGCTGTCCACCGGTATGCCGGCTACCGCATCGTCCGAGGCACGTCGGTAATAAGGCGCAAGCCTGCGCATTTCCTCGGTGAGTCGCTGCCTGGTCACGCGCAGCGCGCCCTCGTCGATCTCGGATTCGGACTCTCGCACAGTCGCCGCGTACTGGCCGCGCACTGTCTCGAGTTCGCCCTGCAGCCGCGCCAGTTGCAGCTTGCTATCGGAAGTCTGCAGCCGCACATTTTCAAGATCGCGATTCAACACCGTGGTCTGGCCGCGGATGTCAAATAACTCCTGCTGCAACAACGCGATTAACGACTCGAGGTCATCCTGGGTTTTCTCAATAATTACGGGCTCGTAAATCTTGCTCAGCACCAGCAACAGGATAATTGCACCGAAACCGCAACAAATGCAGTCCAGGAAAGACAAGCTGAAGGCTTCAACATTGCGGCGGCGTTTCATGTGCGACAACCCATATTGTTACGGCCAGTCACGACTGACACTGATCATGGACCCGCGCGACTGAAACGCCAATTGCCAGTAAAGAATTGGTGCTTCGTAGTCACCCTCCATGGGATAGAGGAAAACGTTTACCGGGATTCCGGACGGTAGCTCCCGAATCGCCCGAAAATGCAGGTTGAATCGTTCCTGGCCGCTGATCGTGTTGCGGCCTGCGGTCGGTCCATCCATTGTCGGCAGGCCGTCGACCAACAGGATGATGTTGTCCGGCCGTGGTGACAGCATTGCCGCAACTTCATAGGCGGCTTTCATGTTAGTGCCATTTTCCGGCGGCGTGATACGCAACACGCGAATGGCCTCGTTGATCTGGGTTATGTCATCGGCCTTTAACCAGACACCTTCAGTGCCCTTGATGACCGGCACTGCTTCGGTGTTGAACATGTAAATCTGGAACTCGCTGCCCGGTTCGAACTGCGTGGTAAGCCAATCGACGCTGGCCACCACCTGGCGCCATTTGACCGCAGCCAGCTTGTCCTCGATGCTCATATTACGTCGCCGAATAACGTTGACGATAGTGTCGTCAAGCATGCTGGCGGAACGGTCAACAAGTATCAGCGTGTGCCGGCCACGGAGCTTCAGGCCGGTCAAGTACTGGCGATCGCCATCGCCTTGAAATTCGCGCTGCCGGTTACCCTGCGCCTGCTGCTCTGCCGCCATCGCAAGCAGCCGTTTGACCTCCTCCTCTAATGACTTGATGTCACTTTCCAGCTGTTCGACACGCTCGACTTTGGCCAGCGTGTCGTTGTCGTATTGCGCAAGCTCGGCCTGCAGTTGCTGGATCAGAGCGATGATCTGCGCAATTTGTCCCTCCGCCGTATTTCGCTCGGTGTCGAGCTGCTCCATAGTATTTTTTGCCAGCACCAGGTCCTTGCGGCCATCAAGGATTTCTATCTCCAGTTTCCTGGTTTCCGCCATCAGGTTGCTCGGGTCGTCTTCGGTGGTCTCCCTGACCTGCGCATTGATAATCATGAAAAACAGGATCACGGCGCCAAAACCACAACTCATGCAGTCAAGGAAAGACATGCTGAAGACTTCGAATTGACGGCGCTTACGTGCCATTTGCCAGCTCCGTTGTAATCAGCTGCAGTTCGAATCCTGGCGTGCCAAGGCGAATCGAGTCGCCAACTTGCAGTACGGCCGAACCGTCGATCGCATGGCCATTGAGAAAGGTGCCGTAGCGGCTGAAGTCCTGCACAATGCACTGGCCGTTCTCGCGTCGCAGCACACAATGCCGCCGGGACACGCCGGGCATGTGGTCCTGAAGATCAAGCCAGCGCCCGTCGCTGTCCGGCTGTGATCCCAGGTTGAGCGGCCGCTCATCAATCTCGTAGGCGACGTGCTCAAACAGCACGTGCGTTGGCCGACCGCCCTGATCAGCACGCTGCGATGCCTGTACGCTGACCGGAGATTGATCCCACGGCAAAGTTCGCAACAAACTGATACCGCCTTCAGCTACGGCCATGTCGCGACAACGGCTGATCAGGCCGCGCGCCGTGGCGCCGGCCTCGAGCAGGAAGACCTGGCCGCCGACACGCGCCGAGAGCATGTCGCCGAGACCCGGCATGCGTGCCGCAAGATCGCTCAACTGAATAGCGGGTGTCTCGTAGGCACGATACAGCGCGCGCAAGCGGCTGATAATGCGTTGATAGACGGGTGCCGCGGCGGCAATGAGTGCCAGCGATTCAATCACTGCCGAGTGCAGTATGCCGCGGTGGGTGATCTCCATCTCGACAGCCTCGTTAGCCGATGCCGCGAAAATCCAGGCTGCCAGCTGGTTCTGCAATACCTGTTCCGTTTCTGCGGTGTGCAGCGGATCGAAGCGTGACTGCCGCACAAAAGCATCTGCAATTGCGCGCAACCAGGCATCATTCAGCGCCAGCAACCCGCTGTCCTCAACAATTTCTGCACGCTCTGTCTGCGCCTGACCAGGTTGCGAAATTCGTGTTAGCAGGGTCGCGTGCAGACTGAGATCGACATGCACAGGCACGGCGTTTCTATATTCCCGCCGGGTTGCGGCGATTGCCGCATCGACCATGGCGATAACCGGCACACCGATCTCCGCAGCAATGCCGAGGAACAGTGCCAGCTGGCTACTGTTCATGTACGCTGGTACAGCTACCACCAACCGATCACCCCGATGTGCGACGGCAGACCAGATTTGTTCCAGTTGCCGGCTTACCAAGTCAGCAGAGCTCAGGTGCTGAAAGCGACGGTCCGGCAGTGGTGTTGTTTGCAGGTCAAACCAGTACCGGTTCTGAATTTGACGCGGCTTGATACGAGCGTTCGCGAACGCGGCATCGCCGGTCTTCAGCTCATTCTCGTCCAACAAGGCGAATCCCGGTTGCCGATACAGGATGCGTTCATTATCGAGTACCGAGATCCCGGCATCGTTAAGGTGTGCTGCTAGCAGGCTCAATTGAGGTCGCCGTTAGTCCGCCTTCATGTGGCGGATCAATTTGTCATTGGCATAGTTTTCGCTGTCGAACACCAGCCGCTCCTGCAATAACTGCAGCTGATGCACCAGAAACATCAGCACAATACTGATCAACAACGCGATGAAAGTTGAGTTAAACGCGACGCCGAGGCTCTGGGTGACGCCGGCAATATCGCCCTGCACCGCCTTGTCAGCCTGTGCGAGCGCCTCGCCAATGCCGCGCACAGTGCCGATAAATCCTATAGACGGAATCGCCCACGAAATATAACGAATCATGGATAGCTCGGACTCAAGTCGCTCGGCCTCGTTTTCGCAAATCGTGTGCGTCGTACTGGAGACGTCCTGGATATTGCGCGTCGAATTAAATCGTCGCAGAGCACCAAGCAGTGCTCGCGGCAATAACTGGTCCTGTCGGTCATCCGGCAATTGCTCAATTTGCCGGGCGAACTCACGTGTGTCTTCCGGCAGTATGCGCATGCCCTCCGCCACTGGTACGAGGTCAACATCCAGCAGGCGACGCTCGCGTACCGTCAGCATCGACTTGTAACCCATGATGGCCAGTGCCCAGATGCCAAGTATGAAACACGACTCCTGCTCGAGATCCTTGATCAGGACCCAGACGCTGCGTTCACGGACATAGTCCGGGTCGGCCTTGGCTGCGATGTTCTGTTCTTCGATAATCTGCGCGGCATTTGGCCGTACGACGGACACGTAAAACGCATGTACAACGATAATCGCGATAATGAGTGCGAATAACTGGTACACAAATTCGAACGGAACGGTTTTCTTCTTCATAGGCGTTGGTTCTGTCTAGATATCGGTGGGAAACGGAATCGACTGATCCGTCGGGATATCTTCGCTGGGACGAAAGTCCTTGTCGTCAATATCCTGGTAAAACACATCATCCATGACCGGCTCCACTGCGGGATCCGGTTCGGCAACTGGTTCCGACTCGGTCACTACTTCTTCGGCGTCGGTTGGCGCCGACGCATCGTCCTGCTGCGCCGCAGCGGGCGGATTGAGAACTGCAATTGACACCATCAGCAACAGCGCAGCGCGCATGCCAGCCCCTCCATGTAATTCAAGCTACAGGGTATAGACCACAATCAACGAGGATTGTCGCACGAAACTTCAATCCAGGGTCCGGGCAATTCTGAAGCCGACGTCAGTGCGCGCCTCGTTGCCATAGTCACGAAAGCTTAGCCGCAACTCGGTTTCACCGGCATGCCGCCAGGATGAGCCGCGAATCACGTAGGTCTGGCCCTGGTCCGGGCCGAGCGGATCGACCAGCGGCGTCCGCAAACCAGGCGTCGGCACACTGTAAAAGTCATTGACCCACTCGGCGACATTGCCACTGCCGTCATAAATCCCGATAGCACTCGGCGCAAACATGCCGGTGGGCGCGGTCGAAGCAAATCCATCGTCGAACCCGGGAATGATGGTGGGCACCAGATCGGCCGCTGAACGATCGGCAAAATTACCCGAATCCTTTTTCGGCGGCATGCCAGGACCCCAGGCAAACCTGGGCGCAGTGGCCGCTCCGGAATAGCGGATTGCCCAGGCCCATTCGGCTTCGGTCGGCAGGCGATAGCCATTGGTCAAGGGACGAATCGCGACCCACTCCCCGAACTTTTGCTCATAGGCTGGCGGCAGGCCCTCGATAGCGCTGAGCCAATTGCAATATTCGGCCGCATCGGCCCAGGTGACGCGCGCGACCGGATTGGTATCCGCAGACATCGCCGGATGGACGTCGCTGCCAGAATCGTGATTGGCCCGAAACTGCGCAAATTCTTTGTTGCTGACTTCGCGCACGCTGATCAGGTACGGACGCGAAATAGTAACCGGTACCAGAACCTCGTTGGCGCGACGCCCAGGGTCCGCACGTGACGAGCCGAGCATGAATGTTCCTGGTTCGATGCGTCGCATGATCTGCTCGGACGCAGTCTTCTGCGTCTGCTGAATCTTGGCGCGTTCGATCTCCTCCAGTGAGCGCAGTCGCACGCTCAGGGTCTGCGGGTAACCGGGTCGGGGTGTTACCGACCGTGACAAACTCTCATGACCCTCTTTTTTCACGACAATGGTGTGTGGCGCCGAACTCAGGTTGAGCGTCGCCGAACCCTTGCTGCGCTCCGCGCCGTCGACCAGGATTATTGCGTCCGCTGGCGATACGTTGACCGTCACCTGCCCTGTGCGCGCCGACAGATCCACCGTAATCGAATCTCTTGCGGCCGCAGCCAGGCGCACTTTCCTGGTGGCCGAACCATAGCCCGCCTTGGACAGCCCGATCGAGTAGTCGATACCCGGCGACAGCGACAGCGTCATTGGCGACTGGCCGCGATATCGACCGTCGACGGTAATGTTGGCGCCGCGCGGAATGGTCGTGACCTGCAAGCTGGCATTCGCCGGCTGCAGGACAATTGTCGGCAAGGTCTGCGCAACATTCGGCACGGCAGTAACGCTTCCGTCCCAGGCGGCGAATCCGGCGAGCAACACGCTGACCTGGTGCGTGCCCTCGAGCAACTCGATCGTTGCCGGCGTGATACCGAGCTCGGTATCGCCGACGAAGATCGCTGCGCCCGGCGGTTCGGAGCTCAGCGTGACATCCGACCAGCGCGGCACCAGTTGTACCGTCAAAGTTTCTTCTCGACCGAGGCCCGCTATCTCGATCACGTCGTCGAACGGCAGGAAACGATCGGCCTGTACGCTGATGCTGTGCTGGCCAGGCTGCAGTTCCATCGGCCCGTACGGCACCTTGCCGATCGGACCGTTGTCTATCGACACAACAGCATCGACCAACGGTTCCGTGCTCACAGCGAGTCGACCCGGCAGGCGCCGCATGCTCAGTGCAACCCGCATACTCGGTTCGTCGCCGACGGTGAACGCCTGGCTGACGTCATAGTACCCCTGCTTGTAAACATTGACCGTATACTCACCGCGCCGCAGTAGCACGCGATCGCCCAACGGCAGGCGAAACCAGCCGCCCGAAATATCCAGACTGTCCGCACCCTCGGGAACCACATCGAACTGGACCGAGCGCGCGCTGAACAGCAGGTACGAGGCAATCAAAAGCAACGCAAGTCCTGCGCCCACAATAGTTTTGAGTGGGCTGTGGCGCGCGACCGCTATGCTTGCCTGGGTCTTGCTGGCACGCTGAAAAGCGGTCGGCGCAATCGTCTCTTCGGGCGTCGCTGTGCCGGCTTCGGCCAGTTCCGGTGGACGCGTCACGTAGGCGCTGTCCTCGAGCCGTACCTCGAGCAGCAATCGCTCGCCCGCGACCAGCACGCGAATCCGACTGCCGAAATATTCCAGCTCGTCGCCATGTTCGAGCCGGCGGCTCGACAACAGCGGCGCACCGTTGATCTCTACAGTGGAGTCCCGTTCGACTGGCTGCACAAATGGCGCCCCGTCCAGCAGATCCAGCAGTACCACCGGACCGCCGCCCGGCCCGGGCAGGCGCAAGCCACAGTCACTGCCAGTACCGACGCGCAACGGCAAGCTTTTGGCATCAACGCGCCGCTCGCCGCTAACATCTTTGATGATCAGGTGGTCGAAACTCAAATTGCTTCCTCACAGCGCACCACAATCGGTCTGGGCTCAAACTCCGGCCCTACGTTGAACTCGACGCGCACATCGCGAAACCCGGGCCGGCTACCAACCGCAACATATTTACCGGGCCGCAGCTCCAGAGCATGCGTCGCAAACTGGCCGAGTTTAGCAACTCTGTAGATCGAGACATCAGTCGCGTTGTCGGACACCAGTTCCACACGAAGTGGCGTCGCAGCGCGCTTCAGCAGGCGCGACAATTCCTCGCGCTGATTTGCCAGCCGCGCACCGACGGTCGGCATGCGCGTGATTTCGACAACCAGCGTAGTGGCCTTTTGCATGTTTGCCGGCGCACTCAGACCGTCCGGATCCGCAATATATTTTTCCAGTTGTTCGTGCAACGCCACCATCTGCGTTGCGCGTCCGAGCCCCTGCTGCGCAAATACCAGGTTGGCATCAATCTCGAGAATGCTTTGATAAGTCTCGACCACGGTTTCCCATTGCTCGCCCTGTTCTTGCGAAAGTGCCTGTTGCTCCAGCGATCGGATTCGATCGAGGCGGATCTCCTGATCCACCTGCAGCAGGCCGTCGGCCGGTTCAGGTGAGGCCGGATCGAGTGCCTGTGCCATGCGAAATGCCGCGCGTGCGGCCTCGTACTGGCCATCAGCGATCGCATTCAGGCCTTCCGTCATGCGCAGGTCGAAGTCCATTTGCCGCATGGACTCGGTGACGCGAGCCAGCGCATCTTGCGCCGGCTGCCACTGTGGATCAATGCTCACAGCACGCTCAAAATTCTGTCGTGCAGCGGAATATTCCATGTCCCTTTCATAGGCCAGACCCTGCTCGGTCAGTGTCAATACGCTGTCAAGATTCCTGGCGCGCTCAAGGCCTTGCCGCGCACCTGCATGGCCTGGACTGATGGCGACCGCTAGTTCAAACAGACGCAATGCATCGATTGTATTTGCGTCTTCCAGTGCCTGCTGTGCTTCCGCATAGGTCGTCGCAAAGACCGTATCAACTTCGTTCAGTAATGGATCGACGGCGGCAATCGCTTCACGATACCGATCGCTGGCAGTTGCGTAATCGCGCAACAGGTACGCGGCATCGCCAGCTGCATAAATTTCTTGCGCCTGCTGGTACCGCAGCCCACCCCAGCGCTGCACCGCACGACTCTCAAGTGTCGTCATTTTCGACAATAACTGACCCAGGATCGCTTCGGTTGAAGCGCGTCCCGTCACACGCGGGTCGCGCTCTGGTATGGCGACCGGTGCCGCGCTGTCCTGCGGCGACGTCTGTTCAACAGTACTGGTCGTGGCATCGTTGCTGGTTGCGGCAATCGGATCGTCCGGCACCGTGTTCGGCAACACAAAAATGACGCCCAGTAGCAGTACTAGCAGCACCGCCAGGCCGATGCCCAGCGTGCGCGCGCTGATGCCCTGCGAGTGTACAGGCGAGCCCGCGGCGCCCGCCACGGCGACCGGCGTGCGCCGCAGGCGCGGCTTGCTTTGCGCCTCGATAAGCTCAGGCGCGGCAGTTGGCGCACCGCCAATATAGGCTGCCGGCGCAGGGCCGCCCGGGTACCCGGCCCGCTGCAGCTGTTGCACGACTGCCGCCGCATCCGGCCGGGCTGCCGCCTCCTTGGCCAGCATCGCGGCAACCAGCGCCTGTAGCTCTGGCGCAACCTGGTCGCCGGACGATGCGCGCAGCGCGGGTGGCATCAAGTGCTGAATATCCTCGGCGGTACGCGCCGCGGAATACGCCGAGCGGCCCGAGACCAGTTCGTAGATCAATCCGCCCAAGGCAAAAATATCGTCGGCCGGGCTCGCGGCCGCGCCGGCCAGGCTTTGCGGGCTCGCGGCAATCAGCGAGCCACCGGCGGGCGTGGTCTGCACGGCAGCGGCCACGCCAAAATCACTCAGGTACGGCGCGCCGTTGCGGTCCAGCAATACATTGCTGGCCTTGATGTCGCGATGTACCAGGCCTTTGCCATGTATGTAACGCAGCGCGTCAGCCAGCAACGCAATCGGCGGCAGGAGGTCGGACAGGGGTGCACCGGACAAAGCGCTGATGTCCGCGCCGTCGACGAACTGCAGGCTGTAAAACGCGCAGTCCGGCTCATCGTGGAATTCAAACGCGCGCACGATATGCGGATGCATCAGGCGCAGGCTGGTCTGCCACTCCTTGCGCAAATCGTCGCGAGTAACGCGGTCGCTGTGCAGAATTTTCAAAGCCACGGACGCACGAGTCATGCGATCGGTGGCGAGCCAGGTTTGCGTGTCCGCGCCTGTCCCGAGCATCCGCAGCAGCGTGTACCGGCCGGCGAGCTCCGTTCCTTTTTGCAGATCTGGCATCACTCCGCTTGCTTATCCCGTCGGTTCGGGGATGCGCTCCGGAGCACTTTCTTCGGTGGTCTCAACAAAGCCGGTCTCTGATTCATAGATTTCCTTCAGGATCCGGCGCCAGCTTTCGTATTGCGCTGCCGCTGTGCCAGTCAACCGGCGCGACTGGCCTTCGACCGAGACGACCATAGGCGCTGCCTCGGCACCGAATGACTCCGACAGCTCGGCGATCGATTCAAGATGCATGTTCGCTTCCGAGCGGCGCGTGAAGCCGCGCATCATGGTTTCGAAACCCTGCTGAATACCAATCGCCTGCAAGCTATTGTTGACGCGTTGCGACTGTCTGCCACCGTGATCCGTATCGGCTGCCAGCGATCCTGCCAGCACGACTGCTCCCATCAGGGTTTGCAGCGCCGCCGAACGTTTCACCTGCCGGTAGTTGATGGACTCCTCACGCGATGTCTTGCGCCAGGCGCTATACGGGATGGCGATACCGTAGTAAAAATTCGCGTAGTGTTCGTTGAGCGTATCGACAACCAGTCGGTCACGTTCGCGAATCTGGCGCAGGCGATCTACCGCGGGATCATTTTCGGCCGGCAGCCGCACCGCAGTCATGATTCCATTCTCGTCCTTGGCCAGGTGCTCGCCAAAAGCCAGCGGCGACATGTCGGCGAAAAACTGTAACTCGGACACCTGCTGAATCGCGGTGACCGACTGCGGCGGCAATTGGGCGACATGGGCCCGCAGGTCATTCGCGATATCGTTGAATACTTTCTGATAAGGATCCTGGCGACGGTCACGATTTATCGAATACGACGACACACCGGTCTGGGTTGCATAGGTTTTGCGGTACCACGACTGGCCGCGCGCATCGCTCACGCTGATATCCAGAGTTACGTACTCGCCGTCAGACTCCTTGATGCTGCCCTGGATAATGACGTCCGTGAACGCGTTGCTCGAAGGAATGACCCGCACAGCGCCCCAGTGGCCGGTGCCCTGCAACGTGGTTTTCAGGTGATAGGCGAGGTAGCGTGATTCGGCAGAGCGAATCTCCTCGTAGACGCCGGTATCGGACGGGTCGTTGTCTTTCGCGACACCTTCGGCAAACGGAATAATGCCAATATCCAGCAGCAGATCCTCGGCCGGCGGCGCTTCCGCCACGATCAGTTCCGTTTCTTCCGCCGTGATGACTTCATTAACGGCACAAGCGGGCAACATCAGGATTGCCGCAAAGGTACACGCCGCCCTATGGATACTTTGCAAATTGGCTCCCTACAACCCTTTGTACTTCCGATATTCCTCCCACAGACGCTCACGAAGCGCGGGATCCTCTTCCGCCAGCGCTGCTTCCCGCAGCTGTCTCGCGATGATGTCGTCATCGACCATGCTTGCGACATCGTCCGGGGTTCGATTGCTGATTTCCTCGTCACTCATGCCCTCAATAGGCGAGGTACGCTGCCTGCCGGTATTGACGACCGAGATACCACCGCCCGAACCGCCCTGTTCGCCCAGGCTGATGCCGCCGCTCGTGTCGCCGCCACCTGCACTGCCGCCGAAACCCTCGGTGCTGCGGCCTACCGATGCAATTTCCTGCTGCTCTTCCATAAGGACTTCATCGAATCCGCCAATGGATTCTTCGAGTTCCTTGCCAAGACGCTCCGCGCGCTCCTCGGCAGTCTCTCCTGGAAACTCGCCGACACCGCCCGCGCCACCGGTGCCCACAACACTGCCGTCGCCAGATGGCGAACCGTCATCGCCAAGAACATTCGTCGTTTCCGATTCTGACCCGCCGATGCATTCACCGGCCTCACCCATGCCGCCGATGCCGCCGGGCAACGCGCCGCTGTCACCGCATTCGCCGCCCGCCTCACCGTCGGCTTCGCCATCGCTATCGCCTCCGGCTTCGCCCTCGCCTCCGGCTTCGCCCTCTGCTCCAGCTTCGCCCTCGCCGTCGGCGCCGCCAGCGCCCTGCTGGCTGGGTGGGGGCGGAACACCGAGCGGATCGTCGCCCGGGAACCTGCCGACATCGCCCGCACCATCGCCGTCACCGGACTGGCCGCTCGGACCGCCGCCGCCCGACGGGCCGCCACCGGGCAGCGGAACACCGCCACCCGGCATGCCACTGCCCGAGGAACCACCACCTGAGGAACCGCCGCCCGAGGAATCACCGCCCGAGGAATCACCGCCCGAGGAATCACCACCCGAGGAACCACCGGACGATCCGCCGCCGGAAGGACCCGGCGGAGCAGGCATTCCGCCACCAGGCATCGGCATACCGCCCGGCGGGGCCGGCACGCCGCCTGTCGAACCGGTCTCGGACTTGCAGGCACCGATAATCAGAGTGGCCAGTGCGGCCAACAGGAACGGCTTGATCCAGCCGAGTACCGACCTAATATTTTGCCTGTGCCTCATTGTCCTGCCCTCTTGTGGCGAGTTTGGTGGCATCACCAAACTGCCGTGGTAACTCGCTTTGAGCCAAAAAAGCTCGCCTGAGTTCCATCGACGACAATAATACCTGCGTCACGGACGATCAACTCCGGTATTTGCCATACAAGCCGAATGCGGCGCGCAGCAATGACATAATTTGGCGACTTGCCCGTCAGGCCTGGTTGGGCTTGCGAAACAGGATCAGCGACAGGTCGTCCGGCTTGCTGGGCTGCTCCACCGCGGTACCGTTCATGCGACGGCGCGCCAGTGCTATGACAGCGTCTGCGGCCTTTGGCAGCGGGCCTTTGCGGACACGCTCGATAATCTCGGTGGTGTGCACGTTATCCATCAGGCCGTCGCTGGCGAGAATTACCGTGTCACGTGGTCGCAACCTGATTTCGGTGCCGATGTCGATGCGCATATTTGCTGTACCCAGGAAATTAGACACCAGGTGGCGGTCTTCATGGTGCAAGGCTTCGCGCTGGTCTAGGAATCCGGCCTCCACGGCAAGCCCGGTCGGCGAATGCGACACGGTCTGCAAACGAATGACACCGCGCTGCCCGACAATGATCGCCTCGGAATCACCAACCTGATAGGCACGGGCTGTCACGCCTTCGATCGTGATCACGGTAAAGGTGGTTGCTGCACCATTGGCAAGGCTCAAAACAGCCGCATTGGCGGCCTCAATGCCATCGAGAATTGCAGTGCGTAGCATGATGGTCCTTTCGCTCGCCTGGTTGAGCTGCGCGATCAGCGCATGCACGGCGGTCTGCGACGCCAGGCGCCCTGCCGGAAGTCCCCCCGCACCATCGGCAACGACGAACACGGCCGCCTGCGGCCCGTATGGAATAATCGCTACCGAATCCTGGTTTTCGCTGTTGCCATCCGGCGACGGCGCGCAAAACGCGACCGACTCCCCACCTGCGACCAATACGTGATGTCGGTCCGGCGCGGTAGCGCCGTCCAGCACCAGCGGATCGATTATCGGTGTCTCAGGCACGCTGAATCGCCTTCTTGCACCACGCACAATAATTCCAGAATTCCCTGGCAATACCCCAGTGACACGATGTGCAGCTATCCTTGTGGCCGGCTATTTTCCATGGTCTGCGCACCTTGCTGCGGCACCACGGACAATAGCGCATGAATGGCATTAACAGTCCCTTGCAGCGGGCATTGCCGCAACGCGCCGTATAACGTTTGTCCGCATAGACCCGCGTTGTTTCTTCCGCAAAGCCAGGTCCGTAACACCACGCGCAATAGTCCCAGTCGTTCTTGACGCCGCGCTCGCAACGCGGGCAACTGGATGGCATCGTCGATTCGGTGCCGCGCGTCGGATCGTCGATGCCACACCAGGGACAGGCGAGCATCGACTCGGCCACCGGCCCTGTGCACTTGCGGCACTGGTGCCGGGTGTCGAGCTTGCCGCGAAACTGCCGCTGGAATTCTCGCCATTGCAGATTTCGCCAGGAAGCGCTGTGACTGGTCATTTTTTTTGCCTTGGCACGCCTGGGCTTGCGACGGGGCTTTTGCAGGCGCTTGAATTCCGTCTGCATCTGCACTGCGCTGGCGTAGCGCTTGCGCGGATCCAGCTGTATCGCTTTTTGCAACATCGCGATCATTCCGGGCGAAACACGCGCGCTGAGTCGATCATGGCCAGCGAGTGGCCAGGTAAATGGCCATTCCGGCAGACGGCCCGACAACATGCGATACAGGACCAGGCCAAGAGAGAACACGTCGGATTGGAACTTCGGTCGGCCCATCGCCTGCTCGGGCGCGATGTAATCAATCGTCCCGGAGCCCGATGCTTTCAAGGTGCGCAAACTGAGTTTTGCGAAGCCGAAGTCCGTCAGTTTGAGCTGATTGCCAGGAAACAGGATGTAATTTTCCGGCTTGATGTCGCAATGGATAAACTTGTGGGCATGCGCATAAGCCAGTGCGGCGATAGCCTGCCCCGCAAGATCCAAAGCGAGTTCGGTCGACATTCTGCGTTCAATCCGGTCCGCCAGTGATTCGTCACCAAGCTCCATCGTGATGACAAAACGCTCGTCAACATAGCTCGCATTCAATACCGACAGGATATTAGGGTGCTGCAAGCGAGTCGCAACCTGCACTTCGTGCAGAAACTCGTTCTCACCTATATTGTGCGTGCGCTTCGGAATCTTCAGCGCAACCCGCGTGTTCTGAATAGTGTCGTAAGCCCGATAAACATCGGCCAGCGAACTGGAAGCAATGCGCCCAAGAATCCTGTACTTGCCGATTTTTTGCCGCGCTTTAAGCACTTTTTACTCGACTTACTGCTTCATTCCAGGCCGCAAGCAACGAACCGCGCTGTTCGTCGCCCATTGCCGGAGCGAACATTTTTCCACTTTTCCACATCGACGCAATCGCCTCGGTTGACCCGAACACGCCGGCACACAGTCCGGCCAGGTAGGCCGCACCGAGCGCGGTTGACTCAACATTAACCGGACGCTCAACCGGCAGCTTGAGAATATCGGCCAGGAACTGCAGGAACCAGTCATTTTGTACCATGCCGCCGTCGACACGAATCACTGCCGGCGCAAAACCGTCGTCCGCCATTGCCGAGATGAGATCCGCGGTCTGCAAGGCGACTGCCTGCAACGTGGCGGTGACGATTTGCTCGCGGCTCGATCCACGTGACAGGCCAAGGATCGCGCCACGCGCGTGCGGGTCCCAGTGTGGTGCGCCCAGACCAGTAAACGCCGGCACCACGCAAACGTCGTTCACGACACCGGTTCTATGCGCTATCGCCTCCGATTCGGCCGCCGAGCTGATCAGGCCGAGTTCGTCGCGCAGCCACTGCAGGGCCGAGCCGGCGACAAAAACGCTGCCCTCCAGGCCATAGCACACCTTGCCATCCAGTCGCGAGGCAATCGTTGTTAACAATCTATTGTGCGAGCGCAGCGCCTCGCCGGCTGAATTCGCCAGCACGAAACAACCCGTTCCGTAGGTACTCTTGGTCATGCCCTTCAAAAAACCCGCCTGCCCAATCAAGGCCGCCTGCTGATCACCGGCAATGCCGAGCACCGGTACGCTGCCACCAAGCGCAGCGCAGTCTGCATCAGCGTAGTGGTACGCGCAATCGTGCACTTCGGGAAGCAAACTGCGAGGCACGTCAAACAATGCGAGCAGATCGTCATCCCACTCCTGGCTGTGAATATTGAAAAGCATGGTCCGCGACGCATTACTCGCATCTGTCGCGTGCACACGGCCGTTGCAAAGTCGCCACAGGATAAAGGTGTCAATCGTGCCAAACGCAAGCTCGCCGGCATCAGCCCGTTCGCGTGCCCCGGCAACGTTGTTCAATAACCAGCTGATCTTGCTGGCAGAAAAATACGGATCCAGCCGCAAGCCGGTCCTGGCCGTGATTTTGGCTTCTTTGCCATCCGCCTTCATGGCCTCGCAATATCCTGCCGTCCTGCGGTCCTGCCAGACTATGGCGTTGTAAATGCATCGACCCGAGGTCCGCTCCCAGAGCACGGTGGTTTCGCGCTGGTTGGTGATACCGATACCGGTAATGTCGGGGGCTCGCGCCCCGGCCTTGCGCATCGCCTCTGCCGTCACTTGTTGTACCGCGCCCCAGATCTCCTCGGCATCGTGCTCGACCCAGCCAGACTGCGGGTAATGCTGCTTGAATTCCTGTTGCGCACCGGCGATCACGTCCGCATCGTGATTGTAGATAACTGCGCGTGTGCTGCTGGTACCAGCGTCAATCGCGAGCAGGAATCGGCCCGTCATCAGCAAGCACCGGCAATGCTGAATAGCGGCTCGCGGATGCGCATGCTGCGACCCGCGTCGGCAGGGTATGGCCAGGTACCCTGTGACGCTGCGACGCGCCGCATGGCCCGCAGGACCTGCGCGGGCCATGGCGACACACGTCGGGTTTTCATATCCACATGCAGGTTCATCCACTCCGCGCTGGCCGCCAGGTAGCCCTCACTCGCGTGATACATGCGTTGAAACTGGTGAATGCGTTTCTCATCAAACGCCAGGATCTGGGAGGTCACGATGAAAGGATCATTGAGCAACAATTCTTTTCGATACAGAACGTGCGACTCGACCGCAAAGGTTGAACTGTTGTTGACTCGGATATGTTCATTGTCAAGGCCGAAATCGAGCCACAGGGTGTCAACCGCGAGATCGAATGCGAGCACGTAGTAGGCGACATTCATATGCCCGTTGATGTCGATCCAATCCGGCAGTACCTTGCCGCGGCTGATCTCGACACCTTCTATTTCCACACTCAATGACATGCGCTAGTCCTCGCCCAGCTCCGCGATATTTCTGAAATGCGCCAGCGCAGCCGGATTCGCCAGCGCTTCGGTATTGCGAATGGACTCGCCATGCACGACAGAACGCACGGCAAGCTCGACCAGCTTGCCACTCTTGGTACGCGGAATGTCCTGCACTGCGATAATTTTGGCCGGCACGTGCCGCGGCGTCGCTCCGGCACGAATTACTTTGCGAATACGGCCGCGTAATTCACCATCCAATTCGACGCCAGATCGTAAAACAACAAAAAGCACGACTCGGACATCGCCTTTCCATTGCTGCCCTATGGCGATACTTTCCATGATCTCGTCAAGTTTCTCCACCTGACGGTAGATTTCGGCGGTGCCAATACGCACACCGCCCGGGTTCAAGACCGCATCCGAGCGACCATGGATAACCATGCCGCCAGTATTCTTTAGTTCAGCGAAGTCACCGTGCGCCCATACCCCCGGGAAGCGCTCGAAGTACGCAGCGCGATAGCGCGCTCCGTGCGGATCATTCCAAAAGCAAACTGGCGCGGACGGAAACGGCCTGGTGCACACCAATTCGCCTTTTTGCTCAATTACCGGGTTGCCGTTTTCATCGAAAATCTCGACCGCCATGCCAAGGCCGCGACATTGCAATTCACCGCGCCGAACGGGCAACAACGGGTTTGCAGCTGCGAAACAACCGAGCAAGTCTGTGCCACCCGCGATAGAGCCAAGCAGCACATCGCTCTTGATGGCCGCGTACACATAATCAAAACTTTCCGGCGCCAACGGCGAGCCGGTGGACAGAATTGTGCGCACGCTGGCAAGATCAAAATCATCGCGCGGCCGCAGACCGGTCTTCTCCAGCGCCGACAGGTATTTCGCACTGGTACCGAATATCGAAATCTTTTCCCGCTCCACCATCGACCACAGCTCGCGGCCATCGCCAACAAAAGGCGCGCCATCGAACAGCATCAGCGTGGCACCGCCCAGCAATCCACTGACCAGCCAGTTCCACATCATCCAGCCGCAGGTGGTGAAATAGAAAACACGGTCGTCAGCGTGGATATCCGTATGCAACAGCAATTCGCAGGCATGCTTCAGCAGCGTGCCACCATGACCATGGACGATGCATTTCGGCACACCGGTTGTGCCGGAGGAAAACATGATATACAGCGGGTGATCGAAGTCGACCGCCGCAAAGGTGAGTTCTTCTCCAGGCGCCAGAAAATCATGCCAGCGCACAAGGTCGCTTTTGGCAGGCAACCCCAGGTCGTGACGAAACTCCACAATGACAGTGGCCTTGATGCTGCCGATTCTGGCCACGACCTCCTGCACAGAGTTGAGGCAATCAATGCGCTTGCTGTTATAGATGTACCCATTCGTCGCGATAAAGACTTTTGGTTCGATCTGGCCAAATCGATCGACGATGCCATTGACACCAAAATCTGGCGAGCAGGATGACCATACAGCGCCGATGCTGGTCGCCGCGAGCATCGCAATAATCGCCTCCGGACAGTTCGGTAAATAGGCTGCGACGCGGTCACCACGAGTGACGCCGGCGCGCCGCAGACCGGCCGCACAGGCAGCGACCGCGCTGCGCAACTGGTCACGGCTTAGTTCACGCCGGGCACCGTCTTCACCGCAAAACACGATTGCGGCCTGGCTACCCTGGTGGCGCAGCAGGTGCGCGGCAAAATTCAATTGGCTGCCGGCGAACCAGCCAGCGTGCATGATGTCGTCTGGCCGGGTCAGTAGCTGCTCAGCAGGCCTGGAAAACTGCAGTTCGCAGAACTGGCAAACCGCGCTCCAGAAACCTGTCAGATCGGTAATTGACCACTGGTACAAGTCAGCATAATTGTCGAAGCCCTGGTTCTGCATGAAGCGATACATGGCTGAGGCCCGCACTCGATCTTTACCGGGCTGCCAGATGATAGGGTTCTCGCTCATGGGTTGCTCTAGAACGGCACACCAACCGCTTTACATAGAAATTGCATGTACGGCGAGCCGACGCGAAATGCTGTTTCAACCTTGCCCTGAAATTGCTTGTTCAGGCAGTCATCCACGGCCAAATCCTTAACCGCGATGAAGCTCTTGCGCTTTATATCTGCTATGCACGCATGCTCGTTGTTAAATCCGCGCGGCGGTCGCGTCAGCATTTCGCCACCAAGGTCAAAATGGCGTTTGAAATTCGACTCGCCGACGACACGCTGCCAGTCCGCCGGGCGCTCCGCGATACGATCGCGAATTGCCCGCAATGGCTGCGCTTCCGGACGCCACATGCCCACCCCCAGAAACACCTGCTGCGGATCGACGTGTACGTAGTAGCCCGGTGAATGCACGTCCTTGGCCTGTTCATGGCGAAACTGGATGCCGATATTGGTCTTGTACGGCGTTTTGGCGTTTGAGAATCGCGTGTCCCGATAGATGCGCATCAGCGAACCGCCAACGCGGGTTGCCTGAACAACAAAGTGCGGCGCGATGTCGGCCATGGACTGCTGCATCGCCAGGATAAACCGCAATGCAACGTCCAGCACAAACTCTTCATAGCGACTCTTGTTAGCCTGGAACCAGGGCCGGTTATTGTTGCTGTCGAGTTCACGCAGGAACGCCAGCGTCGCTGGTTCGAATCCCGGGAAGCGCGACGCAGCCATCAGCAGCTGGCCTCACGCGACTCCGCCCCCGGATGCGGATACATATCGGTTTCATCTTCGCCTGCGCGCGGAGCCAGGCAGGCAAAGTCTTTCTCCACCAGGATGCCGAGCAGCGAACCGTCATCCAGCCGTTGCTCGCCGGCGATCGACACCTGTTCCGAATTCGCCCAGCGCAGCACCACGCTTTCCGGCAAGCGTACTGTCAAGGTAGAGTCAGAATAAGATGCTCCCGGTTCGACGCTTGCGGGGCTGCTTTCGAGCGCGTAGCAAAACTCTCGTCCGCCGGGAAAGCCGGTACGTGCCGACACCAAACCTCGGTCGCACAGCAGGTCGACTTCGCCGCGTTCGAGCCGCAGGCGTACTGAGTTATCTCGTATTCTTAGTTTCACGAAAATCGGGGTTTTCTGATGTGCCGACATTAAATCACGAAAGCTACAACGCGGTAAGACTTGCGGCGCGGCCGTGCGTACACTGGCGCGAACGAGAGGACTTTGCTTGATAACGGACCCCTGGTTCTACGTGGTTGCAATTCCGGCAGTACTGTTGGTTGGCATTTCCAAGGGCGGCTTTGGCGGCGGTCTTGGCACCGCCGCTGTACCCTTGATGGCGCTGGTCATTTCGCCAATACAGGCCGCGGCCGTCTTGCTGCCGATCCTGTGCGTCATGGATATCGTCGCTGTGTGGAAGTTTCGCGGCGGCTGGGACTGGCCAGAACTGCGTGTGCTATTGCCAGCGTCGCTGCTCGGAATTATCGCCGGTACGCTGCTGTTCGGATTCCTGAGTGCGGCCATCGTCAAGCTGATTGTCGGCACCGTTGCCGTCACCTTTACGTTGCATTTCTGGAGTAGCAAGTTCCGCGACCGCGACGCCGCACCGCGCAATTGTCCGCAATCCTTCGGCTGGATCGGCGGATCGGTCGCCGGCTTCACGAGTTTTGTCGCCCATGCAGGCGGCCCGCCCATCAGCATGTATCTGCTCAGACGGCCGCTCGATCGCACCGGTTTTGCCGCAACCGCGATCGCTTTCTTCGCTGTCGTCAATTACGTCAAGCTGCTGCCTTACGCCTGGCTGGGCCAGCTTACTGCGGACAATCTTGCGACCTCGGCGGCGCTGGTGATACTGGCACCGATCGGCGTACTCACGGGTGCCTGGCTACATAGCCGGGTCAGCGACCGGTTTTTCTTTGCATTGGTTTACGTGTTGTTGTTTTTGGTCGGCGTGAAGCTGATTTTTGACGGTCTCGAAAATTACGTCTAGGGAGACCTGAGGGAATCGCGCAAAGTGCTGACATTTTCGTTGTCCGGCCATTGCTGCGCCAGTTCATCGACGATTTTCCTGGCGGCTTCGATATTACCGCTGTCCCGGGACATGGTCACCAGCGCCCAGGCAATGTCGAAGTCCTGGCTAAATCGTTGCCGGGCCTGATGCAACGCGCGCAATGCAGCGTCAATCTCACCCAGCGAGTACAACGCGACCCCGAATACATACGCAAACCGGGGATTATCAGGCGCAAGTTCGGCCGCTTGCCGCAATTCCGCCAATCCGTCTGCCGCTCGTTCCGTGCGCACCAGCAACAAGCCCAGTGCATGGTGCAGTTCTGCACTCGAGGGATCATGTGCGAGCCCGCCCCGCAACAATGCTTCAGCACCAGGCTCGTCACCGAATCGCCGCAGCGCATCGGCGTAATTGAGCCGTGAGCCGACAAAGCCCGGATCCATGGCGAGCGCCGTCGCATAGTGTTTCACCGCCTGCTCCGGGTTACCCATCGCAGACTCAAAATCGCCGAGCGCAATGTGACCTTCAGGTTGGCTTGTTACCGCGCGCTGAGCCGCGCGGAATTCATTCGCCGCGGCAGCGAATCCGGAATTACCGGACAAATATTCGTGCACTGTAGCGAGCGACAGCGTGGCCTCAATTCGCACGCTGCGTATTGCATCCCGGAGCAGCGGCGTTGCAAGTCGCAGCAGCGCATCCGGCGGCAAATAGCGCGCGGCCCGCAATGCGGCCATGCGCAACATCGGATCCGGGTCGGCGAGGCCAGTCTGGATTGCGACGGCATCAGCCTGCGCGAGGGGTGTCGAGAAACGTGCCAGAGCGGTCGCTCGTACAATGCCTGGCAACCCGGTATCGCCGGCCACCGCCTGCAAGGCCGGGTTTGCCGCCCCCTGACGTGCGGCCGCGAATGCGGTTGCGAAATGTGATGCGGGAGTGCCCCACCAGGTACTGGCCGCCGCTGCTGCCCATGCCGAGCCGCGCTCCGCATGACAGTTGCCGCACGCATTCGGTGCATTGCTGACGAGGCTCAGATCAGGCCGCGGTACGCGAAAACTGTGATCGCGCCGCGGGTCAATAACCATGTAGTCGCGAGCCGGCATGTGGCAGTCGACGCAGGCGACATCGCCCTGAGCGTGGTGATGGTGCGTGGCGGTGGAAAATTTTTCCGCCAGATGGCAGCGGGCGCAAACGTCGCTCGGCTCCGACCCGGGCCCCGACAACAACTGCAGTGAATGCGGATCGTGGCAGTCGCTGCAGGTAACGCCGGCCCGGTACATACGACTCTGTACGAATGAGCCATATACGTACACTTCATCGCGAATCTGGCCATCGTCAAAGTAGAGTTCCGAATCCAGCAGCGCCACGCGGTGCGTGTCCGCCAGGGGCTTGCCAAATTCATAATTGCTGCTAATGACACCA
This sequence comes from Gammaproteobacteria bacterium, assembly GCA_029884455.1. Classification (GTDB taxonomy): domain Bacteria; phylum Pseudomonadota; class Gammaproteobacteria; order Steroidobacterales; family Woeseiaceae; genus UBA1847. The sequence continues at coordinate 59,446 of JAOUHU010000001.1, read as the reverse complement.
CGACGAGAATGGCAACGCCCGCAGGCCTCGGGCTGCCGGGTTTGCAGCAACGCCAGCTCGGTGCGCTCGGCAATGCCGGTCTGCATATTCATTTGCCAGCTTGCGCGACCGTGATCGTCGAGACTCAGCTGCAGGCCCTTGCTCGAAGAAAAACTGCCGTTACTTGCCTCGGCAACGTGCAACGATGCAGGCCCGTGGCAGGCCTCGCAGCTAACGTCTATCTCGGACCAGGAGGTCGCAAAACTGTCACTGGCGGCATCATAATTCGCGCGCAGATTGGTCGAGTGGCACTCAGCGCACATGTAGTTCCAGTTTTGCAGGCGGCCAGTCCAGTGCAGCTCATCGCCCGACGCAATGTTTTCTTGCGGATACAAATGAAACCAGCGCTGGCCACCCTCGGATGCAGCTCGTGTATCCCAGGCAAAAGGCAACGCCTGCAGCCGGCCATGCGGCAACTCGACCAGGTACTGTTGTAGCGGACTGATACCGAAAGTGTGAGTTACCTGAAAATTTTCGGCTTGTCCGCCGGCGTTGGCAGTACGAACCATGAAGCGGCCGTTATCCCTGTAAAAAAGGGTTTCGCTGCCGTAGTAATCGAATGCAGCCTTATCGAAGTCACCAAGCACCGTCGTCTCATCGGCTTCCTGCATGGCGAGATCATGATGCGAACCGGTCCACGCGGAACTCTCAGAGGCATGACAGTTTACGCACGCCGTACGGCCCACGAATTCCGCTACAACAGGTTCTGGCGGAGTCGATGCGGGTTTTTCCGCGCAGGCGCACAGTGCGAGCATGCCGCACATTGCCAGGCACCGGAAACTGAGATGCATCACGTGCGCCTGCAGCACAGGCGGCGAACAAAAGAACAAACCGAATCGGTCACTGTTCGACTCGTGACCGACGCTGCAAAACCTAAACGGTCATTACATTTTCGGCTTGCGGGCCCTTCTGACCCTGGGTCACTTCCATCGTGACGGCCTGACCCTCTTTCAGAGTCTTGAAACCTTCCATCTGGATTGCACTGTGGTGTACGAATACGTCCTGACCACCCTCACGTGCGATAAAGCCAAATCCCTTGTCGTCGTTGAACCACTTAACGGTTCCCGAAACTCTTTCACCTGCCATAATTACCTCGTAACAAAACACCGCCCGAAGGCTTTGGAGCGCTCACCCATATAGGCCAAGCTGGGCTCATATTACTCGGAAATCGCCAGCAGAGCGATAGTTCGGCGCCGAATTAACGCGGCAAGCGATGCTGCACAAACTGTGCATTGATATCTTGTATCGACACGCAGCCTACCAGCGCCATGGTGCGCTCCAGCTCGGCGCGCAGCAGACCGAGCGCCAGTTCAACGCCGTTCTGACCATCGGCGGCGAGAGCGTACAGATAGCCGCGACCGATACTGCAGGCATTCGCACCCAGCGCCAGAGCCTTCACCACGTGATTGCCGCGCCGAATACCGCCGTCACAGATAATTTCCAGGCGATCGCGAAGCGCATCGGCAATTGCAGCGATGCAGTCGACCGGCGCTGGCGCCGAATCCAGTTGCCTGCCACCATGATTGGAAATCATGACTGCAGTCGCACCGGAATCAGCTGCTTTGCGGCAGTCAGCGACAGTTTGCACTCCCTTGATAACGAGCGGACCGTTCCAGCGTTGCGCCAGCCATTCCACGTCGCGCCACGTTAAAGATCGTTCCAGTTCGTCATCAATAAATTTACGCAGACCCGTTGCGAGCGCTCCTGCTGCCCGCTCACTCGAGGTTATGTTGACCGTGTCGAGATCCTTCCTGATGGCCGCCCGGTACAACCAGCCGGGGTGACGCGCAAAACTAAGTATCTGCTTCAACCTGGAGCGTGGCGGAAACATGAATCCCTGTACCAGGTCGCGCTCTCGATTGCCAGGCACGGGCAAATCCACGGTCAGTGCCAGCGCCGCATAGCCGCTCGCTTTGCAGCGTGTTATCCATTCCTCGGTCAGGCCACGATCCTTGAAGATGTAAAGCTGGTAAAGCTTCGGCCCGTCGCCGGCAGCTGCTATTTCTTCGATACTGGCTGTACCCAGCGTTGACAGGCTGTAAACCATGCCAAATTTTGCGGCGGCGCGCGCCACGGCGGCTTCCCCTGCGCCGTGAAATAATTTCGATGCCCCGGTTGGTGAGATCATCACCGGCCAGTCGATACTCTTGCCAAACAGGGTGGTCTGCATATTGATTCGACTGACATCGGTCAATTGCGACGGCAGCAATTCGTAGTCATCGAACGCGGCAACATTGCGGCGCAGGGAAATTTCGTCGTCGGCGCCGCCATCGAGGTAGTGGAACACCGGTGCTGGCAACCGTCGCCGCGCGAGACGCCGAAAGTCCGAGAGGTTATTGCATTGTTCCACGCGCATCGGGCGAGGATATCACGTACTGCTTTTTGCTACGGGGCTGCTAAGATTGCCGTCCCATGCGCGACACCATTGACAATTCCGCGGCCGGAAGCAAAGCGGCACAGCAGGCGATCGCCCGCTGGTTGCTGGTTTGCTGCGCCCTGGTCTTTGCCATGGTGGTGCTCGGTGGTGTTACGCGCCTGACGGGTTCCGGACTTTCAATTGCCGAATGGCGTTTGATCATGGACATACTGCCACCGATGACTGATGCCGAGTGGCAACGGGTATTCGAGGTCTACCAGCAAACGCCGGAATTCATCAAGGTAAATTCCGATATGGACTTGCAGGGCTTCAAGGGTATTTTCTGGCTCGAATACCTGCATCGGCTGCTGGGTCGACTATTGGGGATGGCATTTCTGCTGCCCATGCTGTACTTCGTCGCAAGAAAATTCATCACGGCAAAGCAACTTCCATGGTACCTGCTCATGCTGGCGCTTGGCGGCGCGCAAGGATTGATCGGCAAGGTCATGGTCGAGAGCGGCCAGGTCGATACACCGCACGTCAGCCCGTACCGGCTGGCGGCGCATCTGGCAGCGGCATTTGCCGTCTACGCAATGATGTACTGGCGCGCCTTGTCGCTTTTGAGGCCGGTCGCGGGAGGATCGCGTCACCGCTGGTATGGCCGCACAGTCGCGCTGACTGTGCTGATCGGCGTCACGATCCTGTCCGGTGCGTTTGTCGCTGGCCTCAAAGCCGGCCTGATTTACAACACCTTCCCAATGATGGGTGTTTACTGGATTCCTCCGGGGCTCATGGCACTGGAGCCTGGCTGGCGGAATATTTTTGAAAATATGACGACGGTGCAGTTTGATCATCGCCTGCTCGCCATTTCGACTTTCGCCATGGTGCTGTTTTACTGGTGGCGAGCGCGTAACGCAGGTTTTCCGGCGCGCGCCGCGAAAGCGCGTAACGCGTTGTTGCACACCGCGGTCCTGCAAGTCGGGCTCGGCATCGCAACCCTGCTCCTGCAGGTACCAACCGCGCTGGCCGTTATTCACCAGGCGGTGGCCATGCTGCTGTTTACGGTGGCGCTGTTCATGTTGCACGACCTGCGGAAAGTACCCATGTAAACCGCTGCGCGGATCGGTCACGATGCTGCATATGGCCGCAGTCCACCCAAACCAGATCCGATTTGACGCAAACCTGATCCGGCGTTATGACGGCCGTGGCCCGCGCTACACCTCCTATCCGACCGCGTTGCAATTCACGGAACGGTTCACGGGCGACGAGTATCGCGAGTTCGCGCTGCAAAGCAACAGCTCGGATCGACCGCTGTCGCTGTATGTACACATCCCGTTCTGCCGCTCGCTTTGTTACTACTGCGGCTGCAACAAGATCGTTACCCGCAACCAGGAACGCGTTAGCCGCTACCTCGACTACCTGCACCGGGAAATCAGCATGCAGGCCGGGTTGTTCACCACTTCCCGGCGCGTGACCCAACTGCATTTCGGGGGCGGAACGCCGACCTACCTGGATGCCGCGCATCTCGGCGATCTGATGGCAACACTCGAGCGGGCCTTTGCATTTGCACCATCCAGTGAGCGCGAGTTCTCCATCGAGGTCGATCCGCGCACCGTCGACGAACAGGCGATTCGCTTCCTGGCCAGTCTCGGCTTCAATCGCCTCAGTCTCGGCGTGCAGGATTTCGATACCGCGGTACAACGCGCCGTCAATCGCATGCAAAGTGAAGTCCAGGTCCGGTCCCTGCTTGACGCGGCGCGCGCCGCGCAATTCAAATCTATCTCGTTCGACCTGATTTACGGCCTGCCATTGCAAACCGTATCCGGTTTCGAACGCACCCTGGACACGGTCATCGCGATGCGCCCTGATCGCCTCGCGGTTTATAACTATGCGCACCTGCCGGCGCGATTCAAGGGACAACGTATGATACCCGCGGAGCAGATCCCGCAGCCCGATACCAAGCTTGCCATCCTGCAGCAAACGATTACCAGGCTGAGTGCCGCCGGCTACAGCTACATTGGCATGGATCATTTTGCCTTGCCGGACGATGAGCTGGTCGTGGCGCGGCGCAATGGCAGCCTGCAAAGAAACTTCCAGGGATATGCGACCCACAAACGATGCGACCTGATCGGACTTGGGGCCAGTGCCATCAGCCATGTCGGCGACAGCTTCGCGCAAAATGCGGTGACGACGCAGGCATACGAGGCGCTGCTGGATGATGGCCGCCTACCGATACTAAAAGGCCTGGCGATTGATGCTGACGACCTTATTCGTGCCGATGTCATGCAGGCGCTGATGTGCTACGACTCACTGCAGTACGCCGAATTTGATCGCCGTCATGGCATTGTGTTCGCGGACTATTTCCGCGCTGAACTTGAGCGGCTCGCCGTGCTCGACCGGGATGGCCTGGTGCAACTTGCCGACACGCACATTGCAGTCACGCCGCGCGGGCGACTGTTATTGCGAAGTATTGCCATGTGTTTCGATCGGCATCTCGCCGACGCTGACGTCAACGAGCGCTTCTCAAAAGCGATCTAGCCGGTATCAAACTGCAGTCAGCCAGCCGTGCGTGTCCGGCGCCCGGCCTGTCTGTATCGCCTGCAGCGCCGCACGGAGCTTCTCGGCATTCGGCCCCGGATTGCCATCGCGCACCCTGATTTCCCTGCCGTTGTGCACCAGGCAACCGACCGGCGACAGGGTCGCCGCTGTGCCGGACAGCACCGCTTCATGCGTTGCGACCAGTTCCAGCAACTCACTGACGGTTATGTTTCGCTCACTGACCCGGTAGCCCAGCTCGGCGGCAAGACGCAGAATTGAATCGCGCGTAATGCCGTGCAGGAACGAACTGTCGAGCGGCTTGGTAATCACTTCCTTGTCACTCAGCAAAAGAAAATTCGCCGCGCCGGTTTCCTGTACGTCGCCATGCGGGCAAAACAGTACCTGGTCAACGCCATAGGCGGCTTTCGCGTCCAGCGTCGGCCCAAGTGCCGCTGCATAGTTGCCGCCGGTCTTGGTGCTGCCGAGCTGCTCGGTCGTGCGCGCACGCTGATCGTCAACCAGCAGCTTCAGCGCTTTTGCGCCGCCAGCGAAATAATCACCGACCGGTGAGGCAATCACGTACAACAGCGCTTCGGTGGACGGCGCTGCCGCCGCGCCAATGTTCTTTTCCGTGCCAATCAAGGTCGGGCGCAAATAAAGCGAACCCGGCGGCTCCGGGATCTTGCTCGCTTGTCGCGAGACCAGATCAATGACCATCTGTGACAACATTGCCGCAAGCGGAACCGGCAAACGCAGCGACGCGGCACTCTTCTGCATGCGCGCAACGTGGTCGCGCAGGCGAAAAATCTGTGCCGCGCCATCCGCCCGTCGGTATGCCTTGAATCCTTCGAAGCAGGTGCTCGCATAATGAAAAACATGCGCCGCGGGATGCATCGGAATCGGACCGATGGGCTGCATGAGCGGTTGCTGCCAGGCGCCATCGCGATACTCGACGCGGACGAATTCTTCACAAAAAACAGTGCCAAACTTAGCCATCAAAATTCTAGTCTAGATTAAAAAACCGGGCCGGACACTTTGCATCAAAAGCTCGGCGGTGTACAGGCCGTAATCAGTTCACACACTTCATTGCCGGTGTTACGAAACTGATGCGGTTGCTCGCTGCGAAAATAGTACGCATCCCCTGCCGTCAACACGGCAACCTGATCGGCGACGGTGACCTCGAGCCGGCCTTTGAGCACGATGCCGCACTCCTCGCCTTCGTGCCGGATGGCATGGCGGCCGGTGCCGGCGCCAGGCTGATAGGATTCCTGCAGCAGCTGGATCGACTTGTTGCGCAGGTTCGCGCCAACCTGGCGAAAAGAAACACCGCCATCGGCAATTTCGGTCAGCTGGCCGGCACGAAAAAATATGCGCTCGGCGGACTCACCGTGATCGGCGAAAAATTCACCCAGGCTCATTGGAATGCCATCGAGCACTTTCTTCAGCATACTGACGGTCGGGTTCAGCTTGCCCGCCTCGATCTGCGATATGGTCGCATTGGCAACGCCAGAAACGCGCGCCAGCTGGCGCTGTGACAATGCCAATCGCGTACGAATGGCATGCAGCCGCCGGCCAATTTGCTGGTCCATGGCAAGACCCCCGGAGAGTGTTTATTAAAATAAACATTTTGGACAAGCGTTTTAATTAAATCAATGGCTTATCAAGAGGCTCGTAACTAATTGTTTAACATAGCTATGCGACATACACTTGTCGGCCCTGTCTTTCCCGCGGATTCGAGAACCATGAGCACAACTCCCGCCAGCGTCGACGCCTACTGGATGCCTTTCACCGCCAACCGCGATTTCAAGAAGCGGCCACGTATCATTGCGGGAGCCTCCGGCCACTACTACACCACGGCCGATGGCAGGCGTCTGTACGATATGTTTTCGGGCCTCTGGACCTCGGGCCTTGGCCACTGCCATCCAAAAATTGTCGAAGCTGTACAAAAGCAGGTCGCGACCCTCGACTATTGCATCGGTTTCCAGGTGAGCAATGACAAGGCATTTGCACTGGCCGAGCGCGTGGTTGGCATGGCGCCGGCCGGATTCAGCAATTGTTTTTTTACAAACTCCGGCTCCGAGTCGGTCGACAGCGCCCTGAAGATCGCACTGGCTTACCACCGCGCGCGCGGCGAGGGACATCGTACCCGGCTGATCGGTCGCGAAAAGGGTTATCACGGCGTGAATTTCGGCGGCATGTCGGTGGGCGGCATGCTGCCGAATCGCAAGGTGTTCGGCGCAAACCTGGTACCGGGTGTGGACCACATGCGCCACACCCTGGATCTGACGCGCAATGCCTTCAGCCGCGGCCTGCCGGCGCATGGTGCCGAGCTCGCAGAGGACCTGGAGCGACTGGCCGCGCTGCACGACGGCAGCAATATCGCTGCGGTCATCGTAGAACCGGTGATCGGCTCCGCGGGCGTGATTCCGCCGCCTGTGGGCTACCTCGAAAAGCTCCGCGAAATCTGCGACCGGCACGGTATCTTGCTGATATTCGACGAGGTGATTACAGCGTTTGGGCGCGTCGGCAAAGCCACCGCTGCAGAGCGCTTCGGCGTGACCCCGGATTTGATCACCACGGCAAAAGGACTGACCAACGGTGTTATCCCGATGGGTGCTGTACTGGTCAGGGACCATGTCTACCAGGCATTCATGCAGGGGCCGGAGCACATGATCGAGCTGTTTCACGGCTATACCTACTCAGGCCACCCGGTTGCCGCCGCCGCTGGACTGGCAACGCTGGACGTTTACCGGGAAGAAGGCACCTTCGAGCAGGCGATGGCGCTCGAGAAGACATTTGCGGACCTGTTGCACTCCTTCGATGACCACGACAAGGTTATTGACGTGCGCAATTTTGGACTGATGGGCGCGATTGAACTCGCTGCGCGACCCGGCGCCCCCGGGGCTCGTGGTCTCGAAATCCACAAGAAATGCTTCTGGGAGGAAAATGTAGTGGTCCGTAACGGTATGGACCTGCTGCAGTTTTCACCCTTCCTGAATTCCAGGGTTGACGAGATGGAGCAATCGTTCGAAGCTGTCCGTCGCGTCATCGATTCGGTTGCCTGAGGCAGCCCCCGGAGGAGCAATATGAACGCACGACCTGCTGAAAAACTTGCCAGCAACGCGGTCGTCGGCCACTTTATCAATGGTCGCGACGTCGCGGACAATGCCCGTACCCAGGCGATTACCAACCCGGCAACCGGTAAAGTCACGCGACAGGTCGCGCTGGCTTCGCGCGGCACGGTCGAGCAGGCGATCGCGGCAGCCGCAGCCGCTTTCCCCGCCTGGCGCAATACCCCGCCGGCGAAACGCGCCAGAATCATGTTTCGCTTCAAAACCCTGCTTGAGGAGCACGCAGATGCGATCGTCGCCCTGCTGACCAACGAGCATGGCAAGGTTCTTGACGATGCCATGGGCGAGTTTCAGCGTGGCATCGAGGTCGTCGATTACGCTTGCGGCATTGCCGAACTCCTCAAGGGCGAACATACGAAAAACGTCGGCCCGGACATTGACAGCTGGTCGGAGTTCCAGCCGCTCGGTGTCGTCGCTGGGATCACGCCGTTTAATTTTCCCGCCATGGTGCCGATGTGGATGTTTCCGATGGCGATCGCCTGCGGCAACACCTTTGTGTTGAAACCGTCCGAGAAAGATCCAAGCGCACCCATGTTCATCGCGCGCCTGTTCCAGCAATCCGGATTGCCTGACGGCGTCTACAACGTCGTCAACGGCGACAAGGAGGCCGTCGACACGCTACTGGAGGACCCGCGAGTGCAGGCAATCAGCTTCGTCGGCTCGACGCCAATCGCCGAGTACATCTATACAACCGGCACCCGCAACGGCAAGCGGGTGCAGGCTTTGGGTGGCGCGAAGAATCATGCCATCGTCATGCCCGATGCGGACATCGACAACACCGTCAGTGCCCTGATGGGCGCGGCTTACGGCTCCTGCGGCGAGCGTTGCATGGCAATTTCGGTCGCGGTCTGCGTGGGTGATGAAACCGCGGACACGATCGTCGGCAGGCTCAGCAAGGAACTGCAGAATCTGAAGGTGGGTAACGGCACCGAGAGCTGCAACAACATGGGGCCGCTGGTCACGAAAGCACACCATGACAAGGTACGCAGCTATGTCGATCTCGGCGTCGAGGAAGGTGCCGAGCTGGTGGTGGACGGCCGGCCGCTCAGGGTGCCCGGCCACGAGGAAGGTTTTTTCCTCGGTGCTTGCCTGTTCGACAAGGTGACCCCGGACATGCGCATCTATCGCGAAGAGATTTTCGGCCCGGTACTCTGCGTGGTGCGTGCCGTGTCTCAGGAACATGCCATGCAGCTGATTAACGAGCATGAATACGGCAATGGCACCTGCATATTCACACGCGACGGCGAGGCGGCGCGTTACTTCGCGGACAACATCCAGGTCGGCATGGTTGGCATCAACGTGCCTTTGCCGGTACCGGTTGCGATGCACAGTTTCGGCGGCTGGAAACGGTCCCTGTTCGGCGACCTGTTCGCCTACGGGCCGGACAGTGTGCGCTTTTACACGCGGCGCAAGACCATAACGCAACGCTGGCCGAAAGGTGGCGTCAGGGACAAGGCGCAGTTCTCGTTTCCCAGCAACCTTTAGGCACCAAATGGGGTCAGAGCAATTACTGCGAAACAGCTCCGACACCAAGAAAGGAGAGAATCCATGCACAAATTAGCCACGCTGGCATTGCTGCTGGCGCTGCCTGTTGCCGCGCAGGAACTGGCGACCACGGTAAAGGCGACTGAGGTCGTTCCGGGCATATACATGCTTGAGGGCGCGGACGGTTTCAGCTCTAACATGGGACTACTCGTCGGCGACGAGCATGTGCTGCTGATCGACGATGGCATGGCGCCAATCACGGCCAGCCTGATCGCAACGATCGCGGAACTTGCCGGCCGGCCGCTGGATTTTGTGGTCAACACGCATGCACACGGCGACCACGTGGGTTCAAATGCCACACTTGCGGAAAATGGCGCGATCGTTTTTGCGCATGACAATCTGCGACAGGCAATTCTCGATTCCGTCGATCAGGCGGGCGGACCTGCCGGGCTGCCGGTTGTGACGTTTTCGGACGAGGTCACGTTTCACGTTAACGGCCACCCGGCGATCGTGATGCACCTCGCTGCCGCACACACGGACGGCGATGCGGCTGTGGTTTTCCCATCGCAGAATGTCATCGATGCCGGCGACCTGTTTTTTAATGCGCTGTTCCCGTTCATCGACCTGGACAGCGGCGGCAGCGTGGCCGGTTACAAGGCGGGTCAACAGCGACTGCTCGACCTGGCCAATGACCAGACCCGGATCATTCCAGGCCATGGCCCGCTGGCGTCCAAGGCCGATCTCCAGGCCGCGCTTGACATGCTGATTGATGCCGAGGCTCGGGTGCAAAAACTGGTCGCGGCCGGCATGAGCCAGGAACAGGTGCTCGAAGCAAATCCGCTGGCCGACTATCATGAGAAGTGGAACTGGGGCTTCATCACTACCGAGAGAATGACAAGTATGCTTTACAGGTCGCTGACGGATGGACAATAAAAAAATCGCCGACTTTGTCGGCCAGGTCTGGGATGACTCGATCATTCCGCAGCTCTGTGAATATATAAAAGTACCAAACAAGTCCCCGACGTTTGACCCCGACTGGGAAAAGCACGGTCACATGCAGCGCGCAGTGCAGATGCTCGAGGCGTGGGTCCGCAAGCAGCCTGTCAAGAGCATGCAGGTCGAGGTCGTACGCATCGAAGGACGCACCCCGGTGCTGTTCATCGACATTCCGGGCGACTCCGACGAGGTGGTTTTGCTGTACGGTCATTACGACAAGCAGCCTGAAATGACGGGCTGGGCCGACGATCTCGGCCCCTGGCAGCCGGTGATCGAAAACGGCAAGTTGTACGGCCGAGGCGGCGCCGATGACGGCTACGCAACGTTTGGCTCGTTGACGGCGATACGCGCACTGCAGGAACAAGGCATTCCGCATGCCCACTGTATCGTGCTGATCGAGGGTTGCGAGGAAAGCGGCAGCTTCGACCTGCCCTTTTACATCGATCTGCTGCAGGATCGCATCGGCGCGCCGGATCTCGTCGTCTGCCTCGATGCCGAGTGCGGCAACTACGAGCAGCTCTGGTGCACGACGTCATTACGCGGCAACCTGACCGGCACTTTGCGCGCCGAGGTGCTGACCGAGGGCGTGCATTCGGGTACTGCGAGCGGCATTGTGCCGTCGAGTTTTCGCGTGTTGCGAAAATTATTGAGTCGCGTCGAGGACGAGACCACGGGCAGGATCAAAGCCGACGATCTGTATGTTGAAATTCCGCAGCAACGCATTGAGCAGGCCAGGAAGGCTGCTGAAACCCTGGGCCAGTCGGTGTACATGAAATACCCGTGGGCCGTGGACGCCCCGACGCCGAGCGAGTCGCCGTATGAATTGCTTCTGAACAACACCTGGCGGCCAACGCTGAGCGTCACCGGCGCCGACGGTCTGCCGGCGCTGGTCAATGCCGGCAACGTGCAATTACCGTATAACACCCTGAAATTATCCTTCCGCCTGCCACCCAGCTGTAACGCGCAACACGCGGCCAGGGCAATTAAGGCGACGCTCGAGCAGGATCCGCCGCCCATGAGCAAGGTCAGCTTTCACGTCGACTCGACGATGGCCGGGTGGAATGCGCCGCCGGTCGCGAAATGGCTTGAGGCGTCGATGCACCAGGCCTCGCAGGCTTTTTTCGGCAAGCCATCCATGTACATGGGTACCGGCGGAACTATTCCCTTCATGGGCATGCTCGGCGAGAAGTTTCCGCAGGCGCAGTTCCTGGTTACGGGCCTGCTGGGACCCGCTTCCAACGCGCACGGGCCGAACGAGTTTCTGCACATCGAGACCGGCAAGCGGCTCACGGCCTGCGTCGCGCAGGTCATTGCGGATCACTACACGCGCTGATTTCGCTCAAGCCTTGCTGTAAGTCAGCGCGGTGATCTGCTCCGAGATAAGCCCAATGAGGAAGATGATCACCGCGGCGGTGAACATCAGCATGCTCATGTTGGTAAAGCGGCCGGACGAAAAATAGGTGTACGCGTAGTAGCTCAGGCCGGTCACGAAAAACAGGCCGCTGGCCGGCAGGAATATCTTGAGTGGCGAATACAGGGTGGCTACCTTGAAAATGATGACGAGGAATCGAACCCCGTCGCGAACCGGTCGGATGTGGCTCTTGCCATTCCGTTCCGCAACTTTGACCGGCGCAAAGCAAACCGGGTAGCCCGAGCGCAGGAATGCCATGGTAATGGTCGTCGGGTAGGAAAATCCGTTCGGCAGCAAGTACAGGAATTGCTTGAACAGGCTGGCTCGAACCACCCTGAAACCGGACGTCAGGTCAAGAATACGACGCCCCGTCAGGCGCGACGCGATCTCATTGTAGATGCCATTGGCGAACATACGGCCGACGTTTGCGTGCGAACCGGAATCACGTGCGCCGATCGCCATCTGGTAACCCTCGTCGAGCTTGGCCAGCAGGCCCGGCAATTCACGCGCATCGTGCTGGCCGTCGCCATCCATGAAAGCGAGGATCTCGCCGCGCGCGGCACGTGCGCCGCTCTTGACGCTGGCGCCATTGCCCAGGCTTTCCGGGTGATGAATGACGGTGGCGCCAGCGGCAGCAGCCAGCGCACCGGTATCGTCCGTCGAGCCATCGTCGACGACCAGGATTTCCGCATCCGGCAATGCCCTTCTGGCGCGGGTCACTACCTCGCCGATGGACGCGGCTTCATTTTTTGCGGGAATTACGATCGAAAGCTCAACCGACTTATTGGTATTTGTCATCGCTGCACTTTCTCCAGCTCATTGATGTAGTCCTGCAGCTCACGCAATTCGCGCTGCCACAATCGCGCCCGCAGTGGATGCCGCGGCCCCGAAGTCCTGGCATCGTCGATGAATTGCCGCGCGGCGTCAAAATTTCCGCGCCCCGCCAGCGCAGTCACCATCATCATATTGAGTTCCCTCGATGGCAGTAACGCGATAGCGGCGCGCACGTGCTCAATTGCGGCCGCAAGGTCGCCCTGTTGGCGTGCAATCCCGGCCAGTAATCTTTCGTGAAACTGGTTATAAGTTGGATCTCCCGCATAGCGTGGATTGTCGCGCAAAATAACCGCTAGTGTGGCGACCGTGTCCGGCTGCAGGTCCGCACAATTGCCTGCAACCGCGGTATCAAAAAGCTGCGACAGCATGGTTCCTGCAGTCAAAGTGTAGTCAACTGCAGGCAACTGCTGGCCAAGTTGCTGGATCACGAAACTGCGATCGAGCTCCGGCAAGAAGCGGCATGAAATATTCAACTCCTGCAGGCGAAGGTAGGCATGCTCAGGATGCTGCAACACGAATTCGTCAATCGTCTGCAAGGCACGTAACGGGCCTTCTTCGGCCAGTTGATAGCTTGCCATCGTGGTCACGGCACGCACGGCATCGGGGTAACGCATGGCCCAGTAGCGCGCCGCCGTTGACGGTGAACCCGAATACGAGGCAAACACATACAGGCAACCAGCGTTAAGCAGGACCAGCGCTGCGATTGTCGCGCCGGCGGTGATTCGTGCGCGCCGATCCTGCAGGCACACCACCAGGCTGCAGAGTGCGAATACCGGGCCGATGATGGGCAGATAATTTCGGTGCTCAAAGTACAACTCGATCGGCACGACCGTGGACTCGAGCAGATGGCCACCGAGATACCAGAGTACGGCCAGCGCGGCGATCGGGTAGCGACGGCGCCAGCGGATGGCAGCCGCCAGCAGCAGCAGCCACGAGAGGCCTGCCAACAGTGTCATCGGCTGCAGTGCGTTGCGCGCGACTCCCGGTGCATCCTGGTAAATGCCCAGCCAGCCGGGCAGGCCGAGCGCAGCCTTGAACAGGTACTCCCAGAGAATTTGCGCCTGCGTCAGCAACCGCTCGCCGGCATCAAAATTGCGGCGCTGCACCAGCGATTCCGGGTACGGCCACCAGCTTGCAAGCTGCAGCAGGATCAGCAGCAACGGTGCAGCAAGAAATACAGCCTGCCAGGTACGCCACTGCCGAGCGTTCAGTCGCTCGGGTCGCGCCAGCACGGTCGCCTCAAGCACCAGGGCGAAAACCGGCAGCAGCAATCCGGACTCTTTGCAGAGTGCCGACAAGGCCGTGAAAACCACCAGGCTGGCACCCATACCGAGCAGTGCTTGCCGCGGCCGGTCACCGATGCGGGCGCGTGCCAGCAGGTAGGCTATGAGTCCGAGCAGCAGGAACGTCGCGCTGAGGGTGGTCATGCGCTGCACCACCAGCAATGAGGCGTTCGCCAGCAGCGGCATCAGCACCCAGGCCGCCGCCGCCAGCGCTGCGACCAGCATGGCCTTGCTGATCTCGATGCGCATGGCAATGGCAATCTGCAACAGGCAAGCCGCGACCAGCACCGCATTCAGGATGTGAATCAGGAAATTGACTTCGAGGAATGCGGTCGCGCCTTCAGGCCAGCGGTCCGCTTGCAGTGCGAAACTGAGCAATGCGACCGGCCTGCCCAGAGGGCCGGCGGTGCCGGTGCTGGCAAAATCGAGCGCTGAGGCAGTATCACTGACTTGTGCCAGCCCGCCGAGGTTTGAGAGATCATCAAGCTGAAACGCACCGCTCAGCGCCGGCCGATAACAGAGCCAGGCCAGCAATAATGCGAGAATAAAAACGGCCACTGCGGCGCGGCCGGTCACGGATCGAAAGTCAGTCACGAGGTCAGCATGATCATGACCCCTGCGGCGACGGCAGAACCGATGACGCCTGCCACATTGGGTCCCATCGCGTGCATCAGCAGAATATTCTGCGGGTTTGCCTCCTGCCCCACCTTGTTAGCGACTCGCGCCGCCATCGGCACGGCTGACACGCCGGCCGCTCCAATAAGCGGATTAATCGGATGCCGGGACACTAAATTGAGGAATTTGCCCATCAACACGCCGGCAGCGGTACCAATGGCGAATGCCACCATACCGAGAACCAGGATGCCGAGCGTATCTGCTACCAGGAACTGTTCGGCGCTGAGCTTTGAGCCAACGGCCAGGCCGAGAAAGATCGTCACTATATTGATCAGCGCATTTTGCGTCGTATCAGACAGGCGTTCCACCACGCCACATTCGCGCATCAGGTTGCCAAAACAAAGCATGCCCAGCAATGGCGCCGCTGATGGCAACAACAGCGCTACCAGCAGCAACAGCAACAGCGGAAAAACAATGCGCTCGGTTTTCGAGACTTCGCGCAGTTGCTCCATCTTGATCTTGCGCTCGGCCTCGGTCGTCAGCGCGCGCATGATCGGCGGCTGAATCAGCGGCACAAGCGCCATGTAGGAATAGGCGGCGACTGCGATAGCACCGAGCATATGTGGTGCCAGCTGGCCCGCAACGTAAATGGCCGTAGGTCCGTCCGCGCCACCGATAATTCCAATTGCTGCAGCTTCGCGCAGGGTGAAATCCATGACACCCAGCGAATTGAGCCCGAGCGCCCCAAGCAGGGTTGCAAAAATGCCGAACTGTGCAGCCGCGCCGAGAAACAATGTCCGTGGATTGGCCAGCAACGGGCCAAAATCGGTGAGGGCGCCGACGCCCATGAATATGATCAGTGGAAATGCGCCGGTCTCGATACCCACAAGGTAGGTCAGGTGCAGCAGGCCATCGCCGGTCGCTATCTCAACACCCGGAATATTCGACAGCAGGCCGCCAAAGCCGATGGTGACCAGCAACAGGGGCTCGAACCTGCGCGCGATTCCCAGGTACAGCAACAGCAGGCATACGCCCAGCATGACGATCTGGCCAATGCTGATTTGATACAGGCCGGAGCCGCGCCAGATTTCTGCAATCAGGTCCATGGCTCAGCTGATGGTCACGAGCGCATCGCCAACTGCGACGATATCGCCGCCGGCAACATGCACTGCAGTCACAATGCCGGTCCTGGGTGAACATACCGCCGTTTCCATTTTCATTGCCTCGACAACCAGCAGAGGTTCACCCTCGGCGACTTCTTCACCGGCGGCTACGAGCACACTAAAGATGTTTCCCGCGAGTACCGCCTTGACGGTTTCGCCGTCATGGCTAGCTGCCACAGGTCGCATCGGCCCGCCTGCCGCAGGCCGAAGTGCGGACAACTCGCCACTCGCGGCTACTTCCACGGTAAATTGTTTGCCGTTGACCCGCACCGAATACACGGCTGCAGCCGAGGCCTCCGGTGTGGGTGCGACCGCAACGTCAGCCGCCCCTGGCGCTGGCTCGAACGCGTCCGCGTTGTCCCGATTCTCCAGGAAGCGCAGGCCGATTTGCGGAAACAGCGCGTAGGTCAGAACGTCATCAATTACGTCGGCCGCCAGTCGAATGCCGTTTTCCGCAGCAAGCGCTCGCAGTTCTGTCGACAGCCGCTCAACTTCAGGCTCGAGCAGGTCAGCCGGGCGGCAGCTCACAACACGCGTGCCGCCCAGCACGCGCGCTTGCAAGTCCGCGTTGACCGGGGCAGGCGTAGCACCGTATTCGCCTTTCAGCACGCCCGCAGTTTCCTTGGAAATCGTCTTATAGCGTGCACCGGACAGCACGTTGATAACCGCCTGCGTGCCGACGATTTGCGATGTCGGTGTCACCAGCGGCAGCATGCCCAGATCTTCCCGTACGCGCGGAATTTCATCGAGCACCGCGTCCAGCTTGTCACTGGCATTTTGTTCACGCAGCTGGCTTTCGAGGTTTGTAAGCATGCCGCCGGGCACCTGCGCTACCAGGATGCGCGAGTCAATGCCACGCAAACCGCCCTCGAACTTCGCGTATTTCTTGCGCACTTGCCGAAAGTACGCGGCGATCTCTTCAAGCAACACCAGGTTCAGTCCGGTATCGCGGTCCGTATTCTGCAATATTGCCACCAGCGACTCGGTCGGCGAATGGCCGTAGGTCATGCTCATGGACGAGATCGAGGTGTCGATATTGTCGATGCCGGCCTCTGCCGCCTTGAGGCAAGTCGCTGTCGACATACCGGTGGTCGCATGGCACTGCATGTGCACCGGAATGCGGAGCACCTGCTTGAGCCTGGTTACCAATTCGAATGCATCGTAGGGACGCAGCAGTCCCGCCATGTCCTTTATGCAAACTGAGTGTGCGCCCATGTCTTCAATGCGCCGCCCCAGGTCGACCCACAGTTGCATGGTGTGCACCGGGCTGACCGTGTAGGAAATAGTTCCCTGTGCATGTTTGCCGACCGCCAACGTGGCCTTGATTGCGGTTTCCAGGTTGCGCATGTCATTGAGAGCATCAAATATGCGGAACACATCGACGCCATTAACAGCGGCTCGCTCGACGAATTTTTCAACCAGGTCATCGGCATAGTGCCGGTATCCGAGGATATTCTGACCTCGGAACAGCATCTGCTGCGGCGTGTTCGGCATCGCCGCCTTCAGCAGGCGAATGCGCTCCCAGGGATCCTCGCCGAGATAGCGGATGCAGGCATCAAAAGTTGCACCGCCCCAGGATTCGAGCGACCAGAAACCCACTTGGTCGAGCTTTGCCGCGATAGGCAACATGTCGTCAATACGCACACGAGTCGCCAGCAGGCTTTGCGACGCATCGCGCAGCACAACGTCTGTAATACCAAGTGGTCTTGCTCCGCTCATACGCGCTTTTTTCTAGTTTTTACGGTGCCTGGCAATTGCCGCGCTAATGGCGGCAACTTCCTCGTCACTGGCATCGGACCGCTGCTGTTGACGCTGCAAGCTCATGATCGTCCGCGACATCAACGCCATGCCAGCCACCAATACACTCAGAAATACGAATACGGTGCCCATGCCCGCCAGCAGCAGCGTCAAACCCTGTCGAATCAGCTCATCCATCATGCGCAACGAGTATACGCGAATGCCTTCCCGCCGGGCTATCCGGTACACTTGTGGCTGATTCACAAGGATCTGTCCGATGCGGTCACTTGCCAGAACGGCATTCATGCTGTGCATAGCGAACGCTGTGGCTCTGGTCGGCTGTACCGAGTCAGCAGCACCGGGCAATGCTGCAAGCAACGATGTTCCGGCAATTAACGGCGACGCCGTGAAAGCCCATGTCGAACTCTTGTCTGATGACTTGTACGAAGGTCGCGAGGCCGGCAAGCGTGGCTATCAGCTCGCCGCCAAGTATGTCGCCACGCAATTTCGCACGCTTGGATTGCGGCCTGGCAATGGCGACAATTACTTTCAGACAGTCGAATTCAGGGCGGCAAGTATAGTCCCAGGCTCGCGGCGGCTGGCCATTTCTTCGGCGGCCGGTGAGCAGGTCTTTAAAGTTTTTGACGAATTCACGATCAGTGCCAATACCGGCGACGCAAGCGTCGCAATCTCGGCGCCGCTGGTATTTGTCGGATACGGTGTCAACGCGCCATCCATCGAACGCAATGACTTTGAGCACATTGACCTCAACGGCAAAATTGCCGTGGTCGTCAGCGGGGCTCCAGCCGCACTCGGTAGTGAAGTGCGCGCGTTCTATCGCAGCGGCCGTTACCACAAGTCAATTGAACTGGAGAAACATGGCGCGATCGGTGCCATCTACCTGCAACACAGGCAGATATCGTCCGACGCGGCGGCCGTGCGCGGCTCAAAGGCCGAGAAATACTGGACGATCGACGAGCATGACCAGCCAAAATATGCCTTCCCAGGATTGCGATCCGAAGCGTATCTGCTTGAGGCCGGCGCGCGTCGCTTATTCGCTGAAAGCCCTGTTTCGTTTGAAGACATGGCGGCGGCCATCGAAAACGAGACCTATGCACCCATGGAACTCGGGATTTCTGCGACCATATCGCATCGTGTCTCGGAGCGAACGTTGACCGGTGATAATGTCATTGCCATTCTCGAGGGCAGCGACCCACAACTCAAAAACGAGTTTGTTGTGCTCAGCGCACATCTCGACGGTGTCGGTATGGGCGACGAGCCAGACGACAATATCTACAACGGCTTTTACGACAACGCCTCGGGCATCGGCACGATGCTCGAGGTTGCCAGGGTGCTGGCGAACTACGCGGTGCGCCCGAAACGCTCGATCCTGTTTATCGCGACCGTGGGCGAGGAAAAGGGACTGCTCGGTGCCGACTACTTCGCAAGCAATCCGACCGTGCCGGTTGCATCGATGGTGGCCAACGTCAACATGGACATGGTGATGTTTCTCTGGCCGGCACAGGATGTCGTCGCATTTGGCGCCGAGCATTCAACACTTTTACAGACGGTCCGCATCGCCACCGAAAAGACCGGCCTCGAACTCAGCCCGGACCCGTTCCCGGAGCGCGGCTATTTTACGCGCAGCGACCAGTTTCCGTTTGTGCAGCGAGGCATTCCCGCCGTGTTTTTCGCCACCGGTTTCAAAACCACGGAAGCAGGGACCGACGCCGAGGCCCTGTACAACGACTTCATGCAAACGCATTATCACGGCGCCACTGATGACAGAAACTTGCGGTTTGACACCGATTCGGCCGGCCGGGTTGCTACCGCGAACGCGATGATCGCGCTCGCAATAGCGAATGCGCCAGAACGGCCGAAATGGCAAAAAAATGACTTTTTTGGCGACCTGTACGGCAGCGCACTGACGCGATCCCAGTGACGACGATTCTGAAGTCAGCCTGCTGCGCTGCACTTTTCGCGGCGCTATCAGGCACCGCGCACGCAGATGAGGCAACGTTAGACGGCGCGCAGCTCGAAGCCGAGGCGTATGCCGTCGGCGAAATCCTGCTCGATACCAGGAATGTCTTCGACCTCGACGACGAGCGCGAAAATAACCGCCTGTTCCGGCTCGTTAACAAGCTGCACATCGTTACCAAGGATGACACCATCCGCAAGCACATGTTGCTGCAGCCGGGTCAACCCTACTCGCAACGCCTGGTGGCGGAAACCGAGCGCATCCTGCGAGGCAGGAACTACTTTTATGACGTCGCTATCAAGCCCGTCAATGCCGCCGACGGTCGCGTCGACTTGCATGTCCTGACGCGCGATGTCTGGACACTCAAACCGGGTATATCGGCAAGCCGCTCGGGCGGCGAGAACAGGTTCGGCATTGAACTCGAGGAACGTAACCTGCTCGGTCGCGGGCAGGAAATTCGTATCGCCAGGGTGGATGATGTCGATCGCACCTCGAAATCGTTTGCTTTGCGCGATCCACACATAGGACATAGCTGGGTTGACGGGGCGATTTCGATCGCCGACAACTCCGACGGTCATACTTACTTTGCAGAACTGACCCGGCCGTTTTTTGCACTCGACACGCGCTGGTCACTCGGTGCAACTGTGTTTGACGATGACAGCCGCAACACATTCTATTCACTGGGGGAGGAAGCCGCGGAGTATCAGCAACAACGCCAGTTGTCGTCATTGTTCGGCGGTTGGTCGCAGGGATGGCAGAACGGCTGGGTGCTTCGCTACCAGGCCGGCTTTGTGCTCGATGACAACCGATTCAGCGCGGTCAATGAAGGCACACTGCCTGCGCTGGTTCCCGATGACCGCGTGCTGCACTACCCGTTCATCGGCATCGACCTTATCGAGGATCAGTTCGAAACGACGCAGAACAAGGAGCAGATCGGGCGCACCGAGGATTTCTATTTCGGCCAGCGCTTGTCTGCCAGGCTCGGGTATGCGGCCGAGACCTTTGGCGCCGACCGTGACGCCCTGATTTACTCTGCCAGCTATAGCCGCGGATTTGGTTCATTCGAGCCTAATGCACTACTGGCCTCATTGTGGGCTAACGGTCGGCTGG
Source organism: Gammaproteobacteria bacterium (assembly GCA_029884455.1). Taxonomy (GTDB): domain Bacteria; phylum Pseudomonadota; class Gammaproteobacteria; order Steroidobacterales; family Woeseiaceae; genus UBA1847. The sequence goes on along the minus strand of JAOUHU010000001.1, from coordinate 38,770 downwards.
AAGATGGCAAAACCAGAAACTCCACGGTCGGTCTGAGCGCACGATTCTTTCGGCAACAATCCGCAAAACGAATGTTTTTCGCGACACTGACCGGCAGCCATGGGCACGCATTGGACCTTGACCAGGTCGTCGAGCTCGGCGGCGACACGGGCCTGCGTGGCTACCCGCTGCGCTACCAAAGTGGCGATTCGAAGCTGCTATTCACTGTGGAACAGCGCTATTTCACGGATTGGTACCCGTTTCGCCTGCTGCGCGTCGGCGGCGCAATTTTTGCCGACATCGGTCGAGTCTGGGGTACGAATCCGGCCGGCGAAGTCAACCAGGGGTGGTTGCGCGACGTCGGCTTCGGGCTGCGCTTTGCGCCCACACGTTCCGGCTTCTCCAAGGTTGTGCATGTCGATATTGCTTTTCCGCTTGACGGCGACGCATCAATTGACGATGTCCAGTTCCTGGTTGAATCCAAACGCAGTTTCTAGGCGCTGTCCGGGCACTTTTCGATGGCAGCCGGTCTATAGCCGTAGTAATCCGCAGTCGAATTTTGGCAGAATGCGCCGTATGCAAAATCAATACATCACTGGCCTGGCTGCGTTCGTGGCGCTGGTGCTGGTGTCGCTCGAGGCCTGCGTGACGACGCCGCGCACCGCATTTGCGGAAGCGCCGGGGGCATCGGATTGCGTGGTGCTGATTCACGGCTTGAACCGCAGCTGGCGCGCCATGCAACCGATGGCCGAGGCATTGCACGAGGCTGGGTTTTCGACCGTCAATGTCGATTATCCGTCGCAAGCGGGCTCAGTCGAAGTACTTGCACCACTGGCGGTTAACACCGGTCTGAACGGCTGTCGTGACGCCGGTGCGAAGCGTATCCATTTCGTAACTCACTCCATCGGTGGAATATTGCTGCGCTACGCGCACCAGGTGGCCCCTATTCCCGACCTGGGCAGGGTCGTCATGCTGGCGCCACCAAATCAGGGCAGCGAGGTCATCGATATCACACGTAACTGGCCGACAACCGAGATTTTCGCTGGCGAAGCCGGCCTGCAACTGGGTACCGACGCCAACAGCATTCCACGCCAGCTTGGGCCAGTCGATTTTGAGCTCGGCGTCATTGCGGGCACTGGTTCCATAAACTTTTTCATGTCCGCCATGCTGCCGGCGCCTAATGACGGCAAGGTATCTGTAGCCAGCACGCGCATCGATGGTATGGACGACTTCCTGGTGGTCGACAACTCGCATCACTACATCACCGAAAGTGAAGCGGTGATTCGCAACACCAGTTATTTCCTGAAACACGGCATGTTTGCTGACTCAATCTTGCGCGCCAGCAATTAGACGGCACCTTGTGCTACTCGCAAAGTTCGTCTTTCTTGGCGCGCGTTTCAGCGATTGTTCTCGCTGCTTCTTCTTTACTCAGGTATTCACGCTCACCATTCTCGTTCGTCTTGTACAGCTGCGGCGCATTCACGTAGGAATTGTAGATTTCCGTAGCACGATTGCAGTAATAGGCCTCGGCACGCTCCCGTTCCGCGCGCTGCTCCGCAGTCTCCCCCGGATACGCATAGCCATCGGAGGCCGATTTCGATTCGGCACTTGCAACCTTCTCAAGGTCGCCCTTGGCATGCCAGACCAGTTGTACCGATACCGCATCTTCATGCCCGGGCTGGTCGGCATAATGAACCTTGCCCTCGTCGTCGACCCAGGTATAGATCGGCTTCATGGTGTCAACAAAGTGAGTGTTACCGAGCGCGTCGACCCATTTCCATACGTCCGCATCTGCCAGCGAACCCAGGCCAAGCAGGAAAACTGCAGCAGTCAGTCGTTTTTTCATAGTCACCCCAATGCCAGCCAATTGTGGGCACAAATGCCCACAATTCCCTTGATTGGCGTCACAGATCTTCTACTCAGTCAGTCTCGTCCATGCGCTTCTGCAAGCGCTGGATCTGCTCCTGTTGCGACTGGATAACACGCGTCAGCACCGCCACTATGTCCATCGGACTAAGTCCTTGCCGATCACTGCTCGCCACCAGGTCCGGTACATCTTCGGCGACGAATCCAAGGTGCCTCTCGGCCTGGTCCGAGCGATAGTTGAATTGCACAGGCTCAAGCCCAGCCAGCGTGGCGAGTGCTTCCTCGAGCGTCAGCTCACTAATGTTTTCCTTCATCGCCCGGGAAGAGCTGTTGGTCCATACGCCCCCGGCGGTTACGTGCGCGCCGCTGGCCAGCTGCAGCGGATGTGACGGTCGGGACACGCCAATTCCGACGCTGCCGTCGCCGGTAATGGTGATGCGATCCACCGAACCCGCACCAATGGTCAGAGTGCTTGCCCGGTTGTGCATGATATAACCGGTATCGCCGGACGACTGGGTAATCATCAGACCTGCCACGCCGCTGTTGCGATCATGGATTTGAATGCTGCCATTCACCTCCAGTCGCTGTTTGGGCTCCAGCGTGCCAATACCGACCTGGTTGCCATTGTCGTACAGCTGTGACGACGAACCCGTGGTCTCGTCCCTGAATTTGACGAGGTAGCCGGGATCCCCCTTGATCGAACCCGTGCCACCGCCTGCCGGCCCTTCGGGCCCCGGTGGCCCCGGTGGCCCCGGTGGCCCTTGCGGCCCCGGAGGCCCGGCGAGACCCTGGCTGCCCGACAAGCCGGTCATTACGGCGCCGGACACAGGCTCGTCACGGCCACTCTCGAGAACCGGCTCGGGCTCAGGCTCTGGCTCGGGCTCGGGCTCAGGCTCTGGCTCTGGCTCGGTCGCATCGGCGACCTGGACCGGGTCTGTGGCAACAATCCCGGGGTCCACCACGGCAGCTGCCGGCTCCGCGGCGACCTCAGCAACGACCATGGTCCAGTCGGCACTGATAAAACCGGACTTGCCATCGCCAAGCCGCACTTCGTTCCAGCCATCGGTACTGGCAACAAATGGCAGGGCCTTACCCTGCTCCAGTCGGCCGACGATCTCGGCCGTGGAGTCTGGCAAGCGTCGAATATTGACATGCGTTTCCACGCTGTCGACGGGCACAACAGTGTCCGCAAGACACAGGATTGGCATGACCAGCATAACAAGGACAAAAATCCGCTTCATGAGCTGCTCCTGGTATCGGGCAAGAACTCGCCTGTGCCATATCCAATAACACAAAAAGACCTGCTGGACTGGTACTTTGTTGTCGCCGATCGGCGACTCAGGTGACTGCGGACTGCACCCTGCCCATAAGGCGATATGCGTGCCAGAGCACGATCCAGATGCCGAGCATCAGGATGACGCCTGAGAGCGTGAACACCACCAGGAACGGACGGATCGAAGCCATCATTTCCTGGAAGGATGCGGCCGTCGATAATCCCTTACCGAGGCCTGCCAGAATCAGGGCGGTAAAAAATACCGCCAGCGAAACATTTGCAATCCAGAACCCGGTCTTGACCGGCGCTGCATACGTCGACTGCACCTCGGCCGGCAACTCCTCGCGAATCACAAAAAATATCGAGGCCAGCAGAATCATGGTGTTGATGCCGATAGTACTGCCCATCGCGTGCGCAACCGTGATATGCGTACCATGTGTAATCAGGTTCAGGGCTGGCACCGAAATGATCAACGCCAGGCCAAGGTTTATGAACACCCAGATGTCCGCAGCGAACAGGAAGCGATATGCGTTGCAATAACGATTCTTTTGCCAGTCCTCTAGCGAGACACGCCAGTCCCAGATGATTTTTCCGAATATGAACAACTCGGTCATGCTGACAAAGTAAGCGAAAGTGCGCAGCCAGGTCGCCGACGGTACCGGGTAGGCGTGGTGCGCCCAGCCGAACATCAGGTTAAAGAGTCCGAGGAAATACAGCCCGAACGCCATTTTTGAACGCGCGTACTCGCCGTTGCCACCGATACGGGTTGCGAGATACAGCGCCGTACCATAGACCAGCATGTTCCACGATCCAGTCAGCGCACCGTACGATTTCCACTGCACCATGATTTCACGGACCATGGATTCACGAAAATATGGAATCAGCCACAAATGCGCTTCGGTGTAGGTAATGAAAAAAAACAGGATTCCAGTGCCCCACATCCAGTAGTAAACCGGCCACGGTTCCTTTTCCTGGCGCAGCGTCATGAAATAATTGATGCCAAACAGGATCCAGCTGAGAAAGATCGGAATGCTTAAAATCGGCGGGAACTCAAAATATTCGCGACCACCAAATTTACCGGACAGGTAACAGGCGAGAATCGCGGCGCCGGTGACCACGAATATCCAGAAATGCGCGTTCGCCGATCGCGGCGACCACAGTTTGTAGTGGTTCTGGCGCGGCAGATAGAAATAGATACCGCCGATCGCCACCAGGAAGATCCACGACACCACCAGTGACACGTGCAAGGGACGCGTCTTGGTAAATAATAGTTCGCGCAGGAAATCAGGAAACAGGAACTGGAAGCCGCCGATCACACCGAATAGCAGACCGACTGCCAACGAGAGCATTCCAAGGCGCATGAAGCGCAAACCAGTTACGGAACTACCGCTTTCCGTCAATGCGGATCATCCTGGTACGCAACCGTGCCATTCCAATGCACAGCGACGTCCTCGGCCGGGTAAGTGCCGGTCCTGTCGACGAACGCCAGGTAGGCAAGTACCGCATCGATCTCGTTGTCGGCCAGGCCGAGATTTGGCATGGCAGCGGTGCCGGCGCTGATAAACGCGCGCGCGTAGCCCGCGCCGCGATTGGAAATAACGTTGGTCAGGTCGGGGCCGCGGTAACCACCCAAACCATAGAACTGGTGGCAGGCAACGCAATTGTATTGCTGGTAGACCTTTGCGCCGAAACGCTCGGCATCATTCATCGGCGGCACATGGTCGGCCGCGGTGCCCGCCGTATATACGTAACTGGAATAAACGGCAAAAGCCGCACACAGGCAGCCGAAAATCGCGCGATTACGCATGCCAAAAATCTCCTGCGGCAGCCGAATAAACGGTCTCCAGTGTACGGCATGGCACGCGAGACAGGGTTGCGTTTCTCCCATTTTTTAAGAAAATACTGGTTTTTTTTGCTGCTTTTTAATATTATTTTCGAATATTATTCTATTTTTCTGCGTTTCTACCGATCAAAGGATTCTCGATGGATCGTATCGACAAAGCCATTCTGGAGGTACTCCAGGACGACGCCACGCTAACCGTCGCAGAATTGTCAGAACGTGTCGGCCTGTCGAAATCCGCTTGCTGGCGGCGTATCCAGTTGCTCGAAGAACAGGGCGTCATCGGCGCGCGCGTCACTTTGCTGAACCAGGAAAAACTCGGCCTGAACCTGACTGTTTTTTCTGCCATTCGCACGCACGAACATACCGCTCAATGGTTTCAGAAATTTCACAAAATGGTTTCGGCCATGGAAAACGTCATGGAAGTACATCGACTCAGTGGTGACGTCGATTACCTGATTCGCGCCGTCGTCCCGGATATGAAAAGTTACGACCGCATGTACAAGGAGATGATCGAGAAAGTAGACCTCTATGATGTGTCGTCAAGTTTCAGCATGGAGCGCATCAAGTACACTACAGCACTGCCATTGCATCATCTCAGAGCGGAGAACATCACTTGAGTCACGAGAACGAATACCCCGAGAGCCTCGTAAGTGCGCTGGAGCTGATCTGGGGTGATGGCTACATGGCACCCGGCGGGCCCGGCAACGTCGCAAAACTGCTTGATGGCATTGATCCAAAGGGCAAGCGAATCCTCGACATTGGCTGTGGCATTGGCGGACCCGCTTTTGAAATGGTCCGCACGCACGGCGCAACAGTCGTGGGCATCGATCTCGAGGCACCGTTAATTGCGCGTGCGCAGCGCGCAGCAAAGGCGCATGGCCTCGAAAACCGGTGCACGTTTCAAACCGTCGAGGTTGGCCCTCTGCCGTTCGACGACGGCTCGTTCGACGTGGTCGTCAGTTCCGGGGCCTTTACACAAATCGCCGACAAGCGCGGCATTCTTGGCGAAAGCCTGCGCGTGCTGCGGCCCGGCGGTCAGCTGCGCTGCTATGACTGGTTGAAGTCTGACGGCGAATATTCCGACGACATGCACTACTGGTTCGAACTGGAAGGCATCACCTACGGACTCGAAACGCTGCAGGAATACGCACAACATATTCGCGAGGCAGGTTTCAAGCAGGTCAGCGCAAAGGACGCAACCGACTGGTATCGCCGCGAAGCGCGCCGCGAATACGCATTGATGCAAGGCGAACTCTACCCGCGCATGGTCGAACTGCTCGGTAAGGCCGAGGCCGACTATCGCATCGAAAACTGGCGCATGCTGGTAGCCGTGATCGACAAGGGCGAAATGCGCCAGGGTTACTTCCGCGGTACGCGCCCCGCCCTTACCTGACTAGATCGAACGCGTCGCGATCGCTGGCGAGATCGCACTTGCCCGCCTGGCCGGACCGGCAACTGCGACCTGTCCGACCAGCCACAGAATGATCATCGCGATCGGCACGACATACCAGGCCAGTGGCGTCAATGAAAACGCCTGCACCATGAAGATATTCAGCGCCACGGCGAAAATGCCACCGGCCAGGATGCCGACGCTGCTGACAATAAAGTTCTCGATCATGAAGTAACGCAGGATAGCCGGGCGCGTTGCACCCAGTGCGCGACGAACCCCGATCTGGCGCGTGCGCCGACTGACACTGAAGCTTGCGAGGCCGACAATGCCGAGACCCGTAATTGCGGTCAGCAAGATGACGATAAAGCTAAGCATCTTGATCATTGCGGCATCGCCAGTGTAGCTGCGTTCGCGCACTTCGTTCATGGTCCTTACATCTTCTATGATTCGGTCCTTGTTTTTTGCCAGCGCTTCCTCAATCAACGGAATCAACGCGTCCCGCGCACCGGGCTCAGTTCGAATCAGGTAACGCATATACTCATTGTCGAGACGCTGTGGAACCAGCATGGCGTTCTCTATATGGTCCCAGCCGTCCCAGGGCGCCTGCAGGCGATCCAGGATACCAACAATTTTTACCGGATCGTTTTCATTGATGAACACCGTCTTGCCAACGACCGTGCCCTGCTCGTCTGGAAACAGTTCGCGCGCCAGTGCGCTGGTAATGATTCCGGTTGCCGGCCACTTGTTGACGGCTTCGTCATTCCAGCTGATTTCATCGTGCGCGAAGTTCCGGCCATCGATCAGCGACGTGCCAAAAGTTTCGATCGCGTGCTCATCGGAAAAGTAGATCGCCGTACCGATGCCGTCATGCCCTGCCCCCGGTTCGGTTGCCAGGCCCATGCTCCAGCCACCACCACGAAGCGGAAACGAGTTGCTCGCAAACGCATCGCGTACGCCGGCCATGCTGCGCAACATGGCCAGATCCTCGTCGATCATTGATCGTACATCGACATCCGGCGCGAAAGGGATACTCGACAGCGTAATGATATTGTCTTCATCCGTGCCGCTCGGTCGCGCCATCTTCGTGGTGCGTTCCTGCATGATCGCTATCGCATTTACCATGATCGCCATAGTGACCGCGATTTGCAGCGCGATCAGCAAATAGCTTCCCTTGTTTCTGAGAATGGCGCGCCAGATTGGTCCGAGTTCCATAGTAATCTCCGCTTACTGAATTCTGAGTTGCGTAGCCGGCGTGACGTTGCTCGCGCGCCAGGTCGGATACAATGCGGCCGCGAGCGCCGACAGAATCGCAAGCAGCACCGCCGTCAGAACCATGACCCAGTCCATGCGTACCAGTTTGGCGACGAAATCATAGGCCGAGAACAGGTTTTCAATGCCGCGTAATCCCAACCAGGTCATCAGGATGCCGAGCAAACCGCCCGCGAGACCGATCATGCCGGCTTCAACAATGTATTGGCCGAACAAGGTCGCCTTGCTGGCCCCCAGCGCGCGTCGCAAGCTGATGTCTTTCGCCCGGCGCATCACCTTCGCCAGCAGCAGGCCGATCGTATTCAAGAGGCAAACAACCAGGAACAGCAGCGCCAGTCCCAGCAGCACGCCAACATCGTCATCAACGACTTCGTTGTAAGTCAGCCACGCTTGTACATCGTCGAGCCGGTTATTCATCGCGCGTGGAAAGCGGCCCAGAGTCTTTTGCTCGCTGACATAGGCATCGAGAAACTGAAGATAGCTCTGCCGTTCAGCATCACTGTGCAACTCGGCCCACATCTGTATCCAGACGCACTCGGACGCGAGGAACGCCGGCATGCCGCCGTCGCCGATCGGCTTCCAGCAGTTGGTGTTGCCCCAGCGGCCGTGCTCACCCGCGACGGCAACCGAAAACGGCAGGAAAACCGGGGCCGGATCACCGTACTCGCCATTATTCAGGTCATAGAACAGCGGCACAGGCGACCATTCGTCTAGCACGCCAACAATTCTGTAGGGCTCGCCGGTAAGCATCAGCATTCGGCCCGACGAATCTGCACCGCCAAACAAAGTCTGGTTCAGCTTGTCGTTGATGACCACGACACGTTCCAATGTTTCGTCCGCGGTTCGGTCCCAGGGTGCACCGTACTTGAATGGCACGTTAAACATGGTGAAAAACTCGTGCGTCGTCGCCCGTGTCTCGCGCTGGAACGGCTTCGCGCCCTCGTCTTCCGGCTCAATCACCCTGGATGAGAGGAAACTGATGACCTGGCGAGCAGCGCGGCCCGCCGCATAGAGTGCAGTTGCGTCCAGGTAGGTCAGCTGCTCCGGCGGTTCGTTCGGCTCGTCGTAGGCCTCGTTTGGATCCCAGCTGTCGACTCGCACGTGAAACAACTGGTCCGATTTTTCCGGAATCGGGTTGCCACTCATGATGTAGTGAATGGTGACTATGGTCATGCACGCGCCGATGCCGATTGCAATCGCAGCAACCATCAGTGCACTCAGCGCAGGATTCGCACGGATACTTAACAGACCGAGGCGCAGGTAGTAGCGAAACATACAGGTCTCCCTTGGCCGCCTAGCTGGCCGCCGCAAGCTGCAGATTGCCCGCACTATCGCTGACCCGGCCATCGCGAACGAAGATGTTGCGCCGCGCACGATCCGCAAGCGTCAGTTCATGCGTCACCATGATGATCGTAGTGCCGGTCGAATTAATGTCCGCCAGCAATTGCATGACGCTGTCGGCCATATTCGAGTCAAGGTTGCCAGTCGGCTCATCCGCCAGCAGGAAGCGGGGCTCCCCGGCCAAGGCACGCGCAATGGCAACTCGTTGCTGTTGCCCTCCCGACAGTTGCGCCGGCATGTGTTGCAGGCGCGACGCCAGCCCGACCATTTCGAGACTGTCGACGATTCGTTTCTTGCGTTCTGCCGCGTCAAACCTACGGTAGCGCAGTGGCACATCGACATTGTCGAAGATATTCAGTTCCGGAATCAGGTTGAAACTCTGGAAAATAAAACCGATCTTTTCGTTTCGCACCCTGGAACGCTCTTTGTCATTCAATTTCGAGATATCACGACCATCAAGTTCGTATGAACCTCCGGTCAACTCCTCCAGCAATCCCGCAATGTTGAGGAATGTGGTCTTGCCGGAGCCGGACGGACCGGTGACGGAAACGAATTCGCCCTCCTCGACGGTCAGTGAGAATTCGCGCAGTGCGTGCGTTTCGACCGTGTCCGTTCGATAGACCTTGGAAACGTTTTTCATCTGTAACATCGTCCTGGCTCCTGGTTTTTTTGCTATTGGGTAAGAAGAACCGTTTCCGCGCTGCGAAACGGGTCGAGGCTGGAGATGACAATCGTGTCGCCCTGGTCGAGGCCGGCGACGATTTCGACCGCGCCAAGGCTCCGGGCTCCCACCTCGATCGCACGGCGGACCGCGAGCCCGTCGCTGTTCAGCACATAGGTCACACGCCCGGCGCCGCTGTCGAGAAACTGGCCGCGCTGCACGATCAGTACATCTTTGTGTTCCGCCAGCAGAATGCGCGTCGTCAGGCGCTGGTTCTGGCGCAGATTGGTGGGGCCCGCCTGGCTGAATCGCACACGCCCGTTGACCTGGTTATTCAGAATTTCCGGTGAAACCGCTACCAGCTCGCCGGCATACTTGTCACCGCCGACCTGGATCTCGGCCTGCATGCCAACCAGAAGATCATCGGCAAAGCTCTCGGGAATCTGTGCGTCAATCTCGAATCGCGTCAGGTCAACCACAGCCATGACTGGCGTATCGGTGCTGACAGCCGCTTTTTGTGCAACCAGCAGGTCACCAACGACGCCATCGACGGGCGACTTGATCGCCAGGTCATCCACCTGGCGCTGCAGGTTGCTGACCAGCAGGCCTTGCCGCACGTGCTCCAGTTCGCTGGCGCGAAGTTCGAACGCAAGTCGCTCATCGAACAGGTCGGCATCCGCGACCGCGTGCCGGTGTGCGACCTCGGCGTTCTCGCGATCGTCCTTGGCCTTCTCGTAGTCAATCACCGAGATCACGCCAAGTTGATAAGCCTCGTCGGCGCGCCGTTTTTCCCGATCCGCGGCGGTAAGCGCTACTTTGGCGAGATCCACCGCTTTACGCTTGTCGAGCGCGAGCTGGCGTGACTCGATGCGCTGTCGGCCAAGCTCGACCTCGCGCTGCTCGAGTGAGGATTCCGCCTGTTGCAGCCGGCTGGCCAGGTCCGGACTGTCGACTGTCGCCACAACCTGGCCTTGCACCACGCGCTCGCCCGACTCGACCTGCAGTGTTATCGAACCCGGCGCCGTGGCGTACAAGGTCGGGCTGACCGCAGCAACCACGCGTCCCTGCACGGAAACATCGCGCACCAGGTCACCGCGTGTCACCGTTGCGACGCGCACCCGATCCATGGGCACGCTGATGGTGGCGTTTGCCCAGCGCTGGAAAAAAGGCGCCGCAATCCACGCCAGCACAATGATGGCGAGCGTCGCCAACGCCGCGAAGATATACAGCTTGCGCTTGCCTGGCGCCTCAAGGCGAATATCCTGCGCCGATGTGTCTGCGATTTTCAGTTTTGGCCCCCGGCTGCTTCCCTAAAACTCGCGCACCTTGTCGCGGTTTCGGATTAGATGCAGCAGCCAGGGTGTTGGTTTATTGCGTCAGTTCGGCGGTCAATGCGGCGAAGAATGCTGCCTGTAGCGCCCAGTCAGCGGGTGCGTTCGCGGCTTCGCGCGCACTATGCTGCGCGATCACCAGCTTGTGCTCCGGGTCGATGTGTATTGCCTGACCGAAGATTCCCGAGGCGGCGAACACGCCGCCGCCGCGTAGCCACCACAGGTAACCATAGGCGGCGAGTCCTGTTGAGGCGGTGGTCGATTCCGCGATCCAGCCCTCAGCTAGCACCGCAGTACCGTCACGCAGTTCGCCGTTTCGCAGCACGAACAGGCCGATGCGGCCGTAATCCCTGAGTGTGGCGTTGAGGCTGCTGCCGCCGAACTCGCCGCCACCGACCTCAGTGAGATTCCAGCTCGCCGAAAATTCCATGCCGAACGGTTGCCAGATTTTCTCTTCCAGGTAAGCCGACAAGTTGTTGCCGATCGCCGCACGCAACAAGGTACCGACCAGGTTCGTTTCGGCAGTGTTGTAGCTGAATACAGCGCCAGGCGGGGCGACCCTGGGTTTGTGGCGCAGCGCTTCATAGACGCTCAGGGTATCCCAATTGATCGTATTGATATCCGATTCCGGGTCAGCATAATCCTCGTTCCACGCTACACCTGACGACATTTGCAGCAGTGCCCGAATTGTCACCTCGTCGTACGAGGAGTCCTTCAGGCGCGGCAGGTAGTCGCTGACCTTCTCGCCGACACTCTTTATGTAACCGTCCCGGATCGCCGCACCGAGCAGCAAGGAGGTTACTGACTTGGCGACCGACCACGACATCCAGCGGCTTTCCGCGGTATTGCCAAGTTCGTAGCGCTCATAAACAACGAATCCGTCCTTGATCACCAGCAAGCCGGCGACATTGTGCCGCCGCATATAGTCGTCGAGCGTCAACTCCCGGTCTTTGAAACCAAATGCGAGTCCCGACAGATCCGCCAATTTGTAGGGCAAGGGATACGGGTCCTGACTCGCAGCAATCGAGCGGGTTGGCGTCAACTGCGGCATGTTGCGGAATCCGGCAATTTTCTGCGGCACGGTCCAGAACAGGATGTTGTCAATCGCGCCAAAGTTGGCCGCATCGTCGGCCGGATCAATGAACGGCGCGTCCGCCCGGACCGGCGTCAGCAGCAGGTTCAGTATCAGCAGCGTCAGCGGGATGCGCGGATGGCGCCGTTGCGGCATACAGGAATCTCGCGAAGTGGCAGCAGTGACTCATGGTACCAAGCGATGCCTGAGTTCCGATACTGTGTACATTTCGGCCATGCGCCAATTGACGCCCGCGTCCCGTGGGCGTTTAATGACCGGCGTGTGTATTTGCTCAGGGGGAGCAAAATGAACATGACAAAAATGCGAATTCCAGCGCTGCTTGTCGCGGCGCAGGGTCTGACCCTGCTGACCTCCGGCAGTGCTTTCGGGCAAAGCGGCGTCACCCTGGAAGAAATCATCGTTACGGCAGCCTATCGCGAACAGGGACTGCAGGATGTGCCGGTCTCGATCTCGGCGGTAAGCGGCGAAATGCTGACCGAAGCCGCCTTGCAGAAGGCCGAAGACATACAATTCCTGGTGCCGAACTTCACACTGACGGAAACCGGCATTGGCACTAACGCGTTCATTCGCGGCATCGGCTCCGGCATCAACCAGGCGTTCGAGCAATCCGTCGGCACCTATATCGACGGTGTCCACTACGGCCGCGCACAGCAGTGGCGCTCGCCGTTCCTGGACATCGAGCGGGTCGAAGTTTTGCGCGGCCCGCAATCCATTTTGTTCGGCAAGAACTCGGTCGCAGGTGCGGTCAATATTACGACCGCGAGACCCACCGAGGAGTTCGAGGGCCGTTTCATGTTGTCGAACGAATTCGAGCATGAAGAAATGATTGCCGAAGGCATGATCTCGGGCTCGCTCTCCGACAGCGTTCGCGGCCGGCTTGCGGTGCGCTCACGCAACGGCGATGGCCATATGACCAACGCCACACTCAGCGAGACCGAACCGAGTCGCGAGGACTGGTCGGTGCGCGGTACGCTGGAGTTCGATGTCACTGACGACCTGCTGGCAACGGTGCGCGTGGAAAGCGGCGAGTTCGATGTCGAAGGACGTCACATTGAAATCATCAACGAGCAACCTGCCGTGGCAGGACCGTTCACCGGTCTGCGCTACAACCAGATCCTGCAGGCTTTCGGCGGAGACCCAAGTACAGGCAATGTCGTACAGGACGAAGTTCGCTCGTCGAATGGCGACTTCAGTAACAACGAGCTGAGCAACTACTCGCTGACCCTGGACTGGTCGATGGGTGACTACGAGCTAAAATCGATAACGGCATTTTCCAATTTCGAATACGACGAATTCTGCGATTGTGATTTCACCGGCACTGTCGTGTTTGGCGCGGCCCTGCAGGAGTCCTATGACCAGTTCAGCCAGGAGTTTAGGTTGTCGTCGCCGCTCGGCGGGTCTTTCGACTACATCGCCGGCCTTTACTACCAGACCAGTGATCATGAGTTCGCAGACCAGATCATTTTCGCCTCCGACTCGGTGCTGGTGCCAATCGCCAATCTGTTGAGCCCGGGTGCTGGCAACCTGATTTCCAATACGCAGGCGACTCGCTTCGCGAACGTGGATGCAGACGTGCTGTCCGCATTCGCGCAGTTCAATTTCAACGTCAGCGACGATTTCACCATCCAGGCCGGCGGCCGCATCACCAAGGATGAACGCAGCGGCGATCGCACCCTGACCATCACCAGCGTAGGCGGCGACCCGTTGCCCGCTGCGCAGTTTCTCGCTCCGGTGGTCTGGGCAAACCTGCTGGACATTACCTCGACCAACCTGAGCGACCCGCTGTACGGTCCGACCGGCGCGTTTTTTGTTGCCACCCTGGGTGCATTGCCGGTTTCAGGCGAACGGGATGAGACCAAGTTTTCGCCCGAGGTCAAGCTGGTCTGGGATGCGAACGATGACACGATGCTCTATCTAAGCTGGTCGGAGGGCTTCAAGTCCGGCAGTTTCGACTTCCGTGCCAACAACAAGGGTCTTGCTGTTGACATGCCGGCATCGTTCGAGTTCGACGACGAGGAAGCCAGCAACGTCGAGCTCGGCGGCAAGTTTGTGTTTGCCGGTGGCACTTTTGAGTTGAACGCCGCCGCGTTTTTCACCGAGTTCGACAATTTGCAGATTTCCATATTTGATGGCGGCCTCGGCTTCAACGTTGGCAACGCTGCCGCGGCGGAGGTTGACGGCCTGGAATTCGATGTGCGCTGGGCCGTAAGCCAGTACACCACAATCACCGGTGGTATCGCTTTTACTGATTTTGAGTTCACCGACTTCACGAATGGCCAGTGCTACTTTGGCAGGCCGCCCGACAGCGTGCAAAACGGTATCCCGCGTTGCGATTACACGGGCGAGTCCAACCAGATGGTGTCTGACGTACAAGGCAACGTGTCGGTCAACTACCAACGACCGTTCGGCAATGGCCTGGTATTCAGCAGCATGTTCGACCTGTTCATGACGGACGACTACGATGCCTCCGCGACATATGATCCGGCGCTGGTACAGAACAAGTACTCGACGCTGAGCGTGCGTGCCGCCATCGGTTCGGAGTCCGGCAGCTGGCAGGTCGCATTGCTCGCCAAGAACCTGACCGATGAAAAAATCCTGAGTTTTGGCGGTGATACGCCACTCGCGGGCAGTACCTTTGGTGCCAAATCGAACTACGCGTTCTATGGTCCCGGCCGGACGCTCAGCGCGCAGCTCGTCTTGCGCTTTTAAGCGGTCGCGTCTGGACAATCATGTAGAGCCATCCGCCGTTAGCCCGGCGGGTGGCTTTTTTGTTGACGGAGAACGTAACGCATGCAGCGCCTGATGCTCGTCCTCATCCATGTCATTGCGAATACATTCTTCCGGCGCATTGATGTCGTTGGCGCAGAACACATACCAGCTGACGGACCGGTCATATTTGCCGGCAATCACCCGAATGCGCTCATGGATGGATGGCTGCTGACCGCGAAGTGCGGCCGGCAACCATTGCATTTTCTTGCGAACGCAAAGCTCTGGAAGTATCGCCTGCTGGGCTTGTTACTCGATACGTCCGGCGCGATTCCGGTCTATCGGCGCGAAGAACAAGATGATTCTGTGGATAACCAGCCGGCATTCGAGCGCCTCTACGAGGTCATTGAATCAGGCGGCTGTGTTGGCATTTTTCCGGAAGGCATCAGCCATGCCGAGTCACAACTGGTCAGGCTGAAGACTGGCACGGCGCGTATCGCCCTGTCGGTGGCAGCCCGCGGCATTGCCTCTGTGTGCATCCTTCCCTGCGGACTGAATTATATTCACCGCCACCGCTTCCGCAGCCAGGTGCTGATTGAATTCGGCGAGCCGATACTGATCGATGAATATTGGCTCGAACGCTATCGCGATGACGCACAAGAGGCTGTCCGAAGCCTGACCGAATTGCTCACACAGGCCTTGCAGGCTGTCACACTGAACGCACCGGACTGGACCACGATGCGATTCATTCAGACTGCACGCCGTCTTTACAAGCCGGACTCGGTGAAACTGACGCCAGGCCAGTATATCGAGCTGAGCCGGCGCTTTGTGGAGCGCTATACCTTCGCGAGCAATGACCCGGAAATGCAGCAATGCCGACAGGACGTCGAAAATTACCAGGCACGGCTCGATATGCTCGGCATCAAGGACCACCAGCTGCGCAGTCCGATGACCCTGGGCCAGGCGTTCCGCAAACTATTGCTGCGGCTGGTCACCTTACTGATATTCTTGCCGCTGGCCGTCCCCGGCGCCCTGCTGCACCTGCCGGTCGGTTGGGTCGCGGCCCTGGTCGGCGAACGATTCAGCTATGAGACGGATGACGTCGCCACCCTGAAAGTCATTTCGACCACGCTGCTGTTGCCGCTGTTCTATATTGTCATCGCAATTGTCATCGGCATTAACTTCGGCTGGCAGTTGTCGCTGCTCGCGATCGCCGCCCTGACCCTGAGTTTTTTCATTTCGGTACGACTCATTGAAACCGAGGTCGGGCTGGTCAACTCAATGGTCGCGATTGTCAGGTTGTTACGCCTTGGCACCGAGATAGAATCGTTACGCGAGACGCGCGCTGAGCTTTCGGGCCGGATTCGACGACTTGCGGAGCGGCTGGCGGACCCGGCAACAAAACGAATGTTTACGCCAGCGGACTTCTGACAGCAAGTGAGTCAGTTGAATCGCAGCAGTCGGCCCGGCCGGGCCTCAGTTACTGCGTCGTTGTTGATGACTCGCTGACCGGCGACCAGCGTTGCCCGGAACCCGGTTGCCGCCTGCAGCAGACGCTGCCCGCCGGCTGGCAAATCGCGCACTATACGCGGTCGTTGCAGCGACAAGGCTGCATAGTTGATGACATTGAGGTCGGCTCGCTGGCCGATGGCTATCCTGCCGCGATCGCTCAAGCCTAGATAATCTGCCGCATCGGCGCTCAACATTTGTACCGCGCGCGCGAGTTCAATGCGGCCCGTGTCCCGATCACGGGTCCAGTGCGACAAGAAATAGGCGGGAAAACTCGCATCACAAATGGTGCCCACATGCGCTCCGCCATCCGAAAGGCCGAGCAGTGCGTTTGGGTGTGTGAGCATGCAATGCACATTGTTGTAGTTAAATTCCGTGTAGTTGTAGATCGGGAAATAGATCAGTTCACGGCCATCATCTTCGAGGCACACGTCATAGAGCTTTTCCATGACCGATACGCCATCACGGCGCGCCTCGGCCGCCAGCGATTGCTCAGCAGTTTGTTCGTAATCCGGATTCTCACCAAGCCGAAACAGCTTGAACGCGATAGTTTCGATGTCGCCGATGATGCGATCGACAATCGGCGGTACTGATGAACCAGCGCCGGCAAGCGTAACAGGCCGATCCGCGAGGCAGCGTCGGCGGAAATCGGGGTCTCGCATGATGGCGATACGCTCCGCCAAAGGTCGCCCCGCTATTGCCTGGTATGCTGGCTGCGCGAGCAGCGGATGAAACGTGCATTGCAGGCCATTGATGACGCCGATCGCGCGCGGTGCCACCTGCACACGAAAGTCGACGCCGTCACGATTCAGACGCTCGGTCTCGGCCAGTATTTTCCGCCATTGATCCGGCGCAAAGTCACGCTGCATCAGCGACATGGAACACGGCCGGCCTGCCGCCCGCGCAAAACTTTCGATCAGTGCAAATTCCTCGGCAAACTGGTCACCCGGCCGTTCCAGGTTGAAATCGTTGACCAGTTGCAGCACTCCGGACCGGCGCCCGCAGAGGACCTTTGCCAGGCCGACCAGTTCGTCACGGCTGGCTTCCGACGAAGGTGTCCACTCGCCGTCCGCGGTTCGATGCACGTCGGTACGCCCGGTCGAAAACCCGGCAGCGCCGGCATCCATTGCTTCCGCCAGCAGCCGCTGCATCGCGGCGATGTCATCGGCGGTCGCTTTGTGATCGTGTCCGGCACGATCGCCCATCACATATACACGAATGGGGTCGTGCACTGCCATGACACCAAAGTCGATCGTATGCGGTATGCGGTCGATGGCATCCAGGTACTGTGGAAAAGATTCCCACTGCCAGCGGATGCCCTCGTGCAGCGCGGTCCCGGGGATATCCTCGACACCTTCCATGAGGCGAATGAGCCGGTCTCGATCTCCGGCGCGGACCGGCGCGAAACCAACGCCGCAGTTGCCGAGAATTGCGGTGGTCACACCAAAGTTGACCGACGGCCGCAGCTCCTCATCCCAGCTGACCTGGCCGTCGTAATGGGTATGCAAGTCAATGAACCCCGGAGTAACAATCGCACCGTCGGCATCGATGCGCTCTTTGGCCATGTCGCCGCAATCACCGAGGGCCACGATCAGACCGTCCTTGATGGCCACATCGGCGCGTATCCCAGCACCGCCGTTGCCGTCGTAGACCAGGCCACCGGTAATTTTCAGGTCATAAGCCACATTTCACCCGCCTTTGGTCCAGGTAGCAGAACAACATAACCAGGAATCCACCAGCAACCAGGTGCCAGATTCCCCAAAGCACCGCTATTGCCGCGGCGCCGCCGAGTCCGTCGAACTGTGCCAGCAAGATGACGATGGCCAAACCCGAATTCTGGATACCAATTTCGAACGTCAAAGCGCGGCGCGTGGCCCGATTCGCACGCAATGCCAACCCTGCGACGGCACCCGTGGTGAAGGCGACGGCATTGTGTGCGATCGTCAGCATACCGATCAAAGGCAACGCCGGCGCCAACAGGGCAAAGAATTTTATACTGCCGTAAACAATCGCCCCAGCCAAAACCAGTGATCCTGCCAATGTGATGGAGCGGCGCACCCGCATCGCCACGTCGGGCGCCCTTGCACCCAGGATCATGCCGAGAACCAGCGGCAGTGCCAGCAGCATCGTCGTCTGAGCCAGGAATGCCACGGCATTGAAGTCTATGGTTTGCAGCAGCGTTGACGTCGGTCTATAGATCCCGGACCAGAACAGGATCGAGGCCGGCGTCAGAAACGCCGCAAGCGCGCTGGAAACTGCAGTCAGGGACACCGAGTACGCAGTATCGCCGCGCGCAAGATAGGTAAAGAGATTGGACACGGCACCGCCCGGACAGCAGGCAACCACGAACATGCCCAGTGCCAGCGCGGGCGGTGGCGCAATCAGTTTAACGAGTGCCAGGGTAATCAGCGGCAAGCCGACCAGCTGTGTGAGGACGCCGGCAATGAACTGCACGCGACGTTGCAACAGGCATGTGAAGTCGGCGACGCGCAGCCCAAGGGCGATGCCGAACATGATCAGCATCAGGGCAATTGCGATCGCAATCTGCCCGGCCGTATCGAGAACGATTCGTAGCTCATTGAGCGAAGTGATGTCCATGCAGCGCGCATCGTAGCAGGAGGAGGCCCTGAGCGGTCTCCTCCTGTCGATGCCTGCCGCATAGATCAGGCGCCATCGTTCGTTGCGATGATCGCAAACTGCATCGGAGCGTGATTTCCATTGACGATGCAGGACGTAGCATACTCACGGCTCGGCACATCGCCATTGTCAGTATAAATCGCTGTTTCAATCGTCAACTTGTATCCGACCGTACGCTCTTTGACGCCAACGACAGCATGTCGCACACGCGTTGCATCACTGTAGTTGGCGTGTTGGCCGACGGCCTCCACGCAGGCATTGATTTCCGGTTGAATTGCCGTCCAGTTGTCCTGCCGGGCGGACGCCACACCGGCCAGCGCCAGCGTCGTTACCACGGCCAGCATGTTGCTCGTATATCTGCTTTTGTGCTTCATTTCAGCTACTCCTCAGGTTGGTATTTATCAGAACATTCGTTCTGTTTACGATAAAAAAAATGACCTAGTTGCCAGGCGCTGCGCTAAGCGAAAGAAGCGTGTTTTCCACGATGCGGCTCAGCGAGGCATGCTGAAACCCGGTTCGTCCCAGCACAGCCAGGCCGAACATGGTGCTGGTCAACAGTTCGCCGGCTGCCGCAACGTCGACATCCTGCCGGATCTCGCCTCTCGCCCTGGCGGACTCAAGGCCGATGGCAAATGCCTTCGACATGCGCTTCATAAACTTGCGTAACACCTCGCGCAGTTCTTCGTCCTGCGGTGCCAGTTCCATGGCCGTGTGAATAAACAGGCAGCCCTTGTTTTCTTCGACACAGCACATGTCCTTGACGCGCTCGGCGAAAATGTTGCGGATGTGCTGCAGCGAAGCGTCGGGCTCGAGCAAACGCAGGAACGACTGCTTGCCCATACTGTCCGCGTAGCGCTCCAGCGCCTGCTCGAACAATTCGCGCTTGTTGCCGAAGGTCCCGTACAGGCCGTATCGACTTACGCCAGTGGCCTTGACGATGTCTTCCATCGACGTCTCGGAATAGCCCTTGGACGAGAACAGCTCGACCGCCTGGGTCAGGGCGGTTGCCGGATCAAATGTGCGGGTTCTAACCATGCGAAGCAGAATATACATTCTGTTTAGAGCCGTCAAGCGGAAATATCGACAAAAGTCGCTTGGACATCACTATCGGCTATGCACTAAGCTCCGCGGCTGGCTTTCACTCGCAGCGCAGGCGCCGCAATGTCCCCAGGTGGAAAACTCAAAGCAGCGATCGCGGCTGGCAAGTTCTTTGTCACGGCCGAAATTACGCCAAGACTGACAACCAATGCGGACGAGTTGCTGCACCAGGCCGAGCCCCTGCGAGACCGTGTCGTTGCCGTTAACGTAACAGACGGTGCCGGCGCGCGCGTTACCATGTCGAGCCTGGCTGCCTCTGCGCTGCTGCAGCAAAACGGTATCGAACCAATTCTGCAGATGACCTGTCGTGACCGAAACCGGATTGCAATCTCGGCCGACCTGATTGGTGCGGCAGCATTCGGCATCGAGAATGTATTGGTGCTGACAGGTGACAACCCCGGTGCCGGTGACGAGCCTGAGGCGAAAGGTGTGTTTGATTTCCAGGCGAGTGACATCATGGCGCTGGCCAGGCGGATGAGTGAGCAAGGCGAGATTGGCTCTGGCCGAAAGTTATCGTATCGCCCCAGCTTCATTGTTGGTGGCGTCGACGCACCGTTCGACCCCCCGGCCGACTGGCGACCGGACAAGCTGACTGCCAGAGCGGACCTTGGCATGCAGTTTATCCAGACACAGTTTTGTTACGACCCCGCCGTCACGGCGCGCTACGTCGCACGTCTCGAGCAGTATGGCCTGCTCGAACGCGTTGCGCTGATCATCGGAGTCGGCCCGATTGCGTCACTGCGTTCTGCGCAATGGATGCATGAAAACCTGTTCGGCGTATCGATTCCCGACGCCGTCATGCAGCGATTGCAGGCTGCGGACGACGAGGCCGCCGAAGGTCACCGTATCTGCGTCGAGCTCATCAATACCTATCGAAACATGTCCGGGGTTGCCGGCGTGCATATCATGGCACCGGCACAAAGCTCTGAGCGCATTGCAGACGTCATCGATGCCGCATTCGCGGCCTAATTGGCCGACACCAGTTCCGCAAGCAGGCGATGGTCGGCGTCCAGCAATTGCAGCCGCTGCTCGCCGAGCGCAAATTGGCGTGTTGACTGCAGAGCCTGCATGAATGCGTCTTCCCGGTTCATGATTACTTCCGGGCAGGCCATGCGCGTTGCGCCAAGCGGCCCGACGGTGACGCCATCAGCAGTTTTTTCCAGGGTACCGAAAAAGCCGTTACAGCCACCGTGGCCCTTGATGCTGCCATCCACGGCAAAAAGCACCTGCATACCGCTGTCCGCCGGCACCGGATTCACGCCCAGCATCGCGGGTCGCCATTCTTTCCCGGTGATGCCTGATGCTGCGCCCGGCAAATTCTGTCGCGCCATTTCCCGACCCTGCAGCAAGACCAGCGCAATGCCTGCCAGAAACAGCAGGAAGAAACTGAATCCCATGATTGCTTTCATCTTTTGGCCTTTGTTTATTCGACGATGTCGATTTTGCTCCAGTCGCCGCCGACAGAGTCGAGCAAGCGACTGAGAGCTTTGCTTTTTTTGCGATAGTTGTGCGCGTCCAGATCCCAGCGCAGTTTGACGCTGCGATGAATCGGACCGCGCACGTTACGCACCAGTTCCTCGCGTGCAAGGTAAATGCCCTTGCGTGAATTGTGCAGCTTGCCCGCCGGATCCGGCGTCACCGCTTGCAGGAAGTGCGCTTCGAATTGCAGTCCGAATTTATTCGCCTCGGTAAGCATCCATTGGCTGGCGCAGTTGCTGAGGCCGGTTTCGCGATAGCCGCCGCCAATATCACTGTGCACACCGGCAAACCAGACCTGCAGAATATCGACGCTGGGTTTTTCACTCCAGAGCACCGGCGCAAAGTCCTGCCGATTCTCGTCTATGGCCAGCGCGTGTCGCGCATGCTGCACGATCTTGCTTGGCTCGGTATCGTGAAAAAGAAATTCCCGTTCATTCAGGGTGCCCCAAAACGGTACCGGAATGCCGAGCGCACCGACCGTGTCCCAGACACCGACAAACTCGATGGGCGTGATGTCGGCGACCGCAAAATCGCGTCGAAACTTTGTCGGTAGCGGCTCGTTCGGGCCGCTGGCGCGGGTTCGCTGGCGATACAAGCGGAACGCCTCGGGGATTCTGCGTGCGTGCTCGCGTCGCAACAGGCCACAATTCCTGATCAATCCTGCCAGCGACCGCACCGTGTAGGCACCGCGACTGAAACCGAAAAAGAACAGCTGGTCGCCCACAGCGTAGTTATGCACCAGGAAGCGATAGCAATCCATGATGTTCTTGTCGATGCCGGCGCCGGTCAGGCCGCCGGAGAGTTTCCTGCGATCCGTACCAACGCCCCAGTCATAGAACGCGACTTGCTTAACGCCGGACACGTCCGGCATCACGGCACGCGCCATGTGCAGGACGTTCGTGGATTCACCGTCCTGTGGTGAATTCCAGGTGCCATCGGCAAAAATCGCGATTCGTTTCATCTGAAGCCTCGCGCCAAACGTACTAGACTTCTATGCCTGCGTCGACGAGCAACAGTATATGACCGAACTGGAATTGCACACACTCCTTGTCGTTACAGTGCTGGTCGCAGCCGGCCTGACATGCATCGCGCTGTTTTTTGTCACCGCTCCCTATGGCCGGCACGTTCGTAGCGGCTGGGGGCCTACGATCCCTGCGAAGTTCGGCTGGATCGTCATGGAAAGTCCTGCGGTCCTGCTTTTCCTCAAGGTGTACCTCGCAGGTGACAATGCCGTGCAGATTGTACCGTTGTGCTTTTTGTGCTTGTGGCAGTTTCATTATGTGTACCGAACGTTTATCTACCCGTTCCGGCTCAGGCACACCACCAACCGCATGCCCTGGGCAATCGTTTGCATGGCGCTCGGTTTCAACAGCATCAATGCCTATATCAATGCACGCTGGATCTCGCATTTCGGCAACTATGCGGAATCCTGGCTGGCGAGCCCGGCGTTTCTGTTCGGTCTGGCGTTGTTCCTTGCGGGCTGGATGATCAACCGGCACGCCGATCGAATGCTGTTACAGCTGCGCGGCGACGGCGAATCCGGTTACCGGATTCCGCAAGGGGGCCTGTACCGGCTGGTTTCGTGTCCGAACTACCTCGGCGAAATGCTTGAGTGGATCGGCTGGGCCGTACTCACCTGGTCCACCGCCGGGCTCGCCTTCGCCGTGTTTTCGATCGCCAACCTGCTGCCACGGGCAATCGCGAATCACCGCTGGTATCAAACTGAATTTGCCGGCTACCCAAGCGAGCGCAAAGCCGTCATACCTTTCGTTCTCTAGTTGCTGCCAGGCCTGCTTAGTTACTTCGGCGCCAGACTTCCACCTGTTTGCCGCTGCTCGCTGCCTCGACGATGATGTCGCCGAGCTTGCAGGGAGCAATTCCCAGAGACTCCTCGCAGGTGCTCAGGTTTGCGAGTCGTTCTGCGTGCGGCAACACTGGTGCAGTGTCTGCGGTTGTCGTATTTGGCTCATGCCAGCGCGCGGCATCGCTCGCCGCCTTCACCGCGTCGGCACTCGGAAACCCGTCCGCCTGGCGCGCCGACGGCGTGCAGCCCGACTTGTCACGATTCACTATGGTGCTGGCCGACTGGTCCTTGAGTTCGAGCAACTGCTGCAGTGCCGCCTCACATTCCGCCTGTGCGAGAAATTGCATTTCGAGTTGCTGCTCCTGGCAAACGGTTTTCCCGGCGGGAGCGACGCATTCGCTCAAGGTCAGAACGAACACCTTTATCCATACTGCGTCCATCATTTACTCCTGCGTGTGTGCTTAAAGACTAGCAGAAAATGGCTGCAGGGCTGCGCTTGTACCAGCGCCTGGGGCACAATCAGATTATGTTCACCGACCTGAAAATTCCCGCTGGACGGCGCCCACTCACGATTTCGGAGTCTCGCATTGCCGCGATCGCTGGCACCCTGTTTGCGCTGATGATTCTCATCGCGGTGTTCGAGGAGTTCTCCGCACCACGCCTCAGCCTGGCGTTCATCATCCTGTTCTGGGCTCCACTGCTGGTGCTGCACGAACTGGGCCACGCGCTGGCGGCGCGACTGCTCGGCTGGCAAGTCCGCGAGATTGTCATCGGTTTCGGCCAGGAATTGTGGCGCTGGCAAAGCGGCGCGACGCAATTGCGCATCAAGCTGTTGCCACTCGAGGGTTACGTTGTGCCGGCGCCGCCCGACGCAAGCCGGCTGCGACTAAAAAGTGCGCTGATTTATGCGGCCGGACCAGGCGCTGAATTACTGCTGCTGGCCTTTTTGCTTGCGACATTCGGCCCGGACACTGTTTTCGGCGACGCCCTTGGCGCGCGTCAGGTCGCCGTGCAGAGCCTGGCGATCGCTATTTTGCTCGGCGCCGGATTTAACTTGCTGCCGTTCCGGACCGATGGTGGGGTCAGCGATGGCCTTGGCATTCTTTCAAGTCCGTTCATGTCGGAGCAATCCATTCAGTTGCGCCTGCTAAGTTTCGAGCTGCGACAAATGCAGGAGCTGCGGAACTCGGGCGACACATTGCGTGCGCTTGAACTCAGCACGCAGTGCCTGCAACGCTTCCCTGGCAACCTCGCCTTGCAG
This sequence comes from Gammaproteobacteria bacterium, assembly GCA_029884455.1. Taxonomy (GTDB): domain Bacteria; phylum Pseudomonadota; class Gammaproteobacteria; order Steroidobacterales; family Woeseiaceae; genus UBA1847. The sequence goes on along the minus strand of JAOUHU010000001.1, from coordinate 14,230 downwards.
CTGGCGCATGCTGCGGCGCTCGCGGCGCATCGCCAGACCGACGCGGCGCGCGCGTATGTGCGCGAGCACCTGAATGATGGGAATCTGCAGGCCGCGCCTCGCCGCGCATGGCTGCAAACGCAGGCACAGATCGAGCTCGATGCCGATGAACCGTCCTGGCTGGTGCTGGACCTCGCGCTGCAGAAAGCGCTCGCCGATGCGCCACAAGCAGCCGGCCTGCGCGCCCTGAAAGGCGCCGCACTGGTAATGCGCGGGCGCCACGATGAGGGCGGCGCGCTGCTGGCGGATGCATGGCGTAGCAATGACGGCAGCGCCAGCGATGCCGAAATGCTGGCCTACCTGACAATTGCTGCGCAGCGGCGCGGCGATCGGGCCGCGGCCGAACACTTCCGCAGCAGTTTCATCGCCATCAATCGCTGCCGCTGGCTGGCAGAGCGGCTCGCCACACTGGCACCGAACTAGATACCGAAGCCGGTAAGCGCCTGCTTTAGCTCATCAAATCCACGCACCTGCCTGGCGCGCAGGCCATTGGCCATAGCCGCCGCAACATTGTTCGAGTTGTCGTCCAGAAACACGATGTCCTGTGGCGCGCAGTCGAAATGCTGCACAACATCGAGAAACGCTGCTTGCTCAGGCTTGGCGTTACCCGTCTCGTACGACAGGAATAAATGCGCAAAGCTCGAAAATATGTCGGTTTGCGACAGCACATGCCGCCAGTGGATCTCATTGGTGTTCGACAACAGGGCAATATCATGCCGCGACACCAGTGAGCGCAGGTACGGCTCCACGCCGGCAAACATCGGCAGGCGCCAGCGCCGCAGCCGCCGCCCGAAGTCTGCTGCATCGGCGACCCCGACGCCTGGGCCGAAACGGGCAATGAAATCCTCGGCACCCAGTTTCCCGGTCTCGAACTCGTGCACCAGGGGCGACGACAGCCATTGTTTCCAGAACTGATCGGGGCTCAGTGGCAGATCCATTTCGCCCACCGGATCGCCGAGATCCACCAATACACCGCCGAGATCGAAAAGCAGAATCGTTGCGGCCATTGATCAGTCCGGCGACTTTGCGTTCCACACCAGGGTGGCAAGGATCAGCGACACAATCGTAGCCCCGATCCACATCATGCCGGCGGCATCGAAGTTATAGACCGTCTTGCCATCGACAATAATCGCGGCGTCATTGATGAATTGGCCACTAATGATGTCCTGCACGCCTGCGCCGATGTAGCTCAATACACCGATGGCACCGAGTGCTGTACCGGAGGCGTCCTTCGAGCAAATGTCGACCGCCATGAGGCCACCGAGATATACCATCAGCGCACCGACACCAAGGCCGAACATGATCATCGCCGTGAAATCGGCGTACAGGTTGGCTGGTCCAAGCACAAACCATGCCGTGCCGATCGCAAAGACAATGCCGAAGATCAAAGCGGGCCAGTTGCGCCGGCCGCCGAAAAACCGGTCCGACAGCAGACCCGAAAAAAACGTTGCGAAAATTCCCGCGACTGCATTGGCAGCAACGATCTGCCCCGCGGTGATCGTGCTGTAGCCTTTTTCAGCCTCGAGGAAAAATACGCCCCAACTGTTTATGGCGTAGCGTGTCACGTAAAAACTCGCGCTGGCGAGGCCGAGTATCCATACGGCAGGGTTTTTGAAAACCGCCCACTGCTTCTCGCCGACGCTGTGGTGGCTGGTCGCATCCGGCTCACGAATTGCGCTGGGCAGGCCATACGCTTCCGGCCGCTCGTAGAGGAATCGCCATATGAAAAGACTTGCGACGACACACAGTGCACCGGCGACCCGAAATCCCCACATCCAGCCAAACATGCTCACGATCACTGCGGTACCTACGAATGTGATCGCTTCGCCGATATTGTGACTGCTTGCCCAGATGCCATAAAACGTGCCACGTTGCCTGCCGTCGTACCAATGCGTAATGGTGACCACACTGCATGGAGCACCGAAGGACTGAAACCAGCCATTGGCTGCCCACAACACGAGGAAAACGTAGAATGCAGTTGAAAACCCGAGAACCAGGTTAATGATGGCGGAGACAAAAAGGCCGGTAGCCATGAACTTGCGCGTGTTGACCCGATCGGCGAGGACGCCGTTGGCAAGTTTGCCGAACGCATAGGCAAAAAATACCGCCGAACCGATCATTCCCAGCTCGGCGGCATCGAACACGCCCGCATCCGCCATGGATTTCTTGGCGACGCTGAAGCTGAGGCGGCAAACATAGTAAAAACCATAGCCGCAAGTAATGGCCAAAAATGCCGACCATCGCCGCCGCCGAAATTCCTGTTGCACGGCCGGGTCGGACGGGTCACGCGGGTCGACCGATGCGCTCTTGGCGTAAAAACCCGCGAGAAACTCGAACATTTAAGCTTATCGATCGCGAACCAGCGGCCACAGCAGCTGGTGCTGTGCGCTGACCGGCGGAAGATTCTCGACGCCTATCCGCTCCGGATAGCGACGCGTGATTTTCGCAGTACCGAACAATACGTCCCAGAAAAACATCAGGTTGCCGAAATTGCCCTTGTAGTTGGTCACACCATCGTCCTTGTGCTTGCCATGATGTGCCCAGTGCGTCGACGGTGTGGATATGGTCCGCTCAATCAGCCACATTACCGGCGCCAGCCATTTGATTTCGTACAGGGGCTTATCCCAGCGTACGTCAGAGTGCGCGCCACAGATCACCAGCAGCTTGACCACGATGTACACGGCATACACCTGCCCGAGACCAAGATAAATCAGCACACCGGAGAACCAGATTGCGGGCATCAACAGGTAATAAAAAATGTTGTTGCGGTACACGATACGGATGCTCATGTACTCCGCATCATGATGCGGCCGATGCAGTTCATACAGCCACTTCACCATATGTGTCATGCGGTGCCACCAGTACTGCATCATGTCATCAAAAACGAGAAACAGAGTAACCTGGGCGAGTAGCGGAATTCCGCTGAGGCTGTCGCGTGCACCCGGCGCGATGAAGCTGGCCAGCAATCCGGCAGCGAGCAACACCAATGGCTGCGTTAACAGAACCAGTGTCGCCGTGCTGACGAGTTCAACGACACCATCTTTGCGTCGCTGCCGCGCTTTATGAAAGAGATTGGTGCGCAAGAATTCCGCCAGCGCGAACGCAATGAAAATTGCGGCAATTGCGATGGTTTCCGGTCTCACGGGGTCCTCGGTTGTTATGTATTGGACTGATTCTCTGCGGCCAGCGCAGTATACCTTTAGTAAACAGTATCGCCATTCTTGCGCCAGGCCCTTTCATTTCCCGTGCGAGCTGTTATAGTCCGCCGCGTCTTGGTGCACTTCGGTCTGCGCCAACCACTCCGAGCCGCGCTATTGCGGACCGCGGAGCCACCTGAAACACCAGCCTGGACCGAATCCTGCGTGGTTTACAACCGCTCTCGAGTCAGGCGCCTGGAGCAAAAAATACAATGTTATTCAATCAACTCGGCCTTACGGCCGAATTGCTGCGTGCGGTCGACGAAAAGGGTTACCAGACGGCAACCCCGATCCAGCAGCAAGCCATACCTCTTATTCTCAAAGGCTGCGACGTGCTGGCCGGCGCCCAGACTGGTACCGGCAAAACGGCCGGCTTTACCCTGCCCATGCTGCAGCGACTGCAGCAATCATCCGAAAATCGGCGCAGCATCCGTGCCCTGGTGCTGACGCCGACCCGCGAGCTGGCGGCGCAGGTTGCCGAAAGCGTGCGTGACTACGGCGCTTATCTGCCATTCCGGACTGCCGTGGTCTTTGGCGGTGTCAGCATCAATACGCAGATAGACAAGCTGCGCAAGGGTGTCGACATCGTCGTTGCTACGCCGGGCCGACTGCTGGATCACATGCAACAGAAGACCATTGATCTCTCCAAAGTAGAGTTCCTGGTTCTTGACGAAGCCGATCGCATGCTTGACATGGGCTTTATTCGCGATATCCGCAAGGTCCTCAAGGCGCTGCCGGACAAGCGCCAGAACCTGTTGTTTTCTGCGACTTTTTCGGACGACATCCGGCGGCTGGCCAATGATCTTCTGCATGCGCCGATCGAAATCGAGGCCGCACAGCGCAACAAACCCGCCGACCTGATCAAACAGGTCGTGCATCCGGTCGACAAGCGTCGCAAGCGGCAACTGCTTGCGGAGCGCATCGGCAGGGAAAACTGGCGCCAGGTACTGGTGTTTACACGCACCAAGCACGGTGCCAACCGGCTCGCAGAGCAATTGAACGGCGACGGCATTGAATCGGCGGCCATACACGGCAACAAGTCGCAGGGTGCGCGCACTCGTGCCCTGGCCGACTTCAAGTCAAACAAGGTACGTGTCCTGGTGGCAACCGATATTGCCGCACGCGGGCTCGACATCGACAAGCTGCCACACGTCGTAAACTATGAGCTACCGTTCGTACCGGAAGACTACGTACATCGCATTGGCCGCACTGCGCGCGCCGGCCAGGCCGGGCACGCGGTGTCACTGGTATGCGTCGACGAGAAACACCTGCTCGCCGACATCGAGAAGCTGCTGGGCGGCACAATCGAGAAAAAAATAATTCCGGGCTACGAACCCGATCATCGTATTCCAGCCGAGCCGCTTTCCCAGGGCCGCGGTAATCGTTCTGCCGGGAATCAAAACAAGAAGCCGCGCAGTCGTCGGGCCGGACCGCAGCAGAAACCGCGCCGGCAGAGGCGCGCCGGATAGCACGGATCGGTTGCTTGCATACCGGACAGCGGCGCACAACAGACGCGCCCGCTTCCCGATTGAAATGCATATTTGGCGTTTTTCTCGTAGCATGAGCGAGTCATGCGCATGCCGATCTCCGCAACAAGAACGATTGCCGCCGCGAGCCTGATATGGCTGATGTATTGCGGGCAGGTCTTCGCCCAGGAGATCGAATTGCCGCCGCCGCCCGAGGTACCAAACCTGGAGGCGTTGCAAACAAACTGGTGGTCGTTTTTTGAAGGCAGCCGCGTTGAAGTCGAACCACGCGTTACCGGATTTCTGACCGAACTCGACGCCGGAATTGCGAATCTCGCGCCGCAGAATGAAGTGGTCGCGCAGAACCTGGTCGTCGCCATTCGCGACAATATCGCTGCGTACCTGCTGCTGCTGGACGACCCGGCGCTCGAACCGCTGACACTGGACCCGGCACCCTTCGAGTACTCGATCGACGAGCTGCTGCGGCTTGCAGCGATCGCCCGCGCGGCAGCGGAAAATACCGCGGAGGAACGTCTCGAGGTCGAGCGAGAATCCCGGATTTTCGCGGGTGCCAGCAGGCGCAGGGACACCCTGTTTGACGACTATGTCGGCGCGGCAGCCGGCGATGAACGAGTACTGGCCGCGTTACGCCTGATGCAGGCCCGATCAGCTCAAGCCATCTCGGCACGCCGGGTGCAACTGCTGCAACAGCGCCTGGATCGAGCTGATGCCTACGCTCGCGCGACCGCCGAACAGCTTGAACTGGCAAAGACGCGGCTTGACGCGACAATCGATGAGGCCGAGCTGGACGCACTCGCGAAGCGCGTCGAGATGGCCACCGAGAATGCTGCCGCTGCCGCTGAAGAACTTCGTGCGGCACAACTCGCTGCGAGCGGCCTTGAACAGGAAACTCCTGATGGACGATCGCAGCAGCGTTTGTTGCAACTGCGGCTGCTTGATGCGGAAGTGGAAGCGGCCATTGCCGATACCGTGCTGCTGCAGTCGGAGGCGCATTTGCGCTGGGCCCAGCTGCTGTTGGGCGACGCGCCGGGCACCAGCGTGCTCACCAATCAGATGCTCGCCTGGTCCGAATTTCTGCGCGACATCGACAGGCGCACCGCTGCCTGGCGGCGGGAAACCGAAGAGGAATTGCTCGCGGTGCAGCGCGCCAGCCGGGACGACATCAGCAGGGCCTCCCGCCGTCTGCTGGACCAGCGCCTCGGCACGGCCCAGGAAACGCTCACGCACACTGCGGAACTGCGCACAGCCGTTGCCGACCTTGGATTGCTGACGTCCGTAGTTGAGCTCGCGGCAAGAAAGCAAACCGGCATTCTCGGCTCTGCACTCGCCAGCGCGCAGCGCAGCCTGAAGACGGCCTATCTGCGTATCACCAGCCTCGCCGACGTTACCTTGTTTTCCATTGGCGAAGCGCCGGTTACCGGCGGCGATATATTGCGTGTCATGCTGATCCTGGTGGCCGCAATGTTGCTGTCGCGCGGCATTCGCAACATTATTCGCCGTTTCGGCGAAGGCGAGTCGAGCGGCACGCAGGCATCGCTCTACACCGTCGGTCGGTTGTCGCATTACGTGATCGTCATTCTGGCGGTATTTATTGCCTTATCGTCTATCGGTATCGACTTTGGCAATCTCGCACTCGTTGCTGGCGCGCTCAGCGTCGGCATTGGTTTCGGCCTGCAATCCATCGTGAACAATTTCGTGTCCGGGCTGATCATCCTGTTCGAACACTCGTTGCGCGTCGGCGATTACATCGAGCTCGACACCGGCCTGACTGGCACGGTCAAATCAATCAACGTGCGCAGTACACTGATCAATACCAACGACAACATTGATATCGTAGTGCCGAACTCGGAGTTCGTTTCGGCGCGACTTACCAACTGGACCTTGGCCGAACGCGTGCTGCGCGTGCGAGTGCCGTTCGGGGTCGCTTACGGCAGTGACAAGGAACTGGTCAAGAAAGCCGCCCTTGAGGCTGCAGCCGAGGTTTCCTATACGTTGACCAATATGAAGGGGCGGGAACCTGATGTCTGGCTGGTTGAGTTTGGTGACAGCAGCCTTAATTTTTTGCTGCTGGTCTGGGTTAATCGCCAGGGGGCAAGGCGGCCGACCCGGACCAAGTCGGCATACCTCTGGGCACTGGAGACGAAACTGCGTAAATACGGAATCGAAATTCCTTTTCCGCAGCGGGATTTGCATCTGCGTAGCGGCTGGACGCCGGCCCAGGCTGCCGGCCAGCAGGTCGTCGACACGGCGTGATCAGGCAAATTGCAATAGTTGCGGTGGTGCTTTGCCTGCTGTTTGGCGGTTGCTCGAGCCAGCAAACTGTCGACAGCAGCGGGCGTAATTTCTCCGGCGCCATGCCGGTCAATCTGAGTGGTTCCTGGGAGCGCGATTATTCACGCGGCGACGATGCCCAGGCAACTCTCAACAACGTCCTGCGCCGTGTCAGCCGGCCGGCACCAGACACCGGATTTCCGTCCAATTCACCCGCGCCGACGCCGGATCTTTCCAAGATCGTCGCACTCGCCCAACTTGCTGAACTGATAACGCGCACCGACGTCCTGACCATCGAACAATCCGATTACGAGATCAGCATTGCGCGCAAGGATGACTTCACATTGCTGTGCGAATTTCACGATGGATTTGCCAAACGTACGCAGAGCGACTATGGCACCGAGGTCTGCAGCTGGAATGGCGCACGCCTTGAATCACACCTGATCTTGCCGGACGGGCTGTTAATCAGCCACCGCTTCACGATCTCCCCGGACAGCCAGAACCTGCATGTCGCGACAACGGTTTCTTCCGGCTCCAGCAGCACACCCTTCACGCTTAATCGCTACTACGTGAAGTTTGACCGCCCGGAATCAGAGTTCAACTGCATCGAAACCCTGAGCATGAAACGGGTGTGCAGCACTGGCGAAATACGGCCTTGAGAGCAGCACTGCTTTGTATGGCTGCGTTATCGCTCGGCTGGCAATCCGTGTCAGCCGCTATGGAGCGCGATCCGCAACATTTGAATGTCTCGATCGCACTTTTTGACCCTGGTATCCCTGAAGACCGGTCTCTGCACCGCGACCTGCAGGTGTTCCCGCGCGTACGCAGGATAGAGGCCCTGTATTTGCCTTTCGTATTGCGGGACTTGCTGGTCAGTGCACCGGCATGGGGCGCGGTGCGGGTGATTCCGCAAGTCGATGCAGCCGCGGAATTACTGGTCTCCGGCACGATCCTCGCTTCGGACGGTGAAACCCTGCAGTTGCGGCTGCGCGCAGTCGATGCCAGTGGCGAGGTCTGGGTCGATGATACCTTTCGCGGTCCGCAGCAAAGCCTGTTTGCCGATTTCGCTGCCAGCTTGCTCACGGCTCGCGCCAATCGCGACGCAAAGGCACTCAACAATATTATTGAGATTTCCTCGTTACGCTACGCGCTGCAACTGGTGCCCGCCGCATTTGACGAATATCTCGAAGACAGCGGCGATGGCAGGTATCGCATTCGCCGTTTGCCCGCCAGAAGTGACCCGATGCTGGAACGCATCGAACGTATTCGCGGCGTCGAATATGTGTTTACCGATGCCATTGATGCGAAATTTCGTGAACTAAGCACAGACATAGATGAAGTCTACAAGGTGTGGCGCGAATATCGGCAGAAGTATGCCTACTACCAGGCGCAGGAGGCCGAGCGCATCAGGAATGCAAAGAACAGCGCTCCGCGCGGCAGTTTCGAGGCCATTTCCGGCCACTACGAAACCTACAAGTGGGATCGGCAAGCTGCCCAGGAACAGGAGAAGTGGGCCATCGGATTCGAAAATGAAATGGCGCCAACAATCAGCGCAATCGAGGCTCGCGTCGCCGAACTCGAAGGCTGGGTTGCCGATCGTTATGATGAGTGGCGCCGGATCCTTGGCGAAATGTTCACGCTCGAGACCGAGGTGCCAATCTAGGTCAATTTTGATCGGTCGTCGACGCGGCGCTTGCCGGTATCAGGAAACCGGCGGCCAATGCAACCAGCGCCATGCTCCACACGATTATCGCGCCAGTCGGGAAATCGAGTACCGCCGACAGGGTGATGCCAATAAGATAGGAAACCGCGCCGATCGCATAGCCGATGGTCAGGCGACGTCCACGCTGCAGATGCTCTGTCGCCAGCGCCGGAATGATCAGGCTCGCAAAAACCAGGTAGATACCGACAATCTGCACTGACGCCGTTACCGCAATGGCAAAAATGACGTAGAAAGCCAGCGGGCCGAATCGGTCCCGGGTCGTAAACCAGAGTATCAACAGCCCAACGTATAAGGCTGCGATCGGCAACAGCGACGACCAGGTTGACCAGAGGATCTGTCCGACCAGTAATTCCTTCAGATGCTCGCTGCCATGCGGATTGCCGGCAAGCAACAGGATGCCACCCGTCGCTGCAAGAATGAAAAGTATGCCAATCAACGCTTCCTGTTTGCTACCCCAGCGTTTTTCGGTCCAGTGCAGGCCGATCGCCGCAAGCAGAGCCGCACTCACGGCCGCAATCTGCACCTCAATGCCATCCTGCTCCCAGTTCAGGCCGTGCGCCGCGATGACGCCAAGCCCGGCGATCTGTGCGATCGCCAGGTCGATAAAAATGATGCCACGCTTCAATACTTCATGGCCCAACGGCACGTGTGTGCTGAGTACAATAAGCCCGGCGGCAAACGCAGGGCCAATGATGGTCCAGTCCAGCAGTTCCGAAGTCACGATGTTGCTCCAAGTAATCGTGCAATGATGTCATCGAACAGGCGGAACAGATCAGTTGCCTCGTCTGTCCCGCCCACAGTCAGCGGCAATACCACCGCAGGAATTCCGGTGCGGTCCGACAACCACTCTGAGGCGCGATTATCCTGGTACGGTGCGCGAACGATTACATCCGCCCCGCCATTCTCGAATTGCGCCACCAGCCTGCCCAGGTGGCCCGCGGTGGGTGGCAAGCCGGGTACTTCCTCAAGATTGGCGACTTCGACCAGGCCCAGCCAACGCTCCAGGTAGACCCAGGACTTGTGGTGCGTAACGACTCGCTTGCCGCTGAGACCGGTTGCTGCCGCCTCCCATCGCTCGATCGCCGCACGCCAGCGCAATTGAAAATCGGCAAGACCGGCTGCGTAAGTCGCCGCGTTTTCGACATCAAGCTGTTGCATGCGCTCGGCAAGTACGCTGGCAATTGCCGCAATGTTGTGCGGATTGGTCTGCACATGCGGATTGCCCAGCGGATGAATGTCGCCGCTCGCCCGGTCGACATTCGCGCTGACGTCGAAGCGCTCGACCACACCACTGGCCTCAAGATAACCGGCGGAACCCGGCATTACTGCTGGATTGTTTGCCTTCTGCAGCAACACCGGCAGCCAGCCAATCTCGAGATCTGCGCCGCTGCAAACAACCAGGTCCGCCTGGCGCAACCTCGCGATCAGGCTGGGGCGCGCCTGGATGTAGTGCGGATCCTGCAACGCTGTGGTCGCGCTGTAGGTCGTAACCTGCTGTCCGCCAATTTCGCTCGCCAGGGCCGCCCACTCCGGTTCGCAGGCGAAGATGCTGATATTTGCCTGTGCCGCGGCCGGCAACAACACACTGAGCAGCGCAATTGTTTTTATGTTCATCATCGCTTACCTGTGCCTAGAAGCTGTGACCGCCATGGGCGCCGATGCTGAGTATGTATTGCAGCCCCCACTGGCTGTCGTCGCCCGGTCCGGCCTCGTCGCGCGTGTATTGCAGGCGCAGCCGGCTGAACTCGCTGTTCGACCAGTCGGTCATCAGGCTGTAGCGTCGCGGGTCATCGCTCGGCGCGGCAAGCGAACTGTCGTCAAAATCGGCCGCGACCGGATCCATTGCGAGTCCGTCCAGCCGCGCACCGAAACGCCAGCGCGGAAAAGGTTGATAGACCGCCTGCAGATACCAGCCTTGTTGCTCGGCGTCGTAGGCCAGCGGCCCGTCCCCGGGAACCGTGTAGTCACCGCTTTCGTCGCGCCAGACAGCTTCGCCCTGGATAACGAGGTTACGCTGTTTCCAGTTGCCGTTCGGCGCCCACTTCCAGACGAAATGCGCGATAGTCGTATCCGTATCGCCGTTGAATATCAGCGGTTCATCCTCATCGCCGGATTCGCGGTCAATGCTCGTGGAACGAAGCTGGGATACTCCGGCAAGCCAGCTTGAGTTGCTGCCAACATCACCACCAACATTGACGAACAGGCTGTGCGCACCGAAGCCCGAATTGTCAGCTCCGGCCGCCGGGTAACGGCTGCCGCGAAGCAACTCGGCACCGACATCGACGTAAAGGCTGGTAGGCGCAACCCAGCGCAGTTGCACACCGTCATCCAGCAACTGATCGCCAAGAAATGCCTGATACGGCAATGGCTGATCCGCAAAATCCCAGCTGTGCGCATGCTTGCTGTTCAGGTAGCCTATTCCGGAGAAAAAACGGCCGAAGCGTGCCGACAAACCGGCCGGCAAGGCCAGCGTCTCGATCCACGCCTCTTCTATTTCTATGCCGGATTCACCATCCTCAATGACCAGCGGAGCGGTCAGCCACGCGGTGAACTTGTCATCGACGTTCGCGCTGACGTTGATCTCGGCCTCACCAATTGCCAGTCCTTCCTCGAACGGTCCGGCTTCGCCGCCAAAAGGAAAACCCTGTACTGCGTAATTCGCCGGGTCATTTGCGTAGTTCCACGCCTGGCCCTGGAAGATCACGCCGATTGCAGGGTTGAACGCCGCCGACGATTCGCTGCGGGCGGCAGTTGGCGCCGCGTTGGCACTCTCCTGCTCCGCGGCGACCAGTCGTCGCTCGAGTTCGGCGATGCGCGTCTCGTAGTCGGCGCGAAGTTCATCCAGGGCTGCGCGCAGCGCCTCGATCTCGCCGTCTGCGGCGAACGTAATTGAACTTGCCAGTAGAGCGGCTGCGCAGAGAAGCTGGCCGCTTGTCTTGATGCTCATGGCACCATCTCCTGTCCTGTCTGAGAAAACTCACCGCGCAGCACACCGGCGCGCGGCATACAGATGAATTTCAGACAAGTACAGGCGGTGCACGTTCCTGATAAGAAACTAGCCGGACGCTGGTCGGCGGCGGATTCTCCGGATCGCTTGCAATCGCCATCGCTGCCGGCCGCGGCAACTCCACCATCGGCACTGAAACCGAATGCGACGGATTTACATTGCCCGCGCAGTACTCGCACTTGGCTTGATCAACCGGAATATGCGTGCTGACATGCAAGGTTAATGCTGCATGGCTGAGCAGCAAGAGCGCCAGCAGGATCAGGCAATTTTGGCGGCTGAATAAACTCATGGCTACGCTAGTCTAGCACTACTGCGGTGTCCGGCTGTTTACCAGGTAAGTCTCGTCGTCGAAGCAGGCCTCGTACTGGGCGAGAATCTCCATGCCGCGCTTTGGCCGCAGCGCCCCCGCGTCGATCTTTTCCTTAACCTGGATTTGCATACGGCGTAGCAGATCGCTCGGCGAGTATTGCACCTGCGCGAGCATATCCTTGACCTTGGCCCCGGGGATGACCTTTTCGATCCAGAAATTACTCTCCTCCTCAGCGTCGCCATAGATGTGCGCCTCGCTGACCCGCCCGAACAGGTTGTGCGCATCACCCATGATGTCCTGGTAAGCACCCATGAGAAAAAAGCCGAGGTAATACGGTTTGCCGGGCTGCAGCGGATGCAGTTCAAGGAAACTCTTGTCCTCGTTGGCGGAGACGTACTGCGTTATTTTTCCATCCGAATCGCAGGTCAGGTCGACCAGCAGTGCGCGTCGGGTCGGTCGCTCATGCAGCCGTTCCAGTGGCACGATCGGAAAAGGCTGGTCAATCGCCCAATGGTCGAGCGCTGACTGAAACACCGAAAAATCAATCAGGTACTGATCGACAAGCAGCGACTGCAGGACATAGAACTGCGGTGGCATCGGGTCCGGCTGCAAGGCGCGCAGATGCCGCATAATTGCAGAACAGCTGCTCCAGTACAGGCGCTCGATCAGCGCGTTTTGCGTTAGCGGGAAATAGCCCATCGAAAACAACGTCGACGCTTCCTGGTGAATATCGACGACATCGTGATATGCCTCGATAAGCGTATCGACATCAATCGCGCCATGCGCGGCTTCTCGCAGGCGCTGCAGAATGTCACCCAGGTTCTTTGCCAGGCGATGCTGTTCGGACGGTGGCGCGTAATCGCTATCCACATTGTCCTTTCGGAACGCGCCGAGCGTCTCGACAACCAGCACCGAGTGATGCGCGGTCATCGCGCGCCCGCTTTCCGAGAGCAGAATCGGATGCGGCACGCCGCGCGCGTCACATACATCCATGATTGCGTAGACTACGGCATTGGCATACTCCTGCTGGCTGTATTGAATACTGCCCTCCTCAAACGCGCCGGTATAATTCACGCCGAGACCACCACCGATATCGATATAACGTATGGGCAGGCCGAGACTGATCAGCTCCGCATAGATTTGCGTCAATTCCCTGGCAGCCTGTTTCAACTGGTTAATATGCGAAATCTGGCTGCCAAGATGAAAATGCAGTAGCGCGAGCTTGTGACCGGCCTCACTGGTTTGCAGTGCCGCCACGACCTGCATCAGTTCCGGCAGGGAGATGCCGAACTTTGAGTGGTAGCCGCCCGAATCGGCCCATTTGCCGGCGCCTGCAGTTCGCAGGCGGATGCGCACACCAAATTGTGTGGTTGCGCCGGCTGCATCGGCCAGCGCTATCAGATCCTCAAATTCCGCGAATTTTTCCATCACCGGAATGACGTTCTTGCCGAGACGCTGACTCGACAGGATTAGCGACAGCATCGACTGGTCCTTCACGCCATTACAGATCAAAAGCGTATCGTCGGATTCAAGTTGCGCGACGGTAGCAACCAGCTCGGCCTTGGACCCGCACTCGAGGCCCAGGCCGTACGGTTTGCCAGCATCGAATACTTCCTCGACCACCTCGTGCAGCTGATTGACCTTGATCGGATAAATGGACTGGTAAACGTTCTTGTAACCCGCATCGCGAATGGCGTCGGAGAACGCACTATTCAGCCGCCGCACGCGCGCGCGCAGCACGTCCTGGAAACGCAGTAATACGGGAAAACGAACCCCACGGCCGCGCAGCTCTGCAACCACATCCATGATGTCGATGCTCAGGGAATTGTCGTCCAGCGGTTGCACCGCCATGTTGCCGGCGGCATTGACGGCAAAAAAATCATCGCTCCACGCGGCGATCCGGTAGTGATCGGCCGCGTCTTCGACACTCCAGGTGTTGTCGCTGGGACTGCTCATGCTATTTCGTTCCTGAATTGGAACGCGCATTAAACCACGGGATGCCGCGCTATCAACATTAGAAATTCAGGCTTCGCAGTCGCAAGGCATTCGCGATCACGGAAACTGAACTGAGACTCATCGCCGCAGCAGCAATCATCGGGCTCAACAACACGCCGAAAACCGGGTACAGGACACCGGCAGCGATCGGTACGCCTGCCAGGTTATAGGCAAACGCGAAAAACAGGTTCTGGCGAATAT
>JAOUHU010000044.1 GCA_029884455.1 Gammaproteobacteria bacterium | reverse complement strand
TTCGGCGATCCGTCCATGGCGATTGCAACCGCCCTAGGGTTTACCCACCAGGAGACCTGTCCCAGGTAAATAAGTTGTGACCCCGGAGGCGCCAGGGCCTCAAGCTCGGGCGTGAGACCGTAATTCAGGTCCCTGAACTGGCAGGCGGTACAAATCTGTTGCATCAGGCCGGGCGCCGTTGCTTCGATGTCGCCCGCGTATACCGCGCCCCAACCGCCAAGGAAGTCGCTGTAGTTCTGGAAGAACTGCTTCATCTCGGACTTGATGTGGCCAACACCGAAATCGACCTTGATGCCCTCACTGGCCTCCCAGCTGCCGCTAAGCTGGATCTGGTCGAGGTCGTGCTTCTGCTCATTGAAGTTGGCCTGGAAGGTCTGGCTGCTGACATCCGTGACTTCGTAGATACCGTTCTGGTTGCCGCCGCCGTCCGTGATCGCAACCGCAACTCTGGTCACGTCGCCGCTATAATCCAGTGCCCGCCAGCCGCTGACCGCGCCGCCTACCGTGGCGCGATAAACCGCCCAGCCGCCCGGCCAGTCGCCGCCGGACTCCGAGGTCGAAGAGGCGAGATCGAGGGCAAAGGAGAGCTCATCCGAGTAATCCCAGGCAAAATTGAGGCCAACCGAGGTCATCTCGTCCTTCATTTTCGCCCAGCGGTTGTCGTTCAGCAGGTCCGTGCCAATTTCGGTAAAGGGTGCCGCCGGATCCGTGTTGCTGTGCGTCTCGGACAGTACGAGCGGCACCGCGACAACGTTGTTGCCGTCCCATTCGACGTAGTCGAAATTACGCGCCAGGAATTGCTGGTCCTGCAGCGAGTTGTGCTGCAGATTGTTCACCGAGTACATTGCATCGGCGGTAATTCTCAGGCTATCCGACGGTGCAAACTGCAGGGTCAGCATCGTGTTGGTACGCTCGCGGAACGTTTCGGCATACTCGATGCGGGAATTGGACGGAAAACTGGCCAGCGAGCCGGGCTCCGGCGGGTTGACATTGATGGCGTCGTCGACCGCACCATTGTTCGGGTCGTAGGGATACAGCCAGACCGGGTTGCCGTTGGTGCCGCTGCGCGCCGACCCTTCGCGCTCCTGGTAGGACGCGAACAGGCTGACGCCCAGGTTTTCATTGTCATTCACCCAGCTCATTACGCCGTTGAATTCCGGTGTAATGTTGTCAGCGCCAGCATCGTCAACGGCCTTGGCGCTCAGTGCAAACTGGTTACCCACATCCAGCGGCCGCAAGGTGTTGACGTTGATCGTCGCACCGATACCGCCGGTTGGAGCGGAGGCGCGTCCGGTCTTGTAAACCTGCAGGCCGGATACACCCTCGGACGCAAGCACCGAAAAGTCGAACGAGCGCGAATTGCCCGCCGCGTTGAACTCATTGCTGCCAACGTTCTGCACGTCGGCCGCCGGCATCTGCCGGCCGTTCAGGGTCACCAGGTTGAACTGGGGCCCGAAACCGCGGACCGTAACCCGTGAGCCTTCGCCCTCGACACGGTCAATGGACACACCAGTTACGCGCTGCAGAGATTCGGACAGGTTGGTGTCCGGGAATTTACCCATGTCTTCGGCGGAAATCGCGTCGACGACACCGGACGAGTTGCGCTTGATATCCATCGCGTTCGTTAAGCTGCCGCGAATACCGGTGACAACCACTTCCTCAACTGCTTCCTGTGCCAATGCCTGGCCTGCCATTACCGAACAGATTGCTGAAATTGCTGCAGATACAGCGGTTCGTTGCATGATCTTAGATTTGCGCACGAGACTAACCCCCTGGATAAAAAATAGACTGACTAGACTAGATTGATTTTTTTTCTGCTCGGAAGCTCTGAGCCAAAGCACCCCGGCAATGAATCCCCCACTAAGCGCCCATACTATCGCTCAAAAACCGATCGTATACAATATACTTGTGCAGTTTGTCGTTTTAATTGAAACCATTCCCGTCGCCTGATCGGCTACGGCTGTTGCTTTGACGCACCGGCCTACGCCAAATGAAGCGCCCGGTTTCGCCGCGAATCAAATAAAATTTCAGTTTCTATCGATAAATTGTAGGCTTGCCAGGTGTCGTAAGCGCCCAACAATCAGGTTCCTGGGCCTCGCTTGCGTGTCTTTGTCAGTCGGCTGCGAAGCAATAAAACAGGCCGTCACCGCCAGTGCCAATCAGGGCTTGCTGGCTGCAGCCGCGCGATGGATGTACCGAGTTCCAGGAGGCATTCGGTCCGCCCAGCCGGTCGTGATGACCCACCACGGTGCGTAGTTCGTCGCTGCTGCTGGCCCAGTTATTGCAGGTCGCGACAGCTGGGTCAGGGTCGGCCAGCCGGCCCATCGAATCCGATCCGGTCAAGATGTCGTGCCGGTTTGGCTGATCGCCTCGGCCATTCACTTCCTCGCCCTTTTCATTCAGGGCGGTATATTTGCGCACGTTATTGCGGTCCTCGTGCAGGTCGGCGAGGTTGGCTGCAATAATCTCGCCCTTGGCGTTGTGCCACGGGCCGCTGCCAATCCTATCGCGCGCATTGACCTGTTCCAGATCGCCGCTTGATGCCTGGCTCAGGTAGGCACGCCAGGTCGCTTCGCCACGACCGGCCGATTCGGCGAGTTTCTGGCAATGCGCGTCCGCACCGGCGAGCCCGCCGAGAGCGGCGCCGTCGCCAGAACCGACGCTGGTCACGAAAAATGACATCGGTGGCGGTTGGTCCTGCGCGAGGCCCAGCAAGGCGAACACCGTCAGTGCGCACAGCAAGAATACTCCCCTGATTGATTGCATTATTTTTCTCCCGATTCGTTAGGTGTCGATCAAGTACGGCATTGCTTTGATTGCCCAGGCAACATTTTCTATGATGGAGTCAAAGCAAGAATAATCAGCCCTGATCCATTCCTCAACTGAGAACAACGATATCGTGCTAGTGGTGCCTCTCAAAGCCAAGAAAGTGGTTGCCCGCAGTAATGTCAGGAGCGTCAGGCCCCGCGACATCTTCCTGGAGGCGCCTTTAGCCCGGAGTCGTGTATCGGTCCATATTCGCAATCGGAAAGCATGTACAGGGTTTTAATAGCAACCGTAGAATTTTTTGAAGGCAACAAAAAATGAGAAATTTCAGGGTACCCACTGTCCTCACGATACTGGCCACAGTGCTCAGTTCGCCTGTGTTCGCGCAGCAAACAGGATACAGCCGCATCGACGAGGTGATGGACTGGGGCGCGGCAACCACGCGGCTCATAGTCGAATTGGGCGCCGAGGTGCCGACAGGCGCGGTTGATGCTGACAGTTTCAGCGTCCATGTAAGCCGCAGCGACCGGCGGCTGGCGCAACCCTTGCTCGAAGAAGGCATGCGCAAGGTGGTCGAAGCCTACGTGTCAGATGCCGTCGGCAAGCCGGCAGGTGCAGGCCGTTACGCGACCCTGGTGATGGCAGTCGGTCCGTCCTTGTCGCTCGGCAATGCGCTCAACTACGGGCGTGACCCGGTCACCGGGCGCAATTTCAATGCCTGGACCGAGAATGTCTACACGATCACGCAGCAACAGCCGATCGGCGGCATCAAGGGGGGCCTCGTTGCGACGCAAATGAATGGCCAGACCCGGGTGGGCATCGACGAATTCGAATTCGGTGCGACCTCGTACAAGGACGAGGAATACGGGGTCATCGAGCTGACCTTTGCGCACTTTTCTGCGCCGCAGGACGAGAAGAAAAATCCGCTGATCATCTGGCTGCATGGTGGCGGCGAGGGCGGCACCGACCCGACGATCCCGTTGGCGGCCAATCGGGCGACTGCCTTTGTATCGGACGAGGTGCAGGCGATCTTCGGCGGCGCTTACGTGCTGGCGCCGCAATCGCCGACACGCTGGATGCACGGCCCTTCAGGACAGGACGGTGGCGCCGAAAAACCGGATGCGCTCTCTATATATACGCGTGCCACGCAGGACCTGATCGAGTCCTTCGTTCTGCAGCAGCCGGACGTGGATAGCAGTCGCATCTACCTGGCAGGCGCGTCGAATGGCGGCTGGCTGACGGTGCGCCTGGTGCTCGACCATCCTGACTACTACGCGGCGGCGCTGGCTGTCGCCGAGCCGCTCAACCTCGACTACGTCAGCGACGAGGAGCTGCAAGGTATCGTGGATTTGCCATTGTGGCTGGTCACTGCGGCGACCGATTCGACGGTCGACCCGGTGCGCTTCCCGTTGCCGCTTTACACGAAGCTGCGCAAGCTCGGTGCCGACAATATTCACCTCAGCATCCTGCCGCGCGTGGCCGACATGAGCGGCAAGTATTTTGACGAGCACGGAGCACCGCACGAATACAACGGCCACTGGTCATGGGTACCGACTTACAACAATCACCTGGCCTACGTGGCAGGTGAGGGCGGTCAACTTTATGGCCCGGTCGCGCAACAGGTGAACGAGATTGACGGCCGCGAAGTGGTAACCGTCATGGAATGGCTGGCGGCGCAGAAATTGGAATGAATTGAAGCCCGGGCCTGGTGAAGCGGTGACCATGCCTATTGCCGTGTCGCCGTGATATCACGCCCCTCCCATTTGAACGAGAGGGTCTGCGCCGGCTGCCCGGGATCACCGCCGAATACGAATTCGCCGGGCCAGCCTTTGGAGAAAAATTCGGTCGCCGAGCGCGCGTAGATCCTGCCCCATTCACTCAGCGGCACATCGTAACTTACGGGCACGCCATCGAAAGCGAGAAAATTACCGCCGTCGTAGCTCAGGGTGTAGGTGTTTTCGCCGTCACTGTAACTGCCGGCGAGCCGTGCGAATGCTGCCGGCGGCAGTTCAACGGCGGAATCAAGCACGAAACGCAGACCCTCGATGTAAGCGGTCGGCTGGATAGTGCCGTGGTTGCCGTTTGCAGTGAACAGGTAATCGAACTTCAGGCCGGGGTAACTTCTTGCCCCAAGCTGGCTGACAAACTTGCGCCCGTTGACGGCCAGGTGATCGTTCTCGCCGGTCGCGAGGTAGAAGTTGACGGGCAGATCATTGTGGGTGGCCGCATATTTCGCCTCGAAGGCGAAAATATCGTCATTCACTGCGGGTGCGGATGCAATGTAATTGGCGAACGTGTCGGTCGCGGTGAGCAGGGTAAAGAGTGTGAACTGGCCGCCCAGCGAGTGGCCGAACAGGGTGCGGTCCTCTGCCGAGGTTCGGTAATGAGTTTCGATGAAAGGAATCAGTTCATGGCGGAAAAAGCGTACGAAATCGGCGGCCCGCTCACGGGTCTGAAAGTCCCGGCTGCGCATATTGCCGCCCTCCGGCGTATAGGCCACTGAAACTGCAATATGCTCCTTGACCATGTTGCCCCAGATCAGAGACCCATAAGGCTCGCCGGTGTAAACAAAATACTGGTGGCCATCGATAATATAGAGCGTCGGGTAGATCCGCTCCGGGTTGTCGGCGTAGCCCCTTGGCAGCGTCACGAAAATGCCGTATTCGTAGTCCATGATGTCCGATGGCAGGTAGCGCACCTCGCTGTTGCGCATCTGGATCGGTGGCAATTCGTCCGCGGCAACCGGCACGTAAAGCAGGCCGAGCAGTATGGCGATGAACGTTTTCTTGCTTGTCATATTGTGTCCCAAAGTCTACGCAAGCGATCAGGGCCTCAAGCACGAAAGCGCGTGCATGACGCCGCGAAGTCCAGCATGTCGAAGCGCAGCGCCTCGCTCTTGTTCGGCAGTTCGTATGCCAGGTTGGTGCGTGTCCAGTCGACCACCGGCATGAAGTTGTAACAGACGCGGTTTACTCCCGCTGCGCCGAGGTTCTTCAGGGTTTGCCGGTAATTGTCGATATAGCGCCGGTAATCACCGCTGCGTGTCTTGATGTCGTTGTGCAGGGGTACCGACTCAACAACCGACCAGATCATACCGGCAGCCTCGATCAGGCGCTTGCGCTCCTCGATATCCTCGACTGGCCATGTTTCCCCGGTTGGCACGTGATCGAGAGCGGTAACGATCCCGGTGGCCCCGGCCTGGCGAATAAGGTCGAGCGTGACGATGTCTTCGGGGCCGAACCAGCGCCAGGTTTCCTGCATATCAAGTTATCCGTCGTGCGTGAGTTGCATGTAACGTGTCCCGGTCAAGCTCTATGTCGCCGGTAATGCTGACGCCGTCCGGCACGAGCAGTGTGCGCTTGCCGTCGGGATAACTGACCTGCAGTTTTGTTCCCGCGGCAATGCGCTGCGTACAGGGTGGACCGAAGTTACTCGCCTCGCGAATACCGGCCCATGGTTGCACCGGTTGTGGAGCACGCCAGCGAAGCTCGCCGAGCGGGGCGTCAGCGTACGGCACGCCCTTCCACGTGGCGCCGCCGCCAATGTGGTCATACTTAATAATGCGACCGAGGTCGCCAT
Source organism: Gammaproteobacteria bacterium (assembly GCA_029884455.1). GTDB lineage: Bacteria > Pseudomonadota > Gammaproteobacteria > Steroidobacterales > Woeseiaceae > UBA1847. The sequence goes on along the minus strand of JAOUHU010000044.1, from coordinate 18,268 downwards.
CGCCAGCAACTTCATGAATTCTGTACCCGCCAACTTGTCGCCCGGGCCTGACGTTAACACTTTTGCATTTCTATTGGCTCGAAACTGGTGGCGATGCGGCGAAAGTAATACGATACAGGCAGGTTCGCGATGCCCCTATTCAATCTAAAAATCAACGGCAGCCGCCACACTGTGGATGTCGATCCCGGCACCCCATTGTTGTGGGCGCTGCGCGACCATCTCGAGCTGGTGGGCACCAAGTACGGTTGCGGCATCGCCCAGTGCGGCGCCTGCACCGTACATGTCGATGGCGCGGCTACGCGTGCCTGCGCAATGCCGGTGTCGGCTGTGGGCGAGCGAGCGGTCACCACCATCGAAGGACTTTCCGCAAACGGCGACCACCCGGTACAGCGCGCCTGGCTGCAACACGACGTTGCGCAGTGTGGCTATTGCCAGGCAGGGCAGATCATGACGGCCGCGGCATTACTGAATACTAATCCGCAACCCAGCGATGCGGAAATTGAATCTGCCATGAACGGCAATATCTGCCGTTGCGGCACCTACCTGCGGATCAAGGCGGCTATCAGGACCGCGGCAGGCTCCGCATGACGCTTGTCAGGACATCGCTCGATCGGCGTAATTTCCTGAAATCCTCGGCCATGGCCGGTGGCGGCCTGATTATCGGCTTCAGTTGGCTGGCGGGCTGTGAATCGGCTCGCGAAGACGCAGCGCATATCCCGGATGAATGGTTCGACATCAATGCGTACCTGAAGATAAGCACCAGCGGTGCCGTGACTATTCGTTCGCCAAACCCGGAATTTGGTCAGAACGTCAAAACCTCCATGCCCATGATTCTGGCCGAAGAGCTCGACATCGACTGGCAGAGCGTCATTGTCGAGCAGGCGCCATTCAATACGGCAATGTTTGACCGCCAGTTTACCGGCGGCAGCCAGGGTATCCGGCGTGCCTGGCCGGCGCTGCGTATGGCCGGCGCCGCGGCGCGACAGATGCTGCGGGAGGCCGCGGCCCAGGCGTGGCAGGTGCCGGTTGCCGAGATCACGACGCAGGCAGGCAAGCTGCATCACGCAGCCTCGGGAAACTCCGCCGGCTACGGAGTCATGGCGTCGGCCGCTGCCGGGATAGCGGTGCCGCAGGAGGTAGAACTCAAGCAGGTGCGGGATTTCGGCATCATCGGTAGCTCGCGCAGGAATGTTGAAGGCGAGAACATTGTCACCGGGCGGCCCTTGTTTGCCGCCGACTTCAATCGTGAAGGCATGCTGATTGCCATGGTCGTGCACGCGCCGGCTTTCGGTATGACATTGAAATCGGTGGATGACTCTGCGGCACGGCAAATGCCCGGTATCCGGGATGTGTTCACGATCCGGACCCTGGAGCACGACTACGCGCGCAACGGCTTCGACGTGGACGCGTTTCCGGACCTGGTTGCCGTCGTCGGTGAGACGACCTGGCAGGTCATGAACGCGAGGCAGGCGTTGCAGATCGAATGGCAAGCGTTTGCCGATCATATGCAAACCTGGGACGCGCGTGGTACGCCACAGCAGCGACTCGTACCTGCCGGGCTTGAAAACACCACGGACCACGCCAGGCAACTCAGGGCAGCAGTGGCAGCACCGGCAACCGAGCGCCGCCGGGATGGCGATCCGGAGGCCGCCTTCAGCCGCGCGGCGGTGGTCATCGAACGCAGCTACTCGGCACCGTTCCTGGCGCATAACCCGATGGAACCGATTTCCTGTTTTGCGCACGTCACGGCAGACAAGGCGGAACTTGCCGGACCCATCCAGGCGCCCGAACTGATCGAGCAGACCCTGGCAGCCCGGCTCCGCATGCCGATCGAAAACATCGATATCAGGATGACCCGCATGGGTGGCGGATTCGGGCGGCGTGCTTACGGACATTACCTCGTTGAAGCGGCACTGATCTCGCAACGCGCCAACGCGCCGGTCAAGTTGTTGTATACCAGGGAGGACGATATGACTTTCGGTGTCTATCGGCCGATGTATCGCGCCAGCTATCGCGCCGCCCTGGACGCAAACAACAATCTGATCGCGTTTCACGTCAAGGCTGGCGGCATTCCATCATCACCGCTTGGCAACAGCGCCAACCGGTTTCCCGCCGGCGCGGTGGAAAATTTTCTCGCCGAACAGTGGGAGATAGAATCCAACATCACTACCGGTGCGTTTCGCGCACCGGGTTCCAACTTTATGGCCAGCGCGGAGCAATCGTTCCTCGACGAAGTTGCTGAAGCTGCCGGCAAGGACCCGATCGAGTTCCGACTCGAATTGTTGCGACGTGCCAAAGAGAATCCGGTCGGTACCAACAATGACTACGAGGCCGATCGTTACGCCGGCGTGCTCGAACTGGTACGCGAAAAATCGGGCTGGGGGCAGGAAACGGCGGATGTGCACCGCGGCGTCTCTGCCTATTTTTGCCACAATACTTACGTCGCCCACGTGCTCGACATGGCGCTCGAGGACGGCAGGCCATCGGTGCAACGAGTTTGCTGCGCCATTGATTGCGGTATCGTCATCAACCCGGATGCGGCCACCAATATGGCGGAGGGCGCGATTGTCGACGGTGTCGGCAATGCCCTTTACGGCTCCATGACCTTCAAGGATGGCGTGCCGGAACGGAATAACTTTAATAACTATCGCATGATCCGAATGCGTGAGGCGCCGAAGGCGATCGACGTACACTTTGTGCACAACGAAATCGACCCGACAGGTCTGGGCGAACCGCCTTTTCCGCCGACCTTCGCGGCCGTGGCCAATGCCCTGTATAAAGCCACAGGCAAGCGCTACTACGATCAACCCTACCTTGGCGACCAGCGCACCACGTAGTCGGGAGAAAATCATTGAGCAGCAAGATCGCACTGGTTACGGGTGCCTCCTCCGGCATTGGCAAGGCGACGGCTGAAGTCCTGGCGCGGCGCGGTTACAAGCTGATTCTTGTCGGTCGGCGGCTGGCGAAATTGCGGCAGCTCTGCGAGGCACTGGGCACGCAGGAGACCTGCTTGCCGCTGCAATGCGACTTTTTTGAGATCGACCGAATTGCAGCAGCACTGCAGAGCATTCCAGCGGAACTTCAACAGGTCGACGTGCTGATCAACAACGCCGGCAACGCGCTGGGCTTCGATACCGCGCAACAGTCCGACTGGCAGGACTGGGAGCGCATGATCAATCTCAATTGCACGGCGCTGGCCAGGGTTACGCATTATTTCCTGCCCGGCATGGTCGCGCGTAATTCAGGCCACATCGTCAACCTTGGATCCGTGGCGGCCGTCTATCCGTACAAGAGCGGCAACGTCTATGGTGCCAGCAAGGCATTCGTCGCCATGTTTTCCAGGAACCTGAAAGTGGATTTGCTGGGCACGGCTGTGCGTGTCACGAATATCGAGCCCGGCATGGTGTCGGATACGGAATTTACGGACGTGCGTGTGCAAGGCGATGCTGCCAAAGTCGAAGCAATCAAGGGCGGTGTCAATGCTCTGCGGGCGGTGGATATTGCCAATACCATCGACTGGGTGCTGCAGCAGCCGGCGCACGTCAATATCAACCGCGTTGAACTGATGCCGGTGGCGCAGGCAGCTGCAGGACTTGCTTATCATCGGGTCAATACCTGAACGGAGGCATTTGTATGAACTTTTATCGACGCAGATTTCTTGTTGTCACCGGAGCCGCAGCGAGCACCGCGCTGTTGCCTTTTTCCATACGTTCGGCGGAGCCGCTGAAGATCGGCATTATCGGCGCGGGCAAGGTCGGCAGTGCGCTCGGTGGTGTCTGGGTACAGGCCGGACACGAAGTCATGTTCTCCTCGCGCCACCTCGAAGACGACCAGGCGCTGGCCGCCAGTCTCGGCGGCGGTGCGCGCGCGGGTACGCCGCGCGAAGCTGCGGCTTTCGGCGAGGTGCTGCTGGTTGCTGTTCCCTACGGTGCCTTGCCGGATGTGGGCAAGGACCTTGGTGAGCTGGTGCGCGGCAAGGTCGTCATCGATACCTGCAATCCGTTTCCGAATCGCGACGGCGAGATCGCCGACTGGGCGCTGCGGAAAGGTGCCGGTTATGCGTCCGCAGAGTTGTTGCCCGGCGCGCGCATTGTTCGCGCGTTCAATGCCGTCGGCGCGGCGCGCATGGCCGTGGTGCACGAGCAACCAGGGCAGGTCGGTATGCCGATCGCCGGCGACGATGCTGAAGCGCTGGAAATTGCGTCGATCCTGATCCGCGAAATCGGCTTTGAGCCGGTGCTGGTAGGCGGACTGGCCATGGGCAAGTACCTGAGGCCTGGCACGCCGCTTGCGGGCGAGCGCGGCGCCGAGGAGATTCGGCAGATTGCGGCGGGGCTCGAATAGGACAGCTCGCCGATGAATCAGGACGACAGGATCGCCCTGGTCGATGGCGACGGGCAGTATTCCTATACGGAGCTGACGGCTCGCAGCGACCGATTCGCCCGCGGACTGCTTGGCAGCAAGGCTGATCTTGATGAAGAGCGCATTGCGTTGCTGTTACCGGCGAGTCTCGACTATGTCACCGCGCTGCAGGGCGTATGGCGTGCCGGTGGCATCGCCATACCGCTGAATACCTCGGCAGCGGGGCCGGAACTCGAGCACTACCTCGGCAGCACTGCCGTGACTCGCTTGATCGCCACGCGTGAGCAGCAGCGCGCACTGCGCGCGCTTTGCCAGCAGCTCAATGTTGCCTTGCTGGCGGTCGACGACATACTGGCCGGCCACGCGGCTGCCGCGCTGCCCGAAGTCGATGCCGGCCGCCGCGCCATGATCCTGTTTACCAGTGGCACGACCAGTAAACCAAAAGGGGTGGTACTGACGCACAACGCTATTCGCGCGCAGGTGGCGACGCTGGTCGACGCCTGGGAGTGGCGGGACAGTGATGTCATTCCGCTGTTCCTGCCGCTGCATCATATTCACGGCATTATCAATGTGCTGAGTTGCGCGTTGCACTCCGGTGCCACCGTGCACCTGATGCCAAGACTGGATATTCCGGCACTGTGCGCCGAAGTTGCTGCCGGAACATTCAGCCTGTTCATGGCGGTGCCAACAGTCTACGTCAAGCTCATCGATTACTTCGGCACGCTGACTGCCGCCGGGCAGCAGGCCATTTGCGATGGTTTTGCGCGCATGCGCCTGAACGTTTCGGGTTCTGCCGCCTGCCCGGTGAAACTGTTTCAACAATGGCAGGCACTCACGGGCCAGGTGCTGCTCGAACGTTACGGCATGACCGAAATCGGCATGGCGCTCTCGAATCCCTATCGCGGCGAACGGCGCGCCGGTTATGTTGGTCAGCCCTTGCCGGGTGTCGCAGTCAATTTATTCGATGAAGACGACAAGGTTATTGCGAGCGAAGCAACGCCTGGCGAGATTCGCATCCAGGGTGACACTGTTTTTCTCGAGTACTGGGGCAATGCCGCGGCGACCCGCGATAGTTTCAGGAACGGCTGGTTTTGCAGCGGCGATGTCGCCGTTATCGAAGACGGCTATTACCGCATCATGGGCCGCTCGTCCGTGGACATTATCAAGTCGGGCGGCTACAAGCTGTCTGCGCTGGAAATCGAGGGCGTTTTGCTGACCCACGAAGCCATCCGCGAAGTCGCGGTGATCGGCCTGCCGGATGCGACCTGGGGCGAGGCCGTGGCAGCCGCGATTGCCCTGCGCGAGGGAGCAGTGCTCGACCATGCGGAACTGAAACAGTGGTGTGCTGGCAGGATGTCGGCCTACAAGATTCCAAAACATCTGCGGATACTGGATGCTTTGCCGAGGAATGCGATGGGCAAGGTTACCAAACCGGATTTGCGCGCACATTTTTAGACTGATAACGGCGGAACAGCAGCATGGTGATTTACGGCGTGGCGTTACTGTCCTTCTGCATGCTGGTCGGCGTTTTCGCCGGCGACTTGCTGGGCCAGCTTCTCGGAGTGCAGGCCAACGTCGGCGGGGTCGGAATCGCCATGCTGTTGCTTATTTACCTGACCAGTTTGCAGGACAGCCGCTTGCACCTTGGTTCGCCGACCCGCTCCGGCATCCACTTCTGGAGTGCGATGTACATTCCGATCGTCGTTGCCATGGCTGCGAAACAGAATGTCATCGCTGCCTTGTCCAGCGGCTGGATGGCGATCATCGCCGGCGTGGCGGCGGTGGTTGCGAGCTTTGCGCTGATTCCAGTGCTGGCACGTTTCCGGCCCGGAGACCGGCATGATCTTTGAGACGCTCTCCAATGTGCTTGCCAGCAACGCGCTCATCACTGCGTTCGTATTTGTTGGCCTGCTGGTCTGGGTGTCGTACTGGTTTTCGGAAACGTTGACACGCGGGCGCGTGCACGGTTCAGCCATAGCGATCGCGATCGGGCTGGTACTGGCTTATGTCGGTGGCAAATATACTGGCGGCAAGAACGGGTTGGCCGATTTTGCAATGCTGTCCGGCGTTGGTGTCATGGGTGGCGCGATGTTTCGTGATTTCGCCATCGTCGCGACCGCTTTCGGTGTACATCTCGACGAGTTGAAAAAAGCCGGCGTTGTCGGCGCTGCGTCGATCGTGATCGGCGTCGTATTGTCGTTTGCGGTCGGTGCAATTGTCGCTGTCGCATTCGGCTATACGGACGCGGTATCGATCAGCACCATCGGCGCTGGCGCGGCAACGTATATCGTTGGCCCGGTCACCGGCACCGCACTTGGCGCGGGTTCCGATGTCATCGCACTCAGCGTGGCGGCTGGATTGACGAAGTCGGTGCTGGTGATGGTCGGCACGCCGCTGGTCGCAAAACGCATCGGTCTCGACAATCCCTACTCGGCAATGATCTACGGTGGCCTCATGGGCACCACAAGCGGCGTTGCCGCGGGCCTGGCCGCAACCGATCCCAGGCTGGTGCCGTATGGCGCAATGACCGCGACATTCTATACCGGTGTCGGCTGTCTGCTGGCGCCATCGTTGTTATTCCTGGCGGTTCGATCGTTAAGCTGACGGCAACATGCCGGCCTCCCCGGAACGTCGCCGCTAGATCATGCAACACAAGAACTTCATCGCCTTCATTGCCGCCCGATCCGCAATCAGCCTGGCGGGTTCCATGCTGTCGGTGGCGATTGGCTGGCACATCTACCAGTTGACCGGCAATCCGTTTGACCTGGCACTGGTCGGCCTGGTGCAGATCACACCGATTCTGGCGTTGTTCATGCTCAGCGGCTGGGTTGTGGACCACTTTTCGCGGCGCAGCATCCTGATGTTAAGCGTCGGTGCCGACACCCTGCTGGTTATTGGCATGGCAATGGTCCTGTCCGCCGATGTTTTCAACAAGCCGGCACTGTTCGGCCTGCTGTTCCTGCATGGCTGCGTGCGGGCTTTTTATCGGCCGGCCCAGGAGGCCGTGCTGCCGAATATTGTTGACGCCGATTTTTTTCCGCGCGCCGTCGCCGTGTCGTCGGTAACTTTCAACATTGCCTCCACCAGCGGTCCGTTTGTCGCCGGCTTGCTGCTGGCCGTACTCGACTACCAGGTCTACTGGCTGCTGGCGGTGCTGACGCTGGCTGCAACCTTGCTGTTTGGGCGCCTGCCCAGCCTTATGCATGTCAGGCCCACGGGCAGCACCCGCGAGGTGCTGCTGGCAGGCATACGCTTTATTCGCGCGAGCCCGATCGTGCTCGGCTGCCTGAGCCTGGACCTGTTGGCGGTCCTGTTCGGCAGTGTCATCGCACTGCTGCCGGTGTACGCGGCGGATATTCTGCACGTCGGGCCCGAGGCGCTCGGCTTGCTGCGCGGCATGCCGGCGCTGGGTGCGGTAACGGTGGGGCTGGTATTGACCAGGGCACCGGTCATGCGCAGCAGCGGCAAACTACTTTTTGGCGCGCTGCTGCTGTTCGCGCTGTCGATACTGGTATTCGCGTTCTCCACGAATTTCTGGCTCAGCCTCGCCGCACTCTGGCTCTATGGCGGCTCGGACACGATCAGCGTGAATATTCGTTCCACCCTGATCCAGCTGGCTACGCCGAATGAATTGCGCGGCCGGGTCAGCGCAGTAAATACGATTTTTATTGCCACCTCGAACCAGCTGGGCGAGTTCCGGGCGGGTTCGGTTGCGGCGCTGGCTTCGCCGGTGTTCGCGGTGGCTCTTGGTGGTGCGATGGCGCTCGGCGTCGCCCTCGGCGGCTATTTCCTGTTCCCGAAGATTCGCAATCTCGACAGGGTGGCCGATGCCGGAAGGTAGCCCGGCTGCATGTCTGTGCCACGGCCGGGCCACATGCTAGAGTCGGAATCACTCTCAGCAAGGGGGCTATTGAGCATGGACAACAAGATTACTCGCCGCAGCGTTCTGACGGGCGCAGCAGGTCTGGCGGCTGGAGCCGCGGTGTCGACATCCGGGGCCTGGACGCTCCCCGATGCCGGCGGCGCCGCATACCTTTCGCAGTGGAGCCCGCCCGATAATGTGAAGCGCGACCTGACGCCTGGCCCGACGGCGATTCGCATGGCTTGTGCCGGGCACCGACTCAGCAACGTCGACGCCAATCCGGCCGAACAGGTCGAGGGCATCCGGAAACTCGGCTACACCGCGGTCGAGGCTTTTCATGTCGGCTGGCGGATGATGAACGATGTCGAGGTGCGTGAGCTCAAAGCCGCGCTCAAGCAATATGACCTCTGGTTCTACAACATTCATGTCTGGGACAACATCATCCATCCGGATCCGGAGCTGCGTGCCGCCTGCCACCGAGAGTACCTGCGGGCGATCGAAATGGCGGAGCAGATGGACATCGATTTCATACTCGTGCACACCGGCAGCCGCGGCCCGGGCAAGCCGAGTTTCGCGCATCCGCAGAACTGGACCGAAGAGACCTGGAAAATGTCGGTCGATGCCATGAAAAAGGTGCTCGCTGATTCATCGGGCAGCAAGGTCAGGCTTGCGGTCGAGGCAATTAATTCCAACAACCTCAATACGCCGGCTGCGCATGTGCGCCTGCGGGATGATGTTGGCAGCGACCGGCTCAAGGCGACGCTGGACCCGACCAACATGGTGCATCCCGGAACGCTGTTTCGCAGCGCCGAATTGTATAACCAGTGCTTCGAGCTGCTTGGCGAGGACATCCTGTACGCGCATGCCAAGGACATTCGCTGGGCGGAAATGTTGCCGGGGCTCGAATGGGTGATTCCCGGCCAGGGCGAGATGGACTACGAGGTGTACCTGACTCACCTCAGCCGCCTTGCTTACCCGCGCCCGCTGATGATGGAGTTCCTGAACCGCGGCAGTGGTTATGATGGGCCGGACCAGTACCCGCAGGCGAAGCAATTCATCGAGGACACGGCAACGCGGCTCGGCGTGAAAATCTATGCATAGATTTCACGCCTTGCCAGTGCCGCTTGCCTGGAATGTCGGGCTGGTATCGATATCCGGTGTCCTGACCCGCCAGTCGGCTGGTACGCTGCCGACATCGACGGGCGCCCCACCGCGCTCGAGCGCTGAATAGAAAGCGGTCAGGTAAATTTCCGTTTTCTTGCGCACGATGTCGTAGGGTTCGAAATTCTGCCCGTAGAAGGTGCGCTGCATATCGATAACCTGTGGCGCATAACGGTGCAACAGGCTTTCCTGCCAGGTGTCGTAGCCGCGCGGCATACTTGCCGTTTCTATACCCTGATCGCCGACGACCCGGATATGAAACGAGTCTGGAATTTCAGAACCGTCGATCGTGCAAATGTAGGGCGGCTGCGTATCGTTGCCGGGATACAGATAGGTTTCGTGCACGTACCTTGATTTTGTTGCCTGCTCATAGAACAGCGACACGCGCTTGACGTCATAGCCGAGTATCTTGAGCATCATGAACTGGATGTGAAAATGCATCGGGAAGTCCACGGTATGCGCGGCTGCCTGTACCATCTTGATGGTGCCGACATTTTTCAGCTTGTTCCTGAGCGCGGGGATCTCCCGGTAATGCTCGAACTTCGCCGTGGCGATGATCGGTGCGTTGCCTTTCGCGGCCGATTCGAGAATGTCGTCGATATCGCGCAGTGAATAGGCGAACGGACGGCTCAGGTAGGTCGGTATGCCGGCCTCGAGATACGGCTTGGCCAGCGTCTTCATGTACGGAACATCAACCATGCCGGCGAAGATCAGGCCGTCAATCTTGCCAAGCATGTCGTCAAATTTATTAACCCTGACGATATCGAGCTGCTCAGCAAATTTTTGCGCAGCTGCAGGATCGGGATCCCATACGTGCGTGATTTCCATATTCAGGAAAGGCATGCCGAAATTACCGCGCGACGATCCTGGTTTCGAACCTTCGATAATGTCCGACCAGCAGTAGGTCATGAATGACCACTTGCCGACACCAATAACGCCAATCTTCAATTTGCGCGCAGAAGATTGCGGAGCTTGCGCAGCCGCACTTCCCAGCATGGACGTAGCACCGGCGACGACGCCCCCTGCCATGAAAGCCCGGCGCGAGGTTAACTCGGACATGGATGTTCTCCTTGTTGTTGGATACTCTGCGATCTTATAAGAGAACGACCGATGAGCACATGAGTCGGAGAGAATTGATGTGTGTAGTGGCACGAATATGACTGACGCGCACGTGATCCAGGATGATCTGCCCGCTGATTGGCGTGACGCCACGCTGGTAGGGCGGCTCGACTTCGGTGCAGGCCCGACGCCGGTGGTAATTCGTGAAGGCCGCGTTGCCGATGTTTCCGGCGCCGCGCCCACCGTGTCGGCACTTTTAAATTCATGGCAGGCAGGGATCGATGGCCAGGATCTCGGCGAGCTGGCGGACCTGGATCTCAAGCCGGCCTGGCACGACCGCAGCGGGCCGCGGCTGCTGGCGCCGGTCGACCTGCATTGCGTCAAGGCCGCAGGAGTAACCTTTGCAACCTCCGCCGTAGAGCGTGTGATCGAGGAACGTGCCCGCGGTGACGCCGCCAGGGCACACGAAATCCGGCACGCATTACAGCAAAAGATCGGCACCGAAATTCGGGCCGTTAAACCCGGTTCAGGGCAGGCAGAAGCGCTCAAACAGGCCTTCCTCGCGGCAGGGCTCTGGTCTCAATATCTCGAGGTCGCGATCGGTCCGTACGCGGAAATTTTTACCAAGGCGCCAGCCATGTCTGCAGTCGGCTGGGGCGACTACATCGGCGTGCGCTCGGATTCCGCGTGGAACAATCCCGAGCCCGAAGTCGCCATTGTCTGTGACGGTGCGGGCAACGCGGTGGGCGCGACCCTCGGCAACGATGTGAACCTGCGCGACATTGAAGGCCGCAGTGCGTTGCTGCTGGGCAAAGCCAAGGACAACAATGCGTCCTGCAGCCTCGGTCCGTTTGTGCGCCTATTTGACGACAGTTTCTGCATGGACGATGTGCGCCAGGCTGTGGTCACACTCGAGGTGCTTGGGCCCGATGGCTATCGGCTGGAAGGCAGCAGCTCGATGGCGGAAATCAGCCGCGACCCGCTCGACCTGGTACAGCAGGCCCTGAGCGAACATCAGTATCCCGACGGCTTTGTGATTTTTCTCGGTACCTTGTTCGCGCCGACCCAGGACCGGGATGTCGCTGGTCGTGGCTTTACCCACAGGATTGGCGATAGCGTGCGTATTTCGACCGCAAAACTTGGCACGCTGGCGAACCGGGTGACCACGTCTGCGGACGCACCGCCATGGCAATTCGGTCTTGGTGCCTTGATGTCGAATTTGTCTGCGCGCGGCCTGTTGAAGTCATCAGCCACCTGAACGATCAGCGTCCCGCTGCGCCGCAGATCTGCTCCATGACCCAGTTTGTCCTGGCAGCCGATACGCCGGTGGATGGACACGATCCGCGGCCCAGCAGCGCATCGACGACCGCCTGGATCAGGAATTGTTGCACATGCCCGGGCAGCTCAAATGCGAATTCCTGTTTCGAGGCGTCATCGGTTTCGAGCGTGAAGCAGCCGGTGCCGGAGGCAAAGCTCGCGTACTCAATCTGGCCCCGGCTGCCGACAATGGTGGTCTGATCCCTGACAGAGCCAGGTCCGGTTGAGAAACACCAGGCGCCGGACCCCAGGGCCCCGCACTCAAATGCGAATGCGGCAGTGACAATATCTTCAGCCGCATACTGGCCTGCCTGGTTGGCGACCAGACCGGTTGCAGCACGTATCGGCCCCAGCGCGAAATCCAGAAAATCCAGCTGATGCGACGCGAGGTCATAAAAATAGCCGCCACCGGCAACAGCCGGATCGACGCGCCAGTTGTTGTCGAGATTGCGGACCACATGCGGTCGTAACTGCTGGTTGAGTTCGATGCGCACATGCCGGACATCGCCAATGGCACCGGCGTGCAGCAACTCCCGGATCCTGACGAAATGCGGCAAGGTTCTGCGATAGTAGGCGACGTACAACGGCAGGCCGGTTGCCTCGCTTGCAGTGATCATCTGCTGGCATTCGGCAAAAGTCCTGGCCATGGGTTTTTCCACGTACACCGGCTTGCCGGCTGCAAATGCGCGGATGCTTAAGTCGTGGTGTGCGTCCGGTGGTGTTGCTATGTATATCGCATTGACCTCAGGACTGTTGATCAACGCGTCGGCATCGCTGAACCAGCCGGGCACCCCGTGCCGGCGCGCATAATCCTCGGCGAGCCTGGCATTCCTGCGCATTACGGCCACCAGCCGACTGCCTTGTACGAGATTCATTGCCGGCGCACTTTTCACTTCGCATACATCACCGACACCGAGAATTCCCCAGCGCACTTCCTCGCCTTGTATTTTTTTCATCCCGGCTCCCGGCGCTGCCGCCATATTCGCGAGCTCTGCTAAGATAGCAATTCTTTTATCCCAAAGGTTCGGTGTCGCGCAGTGCGCAGACAAGAGGTACAGGCATGACCCAAAAAGTCGCATTCATTGGTCTTGGTGTCATGGGATACCCGATGGCCGGGTATCTCGCAAAAGCGGGACACGAGGTGGTGGTTTTCAACCGCACTCGCAGCAGGGCGGATGCCTGGGTCAGTGAGTACGGCGGCAAGGCTGCCGCGACGCCGGCGCAAGCGGCTGCTGAAGCGGTTGCGGTGTTCGCCTGCGTCGGCAATGACGACGATCTGCGTTCGGTAACAACAGGCGAGAACGGTGCGTTTCATGGCCTGAAGCCCGGCTCGGTCTTCATCGACCACACCACGGCGTCGGCGACCATCGCCCGGGAACTGCATGCGGCGGCGAAGACACTGGCAGTTGGTTTTCTCGACGCGCCGGTATCCGGTGGCCAGGCCGGCGCAGAAAAAGGTGCATTGACCTGCATGGTTGGCGGCGACCAGGAGACCTTCGATCGCGCCAGACCGCTGCTGGAATGCTACACCAAGATGTTGCGATTGCTCGGCCCGGCCGGGGCCGGCCAGCTGGCGAAGATGGTGAACCAGATCTGTATTGCCGGCGTTGTGCAGGGACTGGCTGAGGCACTGCATTTTGCGAAAGCAACCGGCCAGGATGGCGAAGCCGTGCTCGAAGTCATCGCTAAGGGCGCGGCCCAGTCATGGCAAATGGAAAACCGCGGCAAGACCATGCTCAGAGGGGAATTCGATTTCGGCTTTGCGGTCGACTGGATGCGCAAGGACCTGGCCATCATCCTGAACCAGGCGCGCAAGGCAAATGCGCACTTGCCGATTACCGCGCTGATCGACCAATTCTATGCCGAGGTGCAGAATCTCGGCGGCCGTCGCTGGGACACGTCCAGCCTGATCGCTCCGCTGGAGCGTATTCGCGGCGGCGGCAATTGACTCGGGGGGAATCGGTGAATACGGCTGCGAAAGTGCGCGGACTAAAGCTGCGCGACGACGATAACGTCGTGGTTGTCCTGGATCCGGCGCCGGCCGGTGCGCCGATCGCCGGCTACGACCTGATTGCATCTCAGGCTACGCCACCGGGCCACAAGATTGCGGCGCGCGATATCGCGCAAGGCGAGGCGATACGCAAATATGGCCAGATCATTGGTTTCGCCAAAGTCGCGATCGCCAAGGGGGCGCATGTCCACGTTGCCAACGTCGAGCTACTGGAGTTTGACCGCAACAGTGAATTCGGGTCGCGTGCGCCGCTGACACGCTATGTCGATGCGCCGGCCACGTTTATGGGCTACCGGCGCGATGATGGTCGTGCCGGTACGCGCAATTACATCGGCATTGTCACCACCGTAAATTGCTCGGCGACTGTTGCCCGCTACATCGCCGACACTTTTCGCGGTGATCGGCTGGCCGACTATCCGGCGGTGGACGGCGTTGTCGCGCTTACACACGGCTCGGGTTGCTGCATGGGCGCCGATGAAGACGGCATGAAGCAACTCAATCGAACGCTGGCCGGTTTCGCGCGGCACCCCAATTTCGCAGGCGTCATCATTGCCGGCCTTGGTTGTGAGACCAACCAGATCGCAACCATACTCGACGACCATGATCTGCATGGGCGGGCCTCGATCAGGACGCTTGGCATCCAGGAGTCGGGTGGCACACGGAAGACAGTCGAGGCCGGTGTCGCCATGGTGGAGGAATTCCTGCAGGGTGAGAGGTCGCGGCGGCGTGAGCCGGTTCCGGCCAGCGAACTGATGGTTGGACTCGAATGCGGCGGCTCCGACGGCTATTCAGGTATCAGCGCCAATCCGGCGCTGGGCCGGGCGGCGGACCTGCTGGTTGCCAACGGCGGCACGGCGATTCTCAGCGAGACGCCGGAAATCTATGGCGCCGAGCACCTGCTGACGGACCGCGCAGATTCACCTGCAGTTGCGCAGAAGTTGATGCAGCTGATCCGTTGGTGGGAAGACTACACGCAGAAGAACGGCAGCAAGATGGACAACAACCCGAGCCCGGGCAACAAAGATGGCGGGCTGACCACGATCCTGGAGAAATCGCTCGGTGCGGTTGCGAAAGGCGGCTCCACGCGGCTCATGGATGTCTATCGCTATGCGGAAACCATAACGTCACGTGGTTTTGTGTTCATGGATTCACCGGGTTACGACCCGGCATCCATTACCGGACAGATGGCGTCCGGTGCGAACCTGATTTGTTTCACCACCGGCCGCGGATCCGTGTTCGGCTCCAAGCCTGCCCCGTGCATCAAGATCGCCACGAATTCTTCCCTGTACCAGCGCATGAGCGAGGACATGGATGTGAACGCCGGGCGAATCATTGACGGCAGCGCCAGTGTCGACGAGGTCGGGCAGGAAATTTTCAAGCTGATGCTGAGGGTCGCGTCCGGCGAGGAAACCCGGAGTGAGGCACTGGGTTTTGGCGATCACGAATTCACACCGTGGGTTTTTGGAGCCCAGATGTAAATGATGAGCAACGGCGTGCTGGCATTGCTTTCGATACTGCCAATTGCCGCCGTCGCGGTGTTCCTGGTGGCATTTCGCTGGCCTGCCAGCCGCGCGATGCCGATCGCTTACATCGTTTGCGCGGCACTCGTGCTGTTCGTCTGGCAGGTGCCCGTCAATGTCGTTGCCGCGGCCTCGGTGAACGGCATCGTTATCTCCGCCACCCTTATCTTCATCATCTTTGGTGCTATCGCGCTGCTGAATACATTGCAGGAGAGCGGTGGGCTGTATGCCATTCGTGCCGGATTTACTGATATTTCCACGGATCGGCGCGTGCAGGTCATCATTATCGCGTGGCTGTTCGGATCGTTCATCGAGGGCTCGGCGGGGTTCGGAACCCCGGCGGCCGTTGCGGTACCGCTGCTGGTCGGCCTCGGTTTCCCTGCCATGGCCGCGGTGATTGCCGGCATGATCATCCAGAGCTCGCCGGTGTCATTTGGCGCGGCCGGAACACCGAT
Organism: Gammaproteobacteria bacterium; assembly: GCA_029884455.1. Taxonomy (GTDB): domain Bacteria; phylum Pseudomonadota; class Gammaproteobacteria; order Steroidobacterales; family Woeseiaceae; genus UBA1847. The sequence goes on along the minus strand of JAOUHU010000044.1, from coordinate 2,521 downwards.
CCTGGTTGGCGTAAGCACAGGCCTGTCCAACGATCCCGCAGTGCAGGAATTTCTCGCGAACACGGATTTTGCGAATTTTTCGGCACTGCTGCATTCGATTGCGATCAAGGTCGCTTTGCTGCACATGCTGGCCGGGACCTTCGTACCGCTGATTGTCGTCAGCATGATGACCGGCCTGTTCGGGCGTAATCGTTCCTATGCCGAAGGACTTCGCGCCTGGAAGTTTGCGCTGTTCGCAGCTTTCGCAATGACCGTGCCGTACTTTCTCGCCGCCGTTTTTATTGGCCCGGAATTGCCGTCGATCCTCGGCGGTCTCACCGGTCTCGCAGTCGTAATACTGGCAGCGCGCGCAAAATTCCTGACGCCGAAAGACAACTGGGAGTTCGCGCAAAGATCCAAATGGTTGTCGGACTGGTCGGGCACCATCGATATCCGCTCCGATGAGATCGCCAACCGCAACATCTCGATGTTCTCTGCATGGTCGCCTTATTTTGTCGTTGCCGCACTGTTGGTGATCACGCGCATCGATGTATTGCCATTCAAGTCGCAGTTGCAAAGCGTCGCGATACGCGTTCCTGAATTGTTCGGTACCGGCATTTCGATCAACGTTGCGCCGCTGTACCTGCCGGGCACGATTTTCCTGGCGGCGGTTTTATATACCTGCCTGGTACATCGCATGGACCGGCCGGCCATGTCCCGGGCGTTGGGCAAATCCGGGCGCGCCGCGATGCAGGCTTCAACGGCGTTGATTTTTACGGTGCCGATGGTGCAGGTGTTCATCAATTCGGACGGCGGCGCGGCGGGATTCGATCGTATGCCGATCGAGCTGGCGAACAGTGTGGCGGCACTGGCCGGCAGTGCCTGGCCGTTGTTTGCAACGTTCATCGGCGGGCTTGGCGCATTCGTTGCCGGCAGTAATACGGTCAGCAACATGATGTTCGCCTCGTTCCAGTTTGGTGTTGGCGAGCGCATTGGCGTGGACCCGGGCTGGGTCGTTGCGCTGCAGGCAGTCGGCGGCGCGGCCGGCAACATGATCTGCGTGCACAATGTCGTGGCCGCATCCGCCGTCGTCGGCATGCTTGGCCGCGAGGGGCTGGTGATTCGCAGTACCTTTTTCCCGTTTCTTTATTACGCGCTTTTCACCGGCGCAATTGGTTACGCAGTGCTCTGGTCAAGCGCTGTCGGTGCCGTCAACGCAGGTTCGCTGATCGCCACTGCAATCGTGCTTGGCATGATCGTGGTCACCTGGCGCGCCAACCGCGCCTAGGACGATCCACACACTTACTTGTCCGGCAGCGGTAAGGCGTAGGCCACCCAGCCCAGTGGCGCGGTCGTCGCTTGCTGCTGGGATGCCGGCGTGCCGGCCGCGGGCACCAGCAGGTACTCTCGCCCTGCCATGCGGTACATCAGCGGCGCACCGACGAAGTTGCCGCCGAACTCGGATGACCACAGCGGTTCACCCGTGTCGCTATCCCAGGCACGAATGCGGTTGTCGCGACCGGCGCCAAAGACAATGCCTGCGGCGGTAACCACGATGCCGTGGCGCAGGCCCGGTGCACCCGTGCCGGTGACACCCTGCGCGGCCAGCATCGGGTCATCACCGAAGCCGATACTCCACTCGATGTCCGGCTTGTTCAGGTCGTACTTCACGATCGACGCGAACGGTGGCCGGATGCGGTAGCCGACCGTGTTGTACTCGTTGATCAGGTAACGCTCCCAGTCCGGCGTACCGTCGGGGTAGGGAGGTGCTTCCCTGGTTGTACCGCTGTTCGGCAACTCCGGGCGCGTCCACGCGGAACCGGAGCCGGCGATCAACTCGGGCGGTGCGCCCGAACCCGGGGCCGCAGTATTGCCGCTCGTCGGCGCGGCCAGGTAGGCAACAACCCGGTCGACATCAAAGCTGCCGAGGTGTGGGAACGCCGGCATGCGGCCGTTGCCGGTTTTGAGGACGGCGCGAATGGCGGCGGCGTCAAACAGCAGTGTGCCGTCGGCGATGAGCGGCGCGCCATTGTCGGTACCGAGGCGATCTGCACCGTGGCAGACCTCGCAGTTTTGCTCGTAAACACGTTGCCCGGGATGTGCCGAGCGCCCGACACCGCTGGCCTTCTCTTCCGGCGTCACCAGCCGCAGGATGCCCGGATTGTCACGCGTCACAATATAGACTGCGCCCGTTCCCGGCTCCGCCGCCGTGCCGCCAAACAGCGAACCGCCGTTATGAGTTGGCGCGTGCACGGTGTCCTGGCGGCTGATCGGTGTGAACAGGCCAAGGTTCTTGGCGGCAGCCAGGCGCGCACGAAACTCCTCGGCTTCGTCCGCCGGCAAATACGGGCTGATGTCTTCGACCGTAAATGATTGCTTCGCAAACGGTGGCGGATTGGTGGGGTAGGGTTGCGTCGGCCAGCTTTGCTCGCCCTCCATGTCGGACTGCGGTACCGGTCGTTCCTCGATCGGCCAGATTGGCTCACCGCTACGGCGATCGAAAACGTACAGCCAGCCGGTCTTGCCCGCTAATGCGACCACG
>JAOUHU010000101.1 GCA_029884455.1 Gammaproteobacteria bacterium | reverse complement strand
GCACACCGAAAAACGGCACCACGACGGCACCCTTGCGCTTGTAACTCTGATCCGGTGCATACCAGACCGCCATGCCGTCGCGCAGGCGGCGCACCATCTGTTTGATGTCGCGTTTCTCGATCGTATTGTCGGCCGATCGTTCCCGACCTGAACGCAATATCTCGGTAACAAAAGCACTGCGATTACGGCGATAAACGGCATCGTAATGCGCGCCGGCCAAGCGCACCGCGCGACCGCTGACCTCAATCGTCGTGAAATGTGCGCTCAGCACGATAACGCCTTTGCCCGCTTTCAGCGGCTCGGTCAGGTTCTCAAGGTTTTCAATTGTGCACAAGGCGGCAATCTGCTCGTCAGACACCCAACGCCCCATGCCCATCTCAACGACGGACATGCCAAGCGCGGCGAAATGCTCGCGTGCAAGGTCGTCGCGCTGCAGCTTTGACTTATCGGGAAAACAGAGTTCGATGTTGCGCCGCACAATGGCACGCCGCTCCGCGGCCAGCCAATGTGCGAGTCGGCCCAGCAGCCGGCCGACGGCAAGCCTTTTGTGATGTGGCAGCAGGCAGATCAGCCGCAGGCAGCCCAGACCCACCCACAGGTGCCAGTACTGAGGCGCAATAAAGCGATGCAAAGACTTTCGCTCGGCGGTCATTGCGGTCCAGAGTAAACCTATTCTTCTTCTTCGGACATTCCGTGCAGGTTATCGGTCTCGTCGTGCGGTGCGTGGATCAGGACATCATCAGGCTCTGCTTCGGCGGGCGCCTCGTCGGTCTGGATGCCGATGTGAAATGCTGCAAAGCCGGGCATGACAATCTGGTTCCTTGCCATGCCAATGATTCGACCTGAATATGGAGAGCGCACGACGATCTGCGAATTATTCATCGGGTCCGTAATCGTGCCGAGCAAATCGCCCTTACGTACCGTGCTGCCGAGGCCGACGTCCGCCAACAGGATGCCGCCATTGTCGGCACGTACCCAGGAAGATCGGTAGTAAACCGGCTCCGGGTCACCCCACAAATTGACCTTGCGGGTTATGCCCAGCGAAGCTATCAGTGACTCGATGCCCTTTACGCCCTGGCGAACTTCACTCAGCTCCAATTGCGAGGGTCCGCCCGCTTCGAGCGTGACGGCCGGGATACCAGCGCGGGTCGCGGCGTGCCGCAGCGTGCCGATCTCCGGTGTGCTGTGCAGGATCACGATCGAACCAAATCCCTGCGTCAGCGTAACCACATCTGGATTGCGCAGGTCGGCACGTATCTGTGGCAGGTTTGCGCGCTCGTTGGAGCCCGTATGCAGGTCGATCAACGCATCACAATGCGCAACAATGTTGATGAAAAACGAATGCGCTATGCGTGCCGCGGCACTGCCGTTGGGATTACCCGGGAAATAGCGATTCAGGTCACGCCGATCGGGCAGGTCGCGGCTGCCACCATGAAAGCCCTGCACGTTGACGATCGGCACACCGATAATGGTGCCTGAAACCTTGTCCGGCTCCATGTCATGCATGACCCGGCGAACCATTTCAATGCCATTGAGTTCATCGCCATGCACGGCCGCCGTCAGGCACAGCGTTGGGCCAGGTTCAGCGCCATTTATCACGAGTACCGGTGTCGAAACCGGCACGCCTTCGAATAATTCGGTTGCCGACCAGGCCAGGCGCCGCGACGTACCCGGCATGACAGTTTCACCGAGCAGTTCGAAGGGTGCGGCGGCGCTGGTCGGCGCGGCCACAGCGTCCGCCAGCGGTCCGCCCGGTTCGTGCATATCGACCGGATCGATCAGTGCCTCGGGCGCCTGGTCGGCGCCGGGATCCGCGATAGCCTCTGCGACTTCGCCGGGTTCGACCACGGATTCCTCGGCAAACACGGAATTTGTGGCAAAAAGGGCCAGCAAAGCAATCACGCTATGCGCCGCGACGGTCTCGAATTGTCGATAAAATCTGGTCATTGACTTATGGGCCCGGTGAGCCGGAACAATACAGGCATTGCTGTACTCGGTCCGGCTCTTTAGCATTGTCCAAGCTACGCGGACCCGACGATAATTTCCGTGAACTAATCAATAATTTGCGATTGAAACTTGAATTCAACTAAATGACAAGCCCAAGACAGCTTTTGTGCCTCCTTTTGATGCTTGCGGGATCTACTGCGCAAGGCAACGAAATATTTCCGGAACCAGCCGAACTGCAGCCGGACATTCAATTCTGGGTGGACATATTTACCCGTTACAGCACCAGCCAGGGCGTGTTGCACGACAGCCGCGACCTGTCCGTTGTTTACGAGCAGCTCGACTTCGCATCTGACGACAGTCCGAGGGCGCGACAACGCAAAATCGCCAGTAGACGCGAGGCGCTGCAGAAAGTGCTGCAGCACCTGGCCGGTGGCAAACGCAGCGGCCTGAGTGACGCCGAAACGCGGGTACTGGCAATGTGGCCCGATGATGTCAGCAACAGCAGACTGGCGCAGGCGGCGAAGGATATTCGATACCAGCAGGGATTACAGGACCGGTTTCGCGAAGGGCTGATTCGGGTTGGCCAGTGGCGCGATTTTATCAACCAGGAGTTTCAGGCACTGGGAGTGCCGATCGAGATGGCCGCATTGCCGCATGTCGAGTCGTCTTATAACCCTGACGCCCGTTCAAATGTTGGTGCGTCGGGCATCTGGCAATTCATGCCCAGCACCGGGCGTCGCTTCATGCGCGTCGACCACGTGCTTGACGAGCGCAATGATCCATTTGCGGCAACGCGAGCGGCCGGCAAGTTGCTCGCGTACAACTATTCGATAACCGGTAACTGGCCCATGGCGATCACCGCGTACAACCATGGTCTCGGCGGTGTGCGTCGCGCGATGCAGCAATATGGTGATACGGCCTACGTCGATATTCTGCGCAAGTACAACGGCCGAACGTTTGGTTTTGCATCGCGAAATTTTTATGTTGCGTTCCTTGCTGCCAAGCGGATTGATCAAAATGCAGAGCAATATTTCCCGAACGTGGTGCCCGCGAAGCCGCAAAATTTTGCGACAGCGGAACTGCAGGCATACGTAGCACTCGACGACCTGGCTACCAGTCTGGGCGTGAGCTCACGGCAGCTGGCCATCAATAATCCTGCCCTGCAGTCAACGGTAATCACCGGCAACAAGCACCTGCCGAAAGGATTTTCAGTGCGCGTGCCGTCGAACCTGCTGGCAAGACCAATCGCAGATCTGGTCGCGGAAATTCCGGCGTCGAGCTGGCATGCCGAGCAGCTGCCCGATCTTTTTCACACCGTGGCGCGCGGCGATACTTTGTCGCAGATTGCCGGGACCTACAGAACGCGTGTCTCGACGCTAATGGCGCTGAATGGCATGAGCAGCGCAAATAGGATCCAGATTGGGCAGAAGATTCGACTCCCGGCGGCCGGGCCTGCGCCACAGGTTCTGGCGAGTGCTCCGGCCACGGAGCCGGTGCCGGAGCCGGTGCCGGAGCCGGTGCCGGAGCCAGTGCCGGAGCCAGTGCCGGAGCCCGTCCCGGCACCGGTAGCTGAAGTAGTCGCGGAGACAGCTGCGGAACAGCCGACCTTCGCATTGTTGGAGGGTGATGGCGCGGCAGCAGCGCGCGGCGCGCCGCAGACAGCGCTGCTGTCAGATCCCAGCGACTACTCGGTTGCCGAGGACAACAGTATCGAAATCAACCCGCTCGAAACGCTTGGTCATTATGCCGATTGGCTGCAAATCAGGACCCAGCGCTTGCGCGACATCAACGGACTTGCATTCAGGGCTGCCGTGGAAGTGGGCCAGCGGATTCGCCTGGATTTCAGTGCGGTCAGCATCGAGACTTTCGAAGAGCGGCGCATAGAATTCCATCGACGCCAGCAGGATGCGTTTTTTCGTGAGCATGTCATCACCGGCGTAGCCGAGCACACGGTAACGGTCGGCGAGTCAGTCTGGATACTGTCGCTGCGACAATACCAGGTGCCGATCTGGTTATTTCGCCAGTACAACCCGGAACTTGACCTGGACGACATCCGGCCCGGGATTCGCGTGCAGTTCCCGATATTGAGTGTGGCCGAGTAAGCGGCGCAGTCGAATGCTGCAATTGCTGTTGCGTTTGCTACCGGTGGTGCTGCTGACGACAGCGGCCGCGGTCTGGTTCAACGCTGTGCAGGAATCCGGGCCGTACGTGCTGCGCAATCTGTTGCCGTTGGCGGTCCTGGTGCTGCTGTCGGCGCTGGCGTTGTGGCGGGGAAAAGGTAGCTGGACTGCCCGCAACTGGCAGCTGGCGCTTGGTACCCTGGGGTTTGCAATTCCGGCGCTGGGCCTGTCGGCCTACCTGCACTATGCCTACGACGTGAATCTCGATGGCATGTTCAGCGGCGCGCAAAATCCAGGGCAGCTGTTCCGATTCCTGCCGTACTACACCATGCTGGCGGGCGCAATCGGATTCGCCATTGGCTGGATCGTTGGCCGCAAGCTGTGATGCAGGCCGTTGGCCATCGCCGGCAGGTTTGCTAGTCTCTGGCACATGTCTTCCCAAATTCAGGCCTGCTAATGCTGCGTACCTTGTTCGGCACACTCATTATGGTGTCGCTCTGGCACGCGCCGCTGCAGGCCAGCGATTTCCCGGTAGCGGACAAGGTTGTGGTCGAAAAGGGCGCTCGCAAGCTGCACCTGTTGAAAGATGGTGAGGCGTTTCGGTCCTACAACATTGCATTGGGAATCCGCCCGGAGGGAACCAAGCAACACGAGGGCGATTACCGCACACCCGAAGGGCGTTACCTGCTCGATATGCGCAACCCTGATAGCGAGTTTTTCCTGTCCATCCATATCTCGTATCCGAATAGAGACGATGTTTCTCAGGCGCGGTCAAAAGGGCTGGACCCGGGCGGCGCGATAATGATTCACGGACAACCCAATACGCCGACCCGGTCCGAAGCTTATTATCGCACTCAGGACTGGACCAATGGCTGCATCGCGGTGTCTAACTCGGACATGATCGACATTTGGCTGATGACAGCCAATAACACTCCGATCGAGATCCTGCCCTGAATTTGACCAATAACGAGTTGATCGACGCCGAGGTCTGGCCGGAGGGTAGCCTCGAAGTGCTGTCGCAGTTCGAGGTCGATCAGTTGCGCTCGACCGGCGAGGGTGGGCTGTATGCGTTGCTGCGGCGATGCCTGCTGGCAGTACTGAATTCCGGTAGTGACAGCGACGACTCGCGCGAAGTATTGGAACGCTTTCGCGATTTCCAGGTCGGTTTCATACAGCATGACCGCGGCCTGAAAATTTCGCTCAGTAATGCGCCGGGCCGGGCATTCGTAGACGGCAAAATGATTCGCGGCACGCGCGAGTTGCTGTTCGCCGTGCTGCGCGACATTGTCTATACGCGTAACGAAATTATCACCAGCGGCCGCTTCGACCTGACGAGTGGCGCCGGCATTACGGACGCGGTTTTTCATATCACTCGCAATGCGGGCCTGTTACGCCGCGACGGCGATGTCCGGCTGGTGGTTTGCTGGGGTGGGCACGCGATAAGCCGCGAAGAATACGAATACACCAAGCAGGTGGGCTACGAGCTTGGCCTGCGCAGTCTTAATGTATGCACCGGCTGTGGGCCTGGCGCAATGAAAGGCCCGATGAAAGGTGCAGCCATTGGTCACGCCAAGCAACGTGTAAAGGATGGCCGCTACATCGGCGTCACGGAGCCGGGTATTATCGCGGCCGAGTCGCCGAACCCGATTGTCAATTGCCTGGTGGTCATGCCGGATATTGAGAAGCGGCTGGAGGCATTCGTTCGAATCGGGCATTGCATCGTGATCTTTCCCGGCGGTGTCGGTACGGCCGAAGAAATCCTTTACCTGCTGGGCATTTTGTTGCACCCGCAGAATCGTCAGCAACCATTGCCTATAATCATGACTGGGCCTGCTTCAGCAGCAGCCTATTTCCGCCAGATTGATGAATTTGTGGGCGCAACCCTG
>JAOUHU010000043.1 GCA_029884455.1 Gammaproteobacteria bacterium | reverse complement strand
AGGTTGCGGTCGTGGTGCAAGTTGCCATGCAAACAGGCGATCCTGTTGCCACGACTGTCATCATTCTCGCCTGCATTGGCGCCGCAGTTCTGCTGGTTTCCTTGTTGTTGCGCACGTATTACATAGTCGACAGGGGGAACTTGCGGATCGTGTGTGGGCCGTTCCGCTGGAATATTGCGATTGACCAGATCGATTCTGTAACACCCACACGCAGCCCCTGGTCGTCACCCGCGCTGTCGCTGGATCGCCTGATGATCCGCTACGGCAAGGGACGCAGAATCCTGGTCTCGCCCGCGGACAAACATGAGTTTCTGCGTGCCCTGGGGCACGACGGTGAGTGACCAGGTCCACGAGGGCGGCTGCCTGTGCGGCGCCGTACGTTTCCAGGTACTCGGCGCACCGATGATCGTTCACGCATGCCACTGCACAATTTGCCAGCGTCGTACCGGCAGTGCGTTTGCCGTCAATCTTTGGATAGAAAGTGACAAGCTCAACTTGTTGCAGGGCGAGCTGGAGTCGCGAACGGCACCGGGTATCAAGGCGGACTCGCCATCGGAATCGTGGTTTTGCCGCAGTTGCGGCACCTGTCTCTGGATGCATTTTGCCGCCAGTCCGGCGAGGTCGCGATTTGTGCGCGCCGGCACGCTCGATGAGCCGTCCGCATTCGCTCCTGACGTGCATATCTTCACCTCGACCAGGCAACCCTGGGTCACGATTCCTGACAACGTGCCGGCATTTGAAGGCTTTTACGACCTGAAATCCACCTGGCCCGAGGCGAGCCGTAAGCGCCTGCGGGCGCTGATGAGCGACCGCTGAAACGACCACCCGGTTTTTGGGATATGGTGCTACCAGAATAAGAAAAACGGAGCGATACGATGTACGAACTGATTGATCATCCCTGTGTACAGCACAAGCTCGCGATAATTCGCGACATCGATACCGGTCACAAGAAATTTCGTGAGCTCGCGACCGAGATTACCAAGTTCATTTGTTATGAGGCGTTGAAGAACATCCCTGTCAAGCGCGTCAAGGTGCAGACACCGGTTGCGGAAGCATCCTGCAAGAAAATCGACACCGACCTTGTCGTCGTGCCGATCCTGCGCGCCGGCGTGGGCATGCTGGAAGGGATTCTCGAACTGGTACCGACAGCCCGGGTTGGATTTATCGGTCTGTATCGAGACGAGGTGACCAAACAGCCGGTCAGCTACTACCAGCGATTGCCGGCAGAAACCAGGGGCGGTACCTGCATTATTATCGATCCGATGCTGGCGACCGGCGGATCGACGGTGGCGGCGATCGATCTCCTGAAGTCAAAGGGGGCGGGCAAGATCGTGGTGGTTTGCATCGTCACCTGCCCGGAGGGGCTGCAGGTGGTCGAGGAGCAGCATCCGGACGTACCGGTCTATGCTGCCGCCATTGATGATCACCTGAATGAAAACAAGTACATCGTGCCCGGACTGGGCGACGCCGGGGACCGCCTGTTCGGCACCTCGCACTAGCCATGGCGGAGCTCAAAACCAGGCAGAACAATGCCAGCGTCGCGGCGTTTATCGCCGCGATCGAGGATCAGGAGCAGCGCTCCGACGCCCACAAGATCGCAACCATGATGCGCGCCGCGAGCGGCCGGGAAGGCGACCGGCCCATTGTGGGATTTTCGCCGCGCAAGCAGAATATCTCGATCTACTTCACGCGCCTGGATAACGTCGACCAGGCGGTACTCAGGAAACTCGTCGACTGGTCGATCCAATACGTGCGCAGGAAATACAGCACCAGGAAGTGATGCTATGAGCGATACCATTATCACGTCGCGGCTGGAAGGCTCGACGCTAATCGTCGAAACTGACACCCGGAGCGAGACTTACGACTCCCAGTTCCTGGTTGCCGCACTGCTGATTTACATCGCCCGTGGCAGTGGTTCGATCGAGCCGGAAGAAACCGCGAAGATGCTGGAACTTATCCAGAATCGTTTCCAGTTACGCGGCGCCGAGTCGCTCGAATTATTGACCCGCGCGATGAGCGAACTGGCCGAAAAGCCCGAACTCGGTGCATTGCTGGCAGAGCTGGGGCGCTCATTGTCTGACAGCGACAAAGAGGATATCGCGGTCATGGCGCTCAAGGTGATTGCTGCCGATGGGCGTCGCAAGGCGGCCGAGATGGAGAAATTCAACGAGGCGTTTGAGGCAGTCGGCGCATCGCCGGAGATCGTGCACCGGGCTTTTGACCGGTATTTCGCCGAAACCATGCCGGGAGATCTCTAGCCATGCATCGCAGCCGTTTTGCCGGGATCATTATTGATTGTCAAACCGACGACCTCGAGTCTGCTGCCGAGTTCTGGAGTGCGGCGCTGGGTTATCCGCGCAAGCAGGTCGCGGATGCGGGCGACCATATTTACCGAACCTTGCAGCCACCGCCGCGCGAAACCTATGTCGAGGTGCAAAAAGTTTCGCACCCGAGTCGTGTCCACCTCGATATCGAAGCGGACGATATCGAGGCCGAAGTGGCGCGCCTGGAAGCACTGGGGGCGCGCAGGATTGAGTGCATACGTGACTGGTGGGTCATGGAAGCGCCGACAGGGCAGCGCTTTTGTGTGGTTCCTCCCGCCAACGAACATTTCGCGGCAACCGCGAATACCTGGAAATAACGCGTAACAGAGAGGCAATTGCGATGAGCACTGAACTGACAAGCCTGGTATGGGTCGCGGCGTTAACCGCCGTCATGTGGATACCGTACATACTGAACACAATCATGGTGCGTGGACTGCACGATGCGGTTGGCTATCCCGCCAACCCGAAGCCGCTGGCAGCGTGGGCGGAGCGACTCAAGAAGGCGCATTACAACGCCGTCGAGAACCTGGTCGTCTTCGCTGCGCTGGTACTGGTGCTGAATGCAACCCAGGTTAGTAATTCGACCACGGTCATGGCCTGCGAGGTCTATTTCTGGGCGCGCCTGGTACACGCAGTGGTGTATGCCATGGGCGTGCCGTGGCTGCGTACGCTGGCGTTTGCGGTGAGCTGGGCATGCCTGGTTGCGTTGCTGCTGCAGCTGTTATGAGGTAGCACTGCCGGCGCATCCGCGACCGATTTTTCTTCCCGGGCCCGTCTAAACATGGGTGGACTTCAACGGGAGGAAAGATCAATGTTTTCGAAAACAACATGGCCAGCCTGCGGGTTGGCAGCTGCAGCGATCGTGCTGCTGGGCTTCGGCAGCAACTTCGCCAACGCCACCGCGCCATGCGGTGACTTCGGCGAATGCAAGGTGCTGGTGGAGATCAATGCAACCGACGGTGATATCGGTTTTCATTTCCTGATGGATGGTGACAACCTGATTCATGCCAGTCTCTACAATCCACAGCATCGCAGGATTTTTTCCTACGTCGTGCGGCGTGAGTTGCGCGAGCAGTTCCTGACCGAGACGTTTGCCGAAAGCGCGGAACCACTGTGCTTCGATCCGCTCTCGGACGACGACGAGGAAAACGATGACGAGGACTTCGTCACCCTGGAGGAATTTCTCGATCGCTGGTCGGAGGGTGAATATCACTTCTTCGGCATCGGTGAAGATTGGCAGGTATCGCACGGTGCTTCCACCCTGAGCTTCAAGCTGCCGGCCGCCCCAACCGAGCTCGACTGGGAAACGGAAGAGCAAGATGGCGATGTCGAGGGCGAAATCTCCTGGGAAGCCGGTGATGACCTGGGCGAGTGTTCCGATGGTATGGAGCAGCTACCTATGGCGCCAGCCGAGGTCGCGGTGCGTACCTGGGAAGTCGTATTTGAGCCCGATGTCGAGGATGACGACCCGGTGAAGGGCATGAAGTACACCGTGCGCATCCCCGGAGATTCGGCGGAACTCGAGGTCGAGGTGCCTGATGATTACCTTGAGACCCTGCCGGAAAACACCCCGGCCAAGGTCGAAGTCGGCGCGATCGGTTTTGACGATAATGCGACCTTCACCGAACTCGGCGACATCTGTGTCAACGAAAATGATCCGGACGAAGGCGACAACCTGGATGGTTGCGGTTTCGAGATCGAGGAAGACGACGATTAATTTGTCGGCGGCATTGAGAAAGTGCGCGGGGCTGCTGTTGATCGGCAGCCTCGTTTCCTTGTGTGCCCACGCTGAAGACGCACCCGAGCGACTGCGCATCAGCACAGTGGGCGGGTTTGTCAGCCTTGCCGCGGCCGATGTACCAACGCATGACGTGTTGCAGCAAATTGCCGCGCACACCGGCCTGCGCATCGTGCAGCATGCCCCTGTCGAGGGTAACGTCAGCCTGGAGCTCGAGCACGTGAGCCTGGCCGATGCGCTGGGCGCGATACTTGCTGGTGACAGTTACCAGCTGTACCAGGGCGTGCCGGGTTCCCCCATCCCGGGCACGTTGTGGATTTTCTCTGCGGGACGCAGGGACGCCTCGGCGGCTGACATTTTTTTTGAAGCCGTGATCCTGTACGGCAGCCTTGCAGAGAAACGCGAGGCGATCCGCGAACTGCAGCGGCTCGCTACGGCCGAGGCGGTCGAGGCACTCAGTCTTGCGCTCGGCGACGAGGACCCGCGCGTGCGCGGCCCCGCTATGGCAGCACTGGCACGCATCGGCAGCGATGCCGCGTTGGCTGCCGTCGCAAGCGCTACTGCCGACGCGGACCCCTGGGTTCGCGCCAGGGCCGTGGACGCCCTGTCCAGCGGCGACAGCGAGTCCGCGCTGCAATACCTGAGTCTCGCGTTTACCGATCCGGACCCGAATGTGCGACTCGCCGTCATCGAGGCATTCGCCGACAATCCGGGCGATGCATCCGTCGCTATTCTCAGCATGGCCCTGCAGGACGACGATCCGCTGGTGCGCATGCACGCGGTGGATGCGCTGGAAGAAATCGGTGGCGAGCTGGCTTTTTCGGCGCTGCTGCGCGCGCGCGACAGCGACGATGTCGATGTCGCCGCGGCGGCCGACGAATCAATGTTGCTGTTACTGCGCGAGCCTTGAGTCAGCGCAGGCTGGCCTGCAGCGTTTCCAGCGCGCCCCAGCGCTCGATGCGCGTTTCCAGCAGCGACCTTGCCTCCGCCAGCTCGCGCAGCGTTTCCTGAACGATAATCTGCCCCTGGGCATAGAAACCCGGAGCGGCAATCTGTTGTTCCAGGCCGGCGATGTCGGCCTCGATCGTAGCGATCTCCGCGGGCAGCGCATCGAGTTCGCGCTGATCCTTGTAGCTGAGCTTGGTCGGCTTTTTTTGCGTGCGCTTTTCAGCGGCAAGTCGTTTGCGATTTTCGATCTCGAAGGGGTTATCAGTGACCGCAAGGTTGTGGCCCTGGCGTAACCAGTCGGAATAGCCGCCGACGTATTCGCGCACGCTGCCATCATCTTCGAAGACGACGGTGCTGGTAACGACATTGTCGAGGAATTCACGGTCGTGGCTGACCACGATCAGGGTGCCGCTGTATTCGGTGAGCCTGGCTTCAAGCACTTCCAGCGTCTCGACGTCGAGATCATTGGTCGGCTCGTCGAGCACCAGCAGGTTGGCGGGTTGCGTAAACAGCTTCGCCAGGATAACGCGATTGCGCTCGCCACCGGACAGCGCCCGGACCGGCGTCATGGCGCGCTTTGGGCTGAAGAGGAAGCCCTTCAGATAGCCGACGATATGGCGTTCCTTGCCGTTGAGCCTGATGTAGGTGCGCCCGTCGCCAACGTTGTAGGCAACCGACTTGTCGAGCTCGAGGTTTTGTCGCAGCTGGTCGAAGTAGCCGATTTCAAGATTGGTGCCGTGTTTCAGCGTACCCGTCTGCGGCTCGAGCTCGCCGAGCAACAGGCGCAGCAGCGTGGTTTTACCGACCCCGTTGTTGCCAATCAAGCCGATGCGATCACCGCGCATGATCTTGATGGAGAAATTCTCGATCAGCGGTTCGTCCGCGTAGCGATAGGATACGTTCTTGGCGCGGATCACCTTGCGGCCGGATTGTTCCGCTTCTTCGATGTGAATGCGTGCCTGGCCTTCGCGTTTCACACGCTGCGCGCGCGCATCGCGCATTTTCATCAACGCGCGCGCGCGGCCCTCGTTGCGCGTGCGGCGGGCCTTGATGCCCTGCCGGATCCAGTCCTCTTCCTGCGCCAGCTTCTTGTCGAACCGGGCGTTGGCCGCGTCCTCGTCCTCGATCGCTTTTTCCTTTTTATTTAGATAGTTACTGTAGTCGCCGGGCCAGCTCGTGAGCTTCGCCCGGTCGATTTCAAGGATGCGCGTCGCGAGCCGCTGCAAAAACGCCCGATCGTGCGTAATGAACATGACGGCACCGGGCCAGGCATAGAGGCGATCCTCGAGCCATTTGATGGTCGAGATATCGAGATGATTGGTCGGCTCGTCGAGTAACAGCAGCTCCGGCTTCTGCACGATCGCCGCAGCCAGTGCGACGCGCCGGCGCCAGCCGCCGGAGAGCTCGTTCATTTTCTTCTCGGCGGGCAAATTCAGCTCGGTGATGGTTTCTTCAACGCGTTGCTCCATGTGCCAGCCATCATGCGCGTCAATGCGCGCGTGCAGGGCCTCGAGTTCGCGCATGCCGTCTCGATCGAGTTCAAGTTCCGATTGCTGCTCGTATTGCCGCAGCAATTTCTCGACATCGCTGAGGCCCGAGCGCACCACGTCGCGCACACGGGTGTTCATCGCCACGGGCAATGTCTGGCTTAACTGGCTCACGATCAGGTTGCCGCTGCGCACGATCTCACCACTATCGGGTTCGAGCTCGCCGGTGATAAGTTTGAACGTCGTGGATTTGCCCGCGCCATTGCGTCCGATCAGGCAAACGCGTTCGCCTGTTTCAATGGCGAAGTCGGCCTGGTGAAGGATTCTCAGCTCGCCGAAGTCGAGCGATATTTCATCGAAGCGCAAAAGTGACATACAGTACGGTTTCCGGGGTCTGGCCCTGTGCAAACATGGCGAGAGGCTAACATGAGCAACGATCGACTGATTAACATCGAAACGAAGCTGGCGCACCAGGACCAGTTGTTGTTCGAGCTTAACGAAGTGGTCACTGAGCAGCAGGCGAGAATCATGCAGCTCGAGCAGCTCAGCAAGTCACTCATTGACAGAATGCGCGCCCTCGGCGACGCCACGCCCGATGGCGCCCCGGCTGACGAAAGGCCACCGCATTATTAAACCCGTAATCCCGGCCGCAGCGTTAAAATACACTACCGTTCAATGTCCCAAGGGGAGGCGTCAATGAACACCTTACTCAGGCTGGTCTTCGTTTCGCTGCTGCTGCCCGCAATCGTTCTTGCTCAGGATCTCTATGTGCCGGAGGATTTGCGGGACTGGCAGGGGTGGGTCCTGCACGACAAGGAGTACCGGCAATGCCCGTTCTTTTTCGATCGCGGCGCCACGGAACTTGACGACTACGTGTGCGCCTGGCCCGGCCGCCTGGAACTGCGTGTTGATGGCAAGGGCGGTTCCTTCACCCAGTCGTGGTCTGTGTATGCGAAAGAGCAGTGGCTGCGCCTGCCCGGCGATACCAACTACTGGCCGCACCAGGTAACGGCCAATGGGCGCGCCGTGGCGGTGGTACTGCGTGACAACGCACCGAGCGTATTGCTGCCGCCCGGTGAGTATCGCCTCAGCGGGACTTTTGCCTGGGACGAGCGGCCGGGGGACCTGAGCCTGCCCTGGCAGACCGGTCTCTTGTCGCTGACCGTGGACGGAAAAGCGGTCGCAAGGCCGGATCGCAGCAGCCAGGGCGTATTCCTGGGCGAGCGCGGCCAGGAGAGCCAGGCGCGCGACAGTGTCAGCAGCAACGTGTATCGACTGGTACGCGACGACGTACCGACCCGCCTGACGACACGCCTGCAAATCCAGGTCTCGGGCAGCGTGCGCGAGGAATTGTTCGGTCCCTTGTTGCCGGACGGGTTCACACCGCTGACCCTGAACAGCCAGCTGCCGGCGCGCCTCGAGCCGGACGGCAAACTGCGCCTGCAGGTACGGCCGGGTTCCTGGGAGATTGAAGTGACGGCGCGTGCCGCCGGCGTGCTGGATGCGATCAGCCTGCGCGAGCCCGAGGCGAATATGCCGGATGCCGAGATCTGGAGCTATGCGGCCAATGACAGCCTGCGCGTGACCGCGCCCGATGGCAGCGCGCCGGTCGATCCGTCGCAGGTCGGTACGCCTGGCGAGTGGCAGCAACTGCCGGCATTCCGCCTCGCTGCCGGGGAGTCCCTGCAGATTACCGAGCGCAGTCGCGGCATAGTGTCGGCCGATAACGAGTTGCATTTGTCGCGCAGCATGTGGCTGGCGTTTGATCGCTCGAATTTCATGGTCAAAGACCAGATCGCCGGCAGCATGCGCAGCGGCTGGCGTCTCGACATGTCGCCACCGTTCGCGCTGCTGACGGCGAGCGTTGCTGGCGAGAACCTGCTCATCACCGACGGCGTGGCCGATGGACAGACCGGGGTGGAGCTGCGTTATCCGAACCTTGAACTTGCGGCGGTGGGGCGATCCGAGCCTGCGGGCCCCTTGCCGGCGACCGGCTGGGACACACGTTTCAGTTCGGTCGACACCGTGCTGCACCTGCCGCCCGGGCATAAATTGCTGGCGGCGCCGGGCGTCGATACCGCCGGAGGCAGCTGGGCCAGCCAATGGGAGCTGCTGGATTTTTTCCTGTTGCTGATTATCGCCATCGCGGCGTGGCGACTGTTCGGCCCTGCGGCCGGCGTAATCGCCCTGGCGACCCTCACCTTGAGTTTTCACGAATTGTCGGCGCCGACCTGGCTATGGCTGAATCTCCTGATTTCGGTCGCGCTGCTGCGCGTGGCGCCGGCCGGCCGACTGCGCCATGGCGTGCTGGTTTATCAGCTCGGCAGCGCGGTGTTACTGGTGCTGTTGCTGGTGCCGTTCATCGCCGGCCAGCTGCGCATTGCGATCTATCCGCAGCTCGAAGCGCAATGGCCGGCCTATGCTGCCCCGTATGACTACGACGTTGCGGCCGAATCCGATAATTTGCAGCTCCCGGCCACAGCGCCGGCACGCATGGATAAAGAGCTGATGGACGGCGTTACGCGGGAAAGAATGCTTTCGTCGCCGGAGGAAATCGTCGTGACTGCCTCAAAGGTCGTCGAGTCCTCGGTGTTTTCCCGCTACGCGCCCGATGCGATCGTGCAGGCCGGTGCCGGCATCCCGTCCTGGCAGTGGAATACCTACCGGCTGAGCTGGAGCGGTCCGGTCGACAGTGAGCAGACGATGCGCCTCATGATCCTGCCGCGCTGGCTGGTGTCGCTGTTGCGTTTTGCCGAGGTCGGCCTGCTGCTGTTGTTCGTCGGCGTGTTCGCCGCCGAAATACTTAAGCGCGAAATCCGGCTCCCGGGGGGGTTGCGACTCGGCAATACGGTCGCGGGCAGTCTCGCCATGATCGGTCTGCTGACCTTGTCGATGTTGCCGGACCAGGCCGCGCGTGCCGAACTGCCCGACGCCGAGATCCTGCAGGAGCTCGAAGCGCGGCTGCTGCGGGCGCCCGAGTGCGCGCCGCGATGCGCGGAGCTGGTGGCGGCCGATATCGCGATCCGCGAGCACAGCGTGCGCATGCGCCTGACGATCGATGCGCTCGGCGATGTGGCCATGCCCCTGCCAGGTACCGAGCGGGGCTGGCACGCCAGTGCGATCCTGCTGAATGGCAGCGCGGCGGGCCAGGTGACCCGCGGTCCGGGGCAAGCGCTCTGGCTGCGACTGCTCGCGGGCCGGCACAGCGTCGAGCTGGAAGGCGCCATTCCCGCGGTGGACAGCCTGGAGATACCGTTCCCGGCACCGCCCCGGGTAGTGGAAGCCAGCGGCGACGGCTGGTTCGTCGCCGGTATCAAGGACCGCCGCCTGCTGTCCGGATCGCTGCAGCTGACACGGCTGCAGACGGACACGGCAGCGGCGAACACCGTGCGCTGGGAAAGCAGCCGCTTTCCGGCTTTCGTCGAAGTGTCACGAACCCTGCAACTGGATCTCGACTGGCGCGTGACGACGACCGTCACCCGCGTTGCGCCCGCGCAGGGTGCCCTGACGCTGGAGCTGCCGCTATTGCAGGGCGAAGCGGTCATCAGCGACAACCTGAGCGTCCGCGATGGCAAGGTGCTGGTCAGCATGGCGCCGAACCAGCACGCCGTGTCCTGGACATCGAATCTCGAGCGGGTTTCGCCACTGACCTTGCGCGCAGAAGATGCTGCGGCCTGGCGGGAACAGTGGTCGGTGGTCGCGAGCAATATCTGGCATACGACCTTCAGCGGTGTGCCGGAAAGTGAGGCAGGCGGCGTAACTGGCAATGCCAGGACCGCGGTGTTCTTTCCGCGCGCGGGTGAAGAACTGAGCGTCACCACGACGCGCCCGGAAGGCAGTGCCGGTTCGACCCTGGCGTTCGATTCGGTTGCGCTCCACACGCAACATGGCGATCGCAGCAGCGACACGACCATGAGTCTCGAGTATCGAAGCACCCGCGGCCTGCAACATGTCGTGCAATTGCCGGGCAATGCCGAGGTCACCAATGTTGTCATCGACGGACTGGCACAATCGCTGCGTGCGACGGACGGGCAACTGATCCTGCCGATCCTGCCGGGCGAGCATTCGGTCGACGTGGTATGGCGATCCGGCGGCGAGGCCGGCAGCCGTATCGAGACACCGGCCGTCGACATCGGTGCGCCGGCGAGCAATATTTCGTTGCAGCTTGAGCTGCCGCGGGATCGCTGGCTGCTGGGTACTTCAGGTCCGCGCCTCGGGCCCGCTGTGCTGTACTGGTCGGAACTCGCCGTGCTGCTACTGGCGGCAATTATTCTGGGCAAGACAAATCTTGCGCCGCTCAAGACCTGGCAATGGCTGTTGCTCGGGCTGGGTTTCAGCACCTTCGACTGGCCGGCGTTTGGCTGGATCGTACTCTGGCTGCTGGCGAGTGGTGCCCGTGCGCGTTGGCACGGCACGGCGACCTGGTGGCGCTTTAATCTCGTGCAGCTCGCGATCGTCGCCCTGACGATCATTGCGCTCGGTTCAATCGTTGCCAGCCTGCCGGGTGGCCTGCTTGGCGTGCCGGACATGAGCGTGACGGGCAATGGCTCGTACGGCAACAGCTTGCGCTGGTTCGCCGACCAAAGTAGTGCCGCAGTGCCGCAGGCGGCGGCCTTTAGCGTGCCGCTGTGGGTCTACAAGGTGCTTATTCTCGGCTGGTCGCTGTGGCTGAGTTTTGCATTATTGCGCTGGCTGCCCTGGGTATGGCGCAGTTTCTCGGCGCAAGGGTACTGGCGCCCGCGGCATGTGCGGACCGTTGCAGCGACCGGTGGCAAGGAATGAGCAGGGGCGCCATAAGCTGGGCTGCAATTTTCCTCGGCGTGCTGCTGTGGTCGGCCATCGAGCCAAAGGACATGACGATCTGGTGGCTCGAATCCGCACCGGCCATTGCCGGTGCGGCGGTGCTCGCGGTCACGCGGCGGCGCTTCCCGCTGACCACGCTGACGTACATCCTGGTGTTGCTGCACTGCGTCATCCTGATGGTCGGTGGACATTACACCTACGCCGAGGTGCCCATCGGTGACTGGGTGCGTGATGCCTTCGACCAGTCGCGCAATAACTACGACAAGCTCGGACATTTTGTGCAGGGTTTCATTCCGGCGATGATCGCGCGCGAAATCGTGATTCGGCTGCGGGTATTCAACTTTGCCGGCTGGCGTAACTTTTTCATCGTCTGCTTTTGCCTATCAGTAGCGGCGTTCTACGAGCTCATCGAGTGGTGGGTTGCGGTGCTGGCCGGCGAGTCGGCGGAAGCGTTCCTGTCGATGCAGGGATATGCCTGGGATACGCAGGCCGATATGTGGACCGCGCTGGTCGGTGCCGTGCTCGCGCTGTTGTTGCTGGGCCGCTGGCAGGACCGGCAGCTCAGGGCGGCCGGTTACCTGCGGCAATCGTGAAGAAATGCGCGTACCTGACCATGCGGGACCCGGGCGACTTTGTCACCGACTATGACCTGAGCTTCGCCGCCATGGCGGCACACGGCTGGCACGTCGCAACGGTCTGCTGGCGCGATGCGTCGCTGGACTGGAATCGCTTCGACGCGGTTTACATCTGCACGCCCTGGGATTACCCACAGCACCTGCAGCAGTTCCTCGAGGTACTGCAAAGCATAGAGAACTCCACGGCGGTGCTGGTCAATCCGCTGGCGCTGGTGCACTGGACTCTTGAAAAAACCTATCTCGCGGACTTGCAGCACCGCGGCGCCGATATCGTCCCGAGTCGCTGGTTTGACGACTTCGCTGAGCAGGAGATTGCCGACTGCTTTCAGGCCTTCGATGTCACGACGCTGATCATCAAGCCTGTGGTTGGTGCCAACGCGCAGGACACCTATGTGCTGCAGCAGCCGATACCGCCGAGGATGCTCGCAATGCTGCGGTCGACGTTTCTGCAGCGCGCATTCTTCGTGCAGCCGTTCATCGACAACATCCGCACCGAGGGCGAGTTCTCACTGTTCTATTTCGGCGGTGCTTACAGTCACGCAATACTCAAGGTTCCGAAGGTCGGTGACTTTCGCGTGCAGGAGGAACATGGCGGCGATATCCGGAGCGTGCAGCCGTCCGCTGCCTTGCTGGCGGCCGGGCAGCACGTGCTGTCGCTGGTCGAGCCGCAGCCGGTCTATGTGCGCGCGGATTTTGTGCGTTCTGCTGATAACCGTTTCCTGTTGATGGAGCTTGAAATGATCGAGCCGTCCCTGTACCTGCGCATGGATGCGGACGCAGCGGATCGTTTTGCGGCCGCGTTTGATCACTATGTCAGTGGAGAGATCTCATGAAACGAATCGTGCTGGTGATGGTATTGCTCGCAGCGTTGGCGGCGTGCACAGGCAAACCGGCGCAGGCGGTTCGCGTCCTGCTCGAAACCTCGCTCGGCGACATTGAGCTGGAGCTGTACCCGGCCGCGGCGCCGCTCACGGTGGCCAACTTCTTGCGGCTCGTGGATGGCGGGTACCTGGACGGCGGCTCGTTTTATCGCACCGTCTCTCCGGAAAACGACAACGGCTCGCCACCAATATCGGTCATCCAGGGTGGTCTGGGCGACGCCGAAAGCCCGTTTGCACCGATCGCGCACGAAACGACCGGGGTCACCGGGCTCGTGCACCGGGATGGCAGTATTTCCATGGCGCGCGCCGAGGTCGGTACCGCAAGCACCGAGTTTTTCATCTGTATCGGTGACCAGCCCGCGCTCGACTTCGGCGGCACGCGCAATGCCGACGGCCAGGGCTTCGCGGTGTTCGGTCGGGTCGTTGCCGGCATGGAGGTGGTGCATGCGATTCACCGCTCTCCGGCTGATACGCCAACCGACGCAGCCTATTTCCGCAACCAGGTGCTGAACGAACCGGTGCAGTTCATTTCGCTGCGACGGCTTTAGCCCGGGTATTGCCGGCCACCAGTGGCCGCAGGTATGCGCCGGTAAAGGACGCCGGGTTCGCGGCGACTTCCTCGGGCGTGCCGACTGCAACGATCTGCCCGCCACCGTCGCCACCTTCGGGACCGAGGTCGATAATCCAGTCGGCGGTCTTGATGACATCGAGGTTGTGCTCGATGACAACCACGGTATTGCCATGGTCACGTAGCCGGTGCAAGACAGCGAGCAGCTGCTCGATGTCGTGAAAGTGCAGGCCGGTGGTCGGCTCGTCGAGGATGTAGAGCGTGCTGCCCGTGTCGCGCTTTGACAATTCTTTCGCCAGCTTGACGCGCTGCGCTTCGCCGCCGGACAGCGTGGTCGCATTCTGCCCGAGGCGCACATAGGTCAGGCCGACGTCCATCAGCGTCTGCAGCTTCTTCGACACCACCGGGACGTTCTGGAAAAATACCGCGGCGTCCTCGATGGTCATATCGAGGACCTCATGAATATTTTTGCCCTTGTAGCGAATCTCCAGCGTCTCGCGGTTGTAGCGCTTGCCGCGACAGACGTCGCAAGGCACGTAAACATCCGGCAGAAAATGCATTTCGACCTTCAGCACGCCGTCGCCCTGGCAGGCCTCGCAGCGGCCGCCCTTGACGTTGAAGCTGAAGCGGCCCGGCAGGTAGCCGCGCGAGCGCGCCTCCTGGGTGCCGGCGAACAATTCGCGGATTGGTGTAAACAGGCCGCTGTAGGTGGCCGGGTTCGAGCGCGGCGTGCGGCCGATCGGGCTCTGGCTGATTTCGATCACGCTGTCGATCAGCTCCAGTCCGGAAATTGCCTTATGCGGCGAGGGGTTACGATTACTGCGGTAAAGCGCATCGGCAACCGCTTTATATAAGGTGTCGTTCACCAGGGTCGACTTGCCGGATCCCGAGACGCCGGTAACACAGCTCATGAGTCCGACCGGAATCGACACATCAATGCCTTTCAGGTTGTTACCGCTGGCACCAGTGATCGTTAGCAGGCGGCTCGTATCGACAGCGGTGCGTCGCGCCGGCACGGCGATCGAACGTTTCCCGGAGAGGAACTGTCCGGTCAGCGACTCTGCGCAGTGCTGCACGTCCAGCGGTGTACCCGACACCACGACCTTGCCGCCGTGCACACCGGCGCCGGGGCCGAGGTCGACGACGTGGTCCGCGGCGCGGATCGCATCCTCATCATGCTCCACGACGATCACCGTATTGCCGATATCGCGCAGGTGCGTCAGTGTCCCGAGCAGGCGCTGGTTGTCACGCTGGTGCAGGCCAATGGACGGCTCATCGAGTATGTACATGACGCCGACCAGGCCCGAGCCAATCTGGCTCGCGAGGCGAATGCGTTGCGCTTCGCCACCAGAGAGGGTATCGGCACTGCGGTTGAGTGACAGGTAGTCCAGCCCGACATCGCTGAGGAAACCCAGCCGTTCGTTGATTTCCTTCACGATCTTTTCCGCGACCGTGGCGCGCCAGCCCTGCAGGCTGAGCCCTGCAAAAAACGCCAGCGCGTGGCCGACCGACAACGCGGAAATCTGCGGCAGCGACTGCTCGGCAATGAACACATGACGCGCAGCGCGATTCAGCCTGGCACCGCCACAATCGGGGCAGTCCTGGCTGTTCAAGAACTTGGCGAGTTCATCGCGCACGGCACCCGACTCGGTTTCGTGGAAGCGCCGCTCGAGATTCGGGATCACGCCTTCAAAGCGATGCAGTTTCTTGATCTGCATGCCGCGTGAGTTTTCGTAAAAGAAGTTGATCTTCTCGCCGCCACTGCCAAACAGGATGATGTCCTGCAGTTTCTTGCCAAGCCTGGCGAACGGCTTTTCGAGATCAAATTCATAGTGCGCCGCGAGGCTTTGCACCATCTGGTAATAATAAGTGGTCTTGCGGTCCCAGCCGCGGATCGCGCCACCGGCCAGTGACAGCTCCGGATTCACGACCACGCGCTGCGGATCGAAAAACTGTTTTACACCGAGGCCGTCACAACTGGGGCAGGCACCGCTCGGATTATTGAACGAGAACAGCCGCGGCTCGAGTTCGGTCAGGCTGTAGCCGCAAATATTGCAGGCGAAGCGATCGGAGAACACGATTTCCTCGGCCGCAGGGTCGTCCATGAAGGCAACGCGTGCGATGCCATCGGCAAGACGCAGTGCGGTCTCGAACGACTCGGTCAGCCGCAGCCGCACATCATCTTTCACCCTGAAGCGATCGACGATCGCGTCAATACGGTGTCTCTTGCGCAGGTCAAGCGTTGGCGGCTGGTCAAGCTCGTACACCTCGCCATTGATGCGCGCGCGAATGAATCCCTGCGCCATCAAATCCGCCATCAACTGCACATGTTCGCCCTTGCGGTCGCTGACCACCGGTGCGAGCAGCATCAGGCGCGTGCCTTCGGGCAGCGCCAGCACGTGATCGACCATCTGGCTGACGGTTTGCGCTTCGAGATCGGCGCCGTGCTCGGGGCAGCGCGGCACGCCGGCCCGCGCGTAAAGCAGTCGCAGGTAGTCATGAATTTCCGTAACCGTGCCGACCGTCGAGCGCGGGTTATGCGAAGTGGATTTTTGCTCGATCGAGATGGCCGGCGACAGGCCGTCGATATGATCAACATCGGGTTTTTCCATCATCGACAGGAACTGGCGCGCGTATGCGGAAAGCGATTCCACATAGCGGCGCTGGCCCTCAGCATAAATCGTATCGAAGGCGAGCGAGGACTTGCCGGAGCCGGACAGGCCGGTGAATACGATCAGCTTGTCGCGTGGCAGGCGCAGATCAAGATTGCAGAGATTGTGCGTACGCGCGCCGCGGATATCGATGTACTTCATAGTCTGGTTCAGTAATCGCCAATCAACCTGCTAATATACGCCGCCCAACAACCCCGGCGCAAAGAATGCCTGCGATGAAAATACTTTCCGGTGACGCACCGCTTGCCATGCTGGCTGCGGAAAAGCGCACAGTCGGCATCGCCGCGCTGATCGCCATGCTGCGAATGTTCGGCTTGTTTGCGTTGCTGCCCGTGCTGTCGCTGTATGCGGCGACGCTGCAGGGTGCGACACCTATGCTGATCGGTCTCGCAGTGGGCGCTTATGGCCTGACGCAGGCAAGCCTGCAGATTCCCCTTGGCATGTTGTCAGATCGTATCGGGCGCGTGCCGGTCATCGCCGCCGGGTTGGTTCTATTTGCGCTGGGCAGCAGCGTCGCTGCGCTGGCTGACAATATCGGTGCGGTGATCATTGGGCGTCTGCTGCAGGGCGCAGGTGCGATTTCAGCGACGCTGGCAGCGTTGATTGCCGACGCAACCCGGGAGCAGGTCAGGACGCGCTCGATGGCCGTGTTCGGCATCGGCATTGGCCTGTCCTTCCTGGTTGCGCTGATCATCGGGCCGGCAATTGCCGCCTACGCGGGTGTGCCGGCGGTATTCTGGCTGGCGGCATTGCTCGCGGTGGCGAGTGCCGTCATGTTGCGGCTGCTTCCGGCAGCGGTACCACGGCCAGCCGCTGCGCACGCGTGGCGACTGCGCCCGGCCTTGCGCGCCGATTTGTTGCGGCTGGACTGCTACGTGTTCGTGCTGCACGCGATGCTGACTGCAACGTTCGTGGCATTGCCGTTCCTGCTCACCAACACCTTGCAAGTGCCGGTTACAGCACAATGGAAAATCTATATCGGCGCACTGTTGTTGTCTCTGCTTGGCACCGTGCCATTGGTGCTGCGCGATGAGCGACAGGGTAAGGCAGTCATCCTGCGTATTGCGGTGGCGCTGGTCATGGCCGGCCTGCTGATGCTGTCGTTCATGGCGTTTGCGGTGACGCCGGTATTCATAGCGCTGGTGCTGTTTTTTGCGGGCTTCAATTTCCTTGAGGCCGGATTGCCGTCGCGCCTTTCGATGCTGGCGGATAATGATGCCCGCGGTGCCTCGCTGGGCGTGTTTTCGAGCGCGCAGTTTCTTGGCGCCTTTGCCGGTGGCCTGATCGGCGGGCGCTTCCTCGGCGCCGAGCGCCCGGCGGACGTGTTTATTGTCTGCGCGCTGCTGGCCGCTATCTGGCTGGCCGCCTCGGGAACCTCGCGGTCGTAGCAGACCGCCATGCGGGCGATCCGGGCCTGGCCAGGCAACTGCCGGCGCCAACTGCCAGCATTCAAACTGCCGCGCCGACCCAGAAAGTGGGCTGGTAAATCAGCCGACAGGCCCTACAATAGGCGGCCCAGCTCGGCCCTGCAGCCGAGGGAATTCAACCACAACTCAAAGACAGGGGACCTGCCATGGCCCGCGGAATCAACAAAGTCATCATCGTCGGAAATCTCGGCGCGGATCCCGAGACACGCTATATGCCGAGCGGCTCGGCGGTAACCAATCTTACCGTTGCCACCAACGAAAGCTGGAAGGACAAGGCGACCGGCGAGACCAAGGACCGCACCGAGTGGCACAAGGTGGCGATGTTCAATCGCCTTGCGGAAATTGCGGCCGAGTACCTGCGCAAAGGTTCGCAGGTGTATATCGAGGGCAAGTTGCGCACGCGCAAGTGGCAGGACAAGAACGGCCAGGACCGCTGGACAACCGAGATCGTTGCCGACGAGATGCAAATGCTGGGCGGCGGTCGTGGCGGCAGCGGTGGCAGCTCGGCACCGATGGATTCGGGCGCGGATACCTCTGCATCGAATTATGCGCCGCCACCCGGTCCGGACGACTTCGACGACGATATACCGTTCTAACAGGGGTCAGAGCCCTTTTTAAAAAGGGCTCTGACCCCTTTTGAGAATTTTGTGAGCAAGAAACTTTTCATCAAGACCATGGGCTGCCAGATGAACGAGTATGACTCGGACAAGATGGCCGATGTGTTGCGTGAGTCGCATGGCTTCGAACTGACGCAGAACGCGGAAGAGGCTGACCTGTTGCTGGTCAATACCTGTTCGATTCGCGAGAAAGCGCAGGAGAAAGTTTTTTCGGAGCTCGGCCGTTGGCGCGAGCTCAAGAACCGGCGACCCGGTGTGATGATCGGCGTTGGCGGCTGCGTCGCCAGCCAGGAGGGTGCAGGAATTACGCGGCGTGCACCGTTTGTTGACGTGGTTTTTGGCCCGCAAACGCTGCATCGCCTGCCCGAGCTGATAGATGGTGCGCGCGCCAGCAATGCGCCCATGGTCGACATCTCGTTTCCGGAAATTGAGAAGTTCGACCGGCTGCCCGAACCTCGTGCTGACGGACCCACGGCATTCGTATCGGTCATGGAGGGCTGCAGCAAGTACTGCAGTTTCTGTGTAGTACCGTACACGCGCGGCGAAGAAATCAGCCGGCCGTTCGATGACGTCATTGCTGAGTGCGCCGCACTTGCCACGCAAGGCGTGCGCGAAATCAACTTGCTCGGCCAGAACGTTAACGCGTTTCGCGGCGCCATGCATGACGGCCAGCTCGCGGACCTTGCCACACTGATCTACTATGTCGCAGCTATCGATGGTATCGAACGCATACGATTTACCACCTCGCACCCGGTGGAGTTCACCGACAGCCTCATCGAGGCCTATGCCGAAGTACCGAAACTGGCAAATTACCTGCACTTGCCAGTACAGCACGGTTCTGATCGCGTGCTGGCGCGAATGAAGCGCGGCCACACCGTGCTCGAATATAAGCAGAAGATTCGCAAGCTGCGTGCCGTGCGTCCGGATATTTCGGTGTCCTCGGACTTCATTGTCGGCTTTCCAGGCGAAACCGATGACGACTTTGAGGCGCTGCTGAACCTGGTCGCGGAGATTGGCTTCGACCAGTCGTTCAGTTTTATTTACAGCGCACGTCCGGGCACACCGGCGGCGACACTTGCTGATGACACGCCGATCGAAGTCAAGAAACAGCGCCTGCTCATCCTGCAGGCGCGCATCAACCAGCAGGCGCAGGCTATCAGCCAGGGCATGGTTGGCAGTACGCAACGAGTGCTGGTCGAAAAGACATCGACGAAACGCGCCAGCCAGGTGGCAGGCAGAACCGAGAACATGCGCTGGGTCAATTTCGATGCGGACAGTTCCTGCATCGGGCAGTTTGTCGATGTTGTCATAACCGAGGTGATGCCGAATTCATTGCGCGGACGACTTGCTGCAAGTCGCGCTGTCGCCTGACATTATTCTGCCGGATGCTTCCCAAGTTGCGTCCGTCGCGGTAGTCTTTGACGTACTTTGAATGCTGTCCAGATATCTCGGGACCTGGTCCTCGAGCCCGCTGACAATGGCCGCCTGGCCAACTTGTGCGGCCAATTCGATGAACACTTGCGACAAATTGAACGCCGACTGAATGTGGAAATCGCCAGTCGCGGCAATCGATTTCGTGTCACTGGCCCGCCCGGTGCCGCCGAGGCCGGCGGTGAACTGCTGTTGTCGCTGTTCGCAATGACCACCAAAGAGCGCCTGGACCCGGAGCGAGTACACATGATGTTGCAGGAGTCGCAAATGAATGATGGCGAACTTGCGTCGGCGGACTCCGCTGCGGAAGGCAGTGGTGGCGTCTGTATTCAAACGCAGCGCAAGTCGATTCGTCCGCGCGGCGTGAACCAGACCGCTTACGTCAAGGCGATACGTGAGCATGATCTGGCCTACGGCATCGGTCCGGCCGGAACCGGGAAGACGTATCTCGCTGTCGCTTGCGCCATAGAAGCACTGAGCAACGAGGAGGTACAGCGTATTGTGCTGGTGCGGCCCGCCGTTGAAGCCGGCGAGCGGCTTGGCTTCCTGCCCGGTGACATGTCGCAAAAAGTGGATCCGTACCTGCGGCCGATGTACGACGCACTGTATGACATGCTGGGTTCCGAGCACGTGACGCGTCTGATCGAGCGCAACATTATTGAAGTTGCGCCGCTCGCTTTCATGCGCGGACGTTCGCTGAATGAATCATTCGTTATTCTCGACGAGGCGCAGAACACCAGTATCGAGCAGATGAAAATGTTCCTGACCCGCATTGGCTTTGGCTCGCACGCGGTTATCACCGGTGATATCACGCAGATTGATCTTCCGGAGCGGCAGGTATCAGGCCTTAAAGATGCCATGCGTATTCTTGCAGGTGTCGAGGGCATCAGCTTTACGATGTTTTCGCCCAAGGACGTTGTGCGCCACCCACTGGTGCGGCGTATTGTTGAAGCTTACGAGGCGGACAACGGTGCAGGTTGATGTACAGTTCGCCTGCGCAGACATCGGCGTTCCGGACGAGCAGGAAATACAAGGCTGGGTACAACACGCGGTCGCGCGGTCCGGCCGTCTGCCGGAGGGGGCGTTCGACATTGGCGTGCGCATCGTCGGCGCTGCCGAAATACAGAGCCTGAACCAGCAGTACCGCAACAAGGATGGCGCGACCAACGTACTGTCCTTTCCGGCCGGCGCGATCCAGGGCCTGCCATCGACCGAGACGCGCAACCTTGGGGATATCGTGATCTGTGCGTCGGTGGTTCGCGATGAGGCCGTCCGGCAAGCCAAACCGCTGGCCGATCATTGGGCGCACATGCTGGTGCATGGCGCACTGCACCTGCTTGGCTTCGA
The DNA here is from genome assembly GCA_029884455.1 of Gammaproteobacteria bacterium. Lineage (GTDB taxonomy): Bacteria > Pseudomonadota > Gammaproteobacteria > Steroidobacterales > Woeseiaceae > UBA1847. Next base: position 4,048 of record JAOUHU010000043.1, on the reverse strand, counting down.
CCACAGTGGCGACCGGGATGCCGAAGAAATGGAGTCGCTGGAGGCAAGCATCCTGCACGCCCGTGGCGTCGCGAATCCGTACGCCAGTGCGCCATGACAAGCTGCTACAATACTACGCCCGACCACGCCATACAGATCCTGTTTCAATGAGTGACAAACCTCCAAGTAGCACCGGCTCTGGCAACATCGGGCTGTTCGCGCGAGTGAAGCGCGCAGTCAAGGGTGACCCCTGGAGCCGCGAAGAAATTCAAGACCTGATCCACCAGTCCGAAGTCGCTATCGACGCGGAAGAAAAAAGCATGCTGGCCGGCGTACTTGAGGTCTCCGAGACCCAGGTGCGCGATGTCATGGTGCCGCGATCACAGATGGTGGTCATCGACATCGAAGAAGACTTCGACGACATCTTGGCCGTGATCATTGAATCAGGGCACTCGCGCTTTCCGGTGATCGGGGAGGATCGCGATGAAATCCTCGGCATCCTTTTGGCAAAAGACCTGTTGCGGTATTTCGGCAAGGATGAGGCGCACGACGTACCGTTGCTGGAGTTGCTGCGACCTGCGGCCGTGATTCCGGAGTCCAAACGCCTGAATGCCTTGCTCAAGGAATTTCGTGATAGCCACAACCACATGGCGATCGTCGTCGATGAGTATGGCGGCGTTGCCGGCCTGCTCACGATTGAAGACGTGCTTGAAGAGATCGTGGGTGAAATTGACGATGAGCATGACCAGGAAGAGGCGGCATTTATTCGCCCCGATGGCGACCACAACGGTAAGGCAAGCTATGCGGTGCGTGCATTGACCCGGATAGAAGATTTTAATGAGTATTTTGGGTGCGACTTCAGTGACGAGGATTACGACACGATCGGCGGCCTCGTCATGCAGGCACTGGGGCGCCTGCCGCGGCGCGGCGAGAAGGTCCAGTTTGGCGGTTTCGACTTCGTCGTCGTCAAAGCGGACAAACGTCGTGTCGACTCGCTCCAGGTACAGCGTGTCGGCTAGGGTGTGAGCCAGGCTTTATTCTTCGGGCTCGGTTGCCTCCTCACCGCTGCATTTGAACCGGCCGGGCTGTGGCCGCTGGCACCGGCCCTGTTGCTGCCATTCTTCTACGTTTGCCTGACCGGCTCTGGCCGCAGGGCAGCGCAGCACGCATTTTGTTTCGGCTGCGGCCTGTTCCTTTGCGGCACCTACTGGATTTACCTGTCGGTCACCGGGCCCGGGCAGGGCCCCTGGTGGATCGGCGCCTTGCTGGTAATCCTGCTGACCCTGATCATGGCGAGCTACCTGGCCGCGACGGCGTGGCTGATCCAGCGCTTCTGCCGGGAGCACCACTGGCGGCTGTTGCTGATTGCTCCTGCCAGCTGGACATTGCTCGAATGGCTGCGCGGCTGGCTGTTCAGCGGTTTTCCCTGGATGTCTCTTGGCTATGCCGAGATCGATACCGCGCTGGCCGGCTGGGCGCCGGTGCTCGGCGTCTACGGAGTGACCCTGCTGCTGGTATTCAGCAGCGCTGCCGCGCTGCTTGCGATACTCAAGCGCGGGCGCCAGCGCGGGCTCGCGGTCGGCCTGCTGTTGCTGCCCTGGATCAGCGGCGCGGCACTGACACAGGTCGCCTGGACTGCGGCCAGCGGTGCGCACATTCGCACCACGGTGCTGCAGGCCGGCGTTGGCCAGGAACGCAAATGGCTGCCCGAGGAACGCGAGCCGACCAAGCAGTTTTACCGGGCGGCATCGAGAGCTGCTGTTGACAGCCGGCTGGTGGTTTGGCCGGAAGTAGCCATCCCGTCGGTCACCGACCGCGAACAGGACTACATTGCCTCGTTGCAGGGCATCGCGATGCGCAATAAGCAGGCGATTGTTTTCGGCATCCTGGAGCGCGAATTCCTGGCGAATGGCGATGCCAAAATCTATAACAGCGTACTGCTGCTCAAAGACAACACCCGGCAGGTGTACCGCAAACGGCACCTGGTGCCATTTGGTGAGTACTTTCCGGTCCCGGCGACCGTGCGCGAGTGGTTGCGCATGATGAACCTGCCGTTCAGCGATATTACGCCGGGTGCCGATGCACAGGAGCTGCTCAGCCTGGCCGACGGCACCCAGCTTGCGGTCGCAATTTGCTATGAGGATTCCTACGGCGCGGAAATGCTCGCGGCTTTCCCGGAGGCGTCAATACTGATCAATGTCAGTAACGATGGCTGGTTTGGCGACTCCATCGCACCGCACCAGCATTTGCAGATTGCCCGCATGCGTTCGCTGGAGACCGGCCGTTTCACGGTGCGTGCAACCAATACCGGCGTGAGCGCGTTTATCGATGCATCCGGGCGACTGCTGCAGGCGGGCGGCCAGTTTGAAGCCCTGCAGATGACCGCCGACATTGAGCCGCGCAGCGGCCTCACCCCCTATGCCCGGTACGGCAACGGGCCGGTGATTGGCCTGTGCGTGCTGATCCTGGCAGCGTTCTGGCTGCGGTCGCGCGCGTCTTAATGTAGGCTTCGTGTTTTTTGCGGGCCACAAGCCATTCAGCACCCATGAGTATCCCCTACGACCCGGAAAGCGTTGAGAAAAAGGCCCAGCAATTCTGGGATGATGCGCATTGTTTTGAGGTCACGGAGGCGGAGGGCAAAGAGAAGTTTTATTGCCTGACGATGTTTCCTTACCCGAGCGGCAAGCTGCACATGGGCCATGTACGCGTCTTCACCATCAGCGACGTTATCGCCCGCTACCAGCGCATGCAGGGCAGGCACGTGTTGCAGCCGATGGGCTGGGATGCTTTCGGCATGCCGGCCGAGAATGCGGCCATCCAGCGCGGCATACCGCCGGCCCAGTGGACCTACCGCAACATCGATGAGATGCGCCTGCAGATGCGGCGCCTTGGTTATGCCTACGACTGGACGCGCGAGGTCATGACCTGTCGGCCCGAATACTATCGCTGGGAGCAATGGCTGTTCACGAAGATGTTCGAGAAGGGCCTCGTGTATCGCAAGAACTCGATCGTCAACTGGGATCCTGTGGACCAGACCGTACTGGCGAATGAGCAGGTGATCGACGGGCGCGGCTGGCGGTCCGATGCGCTGGTTGAGCGGCGCGAGATTCCGCAATGGTTCATGAAAATCACGGCCTACGCAGAGGAGCTGCTCGACGAGCTGGATCGCATGCCGGGCTGGCCGGAGTCGGTCAAAACCATGCAACGCAACTGGATCGGCCGTTCGGTTGGTCTTGAACTGTCATTCGAGGTTGCCGGCGAGGCTGAGCCGCTGACGGTGTACACGACCCGGCCGGACACCTTGTTTGGTGTCACCTACATGGCGGTCGCCGCCGAGCATCCGCTCGCAGTCAAAGCGGCTGCCAGGGATGCGCAGCTCGCGGCGTTCATCGAAGACTGCAAGAAAACCGGCGCCGCCGAAGCAACGCTCGAGACCATGGAAAAAAGAGGCATGCCGCTGGGCATGACCGCGATCCATCCGCTGACCGGGGAGGAAATTCCGCTCTGGGTCGCAAATTTTGTACTCATGAGTTATGGCACGGGTGCCATCATGGCGGTCCCCGGGCACGATGCACGCGACTGGGAATTTGCCAAGAAGCATATTTTGCCGATCGTGCAGGTGGTAGCGCCAGCGGACGGCAGCCATTTCGATATCGAGGCGGCGGCCTTCCTGGAGCACGGCGTGCTGGTCAATTCCGGCGACTACGACGGCATGGATTTCGATACGGCGTTTAACGCGATCGCTGACTATTTCGAGCAGGCGCAGCGCGGCAGGCGCACGATCAACTATCGCCTGCGCGACTGGGGTGTGTCGCGGCAGCGTTATTGGGGCGCGCCGATTCCGATCATCTATTGCGATGATTGTGATGCCGTGCCGGTGCCTGAAGACCAATTGCCGGTGGTGTTGCCTGAGGATGTCGCCTTCACGGGCCATGGCTCGCCGCTCAAGGACATGCCTGAATTCATCAACGTAGCCTGCCCGCAATGCGGCAAGCCGGCGCGGCGCGAGACCGATACCTTCGATACCTTTGTCGAGTCCTCGTGGTATTTCGCGCGCTACGCCTGCCCG
>JAOUHU010000100.1 GCA_029884455.1 Gammaproteobacteria bacterium | reverse complement strand
CCGCAGTCCGCGCTGGACCGCACCTGGCCCGCGCCGGTCGCCGCAGAGGTGCCGGCACCGGAGCTGCCACTAAGTCCTGTCGATGCGCTCAAGACCTTTACCATGCCACCCGGTTATCGCGTCGAACTGGCTGCGGCGGAACCATTGATCATGGATCCTATCCTGGCTGAATTTGACGGCGACGGGCGCCTGTGGGTTCTCGAAATGCACAGCTTCGCCTATCACCCCGATATGTCCAACTCCTTTGATCCCATCAACGAACTGGTGATTATCGAGGACACCAATGATGACGGTAGCTTCGACAAGCGCACGGTGTTCATGGATGAGCTCATCATGCCGCGCGCTTTCAAGATTCTGGACCGGAATTGTGCGCTGGTTGGCGCGCCGCCAAATTTGTTTCATGCCTGCGATCTGGACGGTGATCTGCAATCCGACACACGGGAACTCGTGAACAACAGTTTCTCGGAAGAGGGTGTGGTAGAGCACGGTGCCAATGGACTGTACTGGGGTATGGATAACACCATCTATGTTTCCGAGCATGAGTGGAATCTGAAGCGCAACGGCGATGAATTTTATACGGCACCAAGCCCACGCCGCGGCCAATGGGGGATTACCCAGGACAACAGTGGTCGCATATACCGTAATGTGAATACCGACCCGCTGTTTGTCGATTACATCGCACCAGACTACTACGCGCGCAATCCGAACCTGATCCGCACCACGGGGCTGTACGACAACCTCGTCAACCAGGATGACACCATGATCTGGCCGGCCCGGCCGACGCCCGGTCTCAATCGCGGCTACCGGGTCGATATGCGCCGCCCGGACGGCTCTGCCAGTTATTACGGCGGCGTGTCTTCGCCAATGATTTATCGTGGTGACCGGCTGCCGGAGGAGCTGCACAACCAGGCGCTGGTTGTCGATGGGCCGACCAACCTCGTGCACCTGTTGCGCCTGCAGGATGACGGCAGTGGCCGGCTCAGCGCCGAAGATTTCTACGAGCGCGGCGAGTTTTTGAATTCCCCGGACGAGCGTTTTCGGCCTGTGGCGTTGATTCCGGGTTGGGACGGCACATTTTATGTACTGGACATGTATCGAGGCGTTTCCCAGGACGGGCCATTGCAGACAGACTATCTGCGCGAGTACATCAACGAGCGCAAACTCTGGGAGCACATTAATCTCGGCCGGCTTTACCGTGTGACCTACCGCGGCTGGACGCCGGGAGTGAAGCCTTCGATGAGCGATGACACGCCAGACGAACTGGTGGCGCACCTGTCGCATCCGAATGGCTGGTGGCGTGACACCGCCCAGCAACTCCTCGTGCAGCGCGCTGACAAATCGATTTTGCCGGCGCTGGACAGCCTGGTCATGACGTCCGGGCAGCCGCTGGCGCGACTACATGCGCTCTGGACTTTGTCCGGACTGGATGGCGTGCGATCCGAAGTTGTCGTCGCCGCCCTGCAGGACGAGTGGTGGGCAGTGCGTGCCTCCGGACTGCGCCTCGCGGAACCATGGCTGCGCCAGGGAGACGAGACTGTCACCGATAAAGTCATGGCAAAACTCGATGATTCACATTGGCAGGTTCGCCGGCAACTCGCTGCGAGCCTCGGTGAGCTGCCGCATGAAACGCGTGTCGCGCCAATCTTCGAAGTACTGCGCCGCTACGGCGACGATTCAGTTGTGGTTGACGCAGCGCTCAGCGGACTGCAGGGCCTGGAGCTTGGCGCGCTCGAGGCATGGCTTGGCGAAGCGCAACCCCATGCCGACGTCGCCGGCATGCTGGCTGGCGCCGTCGCCAGGTCGCTCGACGTGGAAGTCACTCAACAACTGGTGCGTCTTGCTACCGATACTGGTCATTCAGGCCCGGTCCGCATCGCAATGCTTACCGGCATCAAGCTCGGTCTTGAAGGTGAGGATGGCAGACTCCGCGGCGGCACTGTTGCCGGGGGTCGTGCCGGCAGCCGCCCACCGGGGATGCGCCGTGAGCCCGCGCCGTCCATCCGCATCGAATTTCCGTCGGAACCTGTGGCATTGACGGCGCTCGCCGAGGGCAATGACGAACTTGCTGTTGCTGCCGCGAATACCGCCGCGGTCATCGGCTGGCCCGATAAACCGCGCGAGCTTGCGAGGGACCGCACCGAGGAAGAGGAAGCGCTGTATGCCGGCGGACGCACCATCTTCTCCGAGTTGTGTGCCGCTTGCCACGGAACCGAAGGCCAGGGCGTAGCGAATATAGGCGGCACGCTGGCCGGTTCGGCCCTGGTGTCCGGTGATCCAAGTGTAACGACGCGAATTCTGCTGCACGGCAAGGAAGGTACTATCGGCCTGATGCCGCCAATGACGAGCCTGGATGACCAGCAGCTCGCAGCCGTGATTACCTATATTCGTGGTTCGTTTGGCAACATTGCGGACCCCGTTTCCGTGGTCTCCGTAAAAGAATATCGCCAGGCATATACGCACCGCACAACACCCTGGACCGAGGAGGAACTCAGTCGTCGGGCACGTTAACGAGCCGTTGCCAGGCTATGCGCGTTGCTGCATTCCAACCATGCGATGGTTGGCGTCGATATCGATGACGGTATCGGCGTATTGCGGCACGTGCTGCAGCATGTGGCGAGTCAGCCGTTCGTAGTGTTGCACGAAGCGTTGCAGCTCCGCATCGGTCTGGCCACGCCCCGTACGCCGTCGCATTTTTTGCTCCTGCAAACCGCGCCACTGCAGAACTTTTTCGAAGCCGGGGACACGCAACATCACCAGTGCATCCAGGCGCTTGAATAATTGCGCGTAGCCGGTTCGCAGTTGCCGGTTAACCTCGCTGCGCCAGGTCGCATCGCTATCTTCCTCGGCTTCGAGCGCGTTGATCGGCGCTGCGATTTCGCTGGCCGCTTGCGCGCTGGCACCAACACACCAACCCTCCAGCAGAACCACGTCCACCGGAGCGCGCAGCTCGTACCAGTCGGACTGCGGGACGCAATCATCGCTGGCCTTGTCAAAGCGCGGCAGCGCCACCGGCCGCGTGCCTTCAGTATCCGTCAGCATATCCAGGACACGATTACCCAGTTCGATATCGTGCGTGCCCGGCACACCGCGTGTTGCAAACAGCGGGTGCAGCTCCTGCGCCAGCCGCTTGCGCGTGCTTTTGCCGAAATACAGATCGTCAAGAGACAGCACCGCTGTCGTTAATGCCAACTCGTGCTGCAACCAGCCGGCGAGAAACCGCGCCAGCGTCGACTTGCCGGAGCCTTGCGCGCCGTTGATGCCGAAAATAACCGGCCGCGCCAGGCTGTGCCGCAGCCGCTGGGCGTTTTCGGCAAGCGGCGCAATATAGTTGCACACGTCATGCAGATAGTCGGCTGGCAGATCTTCCGCCTGGCGTAAAGCTTCTATCCAGCCTGGTTTCGCCAGAATTCGCATTTGTGCTCATCGGCAAAACTCGTCTTGGCTGCCGAGCCGCTGGATTTCAGCGACATCATGGCCCGGGATTGCGCCGAGTACTGTGGCCAGTCCGGTGTGTACGCGCCATTCGGATTGCCGCTGCGCGTGAACGTGCTCCAGTAGCTGATCATGGTGTCCGACAATTCGCCCTGCGCCGAGGAGAACGGCAGCGCCTGGCGTAGATAGTCAAATATGTAGCCGAGTTCGTTCACGTGCGTGGCGCCGAAAGGAAAGTCCGTGTTCAGCCGCCATATCGACACGAAGGCCGGTGCCTGCCGCTCGTCGAATTCGTAAACGTAGGTTGGCGTATGTGCGGCAAAGTCTTCGTAAAGCGCAAGTCTCTGGCACGAGCGGTCGTCGCCCTCGACAGTTGCCAGCGCAATTGTCGGGGACCAGTAATCGGCCACTGGATACAGTTGCAGTACTTCACCAGCCTGCGCGCCATAACGCTCACGAATCTCTGCCTCATACTGCGATACCGTTACCGGCTTACCCTGAAAGTCACGCGCCGCGAACATGCTTTGCGTACGCTCGTCATGCGTCTGCCCCATGACAATGGGCACTCGATTGAACGCACCGCTGCGAATCGCTTCGGCAGGATGCAGCGGAAAATGCCCGCCACCAAAGACGGTCGACGAGATTCGGACTTTGTCATAGGCCGCAAGAATTTCTGTCGCCGATTTGCCGCGCAGACATGTCGCTGCATTTGCTGCATTCTCACAACCGAGCACCGCCGCGAATCCGGCGCCGGCGCTTTCGGCTTCGGCTATCGATATCGAATTACAGCCACCACTTTGATGGAACGCGCGTACAAATAGTCCCTTGTTGGACGGTGAAGCCAGCTGACTGCAGACCGAGCTCGCACCGGCCGATTGGCCAGCGATCGTGACCTGTTCCGGGTCGCCACCGAAGTTCGCAATATTCTCATGCACCCAGCGAATCGCCGCTTGCTGGTCGAGCAAGCCATAATTTCCGACCGCGTCGCGATCTTCGGCGGTCAACGCCGGAATAGCGAGAAAGCCGAGTGCGCTGAGCCGGTAATTGAAGGTCACGAACACGACGTTGCCGAGCGACACAAATTTTCTCGGGTCGGTGTCAAATCCCGCACCGCCGCGCAGACCGCCGCCATGGATCCAGAGGAAAACCGGCAATTTCGCATCTGCGCTCGCAGCGTGTGGCCGGTAAACATTGATATACAGGCAGTCCTCGGTAAGCGTTGGCTCTTCGTAGCCGGGATCCCAGCCCGTCCCCTGCACGCAGCCGTTGCCGGCATTGCTCGCATCGCGTACGCCGGACCACTTCGGCGCAGCCTGTGGCGCCCTCCAGCGCAGATCGCCGACTGGCGCAGCGGCATACGGAATACCAAGCCATTCAGTGTAATTGGCATTTGCATGTCCGCGCACGGAGCCGGATATGGTCTGCACAACCAGATCGTCAGCGGCCCACGCAAACCCGGCCAGGCCAAATACGGCCAGCGAAACTGCGCTAAAGAAATGACGTTTCATGACAACCCTCCTAATTTACTCTGGCCGTTTCCGCATCCATTGGTACCAACCGCACCAGTATTCCGGGCGTCGGTGCTGAAAGTCGCAGCCCGGTGCCACTGCCGGTCGGGTTCTGCAACAATACGTAGAACAATCCGTCGGGCCCGACCGTCGCAGCGCGCGTGCGACCGAATTGACTAAACAGTTCTTCCTGCGCCACAACCTTGCGACCATCGATCTCAAGACGACGTAACTGCTGCCCGCCCAGGGCTGCGACGAACAGGCTGCGATCCCAGCCTGAGTAACGATCACCGGTGTAAAAGCTGATGCGGCTTGGTGCGATCGAGGGCGTGTAATACACGATCGGCTGTTCCATACCCGGTGCGCTGGTGAGCGTTATACCGCGCTGCAGCCCCATGCTGATGACACCCCAGCCATAGTTCTTACCCGGCTCGATGATATTGATTTCATCGCCGCCGGCCGGACCGTGCTCGGACTCCCACAACAACCCGGTTTGCGGGTCAAATGCCATGCCCTGCGGATTGCGGTGTCCGTAACTCCAGATAGTTGGCAGCGCACCGTGCACAGCAACAAACGGATTATCTGCGGGCACTGTGCCGTCATCATTAATGCGGTGAATTTTACCCAGCGGGGACGACAGGTCCTGTGCAGTTGCCATGTCACCGCGATCGCCAATGGAGTAGAACAGGTGGCCGTTGTCGTCAAACGCGAATCGCGACCCGAAATGCTCGCCGCGCCCGGTGTACAACTCTGGTGCCGGGCGAAACAGCTCCTCGGTTTCGACCCATTCGTTGTCAGCCGTAATCTTGCCGCGAATAATGACTGTCATCGACGGTGCGTATGAAGTACGACGCACACCGGGCTCATCCGGCTTGAGCTCCGGTCCGTCATAGCCAGGCAGCGTTTCGGCATAGGACAGGTAAATCCAGCCGTTGTCATCGTAATCCGGATGCAGGGCGATATCGAACATGCCGGCATCCTGACCAACCTGCACGGCCGGTGTGCCGGCTACCGGTTCCGACAGTAACTGGCCGT
>JAOUHU010000008.1 GCA_029884455.1 Gammaproteobacteria bacterium | reverse complement strand
CAGGCCAGTGAGAAGGTGTTTCAAAGTTTCACGCTTGAAGTCACTAACCCTGGTGGGCACAGTTCTCTGCCGGTCAAGGAGAATGCGATCTATCGACTGGCTGATGCGCTGATCCGCATTCGCGCGCACGATTTTCCGGTCGCGATAAATGAAGTGACCATGGCGTTCTTCGAGCGCTCGGCAGCCATTGAGGCTGGCGAGCTCGCCACGGCCATGCGCGGCGTCCTGCAGGATCCGCCGGATCCGTCCGCGATCGCCTACCTGTCGCGCCTGCCGTACTATAACGCGCGCCTTCGCACCACGTGCGTGGTCACGCGCTTGCAGGCGGGGCACGCCGAGAACGCATTGCCGCAACGCGCACAGGCAACGGTGAACTGCCGCATGCTGCCGACGGATTCGCCGCAAGTCGTAATACAGACGCTGAAGACGGTGATCAACGATGAGCAGGTTTCAGTGACACCGATCAAGCCCGCAGTTCCGTCACCGTCGTCACCGCTGACGCCCGAGCTGCTGGGCGCGATCGAGGCGGTGACCGCGGAGATGTGGCCCGGCGTTCCGGTCATTCCGACCATGGGTACCGGGGCGACCGATGGCCTGCACTTGCGCAATGCCGGAATTCCCGTATACGGTGTAAGCGGCCTGTTTGGCGAGGTTGCCGATAACAGGGCGCATGGGCGGGACGAGCGCATCCTGATCAAATCGTTTTTTGAGGGCCAGGAATTCCTTTACCGTTTGACCACCAGGCTCGCAAAGGAGGATGCGAAGTAACGCGCGACCCCTAACTGTGGTCCTTGCAGGGACTCGACATTTTTACGCGACCCGGAGAGACTGTGGATTTTATTCACCTGAACGCTGACAGGGAGCACTGATCCATGAGCATGAACTATGTTCGGAAGTTAGGTTTCATCGGGCTAATGTTGTTTGTCTATTCGCACCCAGGCGCAAGCGAACCGGCGATAATTATTGCCGCCAACGATGCGGAGCTGAAATGGGCGCCCTGTCCGGAATTCATTCCTGCCGGTTGCGAAATAGCGGTTCTGCATGGCGATCCCGCCCAACCGAATGTCGACATTTTGTTCAAAGTGCCAGGGAACTTTACGATTCCGCTGCATCAGCATACTTCAGCTGAACGCATGATCCTGTTATCCGGTGAACTCCACGTAAGCTACGAGGGCCAGCCGACAGCGACTATTGTGGTGGGCTCCTATGCTTATGGCCCGGCGCAACTCCCGCACGAGGCCCACTGCGCCGATGGCGATGATTGCATCTTGTTTATTGCATTCGAAGCTCCGCTGGACGCGATACCGTTGGTCAAGGCAGGGGACTAGACAATTTCTTTGACGTACGAGGAACTGCGGAAGTCTTTGCAGCGGCAACGACAGTTGCTATCGGAGCAAGGCCTGATTCTGCATTCCTTTTGGCCTGGCACGGGCATTGAGGAACATCATGGCTTGAGATTCGTATACCAGGCCGAGGCAACGTTACGATCGCTGGTCGCCCAGTTCTTTAACGTGCTGGATATCGTCGTTTACAAGGAACTGGAAGACGATGACTCGCTGTACGTACTGGCGATGGCCTGACCATTCCGTTACGACCATTGCATTTCAGGTCGTTGTGGACAGGTACAATGCGGCAGCCACCGAGCGGCCTTCGCCGAGCAGCACATTGAAGGTGCGTGCGGCGGCTGCCGTGTCCATCATCTCGAGGCCGATACCACGGCGCGCCATGGCGAACATGAGCTCGCGATTCGGCAATACCTGTTTTTCGCCGGTACCAACGATAATGAGTTCGGGCCCGGCGGCGATCAGCGGTGCGAGATCGTCAATCGACAGCTGCTCCACCGGTACCGGACGCCAGTCCGGCATCACACCGGACTCGGTCAGGGCTACCGGTCGCGTCCAGACTTGATTGCCGACCATAATCTCTGTCGCAGACACCCGGCGAACACTCGCGGCCGATTTTGATTCCAACGTGAATTTCATTTCCTGTTTCCGCTAACATCGACGTTCGAACTGCAGTGTAAATCATCGTGCCACTTCCTTACGACAAAACCGCCGCCATAGTGGTCTTGCCAACGCTCGCCGGAAATAGAGTCAATGACCCTGGTTTGCGGCGCTGGCTTTCGCGTGCGACGGTCAGCCGCCAAGAGCGGCGCGAATTACTGCAAAACGTATTGGACTGCCTGAACATGCCATACACGGAGCAGGGCCTCGCGGCGCTGCGATTTTGGGGGCAGACCGGGGACCGGCCGACAGTATGGATGGCAGCGGCCGATCCGATCTGCCTGGAGCCGGGTCTGACCAGCCTTCGATTGCATGCGCTTGGCGGCGAGCAAATGCCCGATGGCGACCTGCACGAGATATTCGATTATTTGCAACACCGCCTTGCGGATGGAGATTGCTACGGTTTTGCACACATCGGCGCACACGCTTACATCCGCTCCAGTAAGCCGTTTGCAACGGCACGCGAATCCGCCTGGATTATTGATAAGCAGGCGCCCGATGCGTATCTGCCGAACGGCGAGCAGGCTCGCGGCCATCATGCGCTGCGCGGCGAAGTGGAAATGGCCTTGCATGAGCACTCCGTGAATCGTCGTCGCGAATCGCTGGGGCTGCCGCCGGTCAATTCACTTTGGTTGTGGGGCGGCGGGTTTGCGCCGGAACAGACCACCGAGCCGCGACCGCCGTTGTTCGCCGATAATGCGTTGCTCAAGGGCTACTGGTTGAGCAGCACCGGCGTAGTGCAGGACTGGCCCGGCTCGATCGCGGCCTGCCTTGAAGGCGCGGTCGCAGGTTTCGTTGCGGTGCCTGCCGCGGGTCGATACGACCTGGACCAGGTCCTGCAGGAACTGCGCGTTGCATTGCGCTCGGCGCGCCTCGGCAAAATTACCTTGTTGATCGAGGATGGACACAAGCTTGATCTGCGGCGTTCCGACCGCTGGCGGCTCTGGCGTCGCAGCACGACAGTACCCGGGTCGCAGCCATGAGGTCGATACGCAAGGTTCGCCCAATCGTGCAGCGCGCGATGCCGGACGCAAGCGCGATCTCCGCGCTCGACGCTCTCGATTCGCTGTACGCGCGTCTTTACGCGACGCGCGGTGTGGTTGGTCCGAATGAGCTCGACTACGCACTTGCCGGTCTCGCGCCGGTGGGCTCGCTCGAGCACATCGCGGATGCGGTCGAGCTGTTGCTACAGCACCGCGAGCAACGCATCGTCATTGTCGGTGATTTCGACGTTGATGGTGCGACCAGCACTGCGCTGCTAATGCGTTGCTTCAAGGCCTTCGGTTTCGCGGATGTCGACTACCTGGTGCCGAATCGCTTTGAGTACGGCTATGGCCTGACTACCGAGATCGTAGCGGTCGCTGCGGCCAGCAAGCCGCGACTGCTTGTTACAGTCGACAATGGCATATCGAGTATTTCAGGCGTGCAGGAAGCGCAACGCCGTGGCATTGCGGTGCTGGTGACCGACCATCATCTGCCAGGCAAGGAATTGCCCGCCGCCGACGTGATTCTGAATCCGAATCTGCCGGGTAGCCGTTTTCCAAGCCGCAATCTCGCCGGTGTTGGTGTTGCTTTCTACCTGGTCGCTGCGCTCGGGCGGCGACTCGAAGACGAGGGACTCAAAGCTGCAGCGAAGATACCCGCGCAGTTCCTGGATCTCGTCGCACTGGGCACCGTTGCTGACGTTGTAGCACTCGATCACAACAACCGGATTCTGGTGCAGCAGGGGCTGGATCGTATTCGCGCCGGTCGCACCCTGGCCGGGATTCGCGCCTTGCTGGAGCAATCCGGGCGGTCGCTGTCGCGCACGGTCAGTGGCGACCTCGGTTTCGTGGTGGGGCCACGCATCAATGCGGCGGGTCGGCTCCAGGACATGTCGATTGGTATCGAATGCCTGTTGACGGACGACCAGGCGACGGCGCATCAACACGCACGCTTGCTTGATGACATTAATAAGGATCGGCGTGTGATCGAGGCGAACATGCGTGACCAGGCATTTGCCTATGTTGACAGTCTTGATCAGCGGCGCTTGCCATCCTGCGTATGCCTGTTCGAGCCGTCCTGGCACCAGGGCGTGGTTGGATTGATTGCCTCGCGTGTGCGTGAGCGCTGTCATCGCCCGGTGATCGCTTTCGCGCACGAGTCGGAAGGATTCCTGAAGGGCTCGGCGCGCTCCGTGCAGAGCGTGCATGTTCGCGATCTGCTGGCTGCCGTAGCGACAGCCTGGCCAGGGCTGATCTCGAAATTTGGTGGCCATGCAATGGCAGCGGGTTTGACGATTGCGGAACGCGACTATGCCAAGTTTGCTGCCGCAGTCGATGAGCAAATGAAGCGCCTGTATCCCGACGCTGACCTCAGCGGCGCCATCGTAAGCGATGGCGTACTGGCGGAGGAGTTTTTCAATGTCGCTTTCGCGCGCTCGCTGCGTGATGCGGGTCCGTGGGGGGCAGGATTTGCGGAACCAGTGTGGAGTGGTGACTTTGCCGTCATCGAGCAACGTACGGTTGGGGAGAAGCATCTGAAACTGCGGGTGCAACCGGCTGCGGGCGGTGCAGTCGTCGACGCGATCGCTTTCAACCAGGCAGACGCTGCCTATCGTGGTGTTGTGCAGTTGGCGTACCGACTTGATGTGAATGAATTTCGCGGCCGGGAATCGCCGCAATTAATCGTCGAGCAAATTAGCTCTTTGCAGGATGGAGCTGCATGCTAATATCGCGCGTCGTCTGCCCGGCTACCCTGAAAATCGTCATGGAAATTAATACGATCCGAAATTCGATACTCGACCTGACCGAACGCGTCACTGCGTTGAGGGGGTATCTTTGACTATGACGGCAAGGCAGACCGCCTGACCGAAGTTCAACGCGAACTGGAGCAACCGAATATCTGGAATGACCCCGAGCGTGCGCAGGCCTTGGGCAAGGAACGCGTCGCGCTTGAAAACGTCGTTGACACCCTTGATGAGTTGACACGCGGTCTCGACGACGCCGCGCAACTGTTCGAAATGGCTGTCGAGGAAGGCGACTCATCATCTGTAGACGAAGTTGGCGCGGACCTGGATCGATTCGAAGAAGCCGTTTCGGGCCTCGAATTTCGCCGCATGTTCGCGGGCGAAATGGATCCGAACAGTGCCTATCTTGATATTCAGTCCGGTGCAGGTGGTACTGAGGCACAGGATTGGGCGGAAATGATATTGCGCATGTACCTGCGCTGGGCGGAAGCGCACGATTTCAAAACCGAGGTGATCGAGGCATCCGCAGGTGAAGTCGCGGGCATTAAAAGCGCGACCGTGCATGTCGTCGGCGAGTACGCCTATGGCTGGTTGCGCACGGAGACCGGTGTGCACAGGCTGGTACGCAAATCGCCGTTCGATTCTGGCAATCGTCGCCATACCTCATTTGCATCCGTATTTGTTTCGCCCGAGGTGGATGACGATGTAGAAATCGAGATCGACCCATCCGATCTGCGCATTGATGTGTATCGCGCCAGCGGCGCGGGCGGCCAGCACGTCAACCGCACCGAGTCTGCGGTACGCATCACGCATTTGCCGACCAACACGGTCGTGCAATGCCAGAACGATAGATCGCAGCACAAGAACAAGGCGCAGGCGATGAGCCAGCTGAAAGCAAAATTGTACGAACTCGAGATGCAGGAGCGCCGTGCCAAGGCATCGCTGGTCGAAGAGGGCAAGGCCGATGTCGGCTGGGGAAGCCAGATTCGAAACTATGTACTCGATCAGAGCCGCATTAAGGATTTGCGTACCGGCGTAGAAACCGGTAACACTCAGGCTGTACTGGACGGCGGGCTCGATGAATTTATAGAGGCCAGCCTCAAGCAAGGACTGTAATCGCGTGACCGACAAGCCACAGGATGAAAGCAAGCTGATTGCCGAACGCCGCCGCAAGCTCGACGCCTTGCGCGTTGACGGCAACGCCTACCCGAACGATTTTCGACGCAACGCAACGGCAGACGAATTGCTGACGACATTCGCGGATCATACGGATGAGACGCTGCGTGCGGAGAACGTCCAGGTTGCCGTGGTCGGGCGAATGATGGCGAAACGCGTCATGGGCAAGGCCAGTTTCATCAAGCTGCAGGACCGTTCCGGGCAGATCCAGGTGCGACTGGAGCGCGATCATCTGGCCGAAGGTGTCTATGCTGCGTTCAAGAAGTGGGATGTCGGCGACATCGTCGGTGCCAGCGGCGCACTGTTCCGCACCCAGACCGGGGAGCTGACGGTACTTGCCGACGAAGTGCGCTTGCTGACCAAGTCGCTGCGTCCGCTGCCGGAGAAATTCCATGGTCTTGCTGACCAGGAAACGCGCTATCGACAACGGTACGTCGATCTGATCGTTAATGAAGAGAGCCGCAAGGTTTTCAGGACCCGTTCTGCGATCATTGCCTACATCCGTGCATTTCTCGATGCGCAGGACTATCTCGAAGTCGAAACGCCGATGATGCAGGTCACCAAGGGCGGTGCGGTAGCGCGGCCATTTACGACCCACCACAATGCGCTCGATATGTCACTGTTCCTGCGCATTGCGCCGGAGCTCAACCTCAAACGCCTGGTGGTTGGCGGCTTCGAGCGTGTTTACGAAATTAACCGCAATTTTCGCAATGAAGGTGTTTCTACCCAGCACAATCCCGAGTTCACCATGCTCGAGCTGTATCGCGCCTATGCCGATTACGAAGATCTCATTGAGATGCTCGAAGCACTGTTACATGGCATGGCGGAATCTATCCTCGGCACCACGGTGGTGCGCTACCAGGGCGAGGAATTCAATTTTGGCGAGCGCTTTGCGCGCATGACCGTGGAGGAGGTGGTACGCAAGTACAACCCGGACCTGGATCCCGCCAGGATTCGTGATCGTGGTTACCTCGCCGGTATCTGCAAGAAGCTCGGCGTGGCGGTGCGGGACAATGATGGCGCGGGCAAATTGCAAATCGAGATTTTCGACAAGACCGGCGAGCATGAGTTGCGGCAGCCGACCTTCATAACGCAATACCCGACCGAAGTCTCACCGCTGTCGCGGCGCAATGACGCGGATCCCTTCGTTACCGATCGCTTCGAGTTTTTTATCGGTGGCCGCGAAATCGCGAATGGCTTTTCCGAGCTTAACGACCCGGAAGACCAGGCAGAACGTTTCCGGGAACAGGTCGCAATTGCCGCAGCCGGCGATGATGAGGCTATGGCCTTCGACCACGACTATATTCGTGCGCTTGAGTATGGACTGCCACCAACAGCCGGCATTGGTGTCGGCATCGATCGGCTCGTCATGTTGCTGACGGATTCGCCGTCGATCCGCGATGTGCTGTTATTTCCGCATATGCGGCCGGAAGTTTTTGATTAATTCCTGACCGGATATTCGTCTCAGGAACTAGTCGAATACGGCAGTTCGACTTGAGACAAGCGTATTTCGCCGATGGTCAGGGCATGATTGGCCGCCTCTACGGGCACGACGGCGAGCAGATCGGTGCCAATTGCATTGACGACCTCGCCAATGTCGCGCTCGCCATCGGACACCTTGTCGCCAACAGCAACCGGCGCGCTGCTCTCGAATCGCAGGCAACGGCGCTTGCTGACGCCGCGATAGTGTGTGCGCGCAACGATTTCCTGGCCGGGGTAACATCCCTTGTCGAGGCTGACGATGTTCAGCAAATCGAGGTTGAGCATGTGCGGCGTGAATTTTTCGGATTGTGCGAGCGAAATTTCAACGATGCCGCCACGTAACCGTGCCAATTGCGCCTGCATGCTGCGGCCGGCCGCGGGCTGAGCCATAAATTCAACTTTGGACCGAAAGCGATACAATGCCAGGCGCTGCCCCACGATTTCAGCCAGGTCGGCTGGCAGCGTCAGATCAAATCCGCCACCGTTGGCGATAATCGTCGGCAAGCAGATCACACGACCTTTCGGATTACACCAGGCGCACAGACGCGATGTCTGCTGCGTTACCTCACGAATATCCGTGGCCAACTGGGCCTGCAGGAAGGCGAACGCATCGCTGCCGTTGACTGAAATTGTTGTGCAAGGGATTTCTGACATATTGATGCGCCGTCTGGCATACTTTCGCCGTGGCGACAGAGCATACCGAAAAAGACGCAGCCGAACCGGAACCGAAACCCGCGGCACCGAAAGAAATCGGCGGCCGGGAAGGGCCCGATCCATGCCGCTATGGCGATTGGGAAAAGGCTGGTCGATGTATCGATTTCTAGAAATTAAAACCGATATTTAACAGATAGTTATGAGACATACTGAAAGACCTTTGTCACCACATATTTCGATCTATCGCTGGCCGATTACGATGACCGTTTCGATCCTGCACCGCATGACCGGGGTCGCCATGTCGGTCGGCCTCGTGGTACTGGCCTGGTGGCTCGGCAGCCTGTCGCTTGGTGGTGACCAATACGACACTTTTGTCGGCCTGATGTCATCGCTGCCGGGCCGCCTGCTGCTGCTTGGCTGGAGCTTCGCATTTTTTTTACACCTGGCGAATGGCATTCGCCACCTGGCCTGGGATCTTGGCCACGGTTTTGAGCGACAGCAGGCGGATGCGTCGGCCTGGCTGGTGCTGCTGCTGGCGGTCGTATGCACCGCCGTATTCTGGTACCTGCTTTGAGTTCTGCGACCGGGCATTTCATCGCGCAACGTGTTTCTGCGGTAGTACTTGCGGTGCTCGGCGTATGGCTGGTGTGCTCGCTGATCGGAATGGACAGTTTCGAGCACGGCAGCATGCGCGCTTTCGCCGCAACACCTCTGAACAGTGGCCTGCTCGCCTTGCTGTCAGTATCCATGGCCTATCACTCCTATCTCGGGGTCGAGGTCGTGATTGACGACTATGTGCACTTGCCGCGACTGAATTCGATGGCGCAGCTGCTATCGCGGGCGGCGCACCTGGTACTCGCGCTGGTCGCGCTGCATGCGACCTACCAGCTGGGGTTCGGAACTTGAGCGATTACGACTTCATTGATCATAGCTACGATGTAGTCGTTATTGGTGCCGGCGGTGCGGGCTTGCGGGCGGCCTTCGGTCTGGCACAGTCCGGCTTCACGACAGCCTGCGTCACCAAGGTATTTCCAACCCGCAGTCATACGGTCGCGGCGCAAGGCGGCATCAGTGCTGCGCTCGGCAACATGGGTGAAGACGACTGGCGCTGGCACATGTATGACACCGTCAAGGGTTCGGACTGGCTCGGTGACCAGGATGCGATTGCCTACATGTGCAAGGAAGCACCGGACGCGGTTATCGAACTCGAACATTACGGTGTGCCGTTCTCGCGTACCGAAGACGGCCGGATTTACCAGCGTCCTTTCGGTGGCATGACCACACGTTTTGGCGAAGGTATTGCACAACGGACCTGCGCCGCGGCGGATCGCACCGGGCATGCGATGTTGCACACCCTGTACCAGCAGTCGTTGAAGCATGCGGCCGAGTTCTACATCGAATATTTTGCGATTGACCTGATCATGCAGGACGGCCGCTGCCGTGGTGTGGTTGCGATTGATCTTGCCAGCGGGCGGCTGCACCGGTTTCGTTCACACCAGGTGATCCTCGCCACAGGCGGTTACGGGCGTGCCTATTTTTCCTGCACTTCGGCGCATACCTGCACAGGCGACGGCAGCGCAATGGTGTTGCGCGCCGGACTGCCGGTGCAGGATATGGAATTTGTGCAATTCCACCCCACCGGCATTTACGGCGCCGGCTGCCTGATTACCGAGGGCGTGCGCGGCGAGGGCGGCTACCTGACGAATGCAAATGGCGAACGCTTCATGGAACGCTATGCACCGAACGCCAAGGATCTCGCCTCGCGCGATGTCGTCAGTCGCTCCATGACAATCGAGATACGGGAAGGGCGTGGGGTTGGCGCCGAGGCAGACCACATTCACCTGCACCTCGAACACCTCGGCCGCGCGGTTATCGAAGAGCGCCTGCCTGGCATCGCCGAATCGGCGCGAATTTTTGCCGGTGTCGACGTGACCAGGGAGCCAATTCCGGTGCTGCCGACGGTGCATTACAACATGGGTGGCATTCCGGCCAACTTCAACGGCCAGGTGGTTACCAGCAGGAACGGCGACGCCGAAACGGTCGTCGCCGGCTTGATGGCAGTGGGTGAGGCGGCGTGTGTTTCGGTGCACGGTGCGAACCGGCTGGGTTCGAATTCATTGCTGGATCTCGTGGTGTTCGGTCGCGCTGCCGCAAATTTCTGCGCGGCAACCATGAAACCGGGTGCAAGTCATGCGCCGCTGCCGGCCGATGCGGGCGCCAACAGCGTGCGGCGCATCGATCGCTTGCGGTACGCGCAGGGTTCCCGTGCTACCGCCGGGATTCGTCTCGAAATGCAGAAGATCATGCAAAACCATGCCGCCGTATTTCGCACCGGCGAAACGCTAGCCGCAGGCGTTGCATTGCTGCGCAAGACTTTCGCAGCGCAGAGCGATGTCGGGCTTAGCGATCGATCGCTGATCTGGAATACCGACCTGATTGAAACCATGGAACTCGAGAACCTGTTGCTGAATGCGACAGCGACTATCGAATCGGCTGCGAATCGCCTGGAGAGCCGTGGCGCGCACGCACGCGAGGACTTTGCGGAGCGCGATGATCAGAACTGGATGAAACACACGCTGTGCTGGGTCGATAATGCGGGCGACGTGAGTTTCGCGTATCGAGCCGTGCACCAGGATACCAACAGTGGCGAAGTCGCTGCCATCCCGCCGCAGGCGCGAGTTTATTAGTGGTTGCTGTACTTAAGGAGTTGAGAGTTGGCTGAATTCAGACTGCCGCCAAATTCTAGGGTCAGGAAGGGCAAGCACATTGCGGCTCGCGACGGGGCCAAGAATACACGGCGATTCGCCGTGTATCGTTACGATCCGGACCAGGCTGATAACCCGCGCATCGACACCTATGACGTCGACATGGACAGCTGCGGCCCGATGGTTCTCGATGCGTTGATCAAGATCAAGAACGAGATGGATCCGACCCTGACCTTCCGCCGCTCTTGCCGTGAAGGGATATGCGGCTCGTGTGCGATGAATATCGACGGCGGCAACACGCTTGCCTGTACTCGCGCGGTGGATGCAAGCAGTGGCGAGGTCCGGATTTACCCGCTGCCGCACATGCCGGTGGTCAAGGACCTGGTACCGGACCTGAGCAACTTCTACGCGCAGTATGCATCGATCAAACCGTGGTTGCAGGCCAGCACGCCGCCACCAGCAGAGCACGAGCGGCTGCAGAGCAAGTCCGAGCAGGAAAAAATCGATGAGCCGGCAGCCTGTATCCTGTGTGCCTGCTGTTCGACGAGCTGCCCCAGCTATTGGTGGAATAGTGACCGCTACCTGGGTCCAGCCGCATTGCTGGCGGCGTACCGCTGGCTGGTCGACAGCCGCGATGAGGCTCGCGATGAGCGCCTTGACGCGCTCGACGATTCGTTCAGGCTGTACCGCTGCCACACGATCATGAATTGCACCCAGACCTGCCCGAAAGGCCTCAATCCGGCGAAAGCCATTGCCGCGACCAAGAAAATGCTTGTTGAGAGAAGGCCGTAAGGTCACCCGCATGGCGGCCTGCCACTGTCGGCCCGGCCCGTGATGGCGGCCTCCCACGGACAGTTGCGCTGGCAATGCCGACGCGGCATGCGAGAGCTCGATGAGCTGCTGTGCCGCTATCTCGATTGCGACTACGGTAGCTCCGCGGCGGCTGAAAAGGCCGCCTTTCAGGGGCTTTTGCAACTTCCCGATCCCGACGTGGCAGGTTACCTGTTACAGCAACGCACGCCGCCCCCGGAACTGGCCATTGTCATCCAGAGAATTCTCAAGCGAACTGGTTCCTGACCCGGCATTGCAGCGGCTGTTGCTGGTCGCCGCGTATTTCAACCTGATACTTGGCGCCATAATCATATTGCCGTTGCCGGTGCACGCGCTGTTGCGTATGGTCGGCGCACTTTGCTGGTGCTTCATGGCCGGCCGCGAAATTCGGGATATATCGTATTCGCATAAGCGCTACTCGCGACTGCGCGTGCTGGCGGACGGCCGAGTCGAGCTGCAGGATTCCGACGACAGCTGGAAATCCGGCACCATCGGTCGCAACAGTGTGGTGTTACCCAGACTGGCATGGCTCAACCTGCGGCTGGCAGACGGCGGCCGATATCGTGCGCTGCTGCGGGGTGACGCAGGTAACAACGAGCAATGGCGGCGTCTGCAGGTCATCTGCCGGCACTTGGGGCCAAAGCCTTGAAACTGCTAACATGCAGCCGATTCGGGACTGGTCCATAACACCTTGGAATTACGTCACATTATGTGCACGAGTAACGCCGTTTCGGCAGAACTTTCAACGCTGCACGGGGTCTATCCCGGGGGCGAGCGGTTGTGCCCGGATTTCACCAGGACACGACCGCATGTCGAATGAGGAGACGGATCTTGAGCTGGTCAAGCGGGTGCAAAAGGGTGAAAAAGGTGCATTTGACCTGTTGGTACTCAAGTATGAGCACAAAATAGTGAACCTGGTAATGCGCTACGTTCGCGATCCGGAAACAGCGCTGGACATCAGCCAGGAGGCCTTCATCAAGGCCTACCGGGCACTGCCACGATTTCGCGGCGACAGTGCCTTTTATACCTGGCTGTACCGGATTGCGGTGAATACGGCCAAGAATCACCTCGCGTCGCAGCGGCGCAGGCCAATGGATGTGGAGCTGGATTTGCAGGACCCGGAGCAATACGGCCTGCATGCCAAGCTCAAGGAGACGGATACTCCCGAAGCGATTTCGCTAAGCAAGGAACTGCAGGAAATTCTGGAGCGCGCCATCCACGCGCTGCCTGACGACCTGCGAACAGCAATAATTTTGCGCGAACTGGATGGCATGAGTTACGAAGAAATTGCGGAAACCATGGATTGTCCGGTTGGCACGGTTCGATCGAGGATCTTCAGGGCCCGCGATGCGATTGGTAAGAAAATTGGAACCCTGATTCGCTAGACAGGCAGGTAAAAAATGAATGA
This sequence comes from Gammaproteobacteria bacterium, assembly GCA_029884455.1. Classification (GTDB taxonomy): domain Bacteria; phylum Pseudomonadota; class Gammaproteobacteria; order Steroidobacterales; family Woeseiaceae; genus UBA1847. Next base: position 75,734 of record JAOUHU010000008.1, on the reverse strand, counting down.
AGGTATAAAGATGCAGATCTCCGCGTTTGTTGACGGCGAATTGCCGGCGGCAGAAGCGCAGTTGTTGCTGCGACGCCTGAGCCAGGACTTTGATCTCCGCCAGCAGGCGGCAGAGTACCTGGCACTCGGACGTGCGCTGCGCGGCCAACGCAGCATTGCCGCGCTCGGTGACTTGCGCGGACGCGTGGTGGCAGCCATCGATGACAAGACGAGCGAAGAGGAATTCGCTGCAATCGAGGCACACGGGCGCCGCTACCTGCGGCCACTGACAGGCTTGGCAATTGCGGCAACCGTCGCGGTCGCTGCCATTTTTGGCCTGCAGCAATTCACCGCGGTACCGGGAGCCGGGACAGCGGTAGCGCCGGCTGTGGTGGCTGAAGCGCCGGCCAGCGAGTCGTATACCGTGCCCGACATCAAGTACTTTCAGCGGCATAGCCAGTTCTCGATGGAGTCAGGTTTTAGCAATTTTGAGACTCGTCGCGTCAGTTTTGAGATCCACGATGACGCCGATCTCGAATCCGGCCTGCAGGAAATTGAGCCGCGCGAAGAGCCCGGTGCAGAGCGGACCGTGGTCGAGGACCAGCAGGCGCCGTAGCGCCAGAGATGCTTATGCGATCTGATTCTGCTGACTGCAAGGTGCTTGCCGCGACACTGTTGGCATTCCTGGCCGCTGCTGTCGATGCGCGCGCCGTAGAGGAAGGTCCCGGTGACTGGCTGCAGAAAATGGCCACGGCAGTCCAGACCACGAATTACGAAGGCACGGTGATTCGGATCCAGGACGGCATTGCCGAGGCAATCAAGGTAGTGCACCTTGTTGCTGACGGTGTGGTCAGGGAGAGGGTTATTGTGCAGGAAGGCAACGGCCTGGAAATCATACGCAATGGCAACGAAGTGCACTGCATTTTGCCGGATCGCAAGTCAGTGCTGGTGCAGGAGTGGGACGACCAGAGCACACTTTTTTCGACCCTGCCAACCAGTGATATTCAATTTGGCAGCGAGTACGACGTTGCGATCGTACGCCAGGACCGTGTCGCAGGCCGCCAGGCAGTCATGCTGGCGATTCGGCCACACGATGGTCTTCGTTATGGCCATCGTCTCTGGCTCGACCGGGAAACCGGCTTTCCCTTGCAGACCAACCTCATTGCCGGTGATGGCGAGGCCATACAGCAGGTGAAGTTTGCCGACATCAAAATTGGCGAAACAATTCATGCCAGTGCGTTGCAACCTTCGACCAATATTGACGATTTCCGCTGGTTCACCGAGCCTCAAGAGGGTCGCAAGCAGGAGATCGAGTCGGACTGGATCAGCAACAATGCACCGTCCGGCTTCCGCTTGACCTCGACTCATGCGGAAGAATCGCCGGGCATGGGTGGTAGCACCAAGCACATGTTGCTTAGCGATGGACTGGCAAATGTCTCGGTCTTTATAGCGCCGCACAATGGCGATGCGGAAGTGCGCCGCGCGCGGGTTGCCGCGTCGAACTCCTTCAGTATTGCAAAAGGTGAATACCGCATCACCGCGGTCGGCGAAGTGCCAGCGGAGACGGTCGAGCAAATCGCACGGTCGATGCAGCCAAAGTAAGCCACGCATACTACAAAACGGGATATCATCGCCCGCGATGAACAATCCCACCGGTACTATTCAATCCTTGTTGTCGGACGCGGACGGACCTCGAGCCATTGTCGAGGTTGAAAACGGTCCGCTGTGTGCGCGTTGCGCCGCCGGCAAAGGGTGCGGTGCGGGACTGCTGGGCGGAACGTCGCAAATGCGCCGCGTCGAGGCAGCGGTTCGCGCCGACCTGAAGCTTGCTGCGGGCGACCGGGTCGAGCTTGTATTACCGACCGACAGGCTGTTGCGAGCTACCCTGATCAGTTACGGGCTGCCGCTGAGTGGAGCGTTGCTGGCAGCCTCAATTGCCTGGTTGCTAGGGTTTGGCGATACGGCGGCGGCGCTATCTGCGCTGGCAGGCATTGGTGCCGGGTGGATTGTGGGCCGCTGGCAGCTGGGTCGCGGTGACTGCCTGCGACAATTCGAGCCAGTGGTCGGGAAACGGCTGGATGCGCAGGAAAGCGGTGCCTGAATGCAGCAGTTGCAGGTTTTCAGCCGGCGCGGCTGCCATTTGTGTGAATTATTGCTGGAGGAACTGGTACCCCTTGTCGAGGGCCGGCTGAACATCGAGGTCTGCGATATTGACAGCCGTGACGATTGGCGAGACGCGTACGACACGCGCGTTCCCGTCGTTAAATATGACGGCAAGGAGATCTGCCAGTATTATCTCGATCGCGCCGCGCTCACAAGGATCTTGAGCAACAACAAGCCATGAAAAACATCCGAAACTTTTCCATTATTGCCCATATTGACCATGGCAAGTCGACCCTTGCAGATCGCTTCATTCAGCTCTGCGGTGGTCTGGATCTGCGCGAAATGTCGGCACAGGTTCTGGACTCCATGGACATCGAGCGGGAACGCGGTATCACGATCAAGGCGCAGAGTGTGTCGCTCAACTACCTGGCGAAAAACGGCGAGACCTATCAGTTGAATTTTATCGATACACCGGGTCATGTCGATTTTTCCTACGAAGTCTCGCGCTCATTGGCGGCCTGTGACGGGGCATTGCTGGTGGTTGATGCTGCGCAGGGCGTGGAGGCGCAGAGCGTCGCCAACTGCAATACCGCAATCGACCAGGGTCTCGAGGTCATGCCGGTCCTGAATAAGATCGACCTGCCCGCAGCGGAGCCGCAACGCGTAAAGGCCGAGATCGAAAACATCATTGGCATTGACGCAAGTGACGCCGTCATGGTCAGCGCCAAGAGTGGTGAAGGTGTGCCCGAATTACTGGAGGCCATCGTCGCGAAAATTCCGCCGCCCCGCGGTGATCCGAATGGACCGCTGCAAGCATTGATTATCGATTCCTGGTTCGACAATTATGTCGGCGTTGTGTCTCTGGTCCGTGTCGTCAATGGCCGCCTGCCGAAGCGTGCCAAATTTACTGTCATGTCGACCGGCGTCTCCTACCAGGCCGATCGTGTCGGCAGTTTTACGCCGAAAATGGTCGATCGCGAAGTTCTCGATACCGGTACGGTTGGCTATGTAATTGCAGGTATCAAGGATATTTACGGCGCGCCGGTCGGCGATACGCTGACCCTGACCAACGAACCTTGCGCCAAACCCTTGCCCGGATTCAAGCAGGTTCAGCCACGAGTATTTGCTGGCATGTTCCCGATCCAGTCTGATGACTACGAAAATTTTCGCGAGGCGCTGCAAAAACTGCGTCTCAATGATGCCGCGTTACATTTTGAGCCCGAAACTTCCGTCGCGCTCGGATTCGGATTCCGCTGCGGCTTCCTCGGCATGCTGCACATGGAGATCGTGCAGGAGCGGCTTGAACGTGAGTACGATATCGAGTTGATCACCACAGCACCAACGGTTATTTTTGAGGTTGTCGACAATAGCGGAAACATAAGTTACGTCGACAATCCGTCGCGACTGCCTCCAGTCAACGAGATCGCCGAGCTACGCGAGCCGATCATTACTGCCAACATCCTGGTCCCGGAAAAATATGTTGGTCCGGTAATTACCCTGTGCATTGAAAAGCGCGGTGTGCAAAAGCACATCCGCTATCTTGGCAGCCAGGTATCGATCGAGTACGAAATACCAATGGCCGAAGTAGTGTTGGATTTTTTTGATCGTCTCAAATCCGTAAGCCGCGGTTTTGCATCGTTCGACTATCAATTCGCGCGCTTCGAGCCGGCCAATCTTGTGCGGCTCGACGTTCTGATAAACAAGGAGCGGGTGGATGCGCTATCAATTATCGTGCACCGGGAGAAGGCGATGCGGCGTGGCCGCGACCTGGTCGAAAAGATGCGTGAACTCATTCCGCGGCAGATGTTCGAGGTTGCTATCCAGGCGGCCATTGGCAGCCAGATAATTGCGCGCAGCACGGTCAAGGCGTTGCGAAAAAACGTGACCGCAAAATGTTACGGTGGTGATGTCACGCGCAAGCGTAAACTTCTTGAAAAACAAAAGGCCGGCAAGCGCCGGATGAAACAGGTAGGATCGGTCGAGATTCCGCAAGAGGCATTTTTGGCGGTTCTGAGAGTAGACAACTGAGGTCCGAGTTTTGAGCATGAACCTGGCATTGATTCTAACGGTATTGACACTGTTCAGCGGCCTGATTGTGGCGCTGGATAAACTGGTCTGGCACAGCAGTCGGCAAAAAAAAGCATCCATGGCGTTGTTGACGCTGGTGGAATACGCACGCTCGTTTTTTCCCGTGTTGCTGTTCGTACTGGTAATTCGATCATTCGTGTTTGAGCCATTTCGTATTCCATCCGGTTCCATGATGCCAACCCTCTTGCAGGGTGACTTCATTTTTGTAAAAAAGTACAGCTACGGATTGCGCCTGCCCGTGACAGAATCCAAGATTCTTGAAACCGGTGCGCCACAGCGAGGCGACGTGGTGGTATTCCGGCTGCCGTCGGATAGCAGTATCAACTACATCAAGCGGGTGGTCGGCTTGCCGGGCGACGTGGTGAGCTACAATCGCCATGTGCTTACCGTGAATGGCGAGGTGATACCGCTGGATCCACATCCGCATGCGACGCCATCGGACCCGAGATTCATCGAGCAGTTGGGAGACCGCAGCCACGAAATCCTGATCCTGAATGAAAATCGCGAGGGCCCGCCTGGGCCGTTCGAGGTCCCGGAGGGGCATTATTTCATGATGGGTGATAACCGGGATAACAGCACAGATAGCCGTTTCATCGGGTCGATCCCGGAGACACATCTGGTGGGCGAGGCGGTACGTATCTGGATGCATATGGACGGCCTGAGCTGGCCGCGCTGGGAGCGAATTGGGGACAAGATTCAATAATGTGGTGCAAGTCACTGACAGGCTGTTTAAAATTGCATTAAATCCCGGCCAAACGAGTATGGAGACTGCCTGATCAGCAGTGCTGAAGTATGCGAAAAATTAGTCGACTGGAAATGCGCTTGCAGCGCAATTCGCCACAGCGGCAGCACGGTATGACCATGCTGGGCCTGGTATTCCTGATTTGTTTCATCGGCGTTTTTGCTTTCGGTTTCATCCGCCTCACGCCGGTTTACCTGAATTACATGAAAGTCATTGGCGTAATTGATGGCGTGGTCGCGGAGTTCGAAGGGCAGGGCGCGAACGCTACCGCAATTCGTCGTTCGATAGGGCGCCGCTTCGATGTCGAGAGTGTGGGGGAGATTGTTGCCAAGGATGTGAAGGTAACGCCGGTTGACGGCGGCCTGGAAGTAGCCGCGGTATACGATCACTCTACACCCTTTGTCGCCAACATCTCTTTCACGGTGCATTTCAATAAGACCGAAGTTGTGCGCCGCTGAGTTCTGTGACGGGCGGGCAACGAATGTGGCTCACACAAAAGCTGAGCTACGAGTTTAATGACCCCCGCCTGTTGCAACAGGCGCTGACCCACCGCAGCAGCCCGGGCGATAATAATGAGCGCCTCGAATTTCTTGGCGATGCGGTACTTGACCTCGTGGTCTCGGATTGCGTATTCAATGCTCGACGGGCGGCGGCTGAAGGCGACCTGAGTCGTCTGCGTGCGTCGCTGGTCAACAAGTCGTCGCTCGCCGAAATCGCAACTGAACTGGGTTTGAGCGAATACCTGATTCTCGGTGAGGGTGAGCGCAAGACGGGTGGTCACAGGCGCGAATCCATTCTTGCGGATGCGCTCGAGGCATTGTTTGGTGCGGTCTACCTCGATTCCGGTTTCGCCGCGGCAGAAGCAGTGATCAGGCGAGTCTTCGATTCGCGCCTGAAAATGTTGCCCGCGAATGACGAGCTCAGGGATCCGAAGACGCGGTTACAGGAATGGCTCCAGTCGCGGGCCGCGGAATTGCCGCATTACGAGCTGCTTAAGACCAGCGGCAAAGCGCATCGACAGTTGTTCGAGGTGTGTTGCTCAATCAAGGATGGCGAACTGCAGTCAACCGGATACGGCACGTCGCGGCGCAATGCCGAGCAGCAAGCCGCTGAGAACATGCTGGCCCTGCTTGCCGCAGCTGACGCCGGCTGATGGCGACACGCTGCGGGTTCGTGGCGGTAGTCGGCCGCCCGAACGTCGGTAAATCGACGCTGATCAACGCCATAATGGGCAGGAAGATCAGCATTGTGACCAACAAGCCGCAAACCACGCGCCATCGTATCCTGGCCGTGCACAGCGACAAACATACGCAGATCATCTTTGTCGATACGCCCGGCATTCACCGCAAGGCCGATCGAGCCATGAATCGCTTGATGAATCGGACTGCGGTGAGTGCGTTGGCCGATGCGGACCTCGTGTTGTTCGTTTGTGATGCAACGCGCTGGACGGACGAGGACGATGACGTATTGCGACGCCTCAGCACCGTCAAGGCACCGATTATCGGGTTGTTGAACAAGGTTGACCGCGTGCGTCCGAAAGAGCGCCTGTTCGCGAAGCTTGCCGAACTCTCGACACGTCGCGACTTTGCCGAGATATACCCCCTGTCGGCAATGAAGAAAACCAACCTCGCTGAACTGATGACGGCTATCCCGGCATTGTTGCCGGAATCGCCGTTTTTGTTTCCGTGCGAAATGCAAACTGATCGTGGCGTCGAATTTCAGGCCGCAGAGGTCATCCGCGAAAAACTTACGCAGATGTTGCACCAGGAAATACCCTATGGATTGACCGTGCAGATCGAACGCTATGCAACGACCGACGAGCAGGTCACTATCGATGCGGTCATCTGGGTCGAGCGTGACAGTCAGAAAGGCATCGTCGTAGGTAAAGGCGGGCAGGTGCTGAAAACAGTCGGCCAGTCGGCGCGGCTTGAATTGTGCGAGCAACTGCAGCGCCGCGTGCACCTCGAGCTATGGGTAAAAGTGAAGGAAAACTGGTCGGACAGCGAGCAGGATTTGATGCGGCTTGGCTACGAGTAACACGACATGCGAGTTCAGCAACAGCCGGCATTTATCCTGCATCATCGACCGTTTCGGGACACCAGCCAGATTCTCGACATCATAAGCCGCGAACACGGCAAGCTGTCGCTGGTAGCGCGCGGCAGTCGCGGCCCGAAATCGCGTTTGCGTGGTGTACTGCGCCCGTTCATGCCTTTGTCGATGTCCTGGGTACAACGTACCGAACTGGGTACGCTGACTGGAGCCGAATTGCATGGCTCGCCATTGCGCCTGACTGGCGATGCGCTTTTGTCCGGCTACTACATCAACGAACTGCTGTTGAATTTCTTGCACCGGCACGACCCGCAACCGGATATTTTCGACCACTACGTGCATGCAATCGAGCTGCTGGCGACTGCCGGGGACATCACGCCAGGTCTACGGCGATTCGAAATCGAATTATTGCGCCAGCTTGGCTATGCACTCAGCCTCGAGCACGAAGCGGAGTCCTTGGACGCACTGCGTCCGGATAGCTGGTACGAATATCGAGTTGAGCAGGGACCAATGCCGGTGGCGCGCACCGAGGGTCCGCTGGTATTTGCAGGGTCGATACTTATCGCTATTGCAAAACAACATTTTTCAGATCCTGCGGTATTGCGTGCTGCGAACAGGCTATTGCGTGAAGTCATCAGTTTTCATCTCGGCGGCAAGGAATTGAAGAGTCGCAGGGTCCTGATCGAATTACATCGACAAAGAACGCCTGCAAGCTAGAATACGTCGCTATGACCAACAAGCCATTGCATTTAGGCGTCAACATCGATCATGTTGCGACGCTTCGGCAGGTGCGCGGTACACAGTATCCGCGACCCGCAGATGCGGTACCGATCGTGGAGCAGGCCGGTGCCGACAGCATCACTGTGCACCTGCGCGAAGACCGACGCCATATCCAGGACAGCGACCTCGACGAAATCAGGCGCGTGATGCGCACCCGCATGAACCTGGAATGTGCGGTCAGCGACGAAATGCTGGGGATTGCGATTGCAGCGCGGCCCAGCGACGTCTGCCTGGTGCCGGAAAAACGTGCCGAGCTGACCACCGAAGGCGGCCTTGACGTTGTAAGGCAACTGGACCAGGTTCGCGATGCCTGCGCGCGCCTTGCGGCAGCCCGGATTCGTGTGTCGCTGTTCATTGATCCCGACCCGCTGCAGGTTGACGCTGCGGTACAGGCCGGCGCGCCGGTGGTGGAATTGCACACCGGTCGTTTTGCGGACAGCGATGGTGCCCGGCAAACGCATGAATTGCAGCGCATCGCGACGGCGGCCAGCCATGGCGACAATTGTGGTCTGGTGGTCAACGCAGGGCACGGGCTGCACTACGACAACGTTGCCGCCATTGCGCGTATCCCGGAGATCGTGGAACTGAATATCGGTCATGCAATCGTCGCGCGTGCCGTGTTCGACGGACTCAGGCTGGCCGTCAGCGAGATGAAACGCCTGATGACTGCGGCGCGTTGCGGATGAGGCCAGCATGATTTTCGGAGTTGGTACTGACATCGTCGAAGTGGCGCGAATTCAGGCGACTTACGATCGTTTTGGCGAGCACTTTGTACAGCGCATCCTGATGGATGAGGAAATCCTGCTGTTTCGCCAAAGTAAGTGGCCGGTACGATTTCTCGCCATGCGCTTTGCGGGCAAGGAGGCGACGGTCAAGGCCATGGGGACCGGCTTTCGCCACGGCATCTGGATGCGCGACGTAGGAATTACAAACAACGACTGGGGACGACCCTTGATCATCTGGTCAGGGCGCGGCCGCGCTGTCTGCAAGCAGCTTGGCATAGGTTCGGGACATGTGAGTCTCACCGACGATGCAGGGCTCGTGGTGGCGTTTGCCGTGGTCGAGACGGCGGAGGATTAGGCGGTGAATTGTTTCGCATTCGACATCGAAACCGTCCCGGACATAGAGTTCGGCCGCCACTACTGGGACCTTGGCGATTTATCCGACGCAGATGTCGCCACCGCGATGTTTTTCCAGCAACAGCAAAAGTCAGGCAGCGACTTCCTGCCGCCACATCAGCAACGCATAGTCGCGATATCAGTCGCATTGCGCACCTCGGACTCGTTTCGGGTCTGGAGTCTCGGCGACGTCGATGCAGATGAAGCCGACCTGGTGCGCCGGTTTTTTGCCGGAATCGAGCGTTATTCGCCCGATCTCGTGTCCTGGAACGGCGCCGGGTTTGACCTTCCAGTGCTGCATTACCGAGCCCTGAAGCACAATATACAGGCGTCGCGCTACTGGGAAACTGGCGACGCGGATCGGGAATTTCGTTACAACAATTACCTCAGCCGGTTTCATTGGCGGCACGTCGACCTGATGGACGTCTTGTCCGGGTATCAGCTACGCGCCCGGGCAAGCCTTGACCAGGCTGCAAGCCTGCTCGGATTTCCGGGAAAGCTCGGCATGAGTGGTGACAAGGTGTGGGATTGTTACCGCAGCGGCGGCATCCAGCAGATCCGGAACTACTGCGAGACGGACGTGATCAATACCTGGCTGATTTACCTGCGATTCGAGCATATGCGCGGCAACATCGACGCGATCGGGTTACAGCGCGAGCTGGAGCTGGTACGCAGCACCTTGACTGCAATGGACCTGCCGCATCTGAACGAATTTCTTGCTGCCTGGTCGGCGAGCTGACGACTGCTGATGGCTCGCCGTCGTCGTCATGAGCCGGAAACGGCACTGATCACCGCTGTCACGCACGATGGGCGTGGCATCGCCGAGATCGAGGGAAAAAAAGTGTTTGTTGGCGGCGCATTGCGGGGTGAGCGGGTAAGTTTCATACGGCGCAGCTACAAACGAAATTTCGACGAAGCCGAATTGCTCGAAGTGCATGAAGCCGTCGCGGACAGGATCACGGCACGTTGCGCTGCATTCGGCCGCTGTGGTGGCTGTGTGCTGCAGCACGTGACCGACGAACAGCAACGCGCGATCAAGTTCCAGGCGCTGCAGGACAATTTGCAACGCATCGGCAACGTGGTCCCGGAGCGGTGGCTGGAGCCGCTGCATGCGCCAGGCTGGCACTACCGGCGTCGTGCGCGACTGGCTGTAAAACAGGTGCCCGGCAAGGGCCGGGTGCTGGTCGGGTTTCGCGAGCGTCACACGCCTTACATCACCGACATGCATCGATGCGAGGTGCTGGCCAAGCCGGTCGACGGCATGCTCGATGCCTTGAGCGAGATGATCGGCAGGCTGACGATATCCGCGCGCGTGCCGCAGATTGAAGTTGCGGTCGCGGAAAATGCGGTTGCACTGGTGTTTCGCGTGCTTGACGCCCCAGGCGAGGCGGATCGAGCCCTGCTGCGCGAGTTTGGCGCACAACACGGCGTTCGCATCTACCTGCAGCCGCGTGGCCTGGATTCTGTGACCTTGCTGGATCCGGATCAGGCAGCCGAGCCGCTCTATTACACCTTGCGCGCGGCGCAGCTGCGCATCGAATTCGACCCGGTCGGGTTCGTGCAGGTCAACAGCGAGATTAACGAAAAGATGGTGAACCAGGCGATCGATTTGCTGGCACCGCAGCCGCAGGATCGTGTACTCGACCTGTATTGCGGAATTGGTAATTTCTCGCTGCCGCTGGCACGACGTTGCGCCGCGGTACTCGGGGTGGAGGGTGACGCGCAGCTGGTCCGGGCCGCGGGCCATAATGCCGCTGTGAACAAGTTGACGAATGCGAGCTTTCGCCTGGCCGATCTCGGCAAGATTGACGGTGCGGAGGGCTGGCTCCACGATGGCTGGGACAGTGTGCTGCTCGATCCCGCTCGAAATGGTGCGGCCGAAGTCGTGCAACACATGCATCGTATCGGCGCGCGGCGTATTGTTTACGTATCCTGTCACCCCGGCACGCTGGCGCGGGATGCCGGCACGCTGGTCAGGGACCAGGGGTTCAGGCTGGAGGCCGCAGGTATCATCGATATGTTCCCGCACACGGCGCATGTCGAGTCCATGGCGCTTTTCAGCAAGGCCTGAGGCGTTGTAATAGTTAATAAAAACATATATTTATTGTATTTATGTAGAATTAGTTTATGTCGCTTGGTCCTGTCATGCTCGATATCGAAGGGCTCAGCCTGAGTCCGGCTGACCGTGATTTGCTGCACGAACCAGCTGTTGGTGGCGTCATCCTGTTTTCCCGCAACTACGCCTCGCCCGAGCAGATTACCGATCTGGTCACCGAGATCCGGTCGCTGCGCAGGCCACCATTACTGATCGCTGTGGATCACGAGGGCGGGCGTGTGCAGCGTTTTCGGCACGGTTTCTCAGCGATCCCGCCGATGCGCCAGCTGGGCCAGGCCTTCAACCAGGATGCGGAACAGGGGCTCGCCCTGGCCAGGCAGGCAGGCTGGTTGATCGGCGCCGAATTGCGCGCCGCAGACATCGACCTGTGTTTTGCGCCGTGTGTCGATCTTGACTGGGGTGTCAGCGAGATCATCGGCGATCGCGCCATGCACTCCGATCCGGACACTGTCAGTGAGCTCGCGGCAGCCTTTTGTCGCGGCCTTCGCGCCGCGGGCATGGCTGCGGTTGCCAAGCATTTTCCCGGGCACGGCGGTGTGATCGCCGATTCGCACCTGAAACTGCCGGTAGACAGGCGCGACTATGGCATCCTGCTCGACGATATGCGTCCCTACGAACGCTTGAACAATAGCGGCCTGATCGCGGGTGTCATGCTGGCACACATTGTGTATCGTGAGATGGACGAATTGCCTGCAGGGTTTTCCCCGTACTGGATCGAGCGCGAACTACGGTCGCGGATCGGCTTCGGCGGGGCGGTATTCTGTGACGACCTGAGTATGCGCGCGACCGAAGCGTACGGCGACATGCCGTCGCGCGCTCTGCGTGCGTTGCGTGCCGGTTGTGACATGGTGCTGGTTTGCAACGATCGTTCGGCGGCGCAGCAAACCGTGGAGGCACTCAAGAGTTATTCGAATCCATTGTCACTGGTGCGTCTTGCGCGCATGCATGGCACCGGGCACATGATGCGCGCGAGCCTGCTGGCGAGTAACGAGTGGCAACAGGCGAGTGCTGTGGTTACGCGCTGGAGCCAGCGTCCGCCACTGGAGCTTGGCGCGTGAGCACGGTCGGTCGCGAAGTACTCGAGATGGTCGTGCAGGCGTCTGCCGAACCGCTGCTGATTGTGCATATGGATCATCCGGAGTGGCCGGTGGTTCTGAGCAATGTCGCATTCGAATCGATTGGTGGTGCCGATATTCGTGGCAAGCCATTTGCCGATGTGATTGAGCAACTGGTCGGCCGCGATCTTGCCGTGGAGATCTCCGAGTCTTTGCGCTCGCAACAGGAAACCAGCTTCCCGGTAGAGCTCGGTGGTCGCGAATACCTGTTGGCGTTACGGCCGTTGTCGAACGGCCACGATGCGACGCCGCAATTCTATGTCGCATTCTGGCGCAGCGCAGGCATCGGCGCCGCCGTGGCCGGCTCGGAAATGCATCATGAGTTGCTTAAGGCCAAGCGCCGGCTTCGTGATCTGACGCGCACCGACCCGGTTACAGGCCTACTGAACGAGCAGGCGTTTTTTGAAGTGCTCGAGCATGATTGGGCGGTCGCCGCGCGCGAGAAAAGCTCGCTGTCCGTGGTCGTGTTTACGCTGCTGGAGTTCGATGCCTATGTTGATGTTTTCGGCCGGCATGCGGCTGACTCCTGCATGCGACGGGTTGCACAGGCTGTGCGGCGATGCCTGCGGCGGGCCAGCGATGTCGTCGGCAGGTTGGATGGCGGCCAGATGGTGGTGCTGTCGCACGCCTCGGACGAGGTCAATGTGCGCGAATTCGCCAACCGGATTTCGGCCGGCGTGAGAGAGCTGGGTTTGCATCACCCGCGTTCCAGCGTCTCCAAATTTGTGACCGTGTCGTTCCAGGTGGGCGTATCGGCGAATGCCGGCGCCAACGTGTCAGCGCGTGATTTCCTGCGAAGCCTGCTGGTTAACTGACTCTACGCGCAACAACTTTGCGACCACGCCGAATTTTGGGTGATCAAAGTACCGTATGTCACCGCTTTTCAGGATCCGGTCTTCGCGGATTCGGAAACGAACCGGACCGTCCAGGGGCGGCAGCGAGTATTCGAACTCGCGTATTGCACCGGATTGGTCTACGTATTCGGCGGCTGTGGCCGGCTCGGTAAGCGCAAGGTCGACAACCAGGTGTAAATAACGGCCAAGGTACAGTGTGAAGCTTCCCTCAAGGCCGGCAGGCAGCTGGCCGAGCGCTGACAGGGGCACGGCAACCGTCTCGTCCTGCGGCAGGCCGGGCTGGGTCCAGCCGAAATGCAGCAGCGGTTCGTATGCGTCGAGTCGCTGCAGCTTTTCAAACACATCCCGCATGCTGAGCTGATCTTCCGGCAACAAGATCGGAGCATTATCAACATAGCCCGGGTCGCGGCGCTGGAGCGGCACGACCGCAAGTTCGCCGATCAGCCCGGCCTCATCCGGGGCCGGCTCAATCGGGTCAGGTAAAAAAATCTCGCTGCCGGGGGAGCCACCGTCGGCATACGTAAAGACGATGACCTCTACCGAATATAGCCGTATCTCGGCCGGTTCTTCATCGAGCAGTTCGTCCTGTGCAGTTGCCAGTGCCGGCAACAGCGTTGCCAGCAACAGCAACTTCGATTTACGCACTGTCTCAAACATTCAGGTCCCCGCTGCATACGCTGCCGTTTTAACCGCCAGTCGTGCCAAAAGTTGCTCAATCGCCTCGAAGCGTTGTGTAGGCGAGCCGAAATTACCGCGAAATTGCAGGCGGTGCGAGCCCTGCAGCTTGTAAGCCTGGCTGCCATTTTGCACTAATTGCACCAGCGCTACAGGATCGATACGACTGTTTGTGCCAAATACCAGGTATCCGCCCTTATCTGCGGCGTCAATTTTCTCAATACCCAGCGCCGTAGCCTGCTGTTTGATCGCGGCAATACGCAGCAGGTTTTTGGCGGGGTCCGGCAGCAGCCCGAATCGATCAATCAATTCGACCTGCAATTCACGCAATTCCGCGGCCGTCGTACTGGAGGCAACACGTTTGTACAGGATCAGCCGCAGGTGTACATCCGGTACGTAGTCATCCGGGAGCAGTGCGGCGAGGTGCAGATTGATATCGACGCCCGCATGCAGAGGAGTTTCCAGGTCCGGTTCGCGGCCAGCGCGAAGCGAGTCGACAGCCCGTCCGAGCAGTTCGGTGTACAGGGAAAAACCGATCTCCTGGATCTGGCCGCTCTGCTCGTCGCCGAGCAGTTCGCCGGCACCACGAATTTCGAGATCATGCGTGGCGAGGGTAAAGCCGGATCCCAGGTCTTCCAGTGAGTCAATCGCTTCCAGCCGCTTGATCGCATCCGCTGTCATCACCGCGCGTGGCGGCGCCACAAGGTACGCATAGGCGCGATGGTGCGATCGACCGACGCGGCCGCGCAGCTGGTGCAGTTGCGCCAGACCGAACTTGTCGGCGCGATTGATGATGATGGTATTTGCCGTAGGTACGTCGAGGCCACTTTCGACAATCGTCGTGCACAGCAGCACATTGAAGCGACGGTGGTAAAAATCCAGCATTACCTGTTCCAGCTCACGTTCCGGCATCTGGCCGTGGCCAATACGCACAGTGGCTTCCGGCACCAGCTTGCCGAGCCGTTCACCCATCGCGGCGATATCGTCAACGCGATTGTGAATAAAGTACACCTGGCCGCCGCGCTTGATTTCCCGCAGGCAGGCCTCGCGAATCAATACTTCGTTCCATTCGGTGACAAAGGTCTTGACCGCGAGCCGCTCCGCGGGTGGGGTCGTAATCAGCGACAATTCGCGCAGGCCGCCGAGTGACATATTCAATGTGCGTGGAATCGGTGTCGCGGTAAGTGTCAGTACGTCAATGTCGCTGCGCAACGATTTTATCGCTTCTTTGTGCCGCACTCCGAACCTGTGCTCCTCATCAATAATCACCAGGCCGATGTCCTTGAAGTCTTTGGTGTACTGCAGCAATCGATGCGTGCCGATGACGACATCGACCTTGCCGTCACGCATGCCGGCCACCACGGACTTGACCGCATTGGCGGAACGAAATCGCGACAGCACTTCGACGTGCACTGGCCAGTCGGCAAAGCGATCGGCGAAGGTCTGGCCGTGCTGTTGTGCAAGCAGGGTCGTCGGCACCAGTATCGCGACCTGTTTGCCGCCGTGTACGGCGGCAAACGTAGCTCGCAATGCCACTTCGGTTTTGCCAAAGCCGACATCGCCGCAAACAACCCGGTCCATCGGCCGGGCGGTGCGCAAATCATCCAGCACCTCGTTGATTGTCCGCTCCTGGTCTTCGGTCAGGTCGAATGGAAAACCGCTCTCGAAGGCACGATAGTCGGATTCGGGCCAGTGAAAATGATGCCCGGCGCGAGCCGCGCGGCGCGCATAAACATCGAGGAGTTCGGCCGCGACGTCGCGAATCTTCCGGATCGCGCGCCGTTGCGCTTTCGCCCATTGGTCGCTGCCAAGACGATGCAACGGCGCATTTTCAGGCGAGGTGCCGGTAAAACGCGTGATCAGGTCCAGCGCGTGCACCGGCACATAGAGCTTGTCACCGTCCGCGTATTCGAGCTGCAGGAACTCACCAACGATGCCGCCGGTCTCGATTGTCACCAGGCCGCGGTAACGACCAACGCCGTATTCCGCATGTACGACTGGCGAACCGGCAACAAGGTCGTTGAGCTGTCGAATTATGGTTTCCGGGTCACGCTCGATTCGTCGCTGCCGGTTACGCCGTTTTGCGCGTTCGCCGAATAATTGCTGCTCGCCAATAATTGCGACGCGATGCGCCGGTAGCAGAACACCGTTTTCAACCGGCGCGATGGCCACGCCAATACGGTTGCGGCCGTTGCGAAACGCTTCCCAGCCGTCAACGCGGGCGAAGTCTAGGTTGCGCCCCGCGAGCAAATCGATCAGCTGCTCACGACGACCAGCCGAGTCGCAGCAGAACAGTACGCGGCCGTCAAAGGTATCGAGAAAGCGCAGCAGCGCAGCCGCGGAATCTTCGTAGCGCGCCTCGATTTTCAGCGCCGGTGGCAATTGCGTTGCTACATTACAGACTTCGGCAGCGTCGACCAGTGTTTGCGGTGAGTACCTGGCCTGCGGCAATTTGGCGAGTTCCTCCTGTACCGCCTCGGGCGTCAAGAAGGTTTCCGTGGCCGACAGGATCGGCCGTTCCGGATCGAGCCGCGACAACTCGTAGCGCTCCTCGATCTCCACCCAGCTCTGCGCAAGTATCGCCTCCAGTCCATCGGGTGCCACAATCAGGCAGCCACCAGGCAGGTAGTCGAGCAGGCTGCATGTAGACTCAAAAAACAGCGGCAGGTAGTACTCTATGCCGCCGTGCGCGATGCCTTCCGATACCTCTCGATAAACACGTGACTTCGCAGGTTGGCCTTCAAATCGTTCCCGGTAGGCGGTGCGGAAAAACCGGATAGAGTCGGCATCGAGCGGCACTTCACGCGCTGGCAGCAGACGGATTTGTTCGAGTGGCTCACCAGACAACTGCGAATCGACGCCGAAATACCGCAGACTCTCAATCTCGTCATCGAAGAAATCGATACGAATGGGCCGTTCCGAACCCATAGGATAAACATCAATCAGCGAGCCGCGCACCGCGAATTCGCCGTGTTCGCTGACCTGCGGCACTCGCAGGTAGCCAGCGGCCGTCAGTGAGTCGATAAACGGATCACGCGGCAGCGATTGCCCACGCCGCAGCGATAACGAACGTGCGGCCACATAGTCGGTAGGCGGCAAGCGCTGTAGCAGGGCTGGCGCGGAGACCACGCAAATGCCGCCCTGTTGTTGCTGCAGTGTCGCGAGCACCGCAAGCCGCTCGGAAATGATGTCCTGGTGCGGCGAAAAACTGTCCCAGGGCAGGGTCTCCCACTCGACAAAGTGCTGCACGGGCGTTGCGCCGCTTGCAAAAAAACGCATTTCCGCCTCGAGCAGGTCCGCCTGCCGAGGGTCCTCGGCGATCACCAGCAGCGGCGCTGCCGCCTGCCTGGCGAGCTCTGTAATTGCCAGTGCGGCGCTGGCACCGAGCAGGCGGCCGAATGCAATGCTGCGGCCGGCAATCGGCAGCGCCTGATTGGGCGACAGTAATAGAGGATCGGGTGCCAATGTGACATGCGGGCCGGAAACGGCTGGCGATTATCCCACAGCGCAGAAAAAAAAACGCCCGGGCAGATTAGTGCCCGGGCGTTGCTGATGGGGTGATATACCGCTTAGCGTTTCTTGACGGCGTGAATGACGCGGTCGTACTCGAAATAGACGATGAAGCTGTCGTATTCCCAGCTGGATATTGGTGGATCGCCGACCGGCGGCTTCTTCGCAATCGGGCTGCCAAAATTGGCCTCGACGCTGGCCTGTGTCGTACCGCTCGCGGGACCGACCGAGCCGGGCTGCGCGGAGGTGCCATCCATATCCAAAGTGTCGGCGCCAGCCATGCCGGCAGTGCCGAGCATGAGCGCCAAAATTGTTGCTTTCCAGAGCTTGGTCATTTGCTGATACTCCTCTCGTACGGCCTCACTATATCACTCCAAATGGTAGCGAGAAACATTTGATTTAAAAGGTTTTATTCTCCCTGCGAAAACTGTGAATCGGGTCACGAATTGAGACGAATTTTGGCAGGATGTGCTTTAATGCGAGGCCATGATCAACCCCGTTGAACTGTTTGTCGGGCTTCGCTACCTGCGTGCGAAGCGCCGCACCCGATTCGTATCATTCATTACCCTGATCTCGCTGGCCGGGGTGGCGCTCGGTGTGGCGGCGCTGATCGTCATCCTGTCGGTGATGAACGGCTTTGAGGGTGAATTACGCACGCGCCTGCTGAGTATGTCGGCGCATGGCCAGATTGCGTCCGCCGACGGCGCAAGCGATGACTGGCGCAGCCTGCATCGCAGTGTACTGGAGCACCCTGGTGTTGCCGCCGCCGCGCCGCTGGTGCAAATGGAGGGCATGATCCAGTCCGGTCGTGAGCTGCGCGCTGTTCTCGCGCACGGCATCGAGCCTGAATACGAGAGCACCCTGTCAGAGCCACCGCTGAATTTGCTCGAAGGCACTCTCGACAGCCTGCAACCGGGTTCGCGCAAAATCATTCTTGGCCGGTTACTGGCCGTCGACCTGGGCCTGTACCTCGGCGATGCGGTGGTCATGTTGATTCCGCGACCGGCAGGCGATGGCACATTGCGGCCGGTGCTGGAGCGATTTGAATTGTCCGGAGTGTTCGAGGCGGGCCTGCAGGAGCACGATGCGTCGCTGGCACTGGTCAGCGCCAGTGATGCTGCCGCGATCCTGGGTCTTGGCGCTGCGCGCAGCGCCGTGCGCTTTCGCGCCTACGATGTCATGGCTGCGCCGCAGATCGCTGCGGAGTTGCGCGAGCAGCTTGGCAGTGACGTCGTCAGCAGTGACTGGACGATCGAAAACGCCAGCTATTTTCGCGCCATACGCATTGAAAAAATGATGATGTCCCTGATCCTGTCGCTGATCATCGCGGTTGCGGCATTCAATATCGTTGCCAGTCTCGTCATGGTCGTCACTGACAAGACCAACGATATTGCAGTGCTGCGGACGCTCGGCATGCGGCCCGCGGGTGTGGTCAAGGTGTTTTTCATCCAGGGGGCGGTGATCGGCTGGGCAGGAGTTTTCATCGGCGTTGCGCTTGGCATCGTGCTGGCCATCAATGTGCCGGTTATCGTGCCGTTTCTTGAGCAGACGCTGGGTTTCCAGATCATGCCTGGCGACGTTTTCTACGTAACGCGGATCCCGTCCGAGCTCGAGTCGGCCGATGTGACCACGATTGCGATCTCGGCCTTTCTGCTGACCTCGCTGGCGACGCTGTATCCAGCGCGTCGGGCAGCGCATGTTAACCCGGCCGTCGCACTCCGATACGAGTAGGCAGATGCGACAGGCTTTCGAATTCTGGGTCGGTACCCGTTATGTGCGCTCGCGCAGCAGCAATAATTTTGTGTCGATGATTTCGGCAATTTCTATGCTCGGCATTGCCATTGCGGTTGCGGTACTGATTGTCGTGCTCTCGGTGGTGAATGGATTTGAACGCGAGTTGCATGAGCGGTTGCTGACCATGACAGCGCACGCGAGTATCGAGGGCATTGACGGCGAGCTAAAGGATTGGCGCGCGACCTCGGCTACGGCGGCCGACGACCCACGCGTTCGGGCCACCGCGCCGTTCGTCAGCGGACAGGCCTTGCTCATGTTTGGCGAAGCACTTGGTGGTGCGGAACTACGCGGCATAGACCCGGTGGCGGAAAACAAGGTCGCGGGTATTGACGGTGTCATGACTGCAGGCAGGCTGGACAGCCTCGCGGCTGGCGAATTCAACATCGTGCTTGGCGTCGAGCTCGCCAAAGCGTTGCGCACTACGGTTGGCGACAAGCTGACGGTAACACTCGCACAGGGAATTGTGACACCGGCCGGTATCGTGCCGCGAACCAAGCGCTTTACAGTCAGTGGCCTGTATCGGGTAGGCATGTTCGAATACGACCGGCATCTCGCGTTTATCAATCTGCAGGATGCACAACGCCTGTATCGTTTGCAGGACGCCGTCAGCGGTGTGCGCCTGGCTGTGATCGATATTTATGCGGCGCCGGAGATCGTGCGCGATGTTGCGATCGCCCACGGCGAAGTCGTGCTGGTGTCGAACTGGCAGCGGCGGCATGTGAATTTTTTCAAATCTATCCAGATTACGAAATCAATACTGTTCGTTATCCTGTTGCTGGTCATTGCGGTAGCTGCTTTTAATATTGTGTCGACACTGGTCATGGTGGTGAAAGACAAGCAGTCGGATATTGCTGTGCTGCGCACTATTGGCGCACGTCCGTCCAGCATCCTGAAAATATTTGTCACGCAAGGCAGTGTGATTGGCGTGGTGGGCACCTTCATCGGCGTTACAGCTGGTATCCTGCTGGCCCTGAACCTGGAGAGTATTGTGGCGTTTTTCGAGTCGTCGTTCGGCATCAAGTTCCTTGCAGCCGATGTGTATTTCATCAGCGACCTGCCGGCGGAGCTGCAACTTGCCGACGTTGTAAAAATTGCCATGATTGCCTTGTCACTGGCACTGCTATCAACGGTGTACCCGGCATGGATGGCGGCGCGTACGCCACCGGCAGAAGTGCTGCGCTATGAATAGCATGGTACCGGTGTTGCAGTGTCGGGGCGTGGCGCGCCGCTTCCGCGAGGGTGACAGTACGCTGGTGGTGCTGAGTGCGGTTGACCTGGTCGTGCATGCAGCGGAACGCGTGGCCATAGTCGGGTCCTCGGGATCCGGCAAGACCACGCTATTGCAGATTCTCGGCGGCCTCGACGATCCTGACGATGGTGAGGTGCTGGTCGGCGGCCAGGCCATGCATGGTGCCGGCGAACTGGCGAAGAGCGAGTTGCGCAATCGCTATCTCGGATTCGTCTACCAGTTTCATCATTTGCTGGCCGAGTTCACAGCGGAAGAGAACGTTGCAATGCCGCTGCTGATTCGCCGCGAGCCGAAAACCCTGGCCCTCGAGCAGGCGCGGCAGCTCCTGGCGCGGGTGGGTCTCGGCGAACGTCTGACACACAAGCCCGGCGAGCTGTCCGGTGGCGAGCGGCAACGAGCCGCTGTCGCCCGGGCATTGATTACGCGGCCGCAGCTGGTCCTGGCAGACGAGCCGACTGGCAATCTGGATGCCGGCAATGGCGAGCACGTAATGCGGCTGATGCTGCAGCTGAACCAGGAGTTGCAAACGAGCCTGGTCGTTGTGACGCACGATATGAGCATCGCCGAGCGCATGGATCGCATCTTGTTGCTGGAAAACGGCCGGCTCAGGGCCATGTAGTCCTATTCTTCGCGTTGCTTTCTCTTGCGCGTCTTGTATTCGCCGAGCGAAAACCGCCAGAACACATCCAGCATCACGTAGCTCGTCAGTGCTGCGATGCTGCCGACCAGTACGCAGCCGAGAATCAACGGCTGCCAGATCGAGAGAAACGTGGTCGTCATCCAGTGGATCGATAACTCGATATTGAATGGTACCGGTGCAAGGCCCAGCAACTTCGCGCCGACCAGGTAGCTGAAAAGGTAAACCGGTCCGATCGTGACCGGATTGACGATAAAAGTGGTCAGTGCCGCCACCGGGATATTACAGCGCAACCACAGCGAACCCAGCACTGCGACCAGTATGTGGCCCGGAATCGGCAGGAACGCGATAAACGTTCCCAATCCGACTGCGGGAACCACCGTGCGCCGCCGAATGCTCCAGAGCGAATGATCGTGTAACAGGTGACGGAACGGCGCCATGAACCAGCGTTCGGCCAGCTGATGTCGTTTGAATGCGAATTTCCGAAAAAAGCGCCTTGGCAATTGGTACGTGTTCCGATTCGATGGGGGCTGAGACCATCAATGCCGAGCAAGCCCCGCAATGACACGAGCCTGCCTGAGTGTATTGGCAGGTATGTACGCGCTGCAGCTTAGCAGCTTTGCCGGCACCTCCGGACACTTGAATGCCGCCTTTCTTGTAGTACTGCTGCTGCTGATCACGCGTTGCTGGTTGCTGCTGGCCGGTTTCGTGGTTGGCCTCGGCTGGTTTTTTCTGGCGGCCGAGGAACTCATTGCGTCCCGCATACCCGCTGCCATCGAAGGTGACAGCCTGGTTGTTGAGATCAAGGTCGTCGATTTTCCGTCGACAAGCGGGGCTACCAGCAGCTTCCTGGTGCAGCCACTTGATGATGCGCGCCTGCCGGCGCGAGTCCGCTTAAGTTGGTACGAGCCTCCGGTAAGCTTGCATCATGGCGATCGCTGGCGGCTTGAAGTACGGTTGCGGCGGCCGCGCGGTGCACGCAACCCGGGCGGCTTCGACTTCGAGGCCTGGCTGTTTCGCGAACGCATGGCGGCGACCGGTTATGTGGTCAACGGTCACCGCAATCGCCTGCTGCCGCCACTGCCATCGAGCGCGGTCGATCAGTTACAGCGCCGCTTTGTCGGCCGGGTTGTGGCGCTGATCGAAAACCCCGAGCCAGCGGCGGTGCTGATTGCGCTCGTCGTCGGTACCCGCCACCTGCTGAGCGATGCACAATGGCAACGCTACGCAACAACCGGCACCAGTCACCTGATGGCGATTTCCGGGCTGCACATCGGTTTGGCCGCCGGCGGGGCCTATTTGCTGGCATTGTTTGCCGCCGGCTTGCTCTCGGTGCGTGCGCGGCAACGTAACCATCGGCGCGCCGCAATAGTGTGTTCGGTCGTGGTGGCGCTGTGGTACGCCACGATTGCCGGATTCGCGGTGCCTGCGCGTCGCGCCAGCCTGATGCTATTGCTGGTCGGCGGCGCCGCATTCATGCATCGCAAACCGAAGCTGGCGGCGATTGTCAGTGCCGCAGCGCTGCTGATAGCGTTGCTGGATCCACTTGCGACCATGACACCCGGCTTCATGTTGTCGTTCGCAGCGGTTGCATTGCTGATCTGGGTGGCACGGCGGCGTGCCGGGCTGGCAACACTGCAACTCATGTTGTTATGCGGCCTGCTGCCGCTGGTCGCCGTACTGTTCGACCGTGTTTCGCTGGCGGCGCTGCCGGTTAACCTGCTGGCTGTGCCGTTATTCGCATTTGTTACCGTGCCACTGTCGCTGCTTGGCCTGGTACTGGACGGCGCATTGCAGCCGCTTGGTGACCTGGCGCTACTGCTGGCTGCCCGCAGTATCACGCTGCTCGAAAAGGGTCTGACCCTTTTCGCCGCATTGCCGCTGGCATCAATAACGGTGCCGGCGCTGACCGGCGTGGCCTGGCTGAGCATCATCGCACCTGGACTGTGGGCATTGCTGCCGCCCGGATGGCCGGGGCGGCCGGTCGCATGGCTGGGTTTGGTCGCGCTGCTCTTGCATCAGCCTGGCCGGCCCGGCACAGGCTGCGCGCGGGTCAGTATCCTCGACGTAGGGCAGGGTCTCGCGGTAGTTATCGAGACGCATCGGCGCACTCTCCTGTATGACACCGGACCGGCCTATCGCAGCGGTGGCAACGCCGCCGCCAATGTTGTGCTGCCTTACCTTGCGCACCGTGGTGTTCGCGAACTGGACCGGCTGCTGGTGTCGCATGCGGACCTGGATCATGCCGGCGGGGTCGGGGCGATCCTGGATTCCCTGCCGGTGCACGAGGTTCTGGCAGGAGAACCGCTGGCCGGCGTCAGGACGCTGCCATGTCGCGCCGGCCAGAACTGGTCGTATGACGGTGTCGAGTTCGAAGTGCTTTATCCGCCGCTGCTGGCCGATGTCGAAGGCAACAATCGCTCCTGTGTACTGCAACTTTCGGTGGGTGAACATCGCCTTTTGCTCACTGGTGACATTGAAGCATCCGCGGAGCAAGAACTTACCAGGACCCGGAGCCTGCTCGCGGTCGACGCCGTGGTTGTTCCGCATCATGGCAGTCGCACTTCGTCGACGCCGCCATTCGTCGAGGCACTGCAGGCGTCGATCGCGATCGTATCCAGCGGGTACAACAACCATTGGGGCCTGCCAAAGCCCGATATCGTGCAACGATGGCAGGCAGCCGGTGCTGATGTCTTGAATACGGCAACAGCTGGTGCCATAGAACTCAGTCTGTGCGCGGCTTCAGGACTCGAGTCGATTCGCCGGTATCGCCACGACAACCGTCGAATATGGCATGAGTAGCGTGTATATTTCATTTTTTCCCCGGGTCCGAGTGTATGGTTGAAGTAGTCAAATCTGGCGGCTGGCTGATGGCGCCGATTATTCTCTGCGGGATTATTGCGACAGGAATTATCCTGGAGCGTTTCTGGACTCTGCAGCAAAAGCGCGTGATACCGGAGGATTTGACCAGCAAGGTCTGGGGTTGGGTGAAGAAAGACCAGCTCGACCAGAAGCAGATTCAGAGCCTGCACCAGGGGTCCGCGCTCGGGCAGATACTGGCGGCCGGACTGATCAATCGCGATCGTGAACGCAGCATCATGAAAGACAGCATCGAGGACACCGGGCGGCACGTCGTACATGAGCTGGAGCGCTACCTGGAAACGCTGGGCACCATCGCCGCGATTTCGCCGTTGCTCGGGCTGCTCGGTACTGTAATTGGCATGGTCAAGGTATTCACGGCGATTACCACCTACGGTGTCGGCGACCCGACGGTGCTGGCTGGCGGCATCGCACAGGCGCTGATCACGACGGCGGCAGGACTCACAGTGGCAATTCCAGCGCTTATCGGCTTTCGATACTACCGAAATCGTGTCGACACCCTGGTTGTCGATATGGAGAAAGAGGCCATCAAGCTGGTTGAAGCGCTGCACCGGCGCCAGGAAAAAGGCTGAGGCATGCGGCTTAACCTGCGGCCACGCACTCCGCCCGAGGTCAATCTCACTTCCCTGATCGACGTGGTGTTGCTGTTGCTGATCTTCTTTATGGTCTCAACCAGCTTCGTAAAGCAGTCGCAAATCACCATCAACCTGCCGGAAGCAGAAAATTCAGCGCCTGTAGAGGAAACCCCCGATCAGATTGACATCATGATTTCCGAGACTGGTATTTACATGGTGAATGGCAAGGAACTCATCAACAGTCGCCCAGAGACAATACGCAACGCACTGCAAAAAATATCCAATGGCGACCACAGTTTGCCATTGACCATCAGTGCCGACGCGAATGCCCGCCACCAGGATGTGGTCACGGCGATGGACGTGGCCGGTCGGCTCGGTTTTGTGCGTATCAGTATCGCTACGGTCAATGAACCGGACGGCGAGCAGCCCGGATTCGACTAGCGGATCGCTGTGACTAAAAAAATTGACCCGCAGTCTGCCCGGACCTTTCGTCGCCTGTGGCAATTCGTCCTGCCCTACAAACGCGTAGGCGTTGTCGCCATGATCGGTATGGCCGGTACGGCGCTGGTTGAAGGCGGCCTGGTGTATTTGCTGGAGCCGATGACGGACGAGGCGCTGGTCGCGCAGAACCTGGAAACGGCACGCTGGATTCCGCTCGCGTTCATCGG
This sequence comes from Gammaproteobacteria bacterium, assembly GCA_029884455.1. GTDB lineage: Bacteria > Pseudomonadota > Gammaproteobacteria > Steroidobacterales > Woeseiaceae > UBA1847. Next base: position 50,802 of record JAOUHU010000008.1, on the reverse strand, counting down.
CATTTTCGTGTTGCGCGGCATATTTGGTATCGCCACCGAGTATTCACTGGGTTGGATTGGCCGCAACGTCATCAGCGCACTGCGGCGAATGGTGTTCTGCAAGTTCCTTACCCTGCCGACACGCTTTTTCGAGGAGCGAACGGCGGGTCCGTTGCTGTCGCGCATAACCTATAACGTGGAAATGATTGCCGAATCGGTAACTACGGTCGTGACGGTTGCCATACGCGACATCCTGACAGTCATAGCCGCGATCACGGTGATGTACCTGCAGAGTCCGACTTTGCTGTTGTTCGTCGCAATCGTGATTCCGGTGGTGGCGCTGATTGTGCGAGGTCTTGGGCGTGCCTTTCGCCGCTACAGCGGCCGCATCCAGGATTCGGTCGGCGAGGTCATGCAGGTCACCGAGGAAATCGTCCGCGGTAACAGGGTGGTAAAGATTTTCGGTGGCTATGAATATGAGTCCGAGCGACTCGATGAAGTTGACAGGCGCAACAAGCAACAGAATCTGAAACTGATTCGGGTGCGCTCTGTTGGCGTGGCCATGACGCAGATCATCTTCGGCATCGGCGTCGCCGGTGTGGTCTACATGGCCGGTCGCGAGTCGCTGGGCGGCAACCTGACACCTGGTCAGTTCATTTCCTTCTTCAGTGCCATGATGCTGACTTTGCAACCAGTGCGGCGCATTACCAACGTCAACGCGGTCATCCAACGCGGTGTTGCGGCCGGCGCAAGCCTGTTCGAAGTAATTGATGAAGCCGACGAGACGGACACGGGTAGCACGGTGCTGCAGGCGGTGCGCGGTCGCGTCGAGTACCGCGATGTCAGCTTCGCCTACAAGGCCAACAATACAGAAGTACTTGCCAACATCTCGGTAACGGTGGAGCCGGGGGCGTCGCTGGCCATCGTCGGCCACTCCGGCAGCGGCAAATCGACCATGGTCAGCCTGTTACCGCGATTCTACGACGTCAATGGCGGCCTGATTCTGCTGGACGGAACGCCTATTCGTGAACTGACCTTGAAGAATCTGCGTGACAATATCAGCCTGGTCAGCCAGGACGTGGTGCTGTTCAACGATACAATTGCCAATAACCTGAGCTACGGCCAGCTGCGCCGCCATTCTCGCCAGGAAATAATGGCCGCGGCGGAGGCCGCGCATGTACTCGAGTTCGCCAATGACATGCCAGACGGATTGGAAACCCTGGTTGGCGATCGTGGTGTATTGCTTTCCGGCGGGCAACGCCAGCGCATTGCCATCGGCCGGGCGCTGCTCAAGAATGCGCCAGTACTGATTCTGGATGAGGCGACATCGTCGCTGGACACGCAATCCGAACGGCGCATTCAGGAAGCACTGCACGAGCTGATGAAAAATCGCACCACGCTGGTCATCGCGCACCGTTTGTCGACGGTCGAAAAGGCGGATTGCATCATCGTGCTCGAAGCTGGCCGCATCGTAGAATCCGGTAGCCACCAGCAACTTTTGAGCCGGGATGGCCAGTACGCGGCACTGTATCGATTGCAATTTACTGACGAGTAGACCTGGCGATGTACAACTGGTTACATCGAGTCTGGTATGAAGGAGCGGCATCGTATCGGCTGCTATTGCCGCTGACCGGGCTGTACTGGCTGCTGGTCATGCTGCGACGCGCCCTGTTTGAGTTTGGCGTGCTCGGTACGCGGCGTGCGGCAGCGCCGGTCATTGTGGTAGGTAACATCACCGCGGGTGGCACGGGCAAGACGCCGGTCACCATCTGGCTGGCCAAAGAACTCAAGGCGCGGGGATTTTCGCCGGGAATCGTCAGTCGCGGCTATGGCGGCAGCAAGTCACCGTCGTCGATGCGCGTGGATGCTGCCAGCGATCCGGCCGTCGTTGGTGACGAGCCGGTGTTGCTGGCGAGGTCCTCGGGCTGTCCGATTGTGGTCGACGCCGACCGTTTTCGTGCCGCCGAGATGCTGGTTGCCGATGGTGCCGATGTAATCATTGCTGACGACGGCCTGCAACACTATCGGCTCGCACGTACCTACGAGATATGTGTCATCGATGGCGCGCGCGGACTCGGCAATCGGTATTTGCTGCCGGCGGGCCCATTGCGGGAAACCCTGGCGCGGCTGAACGAAGTCGACCAGGTGCTATTGAACGGCGTGCTACGAAAACGCGTCGCCGAACTCGCGGCAATAGAGCAACACGCACTGGTCTTCGAACTCGTAGCCAGCGAAGCGCGTCGCCTGAACGGCTCACTGACGCGGCCGATCGAAAGATTCCGCGGTACCACGGTGCACGGCGTTGCGGCTATTGGAAATCCGCAACGATTTTTTGAGCTACTGCGCTCCCATGGCATGCAGGTCATCGAGCATGCACTGCCGGATCATGCGCCGATTACCCGTCGCAGCCTTGATTTCGGCGACAATTTCGAAATTCTGATGACGGAAAAGGACGCCGTGAAACTGGGCCGGTCCGTCGATGACAAGCTGTGGTCGGTGCCGGTGAGCCTGAAGATGGATGCCTTGCAGTCAGCGCCGTGGCTGGCGCAGGTTGAGTCGCGAATCCGGAGCGAGCAGGGCAGGCAATGAGCGACTTTGCTGTCGTAATTCCGGCTCGATTTGCCTCGGTACGACTGCCAGGCAAGCCGCTGCGCGATATCCTGGGCAAGCCCATGATCCAGCACGTATACGAACGCGCCATTGCGAGTTCGGCCGTCGAGGTCGTTATTGCGACCGATGATCGACGTATCGCGGACGTGGCCGAAGGCTTCGGCGCAACGGTGTGCATGACCAGTGCAAAACACAACTCCGGCAGCGAGCGCATCGCCGAAGTGTGCGATCGGCTCGGCTGGTCCGATGACCGCGTGGTCGTCAACCTGCAGGGCGATGAGCCAACCATGCCTCCCGAGCTGATTGACCAATGCGCGGCTTTGCTCGATGACCCGTCGGCCGACATCGGCACGCTGGCATCACCGATTGCCAGCCGCGAGGACCTGGACAATCCGAACGTGGTCAAGGCGGTCGCCGATGCAGCGGGCAATGCGATCTATTTTCGACGTGCACTCGTATCGCCCGATGACGCGGCCGTCGCCCTGCATCATCACGGCATTTACGCGTATCGTTGTGGCGTATTGCGGCGACTGGTTGCGGCCGAACCCTGCGACCTGGAACTCAGCGAGCGGCTCGAACAACTCAGGGCACTGCATCTCGGCATGACGATCAGGATCGCCATGCCGGTGGTTCGTCCCGGGGCTGGCGTGGATACGGAACAGGACCTGGCTCAGGCCGCCAGAAGTTTGCGCTTGCGAACCTGACCGGTACAGTGACCCGCAAATCCAATGTCTTGAGAGAAATCTTATGAGCTACCTGATTCTGAAGATGTTGCACGTTGCTTCCGTGGTCATATTTCTCGGCAACATTACGACCGGCCTGTTTTGGGCAAATCATGCGCACAAATCGCGCGAGTTCAAGCTGATTGCATCGACATTTGACGGCATCATTCGAAGCGATCGCCGATTTACCACGCCAGGAGTGCTGGGGATCCTGATTACCGGATTGGTCGCGGCCGCCGTCGCTGGGCTTCCGCTATTAAGTACGGGATGGATCTTTTGGCCGATCGTCCTGTTTTCGATTTCGGGACTCGTGTTTGCAGTATGGGTCGCGCCACTGCAACGCAAGATATTGCAGTTGGCGCGCAGTACCGACTCAACCGAGGCGGCCTGGCAGCGCTACATGGAGCTCTACAAAAGATGGGAATTATGGGGGCTGGTCGCGCTCATTACTCCCGTGGCTGCTATGGTGATTATGGTGCTGAAGCCTGCGTTGCCGGGCCTCTGAATCAGATTACTGGGAACCGCGAAATGGGCGCCTGTTTGGGCGAAACTTTTCGGTAGTGATGAATTGGCGATGCGACTGGGATTCAAGGATGAAATCATGCCTATTAGTGCAGGGCAGGAATAATTCAGTAAACAGATTGGCGCACAGGAATTTACCGTGTCGATAAGCCGCATCATTGGCGATTATCAAGCGTTCTTCTCGCTTCAACTGGGACGCCTGCAAGGTATTCACATTGACATCTCAGGATGCGAAATAAGTCACCTGGCCGTCAGGGCAGAGACCTACAACGAGTATTTGCGGACAAGGGAAAGAATTGAAGAGTACTGCACATCGAACATTGAGAACGTCTGGAATGGTCGTCCAATCTCGATCATGCAACTCGAGGAGCCATTGGATCTTGGCGAAGGATTTGAGGTTCGAGTAATTGAGTTAATACCGCCGGTTCATCGACGTGTTTACAAAATGGGGTTGGAGCATGTTGGTGTGGTAATCGGCGACTCTGTAGACGAGTTCTCACGCAAGCATCGCGCACAACTGACCGGCCAGCAATTTCAAAGTGAGCTATGTCAGCCTTATTACGTTACCTTTTTTGACGACTTCACCATGGTCAAGTTTTATCGAATCCCATTGCTCGAAGTCTGCGAGAGGGAGCGCGGGCGACGGTATGAGGGTTTTTCCCACGTGCAGAACTGGAAACCGGCCGGCTAGGCGGTGATCTCCTTGCGGACGCAGTCAGGCAAAACGGATATGTTTTCGCAGCGGTAATTCGCGCATGCGTTGCCCGGTAGCGGCAAAAATTGCGTTCGCAAGTGCAGGAGCTGCCGGCGGCAGTCCAGGTTCACCGATACCGCGAATCTTGGTACCGTTCTCGAGAATGCGCACTTCGATGTCGGGCGCCTGAACGATGCGGATCGCGTCGTAGTTGTGAAAATTGCTTTGCTCGACGACGCCGTCTTTGAGCGTTATTTCGCTCATGATGGCAGCGCTTAGCCCAAAATTGATGGCCGACTGTACCTGCGCTTCGATGTTACCCGGGTCGAGCGCGATGCCAACATCGACCGCTGCCCAGGCTTTGATAATGCGTATGCCATTCCCGGTTGCGGCGACCTCGATCACCTCGGCGACCGGTACACCAAAAGACAGCACGAACGCGACGCCACGACCCCGGCCCTCGGGCAGCGCGCCACCCCAGCCGGACATTTCAGCAACAGCTTCCAGTACCTTGCGACTCGGTTCGTGAGTCAGGAGCGCGAGACGCATCTGCAGGGGATCCGCGCCGGCCGCATGTGCGATCTCGTCCAACGCGCACTCGTGAAAGAAGCCGTTCTGGGATGCACCCACCGAACGCCACGAGGATATCGGCGTCATGACCGGTGCGCGGTAGCCGGTCACGCGATAGTTCGCAATGGCGTAGGGCTGGTCCCAGGCGGCCTGCACAATGGACATGTCAGGCCCTGGAATGGACATACCAATGCGGGACAACTGCGACGCTATGGCTGAGGGCGCCGCCAGCGCGAGGTCGAAGGCCAGCGGCCCACCGTTCGCGACCGTGGCACGAAAACGCGCTTTGGCCAACGGACGATAGGTATCGTGCGTCGTATCCTCTTCGCGCGACCAGGTCAGCTTGACCGGCACACCAGGCATTGCCGTGGCCGCATGCACTGCAGTGTTGATAAAATCCGCTTCGGCGCGCCGGCCGAAGCCGCCGCCCATCAGCGTCGTATGCAAGTGCACCCGGTGCGCATCGATACCGGCTATGGCGGCGCTGTCCTTCACCGCCTGCGTCGGTGCCTGCGTGCCGGCCCAGATATCCAATCGACCATCGTGCAACCATGCGACGGCGTTGAGCGGTTCCATGGTCGCGTGCGCGAGGTAGGGAACCGCGTACTCGGCTTCGACATCGGCACCGTCTGCGAGCGCGTCATCGACATCGCCGTTGTCTAGAAAGCGGCTGTCATAGCCATTCGCAAACGCATTGTCGACTGCGGCGAATTGTGCCTCGCTGGTCGTCGGATAGACTGCGGGACCCCATGTGCAGTTTATCGCCTTCGCGGCCTGCATCGCGTACCAGGTATTGCTGGCGATGACCATGACGCCACCGGGCAGCGACTCTATTTTTCGCACACCGGCCATGGCACCGGCGGCTGTCGCATCGAAACTCAACAACTCGCCACCCAGTTGCGGGTTCATTCTGACCGTCGCATACAGCAAGCCCGGCAGCCGCACATCGATCGAATACTCGGCAGTGCCCGTGCATTTCGCGGCCATGTCGACCCGCGGCAGCGAACGCCCGAGCAGTTTCCAGTCGGCGCGCTCTTTGAGTTCGGGATCACCGGGTGGTTCGATCTCGGCGGCAAGCTCGGCCAGTTCTGTGTACGGAATGCGTGTGCCATCGGCGGCCACCACCTGGCCGTTGCTTGTGGTCAGCGTGTTTTGTGCGACATTGAGTTTCTTCGCGGCGGCGGCGAGCAATACCATCCTCGCGGCAGCACCCGCTTTGCGCATTTTGACAAACGCGTCCGGGATCGAGGAGGAGCCGCCCGTTATCTGCATGCCAAGAAGCTTGGCTGGCACATGGGTGAAGTTGCGCACCCCTTCGGCTAAAGCGCCTTCGTCGGTAACCGCGAACGGCACTCCTTCCTCGAAGGCGACCTGGTTGAAATAGGCCTTTGACGCAGGGCCGTGTTCGACCTGCACATCCTCAAGCGCCACGTCGAGCTCTTCCGCGACCAGCGCGGCGAGTGTCGTGTGCACGCCCTGGCCCATTTCCGCGCGCGGCGCGACGATCGTGATGCCGGTCCTGTGGATACGCAGGTACGTCGTGAGCGCCACCTCGCCATCCTGCAGCGTCGCCAGCAGCGGATTGTCAAACGGTGTCCTGTAGCGCCAGTAACCGAACACGACGCCACCGGCGATAGCTGCCGATCCGATCAGCAAGGTCCTGCGCGTGATTGTCTTTAACCGGCCCAAGGCTCAGATTTCGCGCAAGCTCGCAGCCGCCGCCTTGATGGCGGAACGAATGCGCGGATAGGCACCGCAGCGACACAGATTGCCTGCCATGGCGATGTCAATTTCTGCATCGGAAGGGTCCGGATTGTTTGCGAGCAGCGCTGCTGCCGACATGATCTGCCCAGGCTGGCAATAGCCGCACTGCGCGACCTGCTGGTCAATCCAGGCGCGTTGCACTGCGTGCAACGCGGCCGGCGTACCAAGGCCCTCAATCGTTGTTACCTCGCCACTGACCGCCGCAACCGGAATGACGCAGGAGCGCATTGCAACGCCATCGATATGCACGGTGCACGCCCCGCACAGCGCGATACCACAACCATACTTGGGGCCCGTAATGCCGAGTTCGTCACGCAACACCCACAACAGCGGCATGTCGTCGTTGACGTCCACTTCATGCTCGCTGCCGTTGACGGTCAGTTTCATTGCTGCTCGTGCTCCGGCGCAGATAGTAACACCGCGATCGATGCGCCCGGTACGCTGACGACGACCTCGTTCAGCATGCCGTCATCGGCGCTGCACCAGCGGAGTTGCCACTCGCAGCCTGCCAACGGAGCCGGCAGACGAAACGCCTGGCTGGCCTGCATGCCATTGATGCAAATGGCCACAGCGGCCGGCCTATGGCCCGGGTCGGAGAGCAACAAGGCAAATGCGCGCGAGTGCGGCCAGTCCTGTGCAGCTTTTCGCTGGCCGTCGGGTCGATACCAGGCGATGGCAACGTCGCCATGTCCCTCGTGCACGTAGTGTGGCAAGCGCAGTAACGCCGTATTGCGGCGCAAATGCACGAGTTCGCGCACACGCGCGGTGAAATTTGCATCGTTTTTCATTTGTTGCCAGTCAAGCCAACCGGTCGGATTGTCCTGCGCGTACGCGTTGTTATTACCATGCTGCGAGTTGCCAAACTCATCGCCAGCAAGCAGCAACGGCGTACCCTGGGACAGCAGCAACGTTGCCATCAGGTTCATGCGGTGGCGCCGTCGCCGTGCCAGGATCACCGCGTCATTGGTTACGCCCTCGACGCCAAAATTGCAACTCAGGTTGTGTGCATGGCCATCGAGATTGTTTTCACCGTTGGCCACGTTGTGCTTTTCGGCATAACTGGCCAGGTCGGCGAGCGTGAAGCCATCGTGACTGGTCACCAGGTTGACGCTGGCCTGCGGCGCGCGGCCATCATGGTCGAACAGGTCCGCAGAACCGTGCAGGCGTTGCGCGAATTCGCCTGCGGTGCCGGCATCGCCGCGCCAGAATGCACGCACCGCATCGCGATAGCGATCGTTCCACTCGGCCCAGCGCGGCGGAAACCGGCCCAGTTGGTAGCCTCCGGGACCGGGATCCCAGGGTTCGGCGATCAGCTTGGCGCCGCTGAGTTCGCGGTCCTGGCTGATGCGCTTGAGCAGCGGATGTCTGGACGAAAAGCCATGATTGTGACGCCCCAGCACCGGTGCGAGATCGAAACGAAAGCCGTCGACACCCATGCTTCGATGCCAGTAATGCAGGCTGTCAATCACGAGCTGCTGCACCTGCGGATGATCTGCGTTCAGTGTATTGCCGCAGCCAGTGTCATTGACGTAGGTGCCGGGTGCCCCGTCTTCGACGCTGTAATAGGCGAGGTTGTCCAGTCCGCGAAACGACAGTGCCGGCCCACTGTCATCGCCCTCGGCGGTATGGTTGTAAACGACGTCAAGAATGACTTCGATGCCTGCATCGTGAATCGACCGCACCATGTCACGAAATTCTGCGACCGGGTCAGCGCTTGCGTAACCCGGCTGTGGCGCAAAAAAAGCAATCGGGTTGTAGCCCCAGAAGTTTCGCAGTCCCTTGTCGACCAGGTGTTTCTCAGTGAAAAACGCATGTACCGGCATCAGTTCCAGCGAGGTAATACCGAGCGCCTTGAGGTAGTCAAGTATCGCAGCGTGCCGCAGGCCATTGAATTTGCCGCGATCGGAGTCGCTCAATGCCGGGTGGCGCATGCTGTAGCCGCGCACATGCGTTTCGTAGAAAACGGTTTCGGACCACGGAATCCGTGGTCCCGCCGGCAGTGCCGGAAAGGTTTCGCGGACCACACTTTTCGGTACGCAGGCTGCGCTGTCCATGGAATTCGCATCAAGCAATGCATCGTGCCAGACCAGTTCGCCGGAGATGGTCCTGGCGTAGGGATCGATGAGCAGCTTCGCCGGGTTGCAGCGCAATCCCTGTTGCGGATCATAGCGTCCGTGCACGCGATACCCGTAGCGCTGACCGGGCGCACAATGCTGCAGGTGGCCGTGCCAGGTAGCCGTACCGGAATTGTGTAAATCGTAAACTGCCGTCTGATGTCCGTCTGCATCGAACAGGCAAAGCTGGACGCGGCTGGCGACCGTGGAATACACCGCAAAATTAGTTCCCGACACATCCGGCGTGGCGCCGAGTGGCAGAGGGCGGCCCGGAGTTATCATTTTTTGCCGAGTCGTATCGGGTCGAGCTTCCAGATGTCGTCGTTGTACTCACGCATGGTCCGGTCGGTCGAGAATCGGCCTGACGCGGCAGAGTTCAGAATGCTCATCCGCGTCCATTGCCTCGAGTCCTGGTAAGCATCGGCTGCGGATTGCTGCGCATTGATGAATGTGCGGAAGTCTGCCGCGGTCATCCACAGATCCGCGGGTTCGCGGATCGACTGCACTGCGGCGTCGAATACACCCGGCTCGAATCGATTGAAATGACCGGACTCAAGTAACTGCATCACGCGCGAGAAGTCCTCATCGGCAGCGATAATCCCTTGCGGATCATAGCGGCCGCGAAGCTCGCTGATCTGACCGACATTCAGGCCAAACAGGAAAAAGTTTTCGGCACCGACCGCATCACGAATTTCGACATTAGCGCCGTCCAGCGTGCCAATCGTGAGTGCACCGTTCATCATGAATTTCATGTTACCCGTGCCGGATGCCTCCTTGCCCGCCGTGGAAATCTGTTCCGACAGGTCTGTGGCCGGGCAAATCAGTTCCATGGCAGACACATTGTAATCCGGGTAAAAAATCAGCCGCAGACGTTCCCGTACGAGCGGATCACTGTTGATGATGCGGGCGACGTTATTGATGCACTTGATGATCTTTTTTGCCATCGCGTAACCGGGTGCGGCTTTGCCACCGATAATAATCGCGCGTGGCGGCAACCGATCACCATCGCCACGGCGAATGCGATCGTAGAGATGCACCGCGTGCAGTAAATTGAGCAATTGCCGCTTGTACTCATGAATGCGCTTGACCTGCACATCAAACATCATGTCCGTTGACAGCTGCTGGCGGGTCTTCTCGGCAATGTCATCGGCAAGGCGTTGCTTGTTTGCCAGCCGGATCGCACGCCACGTTTGCTGAAAACTGCTGTCATCGGCAACAGCCGATAATTTCCGTAATTGTGTCAGATCCGTGATCCAGTTCGAGCCGATCGTAGCGCTGATTAATTTCGCCAGATGCGGATTGCACGCCGCCAGCCATCGGCGTTGCGTCACACCATTGGTCTTGTTGTTGAACTTCTGTGGCCAGAGTTCGGCGAAGTCGCGGAACAGCCCTTCGGTCAGCAGTTTGGAGTGCAGCTCCGCGACGCCATTCACCGAGAAGCTGCCGACGATGGCGAGAAAGGACATGCGAATCATTGGCTCGCTGCCCTCGTGGATAAGTGACATGCGGCGGATGACATCGTTGTCACCGGGCCAGCGCCGGCCGACTTCATCGATGAAACGGGCGTTGATCTCGTAAATAATATCGAGTAGTCGCGGCAGCAGCCGACGAAACATGGCCACTGGCCACATTTCCAGCGCTTCGGGCAGCAGCGTGTGATTCGTATAGGCCATTGATTTGCGGGTGATGGCCCAGGCCTGGTCCCATTCGAGATCGTGTACGTCCATCAGCAGTCGCATCAGCTCCGCAACCGCGATTGCCGGGTGCGTGTCATTCAGCTGCAGGCAATTCTTCTCGGCGAAACCGCTGACGTCATCGCCATGCTGGTAAACGTAATAGCGCAGCGTGTCCTGCAAACTCGCCGAGGCGAGGAAGTACTGTTGCCGCAGGCGCAGTTCATGGCCGTCCATGGTCGCGGTATTCGGGTAAAGCACCATGGTGATATTCTCGGCGAGATTCTTTGCCGCGACCGCGTCGGCGTAGCTGCCGGCGTTAAATTCCTTCAGGTCGAACTCGTCCGTGGCCGCCGCGGACCAGAGACGCAATGTATTCACTACATCATTGCCGTAGCCGGGAATTGGAATGTCGTAGGGAATTGCCAGCACATCTTCCGTGTCAATCCAGCTGTAACGCATGCGGCCATCGGCACTCTTGTTGACGATCGTACGGCCGCCAAACTTGATGGTCCGCGCCAGCTCAAAACGTTCCACCTCCCAGGGAAATCCCTCGCGCAGCCATGAATCGGGCTCTTCGACCTGGTGACCGCTTTCAAGGCGCTGCCGGAACATGCCATATTGATAGCGGATGCCATAGCCGACCACCGGCAATGACAGCGTCGCACAGCTGTCTATAAAGCAGGCCGCCAGTCGTCCCAAGCCGCCATTGCCGAGGCCCGCGTCGTGCTCACGATCGTAGAGGTCTTCGAGCCTGATGCCGATGCGTTCCAACGCCGCCGCTGTTTGTTCCTCGATGCCAAGGTTCAGCAGGGCATTGCGCAGTAGTCTGCCCATGAGAAACTCAAGCGACAGGTAACTCGCGCGGCGGTTGTCGTCACGCTCCATCGCCATGCGCGTGCGCCCCCAGCGTTCCATGAGGCGGTCGCGCGTGGCGTACACAACGGCTTGGTAGAGAAACGGCAATTTTGTGCGCACGGTGCGACGGCCGAGCATACGGCCGAAATAATGGGTGATGTCGCGAAGAATCGCTTCTGGAGTCTGTTCCAGTGGCGCCGCCGGCAGCAACTCAATATCGCCAATGCCATCCATTTCATCAGACTGCGCGGGCATGCATCATCCTCCTTGAGCGATTGCCGTTTTACTTTGCCGCAACCAGCAGAGTTGCAAGCGGCGGTATTGTAATCCACATCGAGAACGGTTTTCCCTGCCAGGGTTCCGGCAGGGCATGGAGATGCGCATTGCTAATAGCGGTGCCGCCGTATTTCTCAGCATCGGAGTTCAGCAGTTCATGGTAGTTGCCACCGGCAGGGACACCAATGCGGTAGTTGTGTCGTACGATGGGCGTGAAATTGGTAATGCAGACAACCGCATTCCCCGCGCGGTCGTAGCGAATCCAGGACAGCACGCTGCTGTCACGATCGTTCCAGTCAATCCAGTCGAAACCTGCCGCATTGAAGTCGCTGGCATACAGTTCGGGTCGCTGTCGATACAGCAGATTCAGATCTCGCACCAGGGTCTGCACGCCGCGATGCAATGGATAGTCGAGCAGGTGCCAGTCGAGGGATCGATCATGATTCCACTCCTGGTATTGCGCCAGCTCGCTGCCCATGAACAGCAACTTTTTGCCCGGGTGCGCATACATATTGGCGAGGTAAGCGCGCAGATTCGCGAACCGTTGCCACTCGTCACCGGGCATGCGGCCGAGCAGCGAACGCTTGCCGTGCACGACTTCGTCGTGCGACAGCGGCAGGACAAAATTTTCGTTGAATGCGTAAACGAGACCGAAGGTCATTTTGTCGTGGTGGTGCTTGCGGTGCACGGGGTCTTCACCCATGTACGACAAGGTGTCATTCATCCAACCCATATTCCATTTGTAGGTGAAACCGAGACCTCCCATCTCGACCGGGCGCGACACCCCGGGCCAGGCGGTTGATTCTTCGGCAAACGAGGTGGCACCGTGCGCGTGCACTTCGCGGTTCAGCCGGTGCAGGAACGCAACCGCCTCAAGATTTTCCCTGCCACCGTGCTCATTCGGCAGCCATTCGCCGGCCTTACGCGAGTAATCGAGATAGAGCATCGAGGCGACCGCATCGACGCGAATTGCGTCAACGTGGAACTCGTCGATCCAGTAGAGCGCATTGCCGATCAGGTAGTTCACGACCTCGCGCCGGCCGAAGTTGAAGATCAGCGTGCCCCAGTCAACATGTTCGCCCTTGCGCGGATCCTCGTGCTCGTACAGGGCGGTGCCGTCGAAGCGCCTGAGACCGTGCTCGTCTTTGGGAAAATGTGCCGGTACCCAATCGATGATCACGCCGATCCCGGCGGCATGGCAGCAATCCACCAGGTAGCGAAAGTCATCCGGTTCGCCAAAGCGTTGCGTAGGCGCAAACATGCCGATCGGCTGGTAGCCCCAGGACCCATCGAAAGGATGTTCCGTCACGGGCAGGAACTCGATGTGCGTGAAACCGAGCTCGCGGACATAGTCGACCAGCTCGGTGGCGAGCTGCCGGTAGCTGAGGTACCGGTCGCCGTCGCCGCGGCGCCAGGATCCGAGGTGCACTTCGTAGATACTGATCGGAGTATCCAGGTCAGGCGTCATGCTGCGGCGGCCCTGCCAGGCGTCGTCCCGCCATTTGAAGCGGCTCTCGTAGACGATTGACGCATTGCCCGGCGGTGCTTCGTGAAAATTACTGTAGGGGTCTGTTTTCAGCGGCAACAGATGGCCGTGCCGGTCGAGCATTTCGTACTTGTAACGTGCACCGGCGACAACGCCCGGCAGGAAAATTTCCCAGATGCCGTTCGCCGGATGCAGGCGCATGCTGTGGCAGCGCCCGTCCCAGCCATTGAAATCGCCAATTACGCTGACCCGCGACGCATTCGGCGCCCAGACCGCGAAGCGGGTACCCTTTACATCTGCCATTGTCACGACCCTGGCACCGAGCTTTTGATAGATGCGCAGATCCGAACCTTCAGCAAGCAGGTAGAGATCAAGATCGCCCAGCGATGAGGTAAATCGATATGGGTCTTCGAGGTCGAGTGTCGAGCCGTCAAATAACGACAGCCGCAGGCGGTAGTGGCGCAATCGCGGCGGCAATTTGCCGGCGAACAGGCCATCGCGGTGTAGCTTGTCGAGCGTCGCTACCACGTCGCCGGCGCGATTAATGACGGCGACCCGTTCTGCTTGCGGCTGGAAAGTCCGTACCACGCGCCCATGCTCGGTGCGGTGCACGCCGAGCAGCGCAAATGGGTCCCGGTTGCGGCCGTGGACCAGGGCTTCGATAGCCGCCCGAACGGCCGGCATGTCAGTTGCTTGCATGATCTGTGTTACGCCAAAGCTAGCGTGTGTAATGCAGTTGCTGGCCGAGCATGTCGGGGGTCACCAGGGTCAGGCCGGTCTCGGTTACGCGGAAGCCGCGTTGCCGGTCCTGGTCCGCATTCGCGCCAATAACTGTACCGTCCGGAATGTGCGTACCGCGGTCGATAATGGCCTTGTGGATGCGGCAATTCTGGCCAATCCTCACATCCGGCAGCACAACGGACTCGCTGACCAGGCTGTAGGAATTGACGACGGTGCCCGAAAATAACAGCGATTTTCGAATCGTCGACCCGGAAATAATACAGCCGCCGGACACCATCGACTGGATTGCCTGGCCACGGCGCTCATCGGAATCGAAGACAAATTTCGCCGGCGGCGCCTGGACCTGGTAGGTGAAAATCGGCCAGTCGTTGTCGTACAGGTTCAATTGCGGCGTGATCTCGACAAGTTCCATGTTGGCTTCCCAGAACGCCTGCAGCGTACCTACGTCCCGCCAGTAGGCCTGCTCGTCGGTCTTCGGATCACGAAAGGCGAACGCATACACACGGTAGCGGTCAATGATTGCCGGGATAACGTCGCGACCAAAGTCGTGCCGGGTGCCCGGTGTGTCCGCATTCTTGATCAGCTGTTCGAACAGAAAGTTGGTATTAAAAATGTAGTTGCCCATGGAGGCGAGACAATAGCCGGGTTTGCCGGGAATCGGATTCGGTTTTTCAGGTTTCTCGTCGAAGCCGATAATGCGGCCGGTTTCATCGACGGTCATGACACCAAACTGGCCGGCGGCCTCCTCAATCGGCACCTCGATGCAACAGATAGTCATGTCTGCTTCGGTTTCCGCATGCGCCGCAAGAAACGGACCGTAGTCCATCTTGTAGATATGGTCGCCGGACAGGATCAGCACGTAGCGGGGATTGTGCGTGCGAATAATGTCGAGATTCTGGTAGATCGCATCGGCGGTGCCACGGTACCACTCGCCACCGATACGCTGCGACGCCGGGAGGATTTCAACGAATTCGCGGTTGCTTGCACCCGCCTGGAACCACGACCAGCCGTGCACAAGGTGCCGGATCAGCGAATGCGCCTTGTATTGCGTAAGTACGCCGATGCGGCGCACCCCTGAGTTAATGCAGTTGGATAACGGGAAATCGATGATGCGGTACTTGCCGCCGAAGTAGAGCGCCGGCTTGGCCCGCCAGGTGGTTAGCTCGTAAAGCCGCGAACCTTGTCCGCCTGCGAGGATCATGGCCAGCGTCTGCCGCGTCAGCCGGCTAATGAATCGAGTTTCTTCTGAATGTCTGAGGTCAGCCATTGCGGGAAATCCGGGGGCCGTAAGAGTCAGTGCTAGTGTGCCAGACTGGCGCGGTGCGCGCGTGGTGAATTCCTGGCCGACCGCTTAAGCTGCCGGTATTAACCCGCCGCGCGCCCGGAATCCCTGACCAGTCCCGCAGCCTGCGCGATGACCGTTGCCGTGAGCTGCTCGTCTTTAAAGCGCCAGCGCCAGTTATTGGCGGGCTTGCCAGGCGTATTAATCCGGGCCTCCGAGCCAAGCCCGAGGAAATCCTGCAGTGGCGCAATCGACAATCGGGAGTGACTCGAAAAGGCCAGCCGGATCATGTCGGTGTGGATGGTCGCAGCGCTGCCGCCCGTCCTGGCGGTAGCCGCTGCCTGAGTTCGTGCGATTTCCGCGGTCGATCGCAGGTCTCCCGGGCTGCCATGGAACCAGCCTATCGTTGTATCGTTGTCGTGAGTTCCCGTGTAGCAAACACTGTTCTCCGCAATATTTTCAAATTTGAAATCGGGATCGGCCACGTCGAACTGCAGCACCACCATTCCCGGAATGCGGTGGCGGTCACGTAAACCTTCCACGTCATGGGTAATCACGCCAAGGTCTTCGGCTACGATCGGCAACTGGCCCAGGCTTTTTTTCATGGCATCGAAAATGGCATCGCCTGGCCCAATTTCCCAACTGCCGAAGCGTGCGGTGGCAGCACTGGCGGGCACCGACCAGTAGGACTCGAAGCCACGGAAATGATCAATACGAACCAGGTCGGCGAGTTCTACCGATGCGCGCATGCGATCTATCCACCATCGGTAGCCGTTCCTTGCATGCATCTCCCAGGCATACAGGGGATTGCCCCAGAGCTGGCCGTCCGCACTGAAGTAGTCGGGCGGTACGCCAGCAACATGGTCTGGCCTGCCGTCCGCATTGATACGCAATATCTCCGGGTTGGCCCAGGCATCCGCGCTGTCAAGTGCGATGTAGATTGGCATGTCGCCAAACAGTAGTACGTCACGTGCCTTTGCGTAGGAACGCAATTTCTGCCACTGGTGGTGGAACAGGAACTGGATAATCTTTATCGCGGCAATGTGCGCCGCTTCGGATTTCTCCAGGGCGCGCAGGGCGTCCGGCTCGCGATGCACGTACTGCGCTTGCCATTCCGGCCATGGCCGTTCGCCGTGCTGAGACTTGAGAATGCGGAACAGGGCGTAATCGTGTAACCAGCTCTGATCGTGCTGCGCAATGTATTCCTCGCAGGCAGATTGCAGTTCGGCACTGGCGGTAGCAGCGAAGCGGCCGGCCGCGACACGCAGCACCCGGTTCTTGGCCGGAATCAGCGCCCCGTAATCGACGAAATCCCTCGGCAATGCCGCCAGCGCCGCGACCTCCTGCGCGCCAAGCAGGCCCAGGGCAATAAGCTCGCTGATATCAATCAGCAGCTCATTGCCCGCAAACGTCGACAGGGGCTGATACGGCGAATCACCATAAGCCGTTGGTCCAGTTGGCAAAAATTGCCAAATACTGAGGTTCATTTTGGTCATGGTATCGACGAACCAGCGGGCACTGCTGCCAATCTCGCCAATGCCAAAAGGCCCCGGCAGCGAGGTCAGATGCAGGCCAACGCCTGCCCGCCTGCTGGCTGGCAATACCTGGTCTCGGCTGTTGTTGGTCATCGGCGGGATATCAATCGACACGGCAAGTACGGGTGGCAGCCTTGCACGCTAATTGGGCGGCTATCCGGCCGCAATGCAATGCATACGTATTCATGGCTTGAATACGTATGCATTGCATTGCCCCGTGCAGACACGCTTCATACCATGCCGGGATGTAAGTCAATCTGGTAATTCTCCGGGGGAACGTTCAAATGGCTACAAAGAATCAAATGTATGGCAAAGCGATCTCAGCAGACTCAGGTATGTCTCTGCATATTCGGCGCACCGCATTGTCATTGGCTATTGCGGCGGCTTTGCCTGGCGCGGTAATGATACCGACCAATGCCGCGGCGCAGGATGATGGAACGATTGAGGAGATTGTATCCATCGGCATTCGCACCAGCGTCCTCAACTCTGTGGAAAGCAAGCGCCTGGCCGACACCATTTCTGACGTCGTCGACGCCGGTGCGCTCGGTAATCTCCCTGACCAGTCCATTGCCGACGCGCTTGGCCGTGTACCGGGCGTGACGACCGTGCGCGATTCCGGACAATCGTCGCAGCTCAATATTCGCGGCATGGATGGCGACTTCGTGCAGACCACGCTGAATGGTCGCGAGCAGGCGTCGACGGCAGGCTATTCTGCGAACACGCGCTGGATGTCTTTCGACCAGTATCCTGCTGAACTGATCAACCAGGCGGCCGTGTACAAGTCGCCCAAAGCCTCGCAGCTGGAAGGTGGCGTCGCCGGTATCGTCGAGCTGAAGACGGCAAACCCGCTGGATGCGCCGCAACAGCATAACTTCGTTGCCAATCTCAGGCTGTCGCAAAACGATGCGGCTGACGAATTCGGCGGCGACGAGAGCGGCTCACGTGTCACTGCTTCCTACCAGGGTAAGTTTGTGGACGACACCCTCGGTGTGGCGCTCGGTTACTCCTTCCTGGACCAGCCGAATGCGTTCATCATGGGCCGTGCCGGCGCCGACGACACGGATTCGATCGGCTTTTCCGGCGACGGCACCGCAGGCAATGAATACATGCCTCGTGCCTTCCAGTGGCAGGCAGGCACCGGTAGCGACGAGCGCACGGGTGTCGTGGCGGCACTTAACTGGGAGCCCAGCGACAGTTTCAAGGCGCGGTTCGACTATTTCCAGTCGGAGTTCGATCGCAACGACCAGCGCACCGGCATCACCGCGAGCGGTTTCCGGGAAGGTGCGGCGGCCAATACGATTGTCAGCAACCCGGTCATCGAGAACGGCGTCATCACCAGCGCCACGATTGCGGCCGTCAATCAGAATATCGCCAGCGGTGGGCGCGACCATCCGTATTTCGAGGCGCGCACCGAGGATCAGTCTACGGTGGCGGACAGCACCACTTACGGTCTTAACCTGGAGTGGTACCCCACGGACAGCAGCACGCTGAGTTTCGACATTTACCAGAGCGAAGGCGACAAGACGCGCGAAGATCGCATCGCCACGATGCACGCCTACCAGCTTGACTTCAACGGCGCCGGTACCTTCCAGGAGGTGCCAGGGCAATCGATGACGTACACGCTGAACGGCCAGGGCATCCCGTCGGCCACGTTCACAAATGTTGCCTTCGATGACCCGACCGTAATGCGCCTCGGCCGGTACGAGCGCTATCCGCATGCATACTCGGACGAAATCAGCGCGTTCAAGGTCGACTTCAAGCAGGATGTGGAATGGGGCCCGGTCTCCTCGATCGAGGTCGGCGTACGAATCTCGGACCGTGAGTTTACGACCGAGCGCGGCACCTTCCAGTACGGCGGGCGCGAGGGCATCTTCAACGATGGCATCAACAGCTGGTGTGAGGCCAATGACACCGTCGCTGGCTCCAACCCGCTGGTCTGTGAGCCGCAATCCATCGCTGATTTCGTTACGATCCAGTCGCTTCCGGGCCTGCCCGATCATGTCGCCGTGACCAACATCGATGCGCTGGGACGCTCGATATTCGGTGCCGGCAATGACGCGGGCCTCGACAAATGGTCCGATGACTGGACCCTGATCAACGACAACACGCTGACCGAGGATACCGAGGCGTTCTACCTGATGGCGAACCTCGACTTCACCTGGGGCAGCGTGCCGGTCCGCGGCAATCTCGGCGTGCGTTACATCGAGAGCGATGTCAAGACGGCCGGCCTGCAGAACGTTGGCGGTGGCCTTGGCACACCGATCACGGACGACCTCGGGGTTACCAACGATTACCTGCTGTTCAACAAGTACGGTCCGGACTACAGCGACACGCTGCCGTCCCTGAACCTGGCGTTCGAGCTCAGCGACAACGACATCCTGCGCTTTGCGGCAGCCAAAGTCATGAGCCGCCCGCCGGTCGGGCAGATGGTGCAAGCCCGTGGCAACTGGTCGGGTAGCGTGATTACCGATCCGACCAGTCCGAACTTTGGTTTGCAGGAATACAATGTCTGGAATGACGGTTCACCCTACCTCGATCCGTTCCGCGCCAGCCAGGCCGACCTGTCCTATGAGCACTACTTCGAAGACAGCAGCGGTGCCGTGAGCGCGGCCGTGTTCTGGAAGGACATCGAGTCGCTCATCGAGGGACCGAATCAGTTATTCGGTGTTGATCCCGCCTCGGTGGGTGTCACCGTGCCCGCCGGGTCATTCCTGAATATCTACCAGACCTACATCAACAATGACCGCGGCGGCTACATCCGTGGTATCGAGTTGGCCGGCACCAAGACCTTCGACAATCTGTCGGGTATCTGGTCCGGGCTCGGTGCGACGGCAAGCTACTCCTATACCCAGAGCGAGACCGAGATCACCGGCGGGCAGATACTGGGTTCGAGCAATATCCAGCCGTTGCCAGGCTTGTCCGAAAACGTCTGGAGCGCCACGCTCTTCTACGATTACGAGGCCTTCAGCGCGCATGTCAACGTGCGTTACCGCGACGAGTTTATCCAGAGAATTCCGACGCCGCAGGGACAGCAGCCGTCGTGGTCGCAGGATTACACTACCGTGGACGCGCAGGTATCCTATGCGTGGGAAAACGGTCTCAGCGTGGTGGTGTCGGGCAACAACCTCACCGACGAGGCGGCGATCATTGAATACGGTGTGTCCGGATTGCTCGGCGAATACAGGTCGTTCGGGCGGCAATACTATTTCGGTCTCAACTACCGGTATTAACCTGTCAACTCGATACGCCTGAGGTATCTCCCGGCGCAAGCCGGGCAGGCCGTCCGAGGAGCGTTGCTTTTCGGGCGGCCTTTTCTTTGGCAGTCTCGGAGTTTTAGCGGAAGCGATTATGCGCAAGGGCACCAAGAGCTTCGTGATACTGGGCGGTGGCACCGCTGGCTGGATTGCTGCCAACATGCTGGCGAAAGGTTGGCAAGGCAAGGATTACGACATCACCCTGGTCGAATCGCCCGATATCGGCATCATCGGCGTCGGCGAAGGCTCGACGCCACCGCTGAAGAAATTCCTCGACTACGTCGGTGTCGAGGAAAGCGACTGGATGAGCCGCTGCGATGCAACCTACAAGACCGGCATCACGTTCCGGCATTGGTCGACGCGAGCCGGATTTGACGAGTATTTCCATCCGTTCCAGAGCCAGCCCGACGAGTTTACGGTGCCCGCGTTCTACCACAACAGCTTCCTGCGCCGCCAGGGCGTGGACCTCGACGGCCACCCGAGCCAGTTTTTCCTCGAGTGGTACCTGGCGACGCAACGGCAGGCGCCGGTGGCGCCGCCCAATTTCCCGTTCAAAATGAATTACGGCTACCACTTCAACTCCGGGCTGCTGGGTGAATTCCTGAAGGACTGGGCCGCAAAAAAGGGCGTCAAGTACCGCCAGGCAACAGTCACCGAAGTCGTGCTCGACGACAAGGGTTACATCGATTATCTGCAGACCGACAGCGAGCAGACTATCAAGGCGGATTTCTATGTTGACTCGACCGGCTTTCGCAGCCAGTTGTTGCAGCAGGCGCTCGGGGTGCCATTCGAGAACTGCGCAGAGGTGCTGTATAACGATTCGGCGGTCGTCTTTCCGACGGAAGCGGATGAGAACCCGGAACCGCAAACGGTTTCGACGGCGCTCAAGTACGGCTGGGCCTGGAAAATTCCGCTGACCTCGCGTTTTGGCAACGGCTACGTGTACAGCTCGAAGTACGTGGATGATGACGCTGCGGAAATGGAATTCCGGCAACACCTGGGGCTCGGGGACTCGGACATCGCAGCACGGCGGCTGAAATTCAAGGTTGGCCGCGTGCGCGAGCACTGGGTCAAGAACTGCCTGGCTGTCGGCTTGTCACAAGGTTTTATCGAACCGCTCGAAGCCACAGCGCTCGACATGGTACAGGAAACGGTATTCCGCTTTTTCGAGGCGGCGATGAAGGGCGATATGAGCGACCGGTACCGCGAGGAGTTCAACGCGCGGATCAGCAAGCGCTTCGACGCCGTGCGCGACTACATCGTCTGCCACTATCGCATCAACACACGCACCGACACGCCTTACTGGCGTGATGCAGGATGCAACGAAAAAATCTCGCCGTCCTTGCGGCAGATCCTGACCGCGTGGCTACAGGGCAAGAACATCACGGACGAACTCGAACGCCAGGCCCTGGACGCCTACTTCCCGAGCATGTCCTGGAACTGTTTGCTGGCCGGCAAAGGCATTTACCCGACACAAGACCAGTTGCGCCCTGGCAACGAGCTCGCCCACAAATTCAACTTACACGACATCGAGAAGTACCTGCGAGGCTGCACGCTTAACTTCCGGCCTCACCGCGAACGACTCGATGAATTGCGAGCCGCGGCCAACGCGTAAGGCTAGTCGCCCTGCAGCAACCATTGCAGTTGATCGCCAACGCGGGCGCGCCAAGCAGCTTCCGAGTGCTCGGCACCGGCATACTTTCGCATACGGAAATTCCGGCCCTCTACCAGGCCTTGCCCTAGCAACCACTCGCGTACCGCCTTGTGGTCTGACTCATAACTGGAATCGAGCGTCTCGGTGCCGTAGTCGAAATACAAGCGCACCCCATCCGGAACCATGGCGCCATTCTCGATGTCGCGCAGGATGTAAGGCGTGTCATCAGCGTCGCCCGCGTCGATACCCGTATACGCGGCGAGATCGGCCTCCGCCAAAGCAAAGTGCGTTGACACGCAGCCGCAGGCGCCGAAGCTGTCCGGATGCCTGGTGACGAGGTAATAGGACAGCAAGCCACCCATCGACGAGCCCATGGCCGAGGTATTTTCCGGCCCGAGTCGCGTACGGAACTCGCGGTTAACACGCGGCATCAATTCCTCGATCAGAAACTGCGCATACTGCTTTGCATCGTGCCATGGCGAGTACTCGAGTCCGCGACGTGCCGTGCTCCAGCTGCTGACTACGATGGCGGACTCAAAACGATTGGCGGCGCTGCCGGTCGCGATGGCCTCATCGATACCCCAATCGATACCCCAGCTTGCGATACGCGGGTCGAACAGGTTCTCGCCATCGGACATGTAGATGACCGGGTAGCGGCGCTCCGGATTGTCTTCATAGCCCGGCGGCAGCCATACCTGCACATGGCGGGGTTCGCCAAGAAAGCCTGACTCGACATCGCGCCAGGTGATCAGTTTGCCGACGATATTCGCGTTGTCGATATCCTCGAGGTAGTCGTTTACGTCGAGCGTCGACTTGAACGTGGCCTCGGCAACCCGGTAGGCAACGGATTCGAGTGGCTCAAGATCCAGGCGCAGCGACCCGCTGCCGGCGTCGACCACGAGTTCGCTCGTATTCTCGCCATACAGCAACTCTTCGAGGCGATAGCGGCCGGCTCCGATCTGCCATGCACTGACGATCTCGGGTGGCAAGCGCAGTGTCAGCGACTGCGATTCGTCAGCGCTGAAGTTACTCGCAATGATCAGGCGTTCCTGGTCCGACCAGCGCACAAAGGAAAAAAGTTGTTCGTCATAAGCCGCGTTGCCTTGTCGGTTGGCGGAATGGATCTCGGCATACTTGCCGGAAAACGCCGGATTCGTCGCGCTCAGGTTCAGCAGCCGCGCATAAAAGTCGCGCAACTTGACTTCGGCCGCCGTCGATGCGCCGCCGTCGAATCGACCGCCATTTATCCAGCGTTGCTGCGCGGGAACTCCCCAATAGTCGAATATCGTGGTGCGCGTCGGGTCGCCAAAACCCGCATCACCGTCACCCGGTTCGCCAAGCTCCTGCGCGAAGTAGAGCATGGTCGGCGCGCTGCCGAGCAAGGCCGACACCACCATGGCCGGTTTGCCTTTGCGGGCATCGCCCGCGAAGGCCGCGCTTGCGATGCGTTGTTCATCATGATTTTCGAGAAAATGCAGCATGTGCTGTTCGATGTCGAGCAGTGTGCCATGTGTTGCGGCGATGCTATCGGTGCTGCTGTTGCCTTGCATGACTGCTCTGAGCGTGTCGTACAGGCCGACCTTGTCGTACAGGTAGTCCATGCGCCCGAGGCGGATAAAGTCGCGGTACAGTGACGGGTTGTAGACTTCGGCGATCAAGAATGCATCGGGGTTTTGCATCTTGATTGCGGAGTTCAGATAGCTCCATACCTCGACCGGCACCAGTTCGGCGATGTCATAGCGGAATCCGTCGACGCCCCGGGCGAGCCAGTAAAGCACGATGTCGCGAAACTTTCGCCAGCTGTCCGGCACATCCTTATTGGCCCAGAACGCTGCGTGTTCCTGAGTCGACCAGTGGCGCGCTTCCTCGGGCAAACGCTCGAAGGCAAAGCTGCCATCCGGGCGTACCCCGTAATTGATCTTAACTGTTTCGTACCAGTCATCGCTTTGCGGCTGGGCGGCACGCGAGCCGTTGCCGGTCCACTTTGCCGGCGATTCAAAAAACTGGCCGTCGGCCAGCGGGTGCGGTTCGCCACCGAGGGGTGCGTAGCCGGGCGGGGGTTCCGGTACCACAAAATCTTCGCCGACCACGTAATAGAAATTGTTGTCACGGGCCCACGCAACGGAAGTGTCATCACCGGCGCCGAAGTCTTCGACGCCAGCGGGAGCCGAGGTCGAGTGGTAGTTGCGGGCAACGTGGTTTGGCACGATGTCGATGATCGCCTGCATGCCATTCCGGTGTGTACGCTCGATCAACGCGTCGAATTCTTCGAGCCGTTGTGCGGGATCGGTCGCGAGATCGGGATTGACGTTGTAGTAGTCCTTTACCGCGTACGGTGATCCGGCACGGCCCTTGACCACATCCGGATCGTCGTTGCTGATGCCGTAGGCCGTGTAGTCGCGGATGACCGCGTGATGCGGTATGCCGGTATACCAGATGTGCGTCACGCCCAGCTTGCGGATACTCTGCAACGCGGCATCCGTGAAGTCGCTGAATTTGCCGACACCGTTTTGTTCGATGGTGCCCCAGGGCACGTTGTTCGCATTCTGGTTTCCGAACAAGCGCGTGAAAACCTGGTAAACCACCGCCTTTTCGGCTGCAGGCCACGTATTGATGTCGAGCCGGGCTGCGTCGCCGTGCCAGTCAAATTGCAGGCGAAGCGTGCTGGTTTTTCGGTCGACGACGTGGCGCACACTATTGCCATTGAAGCGGGCCACGGTCACGGCGTCGGTCCAGTTGTGAATCACGAGTTCGACTTGGCGCGACGCTGGCCGGCCCGCATACAGACCCCTGGTTCGGCTGAGCTCGATGCGCAGCGCCGCGTCCTGCTGCGCGGCACTGAAGTTCAGCAGCTCGTACGCGCCTTGCTCGAGGCTTTGCCGCGAGTGGCCATCGTCGGCGTACATTTGGCCGCTCGACTGCGGCACGCTTTTGTCGGCGTAATAATGCAGCGTCAATTGCGCGCTGTCGTAGTCTTGGGTCGTTTGCATATCTTTGGCCATCGGCACGAACGAGCCGGCACGCACCAGTACCGGAATGGTCTCCAGCGTCACCGGGATCGAAACCGTCTGCGATCCCTCGTAGCGCGTGTCATCCCAGAAGTCGAACCAGGTGCCGGCCGGCAGCGGCACACTGACGGCAGAAACGCCGGCATCCATGACCGGCGCTACCAGGAATGCATCGCCCCAGAGGTAAGCGTGTTTTGCATCGATCAGGTCGAGATCTGTTTCATTTTCGAAGAACAGCGGGCGCATCAGCGGCATGCCGGTTTGGCTGTTTTCATAGGCTAAAGTGTAGTTGTATGGCAGCAGCCGGTAACGCAGCTGGATGAACTCGCGTACAATTTTGCGGGTTTTTCGGTCATGGAAAACCGGTTCCGGCGCGATGTGCTCCTGTGCGTGCGGCCGGTACACCGGCTGGAACACGCCGTATTGCAACCAGCGGATATACAGTTCGCGGTCGAATTTTTCGCCGTCAGCAAAACCGCCGAGATCGGAGTGCGTGTAGGCGAGGCCAAACAGCCCCATTTGCAGACTCAGTTCGATTTGCGGCTTAAGACCGCCCCAGGAACGTTTGACGTCACCGGTCCATGGAACGATGCCGTAACGTTGGCTGCCGGCGAAGCCGGAGCGCATCATGATCAGCGGCCGCATGTCCGGCCAGGCGGCAATTTGTCGTTCGTACAGCATTTTCGTCCAGACATGGCCGAAGGCGTTGTGGATTTCATCGCCATTCGCCTGCATGCCCGCCTCACTGAGCCAGTGCAGTGCGTCGCCCGGGTGCACTTCCGGTTCACCCAGGTCACCCCAGCTCGCAGCGATGCCCTGATCGAACAGCATCCGGTACGGCTCCCAGAACCAGTTCCGGGTGGATGCGTTAAACACGTCGACCAGGCCAGTATTGCCGAAATAGAAATCAAACCGGCGCGGTTCGCCGTCGCTGCCGACGGCAAGTGCCTTGTTCTCTACCGCATCCTGCCAACGCTTCGACGTACTCAGGATGAACGGCTCCGTGACGACGATTGTTTTTATCCCCTGCTGCAAAAAGTCGGCAATCATGTCCTCGGCAGTCGGGAATGCATTGCGGTCCCAATCCAGGTTTCCCATATGGCCCTTGATGTCGGGGCCGAACCAGTAAATGTCGATGATCACCGCGTCCAGCGGTATGTCCTGCTTTTGGTAGCGCCGCACCGTGTCACGCACTTCCCGTTCCGAGTGGTAACCGAAGCGGGACGCGAAATTACCGAAAGCCCATCGAGGCGGCATAGGCTGCCGCCCGGTGACGGCGGTGTAGTTTTCGATCAGCGCCGGGTAGTTCTCGCCGGCAATGATCAGGTAAGCGGTTCGGCCGCCGGAAGCCTCGAAGCTGAGAATGTCGGGCTCGGTTTGCCCGATATCGAGCCAGCCACTGGCGGAGTTGTCGAACACGATCATGTACCTGTCGGACGACATCACGGCAGGAAGGCCGTAGTACATTTGCTCGGCATGCAATTCATAGCCATAGGAGGCCTTGTTGTACAAAGGCATGCGCTTGCCGCGCCGATTCATGCCCAGAACGCGTTCACCGCCACCGAGAATCTTCTCGCCGTCGTCCAGGCGGAAGCGAAAACCACGCGCCGTGCTATCCGCGAAATAACCACCAGCTTCGGCGACCAGGTCCGAGCCGTCGCTCGCATAGCTGATTCGAACCGGGGACTTGTCGATAACAGCTATCAGTCCGTCGATGGCGAAGGAAATGAACGATTCCGACTCGGCGACGGCGGACTCGATCCGGGGTGGGGATTCGGCGAGGGCGAAAGAGGGCAGTTGCTTAACGCCGTTTTCAAGGTAGTGAACTTCGAATGCGGCGTTATCGACCGGCGTGATACGCAACTGGCCAAGACTGGTGTCGATAGCCAGTGTTTGCTGGTCCATGGCGTGCCGCCGGTAATCACCGAAGTCGGCTTGTGCGACATCGATCGCGAGAAGTGCCAGCAAGGTGCTGATCGTCAAGTTGCTAAAGTATTGGCGTGCGGTCATTTGGGATCCTTGCTGTTCGCCAAAATACTAGTCAATTCAGGGCGATAGCGGGGATGAATACGTTTGCAGCCGGAACCGCGCCGGCCTGTAGTTGCTACAATGCGGCAAAGGCGGGGGGTAACAATGCAAACCAAACCACAGCTCAGTTTCTGGCAGATCTGGAACATGTGTTTCGGATTTCTTGGCATTCAGTTCGGCTTCGCACTGCAAAATGCTAATGTCAGCCGGATCTTTCAGACACTCGGCGCATCGATTGACGACATCCCGATTCTCTGGGTGGCGGCGCCACTGACCGGCTTGATAGTGCAGCCAATCGTCGGCTACATGTCGGACCGGACCTGGAATCGTCTCGGGCGCCGCCGCCCGTATTTCCTTGTTGGCGCCGTGCTCGCCTCGCTGGCGCTGTTCGTGATGCCGAACTCGCCGGCGCTCTGGATCGCGGCTGGCATGCTGTGGATCATGGATGCGAGCATCAATATTTCGATGGAGCCGTTTCGCGCATTTGTCGGTGACATGTTGCCGGAGAACCAGCGCACTGCCGGTTTCGCCATGCAGACGTTTTTTATTGGCATAGGCGCCGTGGTTGCCTCGGCCCTGCCGTACATGATGAGTAACTGGTTTGACGTCAGCAACACGGCGGCCGCAGGCGTCGTGCCCGACTCCGTCAAGCTGTCGTTCTATTGGGGTGGCGCAATTTTCCTGCTGGCTGTCCTGTGGACCGTGGTGCGTAGCAAAGAGTACTCACCCGAGCAGTTGGCGGCATTCGAGGCGGCGCGTCCGACGGCCCACATAGTCGAGGATGTCAGCTTGCGTCCGGCGTCGCGATACCTGAACGGCGGCCTCGTCTGGGCTGCAATCGGTGTTGCCTTCTGGTACTGGATCATGAGCGCGGAACTGGATAAGCAGCTGTTTGTGCTCGCCGGTGGTTTCATACTGTTTGGCTTGCTGCAGATTGCCACCAGCCTGCTGCAGCGCAAGGGCAGAACTGATAACGGCCTGTATCACATCATGCATGACCTTTTTCATATGCCCAAGGTCATGCAGCAACTCGCGGTGGTGCAGTTTTTTTCATGGTTTGCGCTGTTTGCCATGTGGATCTACGGCACTTCCGCAGTGACCAGTCACCACTATGGGGCCAGCGATGCGACTTCGGTCGTCTACAACGACGGCGCGGACTGGGTTGGCGTGTTGTTTGCCGCGTATAACGGTTTCGCGGCGCTGGCCGCTATCGCAATTCCGTTTGTCGCCAACAAACTCGGTTGTCGCCTCTGTCATCTGATCAATATGCTGATTGGTGGCTCGGGCCTGGTCAGCTTCCTGTTCATCAAGGACCCGACCATGCTGCTGATTCCAATGATCGGTGTGGGTATCGCCTGGGCCTCGATTTTGTCGCTGCCGTATGCGCTGCTGTCCAGCAACCTGCCAGCGCACAAGATGGGCATCTACATGGGCATATTCAATTTCTTTATCGTGATACCGCAGCTCGTCGCCGCGAGCGTGCTGGGTCTTGTGCTTCGCAAGTTTTTCGATCTGCAGAGCATATACGGCCTTGTTATTGGCGGCCTGCTGATGATGATCGCCGGCTTTGCCATTCTATTTGTCGACAAGCAGGCGGAGCCGCGTTCATCATGAGCGCCGGTTTTCATTACCTGGTTTTGCTGGCTGGCACTCTCGCGCTGACGTCGTGTTCGACGCCTGCGGTCGATGCCGAGTATTACGGCACGCTCGAACCATTCGCCGCTGAAGCTGTGTATTTCGTCGTAACCGATCGCTTTGTCGACGGCGACCCGAGTAACAATCACGAAGAGCAGGGTGGCGAGGTGCTCGGCAGTTTTGATCGGCCGGTGCAGATTGCAGGCCTGCCGCCCGGTAATATTGGCTACCTGGGCGGCGATTTCCAGGGTGTGCTGCAAAATGCCGACTACATTGCCGAGATGGGATTCACCGCCATCTGGCTGACGCCAATTGTCGACAATCCGGACGAGGCTTTTACGGGTGGAGCACCGCCTGGTGCCGGCGGGTCCAATGACCAGGGCAAGACCGGTTATCACGGCTATTGGGGCGTCAACTTCTTTGCCGTCGATGAGCATCTTGAATCGGTCGGCCTCGCTTATGCGGACTTCACGCGCAAGCTACGCGACGAACATAATCTCAAGACCGTACTCGATATCGTCGCAAATCATGGTTCACCCGCGTTTTCGATGCCCGTGGATCAGCCGAAATACGGCGAGCTCTACGATGCCGACGGGCAGCTTGTGGCGGACCACCAGAACCTGTATCCGGCAGAGCTGGATGATAGCAATCCGCTGCACGCTTTTTACCGCCGTGAGCGTGATCTCGCCGAGTTGTCCGACATGAACTACGACAATCCCGATGTGCTCGACTATTTTGTCGCGGCGCATGCGCACTGGATCGGTCAGGGCGCAGCGGCAGTTCGTATCGATACCATCAAGCACATGCCGCACGCGTTCTGGAAGGCTTTTGCCGACCGGATTCGAAAGCAGTACCCCGGGCTGTTCATGTTCGGCGAGGCGTGGACGTTTGACCCCAAGCTGCTGGCAGAATTCACCTACCCGGAGAATGGCGGTATCAGCGTGTTGGACTTCCCGGGACAAAGGGCGATGTCGCAGGTTTTCAGTACAACGGGCGGGTCATACGCCACATTACTCGACTACCTCGAGCTTGAGAGTGGCATTTATCAGAATCCGTATGAACTCGTGACCTTCTATGACAATCACGATATGCCACGCATGCATGCCGATACGAACGGTTTCATAGACGCGAACAACTGGTTATTTACCAGTCGCGGCATTCCGGTTGTCTACTATGGGTCGGAAATCGCATTTCGCGCCGGCACTGACCAGCACAGCGGCAATCGCGATTACTTTGGCCAGGACAATGTCGAACTGGCCAGGTCAGGTCCGATTCGTGCCGCGCTCAGTGACATCGCCAGAATCCGCAAAACCTCTGTCGCACTGCAGCGCGGCCTGCAGGCAAACCTCGAGATCGACGACGACACGGCGGTTTTCTATCGTGTGTATCAGAAAGACGGTGAAAACCAGACCGCACTGGTGCTCTTGAACAAGAGTGACAGTGGCGCAACAAAAACAGTATCCAGGTGGTTAAGTCACGGCGAGTGGCGCGATGCGGCGAGCGGCGATTCCTTCAGCGTGAATGCCACGGCACCTCGCCTGGAACTCGATGTGGCCGCGCACGGCGCGCGGGTACTGTTATTCGAAGGCGCCGTGACCGATGCGGCGCTTAGCGCCGAACTGCAGCGGCTGCAGCGCCGCAAGACTCGCGAATAATCAATTTCGGTGCCATCAGCCTGGACTCAACCGGCTGACCCTTAATCAGTCCAACAATGCCGTCGACGAGGCCTTCCGCCGCCATGCGCGCGTTTTGTTGCACCGTGGTCAACGATGGTGACACATGTGCCGCCAAAGGCATGTCGTCAAAACCCACGACGCTGACGTCTTTTGGTACCGAAATGCCATGGTCGGCCAGCGCCCGCATCGCGCCAATCGCGATCAGATCCGTGACCGCAAAGATCGCGTCAAACGGCTCACCGACGGCCAGTAATTTCTGCACTGCCTCATAGCCCAGTTTTTCGGAATTGTCGGCCGGAAAACGCAGCTTTTCATTGGGGGCCATGCTGGCCGAATGCAATGCCCTGACGTAGCCCAGGTACCGCGCAGCGTGCTCCGGACTGCGCAGTGCGCGGCGGCCGATATAGGCAATTCTGCTGCGCCCGAGATCGAGCAGGTGCCGAGTCGCCTGGTAGCCACCATGCTCATTGTCACAGCCAAAAGAGTGGCCAGGCTGGTCGTTGACGATCGGCCCCCAGATCATGAAGCGCGTGTGTGCGGCCGCCAGCGCATCCAGCTTTTCCCGGTACTCGGCGAAGTCGCCATAGCCAAGCAGGATCAGGCCATCGGCCCGATTGCTCGCCTGGTATTCTATATGCCAGTCGTTGGTCAGCTGTTGCAGGGACACCAATACGTCATAGCCGCGTCGTGCCGCCGCACGCGTGATGTTGTCGAGCATCGACCAGAAAAACAGGTTCATCGATTTGTCGGTGCCATCCGTTTCGTCAAACAGCAGCAGCGCCAACGTCTTGCTCTGGTGGGTGCGCAGGCCAGCTGCATTGCGGTTGACAAAATAGTGCAACTCGCGGGCAATCTGCTGCACGCGATCGCGCGTTTCCTTGCGCACCAGCGGACTGTTTCGCAGCGCCCGCGAGACGGTCGCCTGCGACACACCGGCCAGATCGGCAATATCGCGCGAGGTCGGATTTTCAGCCTTCATTGCTCAAGTCTAGTGGACATTCAGGAGAATTGCAGTTGCTCGTTTTGCAAGCGGAAATTCATTGCGCAGCGGCCAATGTACGCATCGATTTCGGCCATATTCACTTTACGGCCAGCGGCATTATCGGCCGGTGCCGGGCGAATGTCCGGGTAAATGCCGTAGCCGCCCAGCAGGCAATACCAGGACATGGCGGTGTAGGACGTTGGAATTTTCTGCCGTTCGATTTCCAGGCTCAGGCTTTTGCCGGTTTTCCATATTTCCAGGATCTGGCGCAACGCCGGCGAGACCTCACCGTTGCTGCCGTTTCGCCGCCAATAGTCGGTATCGCTGCGCGAATTCACAATGTAGTGCGCGACGATGTAATCACGCACATTCTCGAATCCCTGGTTGACCCTGTCGTTGAGGCCGTCGCGGCCATCACCCTCGAGACCGTGCGCTTCGACTGTCGTAATAAAATCGTCAACCGTGTTGCAGACCAGGTTCAGCGCCGTTGCCTCCAATGGTTCGATGAATCCCTGCGACAGTCCGACGCCCAGGCAGTTCCGATGCCAATGGCTTTCGACCCGGCCGACTTTCATTTTCAGGTGTCGTGCCGGGGTATCGCTTTCGAGCAGACCCAGGCGGGCACGTAACTCGGTTTCTGCCTCGTCTGCAGAGCAATAGCCGGAGCTGTACACGTAGCCGTTGCCGATTCGATGTGTCAGGGGAATTTCCCAGGCCCAGCCGTATTTCATTGCTGTCGATATGGTCTGCGAGCCGATCTGCGCCGACTGCTCGGTCGGCAGGACTACCGCTGAGTCATTGAAAAGGTTGGCCGCGAACGACCGGAACGGTATCCGCAGTGTTTGTTGCAGCAGCTGACTGCGAAATCCGGAGCAGTCGACGAAAAAATCGCCGGCAATCGACTGGCCGGAATCGGTCAGCAGTTCGCGGATATCGCCGTCGGCGGACTGCATGACCTCTACCACTTTTGCCTGGACATGCGCTACGCCCCGGGCGATAGCCCGGCTGCGCAGAAAATCGCCCAGCAGATTGGCGTCAAAGTGGTAGCCATACTCGACCACGATCGGGAAATTTTCATCAGGCTTGGGGCCCTGCCGGTTTTCGGCCAGCCTTGCTGCCAGGAAAAAACGGTCCGGATGCGCATGCAGGTCGATGCCGAGCCGACGCGCATAGGTGTTGAAGTAATAGGCGGTTGCAGTGTGCCGATCCGCCTGCGACGGGAACGGATGGAAATAGCGCTCGAACCCCGCTTTTGTCGACCAGTTCGCAAACGATATTCCTACTTTGTAGGTGGCGTTGCACTTTGGCATCCACTCGGGCTCGGCGACACCGATAGCATCGAAAAACCGCTTCAGCCGCGGCGTCGATCCTTCTCCCACACCGACTGTTCCAATGTCAGGTGATTCAATCAAGGTAACTGCAACGCCCCGGTCGGCCCAGCGATGTATCAGCGCGTTGGCGGTGATCCAGCCGGCCGTTCCGCCGCCAAGAATAACGATGCTCTTGTTTTGATGCGTACCCGTATTCATGGTCATGGCAATTTATAGCATGGTGGACGCGGAGGTATTCCCCGGGCTCCGGCATCGCCGATGCCGGACTTGCGGTAGTACGATGTGGCGCTCCTGAAACCGACATTGGTGCGGGTCAGTTCCCGTTTGATCGGACACATTAGAATAATCTCACGAAGGCCGTGAGAGGTGTCCAATGGCAAGAACAAATATATCGAGCAATACGGAAAGAAGGAGTTTGCTGGCCAGGGCGCGGAGGCCAGCTTTGTGTCATCGCCAGCATCGAGGCGCCTATGCGTCCTGTCCGCATCGCGTCTCTCGTCTATTTTGCGAAACAAGTCCTCGGTAACTTGAATCAGGCAATCTCGACGAGGCTCTGCCTTTCTGCATGAAATCAACAGGTATTCTCCAGAGCCGCTACATGGGGTGGCGAGCGGCCCCGTATGACTATCGGTACCCCAGCCATCAGGCCGGGATCTGTAATCTTCCGGAGGAAACAGACATGAAGAAGCTGAACAAATACTCGAAATATTTTGGCGTGCTGCTGTCGGGCATACTTCCGGTCCTGGCGTCATCGGCCGTGTTCGCGAGTTCCAATCCGCTTTCGAACGCCAAGGGCTCCCGCATCGTTGGTGTCTGGGACGTTTCGGTGACCGTTTTCAACTGTGACACCGGTGCTCAAGGTCCCACCTTTCCAGCCCTGCACAAGTATGAGTTGGGCGGCACCGGACAATTGGAGCCTGCAGGGAGTTCACCCGTGAATCCGCTACACCTGGTGGTATGGGAGTACCTGGGCGCGAATCAATTCAGCGCAAACGCCAAAGCAAGTAAGGAGGCTACTTAGTGCGGCTCGCCAATTTGACTGGCAAGCAATGCGCGCACTGACTCGCGCGCCTGGTTCTGCTCCTGCGCCAGGCGCTCAAGCTGCGCGGCTACCCTTGGGTCAGCCACCACGTCTGCCAGCACGGGCCTCGCGAAATAGGCCCGCCAGTCGTCCTGCTGTGTGGACGGGGCGGACAGAACATCCGCCAGAATAAGTTCGATCGCCGCATCAGTTTGCCCCTTGAACGCGTCGATGCCAGCTGAAATTTTCGGCGCGCCATTGAGGGGCACACCGCGTGCCACGAAATACTCGACCGTCCGGCTTATCATTGCGTTCGCTTCCGCATTTGAGAAGGCCAGTGCCATCTTGTCCGGCCACTGCATGCGCACCGACAACACAAATCCCGGCAGGTCGGTATTTTGCAGATCGGCAAACCCGGGCATATGGGCATCAACAAATGTCACGGTCTCGCGGCATTGTGCGCGGCCTTCACAACGGCCAAGCAAGTAGGATGTGGCGCTTTGCCACGCGTAACGTCGATCGAAACGTTGCTCCGAAATAATGTAGCGCGCCAGTTTCTCGCCTTCCTCTTCGGCATCGTAATAATGATGCTGAGCCAGTTTCGCATACAGGTACGCCGCCGATTCGGGCGCAATGGCCTCGACCTGGCGCAGAAAATAATCACCGTAGTCCGGCAGACCAAGGTAGTACAGATCAACTACCAGCGCCGCAGGGTATTCCGGATCGTCCGGATCGGCTTCGATGCCCTTTAGAAAGCCCTGCACCAGTTCAGTCCAGTTTCCGCCGGTCCGTCCTATTCGCGCCATCAGGTCATACGCGACTGTGGAATCCGGCTCGATAAAGATTATTCTTTCCACGGCATCGCGAGCGGACTGTAAATCGTCGAGATCCATATAGATTTTTGCCAGCTGTGCGAGCACTTCTATATTCAAACGGTCGTTATCCAGCGCCGCTTCGAGAGTTTGTTGTGCTTCCTCCGGCGCCCCGCTGCGCGACTCGATATCCGCCAGCAGCAACCTGGCCTCGGTGCTTTCGGGATACTCGGCGACCAGCGCTCGTACGGTAGGAAGCAGTGCAGGCCAGCCGTCGAAGTCGCCCGATCGCTCCCCCGTGATCCTGACCCGCAACTGAGTGAGTTTCGCGCGCGCATGCTTCGGATCAGCGGCCAGAATTTCCTCGACAATGCTCGATACGGCATCCAGTGCTTCGTCACCCGGCCTGGCGCCGATATCCCATTGCCACCAGATGGTTGCCGCCAGTTCGGCCTTGGCGTCCGTGAAACCCGGATCGACACGCAGTGCCTCGCGCAACATGCGCTCCGCTGCTTCGAGCGACTCGAAGGAGTACTTGCTGATTTCAGCGCGAGCCCGCAAATACAGATCGTAGGCCTCAACGCTGCGCGTAGCGAGACCAGCCGGTCGCTCGCCTGATAGCTTTTGAAGAACCGACGCGACCAGGGAATCTGACACGTTGGCAGCGATGTCGTCCTGCACGTCGAATATATCCACGAGCTCCCGATCATAGGTTTGCGACCACACGTGAAAGCCATCTTCAGCACGGATGAGCTGCACAATGATACGCACCCTGGATTCGTTTCGCTGCACGCTGCCTTC
This sequence comes from Gammaproteobacteria bacterium, assembly GCA_029884455.1. Lineage (GTDB taxonomy): Bacteria > Pseudomonadota > Gammaproteobacteria > Steroidobacterales > Woeseiaceae > UBA1847. The sequence continues at coordinate 15,774 of JAOUHU010000008.1, read as the reverse complement.
GAGTACGTGAGCAACGCCGATCTCCGCAGCGACATCGCGTACATCCTTGCCTTGCCCCTTGTATTTAAAGGTCGTGGTCCTGGCTGCCACCTTGAGATCGTTGACCTGTGCCAGCATGTGCAACAGCGTGTCAGTCAGACCATCCGAGAAATACTCATTGGCGGGATCCGCCGACATATTGGCAAACGGCAGCACGGCAATTGATGTGCCCGCTGGCAGGGACGGAGAGCGCGCCGCCCCGGACCAGGCAAACAGGGCGATGCCAAGGAAAACAAATACCAGCGTCAGGTAAATCAGCCGGCGTCCGGTTGCTTCAGCGTAACCGCGATCGCTGCCAATTTCCTGGTCGCGCCGGAATCCATCGGGCGTCAGCTCGTAAAACCAGGAAAAAGCCAGCACCGGTAACAAACCGAGGGCAAGCAGCGCAATCAGCGCCTGGCCGATCCACAGCGGTGTACCGGGAAACACCTCGCGCAGTGTGACTGCGACCTGAACGACGACCCAGGAGACAACGACGTATGCCGCTGCCACTCTGAGCACATTGCGACGCTTTAGCTCGCCGAAAAAAGACACCTGTTCCCTCCGCTGAAGTCGTCTTCGACAATTTCCACGGCGACAAAAGGGTAGACCAGTTTGCGGTTTTCGGGAATCAGCGGCGGCAGCTCGGGATCCGGAACCTCTGTGAACTGGTTGTCATCGCTCGTCAGCCCCGCAGTCCATCGCGTTGCGAAACCATTCCGGAGACCCTTCGACCAACCGCCGAAAACCGACGCGTAACGGCGGGCGTGCTGGTACTCTGCGGCTTCTTCACCGAGGAAGTACAGTGCGCTACGGCGATCGTCATCCAGCGCCACACCGCCGGCCGACCAACGGGAGTCGAGCGCATAAAAAGGCCGCACCAGGGAAACCTGCCTGGACTTACCGTCAGAATTGTCGGCGGCCTTCAGATATACCGATACCCATGACCGACCGAGGTGACGGTCGAAAACTCCAGACTGTTGGATCGTCGCTCCTCGTCCTCTTCATGGGTAAAGCGCACCGTTTGCCCGCGGCCGAGCAGGTTGACTTCTTCAAGGCCAATCTGCGAGCGATTCTCGCCGCCACTGCGTGACGCCGACAGGTCGGGACCCAATGACCACACATCCCGCGTGACGACGGTCAGGTCCACGGTCCCGTCGGCTCGATGCGTCGGACGGATATGCGCATCGTAGAAATACCGGTTTTGGTGCAGGGTGCGCTCCGATTCGCTGACCAACCCTTCCGAGTAGGCCGAGCCACTTTGCAGCAGCAGCTGCTTTTTGATTACGTCGTCGCGTGTGATGATGTGCAGGCGATTCGCGAGGCGGTACAGGGCGTTGTTTTCTTCAGGGTTGGAAAGGTCAAAAACGTCCGACTTTTCCAGCGTGATTTCGCCGATGATGGGAGATTGAACCGCCGGTTCGTCGCCTTGGGGTCGCGCGACTTGCGCATTGGCAACGGTAATTGCCATAGCCAGTGACAATGCGATGAATCGGTGCATGTCGAATATGTTGGGGGTTTGGAGTGGACTTATCCATAACAATTTAAGCAGGCAAATGAATCGACCGGGAAGGGCCGGGATTCGGGCCGATACGTATTGCCCCCGATGACGTGACAATTCAGGACTTTGTAATATCAGTAGCTTCCTGGGATCGCAGTCTCGACACAAAGCGAGGTCACCCATGAAAAGATTTACCAACATACTGCTGATTGTGGAGGCAGGCACGGATCACTCCGCGGCGCTGCAACGGGCGAACGTACTGGCAAGGAACAATCAAGCCGCGCTGACTATCTGTACCGTTGTTGACGCAATCCCGCCGGACATGGCCATGTCCATCACGATGATTACCCCGGGAGAGTTACGCGACATCGCCGTAGCCGAGGAACGAGATCGGCTCGAGGAGATTGTGAAAACGATCGCCGGGGATGGCGCGTCTGTCGGGATAAAGGTGCTCGTCGGGAGGGCATCCATCGAGATCATCAGGCAAGTGATCGGGAGCGGTCACGACTTGGTTATCAAGAGCGCCGATAGCGCCACCGGTTCGATCAACAGGCTGTTCGGAAGTACGGATATGAAGCTCATGCGCAAGTGCCCATGTCCTGTATGGATAGTCAGGAGCTGGATGTCGACCTCATTGTCATGGGAACCGTTGCCCGTACCGGAATTGCCGGTCTTTTCATGGGCAATACTGCGGAGACCATCCTGAACCAGATTGATTGTTCGGTGTTCACAGTTAAGCCGCCGGGATTTGTAGGCCCGGTCACCCTATGAATCTAACTCGACAGTATGAGGCTTTGCGACTGAACGACATTTCGCCAGGATAAGTAACATTCGCTTTGTTAGGAGGTCACAAGTATGCGTGTCATTTTTGTTCCGGTCGCGGACCGTCCCGAATGTGCGGTTGCGCTAACGACGGCGTTTGTCCTCGGGCAGACCTTAGGTGCCAGCATCACTGGCTGTCACATCCGGCCGAGTAGCGCCGCGCCGGTAGCGATGCCATCAATGACGGGTTTGCTGGATATCGGCAACGACGAAGCTGAATGGCAGGCTACGTGGAAATCCAGGAATGCCAGGAAAGCAGAATCGGCGGCGAGAGGGCTGTTCGCAAAGGTAGCCGACGTTCACGGCTACGAACTCCTTCGCAATCCACGCGTCAAGCCCGGTGCGATCTGGATGGAAAAGACCGGCTCGCCCCAAAAGGTGATTGGCATCATGGGGCCGGTGGCGGATCTGCTGGTCGTCTCTCGGCCGTCCGGAACGGGCGGAACGCTTGCGCGGCAATTTTTGTCAGCATCCTTGCTCCGATCGTCTCGTCCCGTGTTGGTGCTGCCACAGACCAAAAAGAGAACGGTCGGCAAACGCATCTGCATTGCCTGGAATCAAAGTGTCGAAGCGGCACGCGCGGTCGCCGCGGCAATGCCGCTGCTTGCCCAGGCTGAGGGCGTCACGATCGTTTCGTGCGGACCCGAAACACGGGTAGGCCCAAAGTCCCGCCAGCTGGCAGCGTATCTTAAGTACTGGGGTATCAAAGCTACGCATATCGCAACCAAGGGAAGGGACAAGCCGAAAGAGATTTTGTCCGCGTTCAATTCCACAAAAAGTGATCTGTTGCTGATGGGTGCCTACAGCCGAAATCGAATGAGTCAGCTGGTATTTGGAGGGGTGACCGAGTTCATGCTCAACAAGGCGTCAATTCCAGTTCTGATGCTGCACACCTGACGGGTGATGGCCATGTGGCAAAGTGTCCTGCGCCGTGTTTTGCTATTCGCTATCACGTGGTGGATCCTCGTTGAAGGTGAAGTCAGGTCCTGGTGGTTTGGCGTACCGGTAGTCCTGGTCGCCGCAACAGCGAGCTTGGTGCTCGTTTCTCCGACAACCCTGGTCTGGTTCGAACTGGCGAGGTTTGTGCCGTTCTTTCTGGTTCGCTCTTTTGCAGGCGGTGTGGATGTGGCGTGGCGAGCGCTACACCCGGGCATGCCAATCGAACCGCACATGATTGAGTACCCAACGCGGCTTCGGCCGGGACTGCCACTCGTGTTTCTTGCCAACACCGTCAGCCTGCTGCCAGGCACCCTGAGCGTGGCGTTGAATACCGGGTTTTTGAATGTGCATGTACTCAGTGGTCGGCGCGAACTGCAATCCGAACTTGAGTCGCTCGAGGATAGGGTGGCCGCACTATTCGGAATCACCCTGCCCGTACCGAGCCGCGGAGTTATCTGATGCAATTATTCAATCTCGCGCTTGGGCTGCTCCTGCTAATGACTCTCGGCGGAGGCATATGGCGTGCGTTGCGTGGACCCAGTGCCGCCGATCGTATGTTGTCCGTGCAGGTATTCGGTACAGCCGCGGTCGCCGTACTGCTATTGCTGGCGCAGGCCTTCGGTCAGGCAGCGCTCCGCGATGTGGCGCTGGCGTTCGCACTGTTGGCAGCAGTGACGGCAGTGGCATTCGTACGGCGCGCCTGGGCGGAAGAGGTCGACTGTGATCCTGAGTGACTACGTTGCTGCCGTACTACTTCTCGTCGGCGTGTTTTTTTTTCTGGCGGGAACCGTCGGTCTGGTCCGATTTCCCGATGTGTATACGCGGCTCCACGCGCTCACTAAATCGGACAACGTTGGACTGGGCTTTGTAGTCATGGGACTCGCTGTGGAGGCCGAATCGTGGTTCGTTGTCGGTAAGCTGCTACTGATCTGGATGTTGGTGCTTCTTGCCGGAGCCAGCGTCGCTCACTTGATTGCGAGAGGTGCCACGCAGCGGGGAGTCCGGATGTGGACCGACTGACGCTAGTGCTGTGGATTTTCGATTCCGTAACGGGATTGGGGCTCTTGTTATTAGCCGGTTGGGCGCTGGCAAGTCCGCAATTGTTCAGGGGAATCATTTTGTTCGTCGCTTTTAGCCTGATGATGTCAATTGCGTGGGTGCGCATTGACGCACCCGATGTTGCGCTTGCCGAAATAGCGATCGGCGCGGGTTTGACCGGCGCTTTGCTACTGGCTGCATTGTCCAGGTTAGGTGATTCGGAACCCACGCAAGAAAGCATGAATCGACCGATTGAGCGCAGCTACAGGGCGCGTACCTTTCGGTCACTGACTGCATCGCTGCTGGCGGCGGTTGCCGTGGCACTTGTTTTTCTTATCCTCGCATTGCCAGGCGATTCCGAAGGATTAGGCGCAGAAGTTGCTGCGAGCCTCGATGCCAGCGGCGTAAGCAGCCCCGTGACGGCCGTGCTGCTCAACTTCCGCGGCTACGACACTCTATTGGAGTTACTCGTCCTCCTGCTTGCATTGCTGGGCGTCTGGTCGCTTGGCGGCCTTCCTGCGCAACCTGTCTCGCCGGCAGTACTCGTACTGGATACTTTGGCGCGCATACTGATCCCGGTGTTATTGCTGTCATCTGCCTATTTATTATGGGCCGGCACTCACGCGCCGGGTGGCGCGTTCCAGGCCGGCGCCGTCTTGGGCGCCGCCGGTGTCTTGCTGTCGCTGGCAGGTTGGCAAGTACGTCAGCGCTACACCGGAGTGACTTTGAGGCTCTTGCTGATTGCCGGTCCCAGCCTGTTCCTCGCATTTGCACTGTATACGATTGTCGCAGGGCAGAGTTTGCTGGAATACCCGCCTCAGCGGGCCGGCGTCATGATCGTGCTACTGGAAGTTGCGGCAACACTGTCTATCGGCACCACCCTGGCCGCGCTGTTCGTGGCCGAAGGCCCGCGCAACAAGGAAGGCCAATGAGTTCCGTGCCCCTTTTCGCGCTCGTCGGTGCCGGACTTTTTTGTATTGGACTGTACGCCTTGATTGTTTATGCACACCTGTTGCGCAAGATACTGGCGATAAACGTAATGGGCAGCGGTGTGTTCCTGGTGTTGGCGACGCTGGCCGATCGAACGGTTAACGCAGCACCTGATCCAGTGCCCCACGCCATGATCATCACCGGAATCGTCGTTGCAGTTGCGACCACCGCTTTCGCGCTAGTCCTGATGTTGAAGGTTGCTGAAAAAACCGGACGAGCGGAGCTACCGGACGAGCGGACCGGGTAACGGCCGTGGAAGCGCTGGCCGCAACGGTTTCTTGGGACGCCTGCCTTATCGTTCTGCCGTTGCTGGGTGCGATTGCCTGTTTCGCGTGGCCAAATGCCGCCAAAAAGCTGGCCCTGGGTACGGCACTCGCTGTGCTTGTGTCGATCGCCAGCCTGACTATTCGGGTAACTGCTGCGGGCGCATTCCGCCACGCGGTGGGCGCTTGGGGCGCGCCACTTGGTATAGAGCTTCTCGTTGATGGCCTGAGCCTGGTCATGCTGTCAGCGACCGCTATCGTTGGACTTGCGATCACGATCTACTCAGCCGGCTATTTCAAGGCTGACGTGTCGTCACGATTCTGGCCGCTATGGTTGTTCCTTTGGGCGTCGCTGAATGCCCTGTTTCTATCGTCGGATATCTTCAATCTCTATGTTGCGCTTGAACTCACGGGGCTGGCCGCGGTAACGCTAACGGCTCTCGCCGGCAGCGCGGATGCCCTGACTGCGGCGGCGCGCTATCTGCTGGTCAGTTTACTTGGATCGCTGACCTACCTTCTGGGCGTGGCGCTGGTTTACCACGGCTTCGGAAGCGTCGATATGGCGGTGCTGGCCGGGCGCGTGGAGTCCACTCCTGTTTTTTGGGCAGCATTCAGCCTCATGTTTGTCGGACTCGCGCTCAAAACGGCGCTTTTCCCCTTCCATTTCTGGTTACCGCCGGCGCATGCCAGCGCTCCGGCGCCTGTAAGCGCAGCGCTGTCCGGCCTCGTTATTAAGGCGTCTTTTTACATCCTGATGCGTTTATGGTTCGAAATCGTTCCCGCCGACTACTCGACGTTCACGAATTTTCTCGGTGTGCTCGGTGCGGCCGCCGTCGTCTGGGGCGGACTCCAGGCCTTGCGAGCCAAGCGCCTCAAGTTGCTGATCGCTTATTCGACGATCATGCAGGTTGGTTATTTGTTCCTGGCATTTCCATTAGCGGTTGCTGCCGCATGGCGGGGAGCTCTCTACCTGATACTGTCACACGCCCTGGCGAAGTCCGCCATGTTCCTGGCGGCCGGCAATATCTTGTATTGCGCCGGACATGACCGTATCGAGAGTCTCGACCGCATAGCGCAGCGCCTGCCCATGTCACTGGCCGCATTTGCGGTCGCGGGCGTCAGCATCATGGGCTTGCCACCCAGCGGCGGATTCATTGCGAAATGGCTGATGGTGGAGGCTGCGTTGAAATCCGGACAGTGGTGGTGGGCCGTAACATTGGTCCTCGGCAGTCTGTTTGCAGCCGCTTATGTTTTCAAAGTAGTCGGTTACGCGTTCACTCAGGCTGAAGCGCCACACACGTCGATAGACGTACCGGCCGCAATGGAGTGGGCCGCGCTTGCTCTGGCCGTGGCAGCTGTCCTGATGGGACTGATCGCGCCGTGGATACTTGCGAGCATGGAAATCGGCAGAGCGTTTCCGGGTGCCGCCATACCGTGAACGCAAGCACCGCACTGCCGTTGCTTATACTCGCCAGCTCATTGCTGCCAGGACTCGTCATATTTTTCTTGCCCGAGTCGAGCATCAGGATACGCACCGCGTTGAATCTGTTTGGCGCGGTGACCAAGTTAGTGCTGGTGGCGGTGATGGCGCGGGGGGTACTGCACGGCGTTGATTACGAAGCTCGGATGCGCTTGCTGCCCGACCTCGACCTCGTACTTCGCGCCGATGCGCTATCGCTGCTGTTCGTCTCCCTGTCAAGCGTGCTGTGGCTGCTCACGACGGTCTATGCGATCGGTTACCTTGAGAACTCGCCACATCGAAGCCGCTTTTTCGGATTCTTCAGTTTGTGTGTCACCGCGACGGTGGGCGTGGCCATGGCGGGCAACCTGATTACGTTCCTGTTGTTCTACGAGCTGCTGACGCTGACAACTTACCCATTGATCGTGCATCGCGGTACCGAGGTGGCACGCCTCGCCGGACGCAGCTACCTGCGTTACACGATAGCCGGGGGCGCGCTGTTACTTGTTGGAGTCGTGTGGCTTTCTACCTTGTTCGATACGCTGGAATTCGCACCGGGCGGCTTCATGGCGGGCACCGAAGCTGCTTCAAGACCGGGAACGCTAATCGTGATTTTTGCGCTGCTGATCGCCGGGCTCGGTGTGAAAGCGGCATTGGTTCCATTGCACGGCTGGTTGCCCAAAGCGATGGTGGCTCCGGCGCCGGTTTCGGCATTGCTGCACGCAGTTGCCGTGGTAAAAGCAGGCGCCTTCGGTATCGTGCGCGTCGTCTACGATGTTTACGGGATTGAGTTTGCGGCAAACCTGGGCGTGACCCAGCCGCTGGTGATGGTGGCGGCGGCAACCATTTTATACGCGTCGGTTCGGGCATTATTCCAGGACGACCTGAAACGCCGGCTGGCCTATTCGACCGTTAGCCAGGTGTCTTACATTACGCTCGGCATCGCAATGGTTGGACCGATAGCCACGATCGGCGGCATCGTCCATATCGTCCACCAGGGGCTGATGAAGATCGCGCTGTTCTTCTGTGCGGGCAACCTGGCGGAGACACTGGACATTCACAAGGTAAGTGACATGGATGGCGTTGCGCACCGCATGCCGTGGACAATGGGGGCATTTACCGTGGGTGCTTTCGGCATGATTGGCGTGCCGCCGCTCGCTGGCTTCATCAGTAAATGGTATCTCGGGACCGGGGCGCTCGCGGCGGAGCAGGGCTGGATCGTTCTTGTCCTGGTGGCCAGCAGTGTCCTCAACGCCGCGTATTTTTTGCCAATTGTCCACGCCGCCTGGTTCAAGACACCGAAGGGTAAGTGGCAGGACAAACGCGACAGGCAGCGATTGGAAACGCGCTGGATGCTGTTGTTGCCACCCATGGCAACCGCTTTACTCGTGCTCGCCGTGGGCTTGCTGGCCAATATGCCACTCAGTCCACTCGAATGGGCACGTCTGATTACAATGACTGAGTACGGACCGTGAACGGCGAACTGGCTAGCACATTGTCCGTGGACTTGCCCTGGCTGCTTCTTGGCGTTCGCCTGGGCGTCGACGCTACAGGGCAGGTATTCCTGTTTTTCACGGCGGTGTTATGGGTGCTGGTGGCTGTCTATGCCCGCCAGTACCTGGCGAAAGATGCCAGGCGCGGTCACTTCTTTGCTTTCTACCTGCTGACAATGAGCGGTAATCTGGGCCTCATCCTGGCCCAGGATGCGCTCAGCTTTTACCTTTTCTACGCGCTGATGAGTTTCTCAGCGTACGGCCTCATTGTGTACGAGCGCGATCGACAGGCACTGCGGGCAGGGCGCATTTACCTATACCTGGTTGTGTTGGGAGAAGCACTGCTGTTTGCCGGAATTCTGGAGGGTACCTGGAACGCGGGCGGCTTAGGCCTGGACCGATTGGCGGACACCGAGCAGAGCAACCGGGTAATCGGCTTGCTGATCGTCGGTTTTGGCATCAAGGCCGGGGCGCTGCCTCTGCATGTGTGGATGCCGCTCGCTTACCGGGCCGCACCCGCTCCGGCCAGTGCGGTGCTTGGAGGTGCCATGATCAACGCGGGCTTGCTGGGATGGCTGCGCTTCCTTCCACTAGGGCAGGTGGCGATGCCCGAATGGAGTGTCGTGTTAATTGCCGCCGGCCTCGCGGCCGCTGTCTACGGCGTGTTAGTGGGTGTATTGCAGGATGAGCCAAGGACCGTTCTGGCGTATTCGAGCATCAGCCAGATGGGCCTCATGACCACGGGCGTGGGCGTCGGCATGGCGGCACCGGAACTATGGCCATTGTGTCTGCCCGTGATTCTTATCTTTGCAGCCCATCACGCTTTCGCGAAGGGCGCACTGTTTCTGGGCGTTAGTGTCGCGACGACGACGGCTAATCGTGCGACGGAGCGGCGGCTCGTCTTGACGGGCCTGTTGATTCCGGTGCTCGCGCTGGCCGGTCTCCCGTTCGGCAGCGGTGCTGTCGCGAAAGCCGGCCTCAAGTCCATTGTGGCTGCGCTGCCCGTATCGTGGTCGGACTGGATCGCTGCAAGCTTGTCACTGGTCGCCGTAGGCACAACTGTCCTGATGGCGCGCTTCCTTTATCTCGTCCGGACGCAAGGACTCCGTCGACCTGAAGCGGGCGAAGGCCCTTGGATGCCCTGGGCAATCCTGTTGGTCATTGTTGTTGCTGGCATCTGGCTATGGCCGACAGGTCTCAAAGCCGGATTGCGGACACTCTCGGCCGCCGGGATCTGGCACGCTTTCTGGCCGGTAAGCGTCGGCGTGATAGTCGCCTGCGTCGCGTGGGCTCTGGCCCGAAAATCGAAAATCAGGCTGCCGTTTCGAATACCGGCCGGCGATCTGCTGTGCGTAGCTGCAAGGCTCGCAAGCTGGATCGGTCCTTTTTGGCGCGCACTCGGCAACCGCTATCGACAACGCGCCGTAGTCCGGAGAAGGGCGTGGCGAGAGAGGCGTGACAGGTTCATCGCACAGGATGCCGATCGTCTTCTGGAGAGGGAGCTACGTCGTTGGGGTATGGGTGGAATCGCTTTCTTGACGGTGTTTATGCTCGCTTTCCTCCTGCTCGCAATCGAATAGTGCGCTGGCCGACCGGCGAAGGCCGTATCGCGACAGCACCACGCACATGATCTTTGAGCCCGAAGACTTTGTTGCCCGCCTCGCCGCGCTGGTGCCAAAACCTCGCGCCCATTTGACGAGGTACCATGGCGTGTTCGCGCCGGCGAGCCCCCACCGGGCGAAGATTGTGCCCAGGACACAGGGTGTCGCTGCCACCGAGCGCGGTGAGGCAGCGGCCACTGGCCGGCAACGGGCGATGTCATGGGCACAACGCCTCAGGCGGGTATTCGCCATTGATATCGAGACCTGCCGGCAGTGCGGCGGGACGCTGCGGGTGATCGCCAGCATCGAGGAATCCACCGTCATCGAGCGGATTCTGGAGCATCTAGGCTATACGGCGGAGCCCGTCGATCCGGCACATCCGAGCCGAGCGCCGCCACAGGGTGATCGCTTAGTCTGACCGTTGCGTCTTGTTCATCACCACCCGGGCCACCGTGCAGGGACGGGCGGGTGTTGGCTTGCGCCGTAATGCGCTGGCCTTTCTGGGTGCAAGGGGATGATTCACGCGCCCGAACGACGAGCGGGTAGGGCCGGCTCCGCCAGATGGCGGCCTCGATCTGCCGTCGTCGGCTCGGTTTCAGCTCGCTCCGACGGTTTCGCGCCTGACATAATGGCCCCTTATACGAACTATGCGCATACCGAGGCTAAGGCTCACATTTATGGCCATATTCCTCGCATGTATGGCGTTAGCACCGACACGCTCGCGCACACGCTCGGCCACAATCCTGCCTTCGGCGATGTCGGTGCTGCGCAGTATGAAAAGAAATTCTTCGCCGCCATAGCGGCCGATCTCATCACCCACCCGCGCGCCCGCAAGCATGCACTGGGCAGCGATTCGCAAAATCTGGTCGCCGACAAGGTGGCCATGCGCATCATTTATTTTCTTGAAATGATCCAGATCGGCCATGATTATGCATAGCGGCGCAGCATTGGCGGCCGCGTGTTGCAGCGCATTGGCCAGGCTGTGCCGCGCATAGGCGTGATTGTGCAATTCGGTCAGACCGTCCGTTACCGCCAGCTTGTGCAGCCGTTCTTTTTCTCCGCGCACGCCATCCAGGGATTCTTCCAGGACAAATACGCTCGCGGCAAAGTACCTTTCAACGGCCAGGGACATGTCAAGTAGCGTAATTTTGACTATGAACTGCAACAGGTCCGAAAATACCGCTTCATTGCGGCGTAGCTGGCGGGGAATGTGTCGCATCAGTTCGCACTGCAGCAGCGGAAACGAGCACTGATAAAGACTCAGCGGCACGCCGATTTTCTGATGCACCGAACCTATGCGGAGCCGGTCCTCGAACTACCGGCGCCGATCAAAGCCGATGCCCATGCCTTTGATGTAGTTCTTCTGGGTGTCCTTGAGACGCGCGTGGTCCGAATACTGGCTGACGATGGCGTTGAAGTCCTCCTCCGCAAGCATTGCTTCGAAAAAGCCATCGATGATGGCGTCGCAGTTGGGCATGATGACATGGGTTTGCAGCACCTCCGCCTGCGCATGCAGTTCCGGTCCCGCAAGCCCGGTCTGGCGCAGGCGCCGGTCAATCGCCTGCGCATCGAAGCCGCGACTTTCGCACAGTTCGAAACTCATGAATCAACCCGGCCGTGTCGCTGGCGTCGCATCAGACCTCCGTAATGCTCAGTTTGCGCAGGGTCGGCGTCTTCTTGTGTTGATGGCTCTGCATGCGCCGCAGGATGTTGTCGAGCATTTCGATAGCAGCGAGGATGTGGGGACCCTTGTTGAGCATGACGCAATCGGCACGCTGCGACATGGCCGCGTCAGTGATCTCCGCTCGCGACGGCCGCCCCTTTTTGGTTTCGCGCTCGAGTACCTGGGTCGCCCAGATGACGGGTAGCTGCGCCGCTTCGCACATCCAGAGCATCTCCTCCTGAATTTCTGCGAGCCGCTCCCAGCCACATTCCAGCGCAAGATCGCCGCGCGCGATCATGATGCCAGCAGGCTGGTGGCGCATGGCAGCCAGCAGCAGCTTCGGCAGGTTGTTGAACGCCGTAAGCGTTTCCACCTTGATGATGATCCCGAGCGGCCGTTCGGGGAACTTCCCAAGCTCGTCCTGCAGGGCGACGATATCTTCGGGCCGGTCGACAAACGACAGGCTCACCGCATCAGCGTGCCCTGCTACGAAAGCGAGGTTGTCGCGATCCGTTGCTGTCAGTCCGCGCAGCTGGATCCGGCGGCCCGGAATATTGATGCCCTGGTTGCCGCGCAACCGGCTGCCGTTTGCTTTGGCCGCGGTAATGGTGACTGTTAGCTCTGCGGCACTCGCCGCTGCGACGACACCCTGAATTTTGCCGTCATTGAGATGAATCGGGTCGCCTGCGGCTACCAGCCCGAAAACCTCCGCGGGTCTGCAGGAGATGTGTGCCGACTTGACCGTTGTGCCAGTAGCATCGATCGTTGCCGGCTCGCCCGGAGTCGGGTCACGGTGCAGGACCAGGGTGTCGCCAACCTTGAGAAGGATCGGCACGTCCGTCGCAGGCAATTTCCCGATCCGGAACCTGAACGTCTGCCCCGACCCCGGCCGGACCAATTTGAACTTTGTGCCAGTCGCTATATAGGTCGTCTTGTAGCATTCGAGCTGCACGGTGGTAGCATCTTTCAGGGTCACGAGCAGCTTGCGTTTTTTGCCGCGTGTATCGGTCAGCCGCAACTCGTCGCCCGGCTGCGCGCAGTCTATGCATTCGGCGGGCACCGGTAGCAACGCGCCTTTCGTTGCCGCCCACTTGTCGTACCCGGCGACCAGGCGCACTCGGTGCGGAGCGATTACCCGGCCAAATACGTCGCGCTTGGGGCGGATGCAGATGACACCGGGTCCCGGGCGTAATTCACCCGTGCGCAGTTTGGGCCCGGCGAGATCCATGACGATTCTGCAGTCCCGTCCCGTCTCCGCCTTTGCGCGCTCGATGTTATGCGCCATGCGCAGCCAGGACGCCTCGTCATCATGTGCGCAATTGATACGCGCCAGATCCATGCCTGTCGTAAGCATGGCGCGTACCAGCCCGTAATCGTCGGCGGCCTCGGTCGGCATCGTGACCATGATGCGGACATCACGGTCATCCGTTCTTTTGCCGAGCAGCTGTGTGATGTGTGCATCGAGTCTGCGCTGGCTTCGTTCCAGACTGCGCTGCTCTTCGAGCAAGTCATTGTCCGGCGTGAGCGCGATTTTGCGCAGCGCTTTTTGTACGGTACTGATCGAGGCCATGACATTCTTTTCGGCTCTGCCGAGAGAAGACAGGCCCAGCCGCGCCAGTTGCGCCTGCAGATCACGAATATCGACATGGCGTAGCGCCAGGTAGGCAACCAGGTTCAGCGCGCTGGCATGAAAATCCGGATGCACGCGGTCCAGTTCACCCGCAAACCTGGTCGTAAGGCTCCTCGCCAGGCCGGTGATCCGCTCGAGCTGATCGCTCAGCGCCTTGATGTTGCTACACGTTCCCACACTTTAACCTAGTCAATTTCCCAGTCGACCGAACCGCGTAATGCCGCATCAATCTTGCGCTCCAGAAAGTCACCAAGATCTTCGGGCCGGAGTCGACGCGGGCCGCGCAATAAGTACGTTATGCGGCCGGAGTCCGGTCGTTTTTTTTCGCTCATAATCCGGCAGCCCTGCTGCTCGAGCGCCTCGCGATAGGCCCCGGCCGCCGCATCGAAACGCTCCGCATGCAGGCCTCTGACATCGATGCGATAAATGATTTGTGTGTTGAATACCCAGATCAGGCCGTAACCGAAAGCTGTAGCCAGCACCGCGACGTGCGGCAGATTCAGGCCACACGAGAGGCCGATCAGCGTCACAAAGATCAGGTGACCGGTCAGTCGTGCCGAACCCATGCTGGACCGAAAACGGAACAACCCGCCGATACCGAAAAGCACGAAGCCCAGCACGAGCCCATACTTGACCACCAGGATACCGATCAGCGCGCCGATCGCCGCATACATGGCGAATACGTTCGGTGCCGCGATATCGTCCTGCTTGCTCGACATTCGCCCGTGATAGGGATGCAACGCCAGCACGGTGGCGAGCACGGCGGCCAACGCCAGCATCCACAACGTCTTGGCCATGAACGCGAAGTCGGTAAGCCCGCGCCAGCCTTCACCGGCAGACAATACCTCTTCGGACGGCAGGCCAGGCAAATGTTGCGACCATGCCGTCGATGTGACCAAGGCCAGGATCAATGCGTACCGCAGTATTCGCACAACGCGAACCTCCCGTAACCATTGTGGCCACGAGCACTATGGACGCAATCAGGAATACTGCTTAGTGTTCGAAATAGTCGTCAAAGTAGTCGATGAAAGCGGTGACCACGGCATCGACTGCCTCGTCCGCCGAGCCACCGAAGAAACTCATGCTCAACTCCCCGTCAAAATTTGACTTCAACACCTCGGCACCGGTTGCCTTGTTGGTGAACGTCGCCTGGATCGTGCAGTAGGCCTTACCGGCACCGAAGCCGATCCAATAGCGCTTGGCCCGGCTGCCCTTGTCGAAGCTGATGACCACGCCGTTCAGCACCAGCACTGAATCTATCTGATCAGTACTCCGGACTACGTCGCGAAAAATGCTGCTGCCTGGATCCTCTTTTCTGTGCTCCATGACCTCTGCATACAGCTGGTCGGCAAAACGGTTGGCCAGATCAATGGAGTCTGCATCGGACAGGTTACTCGTAAAATCCCGGATCTCGAGTACCTCAAATGTAGCCAGCGGTTCCTTGGCAGGTTGCAAAACCGTGTAGTGCGATGACCCGCAGGCATTCAGCAGAATTGCGGCCAGCGCCACTGTCACAAACGGCCAGTGGGCGCGGGGGTGATTGTGTCTGTTCATGTCGCTGCCCCTTCGTCAGATTGCCACGCCGGTCGTGGTGGTGCCACTTCCAGCGTCTTTCGGCAGTCCGGCGATCCTGGGTCCTGCGGGGAGCTATCTGTGGCTTCCCGGAGGAAGCGAAGACCCGTGGCTTTGCGTCGCTGACTTTGATCAGGTTTGCCTTTGTCGTCGGTAGCAATATCCACCTGGGTGAATATTGTCTCAATACGTTGAAATACTTACGTCGCAGTCGCCGGTAGCATCGTTTCGCTGGTTCCTGGCGGCGGATGTGCGTAAAGTCACGCCTTCAGCCGGTGGCCATGAGAAAAGTGTTATCGCAAACGATACGCGCCCGAGCCGAGCGCCGCCGCCGGGCGATCGCCTGGTCTGACCGCTCCATCCTGTTCATCACCACCCGGGCAACTGTGCGGGGACGGACGGGTGCTGGATCGTGCCGTGATACGCTGGCGTTTCCGGGTGAAAGGGGAAGATTCACGCGCCTGAACGACCAGGGGTCGGGCCGGCTCCGCACGATGGCGGCCTCGACCTGCCGTCAGCAGACCGGTTGCAGCTCGCTCCGACGGTCTCGCCCCTCACATAATGGCCCCTTATACGAACTATCCGCCGCGTCATCTTCTATGTCGTGAGCGATGAGTATGTCGATATCATCGGCATTCCGCACAAGGCAATGGACATTGGAGCCGGAAGTTTCTGAAATGCGAAGCGCGCTTCTGGGTACAATTCTGGCTACAACCTTTGTCGGACACTCGGGGATTTTGGCGAACGGACCCGGACATGAAAATTAAGATAAACAAAAAGTTATG
>JAOUHU010000042.1 GCA_029884455.1 Gammaproteobacteria bacterium | reverse complement strand
ATCGACGTGAGTCGACGAAACAAAATCGAAAGTCGTTGATGCCCTGGGCGACGTCCCTTCGGCCTTTTCAGATGTGTCCGCGATATCAGGGGTTAACCCTGCAGACCTTATTCACCTGCAGGCAGCAGAGCAAAGCATTACGATTGCCCTGTGCGCATCCGCAGCTTTCGATGAATTCGATATCCTGTATGACAATTTCACGCAAGCCGTTTTCGACGTACTCGGCGATGCAGGGGAGCAGGCACAATGAATCTTTTACCATTGTTCTGGAGACTGTCGCTGTTAGGCATAGCGACCCTATTTTTCGGCGGGTGTTCGACGGTGAGCGGGGCTGAACGAGTCAGCTCGGAGCTGGCTACTCACAGTTACAAATTGCGCGGACAGGGTACGCCAGTCGTGATTCTCGAGGCAGGTCTCGGGGACGGCAAGGAAAGCTGGGCTCCGATTCTTAAACCGATCAGCCGCACCGCGACTGTCTTTGCCTATGATCGTGCGGGGTACGGTTCCAGCAAGAGTACGAACCAATCTCGCGACGGCGCGACGATCGTCGCGGAATTGCGCGCAACGCTACGCAGCATGGAACTCGATCCACCGTTTGTCCTGGTTGGACATTCGATCGGCGGCACCTACATGGAACTGTTTGCACGAACATATCCTGACGATGTCGCCGGTGTCGTGCTCATTGAGGCGCGGCACGCTGACTTTGACAGGCAATGTCGTGCGGCAGGCGCCAGAATGTGTGATCCACCGGCCATCCTGGGCGCTTTGCTACCGCGGGGGCCGAAGCGGGAACTGGCCGGCGGCGATCGCACGATGCAGGAGGTCATGACTGCAGGGCCATTCCCGAATGTACCCATCACTGTACTATCCAGCCCGAACAAGTTTCTTGAGGGCAAGCAGTTTCGTGAAGTGTGGATGGATACACAGGAATCGCTGGCAACCCTCAGCAGCAAATCACAACACGTGATCTGCGACCGGTGCGGGCATTATATTCATCGGGACAACCCTGAATTGGTTACCTCTTCAGTAGTCGAGATGGTTGAGCTAATTCGGGGCGAAATTGCCAAGCAGTAGAGGTTGGGATCGATGTCCAGAGGCAGAGCGATGCGTGGCCATTAAACATGGTTCACTGCCTTTGCCTGCAAGTGCAAAAGGCCCCCTTACGGGGCCTTTATGAATTTGGTGGCCAGGGGCGGAATCGAACCACCGACACGCGGATTTTCAGTTTGGTGCTCTACCAACTCAGCTACCTGGCCGTATCGGATTGCCCGGACTCCTGGGCTCCAACATGCGCTGGCAGGACGCCAACGAGCGGGGTTTTAGACCCAAATGCTTGTGCTCAGTCAAGCTGGGTAGGTCGCCCGCATGGCGGCCTCCTACAGTGGGGTCCATGGTAGGGTCGCCGGCATGGCCGCCTCCTACATTATGGTTGGCCAGCCGATCAGGACGAAGCCACCCCAGTTACCCGGATGGGCATCGGCACCCGCTTTGCGGACCCAGTTGCGCCGTACCTCGACCAGGCTTGCGAGCGGCGAGCGGCCGGCCTCGAGCCCGGCGTAGAAGTCGCGCATGAACGCCGCCGTGTGCGCATCGTCGACGCGCCAGGCACTTGCGAGCAATGCACGTGCGCCGGATTCGAGGAAGGCATGTGCGAGGCCGACCATGCCCTCGCCGCGCCAGTGGCGGCCGACGGCGGTCTCGCACGCCGACAGCGTGACCAGCTCGGCATTGAAATGCAGCTGGCGAATGGTCGAGAGGTCGAGCCGGCTTTCTGCAAACACCAGGTGCGATTTTTCCGGCCGGCGCTCATCGACGATGGCGTGGGCTGCAAAGTGCAGCAGCCGGTAGGTCGCGGGCTCCGCCGCGATCCATGCAGCGAGCGAGGCGTTGCGGCCGGTCAAAAGCCGCGCACCCTCGTCGCGGTAGAGCGCATAGACTTTGCTCGCCTCGTTGGTCGCATGCGGCAGCGGCGCATAGCCTTCTTCTCCCTGCGCCGAGTAACCGAGCGCGAGCATCGACTTCGTCGCCGGCGCCGGCGGGCCGCGGCTCGCCATCGCCGCCAGCACATTGGCGGACGGCACGTAGGCAATCGGCAGCATCGCGCCGAGCGGATCGCCATCGGCCGCGGGCAGCATCACTTCGAGCGGCAGTGACAACAAGGGTCCGTCCGCGACCACGAACAGCGTGCCTGCCGGTTTTTCGAGAACGGGTGCGAGCAGGTTCCGGTAGGCGAGCGCCGCCGCCGGGCGCCAGTCGACGCCCGCACCCGTTATTGCCGCGTGCAGGAAGTCGAGCTGCCCTTGCAAGGGCTTCGCCGGTCCCAGCCGGTGCAGGCGCACGGTCTCTGCATCGATGCGCCACGCATACACGTCCCGCTCGCCCCAGAAAAAGGCGAGCAGAGTCACACCACTCGGCAATGCGGCCGCGCGCAATGCGGCGAGGTCGACGTTGAGCGGATAGGTGACGGCCGCCGCGGTCGGCTGGCTTTGCCGCAAGGCCTCATCAAGACTCTGCAATTTATTGCTCAGCGCTTCGGCTTCACTTGCAAGCTCTGGCTTCCGTGCATCGCTCGCCGTGACGAGTGCGGCGCCTACGCTCATCAGTTCCGCACGCAGCCGGGACCGCTCCGGTGCCGATTCCTGCCCGAGCTTCCGGTTCGCGAGCACGTCGAGCAGCATCCGCGCGCGCGCACGTTCGCTGACGACGAAGGCGTCCCAGTCGCGCTGCTCCGCGCTTAGCACACGGATCGCGCCCTCGTACACATGCCAGTAACGCTCGGGCACGCTCACCAGCAAATCGCCGAACAGCATGCGGCCGCGCCAGCTCTCGAGCATGTCGATGGCGCGCAGATAATATTCGCCGGCCGCACTGTTTTGCCCAGCGAGTTCGAGCACTATGGCACGCGCAGCCGCCGCCTCGAACAGCACGCCGAAATCGTCCTGTGCAACACCGAGCTCCTGTGCCTCGTCCAGCAACTCGAGCCCGCGCGCGGTGTTGCCGGCCTCGGCGAGCGTCAGCGCGAGTTCGATGCGCGCATAGGCCTGCACGCCGCCATAGCCCTTGTCATCGGCAAGCTTGACGGCCGTTTCCAGCAGGCTTTGCGACTGAGCGTAGTTCTTCTCGCTGCGCTCGAGAAGCCCAAGCGCCTGCAATGCCTGCAGCTCGCCATAGGCCTGCGTCGCGCTGCGGTTGAGCTCGAGCGATTTCTCGAGATGCGTGCGGCCAAGTGCGGCGTTGCCCGCCTTCGCCAGCATGCTGCCGATCCCGGTGTGCAGCAGGCCAAGGCCGTAGAGATGGCCGAGCTGCTCCGAGTACACGAGCGCTTCGCGCAGCATCGCGAACGCGCTTTCGTCGTCGCCATTGTCGGCATGCACCTGCGCGGTGTTGTACAGCACCATCGCCTGCCCGTCCTTGTCATCGATCGAGCGAAACAGCGCCAGCGCTTCGCGCAACAGGGCAAGGCCCTCATCGTAACGGCCGAGATGCCGGTAGTCGATGGCGAGTTCGTTCAATGCGAGGCCGATCGGTTTTGCGCCGCGGCTGAGCGTACGTTCCATCGCGAGCAGGCGTTCATCGATCTCGGTCGCTTCGCGGTTCCGGCCCTGCAGCGAATAGACCGTTGCGAGCATGCTGTAGGCGTCGATCTCGAGCACCGGGTCATCGCCGGTCAGCGCACTCTGCACGGCGCGCAGCGACGCCTGCTCCGCCTCCTGCAAACGACCCTGCCGGTGCAGCATGCCGGCCTCGAGACGCGCGGTGCGCGTGAGGCGCGCGGCATCCGCCTCGGCAAATTGCGTGAGCTCTGGCAGCGCAGCGCTGACATCCTCGTAACGGCCGAGCGTGAGCAGGCAGCTCGTGCGGCCGAAGTGCAGCTGCCAGACAAGCGCGGCGCCCTCGCCGTCCAGCAAGAGTTCCGCGGCCTGGTACTGCGCGAGCGCCTCGTTGCATTTACGCGCCGCGCGCAGGTCCTCGGCCTGCTGCAGCAGCATCGCGGCATCCGCGTGCCGCTCGAAGTCGGCCTGCAGGCCGATCAACACAAACAGCAAGGTGCCGAGCGTCACTCCGCGGCGTCCAGCGCCAGCAGGCCCGAATCGCTCAGCACATTGCCGAGCTCGCCGAGCGCCGTCACGCGCAGGTAGTCGGCGCCGCCTTCCGGATCGACGCGCATCGCCGTGTCGCTGGTGCGCTGTTCGCTGACGGCGGTGCCATCGCTTCGATACAGGTTGAACTGGTACTGGCTCGCGCCGGCCACCGCCGTCCAGCTCACGGCCAGTGCCTTGCCCTGCCGCGTTATCGTGAGCTGCAGTTCAGTGGACTCGCCGCGCATGACCTTGTTATCGACGTCGCCGCGCGGCAGCACCTGGTAATAGGCCAGTGCGAGCATCGCCAGCACCACCGTCGCCGCGATGCCGAACCAGGCCGGCACGGCACGGCGTGCCGGCTGCGCGGCGGCCTTTTCCGTCGCCGCCTGGATCTCGATCGCGCGCTCGAATGCGGCCAGCAGCGCATCGTCGGCAAAGAATGCCTGTTCGAAGGCCTGCGCCTCGTCCGCGCTCATGCGGCCGTGGATGTAGGCCTGAATTTGTTCATGCTGCTGCTCGTCAATGTGCATCGCTTTTATCCGCATCATTTGCCAGGGTCAGGTTGCCGTTCGGCCGGATTCGTTTCATGCCGGGCGCCGCGCTCGCCGAGCGCCGCCGCGAGACGCGCCAGCGCGCGGTGCTTTCTGACCCGTACATTGCCGGCGGCAATGTTGAGCCTAGCGGCGACCTCAGCTGCATCGAGGTCCTGCCCGTAGAGCCATTGCAGCAGGTTGCGATCGTCCGCGGCGAGCGTTGCGAGTGCGGCACGTAGCTCGCGGCCGCGCTCACTGCTCACCAGTACGGCGAGATTATCGGGGCCCGGCTCGCTCGCCGGCTCGTGCTGGTAGCGCGTCATCGCGCGCGTTTCGCGACCGGCCTTGCGAAAGCGCTCCTTCATGACGTTTCTTGCAGTCTGGTAGACGAAGGCGGGCAGCGCTTCCGGGTCGGCGAGTGCGCCCTTCTGCATAGCGGCGAGCACGCGCGCCAGCGTTTCCTGCGCGAGGTCCTCGGCATCCTGGCGATTGCCAAGGTGGTGCACGGCGAAGATCAGGAGTCGGCGTTGAAAGCGTGCCGCGAGCACCTCGGCCGTTAGCCGGGAGGCGGATGGTGTGAAATGTTTCGGCGGTTCTTCGACGCGCAAATCCGGCTCCTCACCAGCCTGCGGCCCGGACAAAACTATACGCCCCTCCGGGTTAGCTGTAACGCGCAGGCGTGATCGGCAACTCCCTTTGCAAACCTGAAGAACCGCAAGGGGCCGACGATGGGGCGAAGCATGAGACCGGGCAAGGCGTGGACGCTGCTCCTGCTCTGCGGCTCTGCTTTCCTGGGCGGCATGGCGGCGGCCGACAGCACCCGCCATGCGCTGGCGCCCGGCGTGTTTGCCGAGCAGCTCGTGCTGCAGCGGCATGGCTCGCGCTCGGTGCGCTTGCAGTTCACGGTCGCGAACGACAGCGAGCGCCCGGTCAGCCTGCGCACACTCGGCATCCTCAGTGCCGAGCTCGACATGCGCGACGTGTCGCTCATCGACTTCGAGGCCGGCGTTCGCTACGGCGTGATTGCCGATGGCGATGGCGACTACCTCGGCTCGCACGGGCCGGACGAGATCGCGCCAGGCACCCGGCAATCCTACTGGGCGCAGTTCGCGGCACCGCCGCAGGCGACCCGCAGGCTCACCATTTCCTTTCGAAACGCCATGCCGATCGACGGCGTTTTATTGCAACCCGAATGAGGACCAAGCCATGCAAGCACATCATCTGATTTTCGCCGCGCTGATTGCACTCGGCCACGCGACGCCCGCGTGGTCGCAGGCCACGGCTGGCATGAAGGGCATCTGGGAGCCGGTGAACTACAGCGAGGATCTGAAGCTCACCGACGTGTTTTTCGTGACGCCGGAGACCGGCTACGTCGCCGGCGATGCCGCCACGATTTTGAAGACCAGCGATGCGGGCGCGAGCTGGACGCCGCTGCTTGGCGGCGATCCCGCCTCCACGGAACGCGCGATCAAGCAGCTCTACTTCGTGTCGCCGACCGCCGGCTGGGCAACGCAGGTGTCGGGCAAGACCAACCTGTTCCGCACCCGCGATGGCGACAGCTGGGAGCGCATCGGCATCATCGACGAACATTACGAAGACTTTGCGTTCTCGTCCGAAAGCAACGGCGTTTTCATCAACGACAACCTGGTCTACCGCACGCAGGACGCCGGCAAGACCTGGAAGCAGGTGCACCAGTGCAAGGCGAAGGTCGCGGTCGACGGCCTGCCGCGCCAGGTCGACTGCCGACTCTACAAGCTCCGCGTCGTCTCGCCGACGATCATCTACGCGTTCGGCGGCGTCTACCCGGGCACCGCGGCATTGCTCGTGAAGTCGGTGGACGGCGGGGCGAACTGGTCGGTGGTATCGATCGTGGCCGACGAACAGGGCTCGGAGGGCGGCCTGTTCTTCGTCGACGAGAACACCGGCTTCTTTTCGACGGCCTATGGCAAGTCCGCGTTCCGCACCACGGACGGCGGCCAGACCTGGAGCGGCATCCCGGCCACCCAGGTGTTCCCGCGCATGGCGTTCGCCGACCCGGAGGTCGGCTGGTCGATGCTGTACAGCGACCTGAGCTTCACGACCGACGGCGGGCGCCGCTGGTCGAGCCGGCGGCTCGACTTTCCCGCCTTCCCGAACGCCTTCAGCCTGCCGCGCCGCGACGTCGCCTACGCGGTGGGCGATCACGGCATGATCTATCGCTATCGCATCGTGCCGGAATCGGCCCCGAATCCGCCGTACTCCGTCGCGATGGTGCCGATGCCGCCGCTCGCGAACGGCGTGATCGAGCAGCTCGGCGAACTCGAGGCCGGGCTCGACACGATGGAGGCAAGCTTCGAGGCCACCGACAGCTGGCCGGCCGACGACAGCGGCAGCTGGGTCGAGACGAACTATCCCGACTTCGAGGACTTCGAGCAGGGCGTCGACTACGTGTCGAGCGGCCTGCCGGCGCTCGGCAGCAAGCACCGCAACCTCAACCTGCTGATCGAGGGCCTGAAACTGTTCAGCGATCTTTCCGCGCAGGGCAGCGGCCTGAAGCAGGCATTCGCTAACCTGCGCGAGGCGCGCGATGCCGACTCGGTTGCCGCCGCGCTGCTCGAGCTCAGCACCCAGGTCGAGGCGTCGCGGGCGAGCGTGCAGTCGTTCCGGGACTTCGGGGTGGCGCAATGAAAGCGCGCGCACTGTTGTTGATTCTGTTGTGCACCGCGGCATTAACCACGACCGCGCTGGCCGCCGAACCGGTGGCGGCGAAAATACACTCCGTCGACGCCCGAACGGGTTCGGTCATTGGCCGTGTAACTGCGACAGGTCGCGGCTTTGAGTTCCAGGTGAAGGATGCGGCTCAGCTCCGGTCGCTCAAGGTGGGACAGCTCATTTCGGCCGACCTTGACGGCAAGACGGTATTTCTGTCGCCGGCGAGGCCGGGCATCGCAGCTGTTCCGCTGCGCATCCTGAGAATTGAGCCGGTCAGCGCCACGGCCACTCCAGGCAGTGCAGCGAGTGCATCGGCATCGACGTCCGGAGAGGAAATCAGCGTTGTCTTTACCTGCCCCACAGAGGCGCGCATCAAAAAGGTCGACTGGGAATTTAAAATGAACGTCCCGTACACCGAGGACCCGGGCGATGGCGGTCGTGTCGAGATCACGGTGGCGCCCTCTTACAACTCGCAAACGACCACCACGGGTGTCGGCCGCTTCGAGCAGGCGAAGTCCTACGACCAGCGCATCTGGTGCATATACCGACAGGGCGAGCTCGTCGCCGAATACCGCTATGACATTCACCGTGAAGTCAAGAATTGCACGATCAGTCAACGTGAAGTGCGTTGCGTGCTCAGGCCCTAAGGAACCGACATGAACAAGGAACCGACATGAAGAACGAACACCGATCGGACAATCGTCACGCACGCATCGCCGTTGCGTGCGCACTCGTGCTGCTAGCCTGCAGCGCCGCACCGGCAACAGCAGCGCCGCCCTGTTGCGGCGTGACCGAAATCGCGGCCGGCGGCCTCGTGACCGCGAAGGAAAACCAGGGCGCGCGCAGTTTCCAGTTCCAGGTTACGGACTCGGCAATGCTGCGCAGCCTTAAGGTAGGCGCACCCGTGTACGCGAACTTCGACACCGGCCAGGTGTCGCTCGATGGCCGGCAGAACTGCTGCAGGATCCTGCGCATCGCGACGGCGAAGCCCGCAGCGCCGGCCGCGGCGGCGCCCGCTCCTGCTCCTGTTCGTACGCCTGCTCCGGCGCCCGCACAGAGCCAGCAACAGGCCCTCGCTTCGGCGCCGCAAATCGCGCGCATCAACTCGGGCGTGCCGAAGATTTCTTTCGGTGCCGTGCAGATGCTGCCGCAGAAAGACTGGAAGGATGGCCCGGACTCGCTCATGCAGGTGCAGAACAAGGCCATGTTGCAGCTGCACGGCTTCGATGCGATCAAAAAGGCCACGGGCATACCGCAGGAGGCCAAAGACATGCTCTGGCTGCAGGCGCGTGCACTCGGGCCCGAGGCACTGGACGATTACATCGTCGTGCCGCAGCAGGCCGCCGACTGGGCGAAATCCCTGCCGCCCGAAATTCGCGACAAGCTGCGCAAGGCAGCCTCGGACGACGGCAAGCCGAAGAAGAAGGGCTGCAGCACGAAGCACATATCGATGGGCTGCGTGAAAAACGAAGTCAGCGATGCGATCGACGATGCGACGAAGACCGCGCAGAAGGCGCTGAAGGACATCGAGGACGAATGGGCGCGGCTCGTCGACAACGTGGCCGAGCTGCAGAGTTGTTTCCAGGAAAAGACCTTAACGGCGACGGCACCCGTGAAGTTTTTCCTGCCAACCGTCATCCCGGTCAGTTTCCAGAGCAGCAGCCAGAGCAGCAATCGCAGCGGCAGCGCATCCGGCCGCGTGACCGGCACGATCACGGTCGGGCTGCCGGTCGAGGTCGACTCGCGGGTCGAGTTCAGTGTGTTCTACATTCCCTGCATGCCGTTTGCCGTGCGCCCGAAGAGCCTCGGCGCCGACGGCAAGCTCGACGTCGACGGCATCTTCAACGCCAACGTCGTCGCCACCGGCGAATTCGACCAGCTGTTCACCGTGCCACCGGCCGGCGGCGTGCAGATACCGGTCGCCGTCATCCCGGTCGTGATTGCCGGCGTGCCCGTTGCCGTGGTCGATGTCAGCGTCTACCTCGACGGCACATTGCGCGTCGATGGCAATGGCAAGATCGAAGGCAATGTGCTGCTGCACACCGCGCAGCAGAGCCGGTTCAAGTTCAGCTGTAGCGGTCACGGCTGCGATGTGAACACCGCCGGCGTACCGGCACCCGTCACGAGCGTCGAGTCGGTGCGGCTCGACGGCCGGATTCGCATCAAGCCCGCGATCTATGCCGCTTTAAGTCTCGGCCTCAACTACAAGATGCTGGTCGCGCGCGCAGGCCCGCAGCCCTTTTTGCTCGGCCAGGTGCATGGCTGCGGCGCGGCCTACGCGGTGCAGAGCAGCGACGGCTCGTCCGCCTCGGGCAACCAGTATGCGCTGGCCGCCGACCTCGACTGGGGCATCGAAGTGCGCGCCGAGGCGCTGGCCGGCGGGCAAAAAGTTGCGAACACGTCCTGGCCGGTGAGCGAGAAGCACATCTGGTTCAAGGACCTGGTCGGCTCGACCGCGTTCATACCGATCGTCGCCGGGCCGAACCAGGCGCGCGCGGGGATGCCGGCGAACTTCACGATGCGCATGCCGGCCTGCTATCCCTATGCCGACACGATGAAGTACCGCATGCAATGGACCGGCAATGCGAGCTCGGCGGCGAGCACCGCACGCAGGAGCCCGTCCGGCTGCACGGCGGCCTCCGGGCAGAACTGCACTGGTGCGCCAATGGCGGAGACGGCGATAAACCTGACGTGGCCGGCGGCCGGCAACTACACGCTGACGGTAACGCCGCGCGAGGATGCGCACGGTCGCAGCTTCGATGCGTCGCGCGCCGCGAGCATGCAGGTGACAGTCCAGCCCTGAAGCGCGTCGCCCGCATGGCGGCCTCCCACGGAACTGTGCAATGCCGCACAATTAGAAAAGGGGCAGACTCTCGAGACTGCGTATGTAGTCTGGGGTCTTTGAAAGAATACCCGCACTTAGTTGCGGGTATTTTTTTTGAATATACGAGGGCAAAGCCGTGATCAGGGGGACGCTGTTTCCGGAACGTCTGGACGAGTTGATTGGCGAGGATAATGCGGTCCGGGTGATCGGCGCATGCGTCGACTCGCTGGAGCTTCAGGCGCTGGAGTTTGCGCGCATTGAGGTCAAGGCAACGGGACGGCCACCACCAGCGCTGTCGGCTGCAGCGTATGTGAATTCTTTTCCGAGCAAAACAGGCGTCGCGCCATGCGTTGCAACTCATCGTAGACCACCGGTGTCGAGGTGGATTCTCGTATGGCGAGGGGGCCGCACTTGCCGAAGCGGCTGCCACCCTGCTTCAACGATGCGATAGAATCGCGTGGTTGTAATTCGTTGCTGAGTGACATGCTATTTCTTGTAAGCGGAACCTCCAGGTCCGGCAAGACGCTGATCGCCAAAAGACTCCTCGCCGACAGACGGATTCCGTACCTGTCTCTTGATTGGCTGATGATGGGGTTTAACGATGGGATGCCTGAATGTGGAATTCATCATCTCCTGTGGCCAAATGAAATTGCCGAAAAGATGGCGCCTTTTTTGCTGGGCATGATCGAGTGCATGCTCGTAGATGGCATGGATTATGTGATCGAGGGCGAAGCAATGCTTCCCCGGTTGGCCGCAGATTTAGTCGAAAAACATCCTGACAAGATCAAGGCGGTGTTTGTGGGTTACACCGAAATCGACGTAGAGGACAAGGTTGCGCTCGTCAGAAAGCACGGCGGTGGGGAGAACGACTGGCTGACTAATAAATCGGATGAATACATCAGGGACCATATCGGCAATATGATCGCCTATAGCAAGACGATCAGGAACGAATGTGAAAAACACGGATTGTCTTACTTTGATACGTCTGAAGATTTCCTGGGGGCGATTGCAGCAGCAACAGACTTTTTGGTTGGCGATTTGAATTGACAAAAATTCTTTGCACGAATGGGCGCAACCGGAAATTGTTTGGAAGTGGTGGCCAGGGACGGAATGGAACGCTGGCTGCGCCGGCTCGCACTGCGTGCGTCTGTCGACCCAACATACCCCTGCCGTTTCAACATCTTGCGGTTGGTACTACGACGTATTGCCAGCCAGAACCCACGTCCCGAGAATGATTTCGTGGATGCCAGGACTGACACTGACCTGTCAGTCGACACCGCAATAGCGCTCGTCCTGGACGCCGAACAGGACGCACTCGCGACGATTGCACAAAGCGAGCAACAGGCGGACCGGATCATGAGCGAGACGCGCCAGGTCATTCGCGGCATGGTTCGGCATAACGAGGAACGTATCAGTCGCTTGCATTCGGGTTGCGCCGAACGCAAGCGGCGACGGGTCCCCGCTCTGGAGGCAACCGCGCTCGCCGAGATCTCCGGGCCGAATATCAAGACGCTTTCGACAGGGCTACGGCTTCTACATCTGCCAACGTGATTCTTCGCCGGTGTTGCTCGTACAGGCGTGTAACCAGTGATATGCAGATCTTCTGAATCAGGTACGGCTTGCCGCCGGTGATCGCAAGAATTTTCTCGGCAACGCCCCGGTCGAGTTTGAAGATGCCGCGGATCGGGCGGCGGATAAGTTCTAGCCCGTCGTACGTTTCCAATGGCGCAACTTCGATCTCCTCGAAGAAGTTGTACCAGGGACTACCTTGCCGCTCCCAGCGTTTCTTGATCTCCACGCCCGACACGA
The DNA here is from genome assembly GCA_029884455.1 of Gammaproteobacteria bacterium. Taxonomy (GTDB): domain Bacteria; phylum Pseudomonadota; class Gammaproteobacteria; order Steroidobacterales; family Woeseiaceae; genus UBA1847. The sequence continues at coordinate 13,248 of JAOUHU010000042.1, read as the reverse complement.
CGGCGGCCAAGTTTTCGGCCAGGCTTTTCATGAAGAGGCTGCGGAGTTTTTGATTGATTGCGGGATCGTAATCGTTGAGTACGTCGACTTCATCGATCAACAACACGAGCTTGACCTTTTTTGACGTTCGACTCCTGAGTACTTTCAGGATGGCGTGGAGGTCGCGCACAAAGTCCCGATACGAATAGTCTTCGGAAAGATCCTTGCCCGGGGCGAGTCCGCCCAGATGCGGCGCAAGCTCCTGGAAAATATCCTCGGCGATCGTCTGGAAGAATCGGGATTCCGGCGTGCCCTGCAGGTCGATAAACACCGGGTGGAATTCGTAGACCGGGTCGTCGAGTTCGCCCAGGCGCTTCTTCACCTGGTGCTGGATTGACGTCTTGCCGATGCGTCGCTCGCCGTAGATCAGAAGGCTGTTGTTGTGGATGGTCTGCAGAATCCGGTCGATCAGTGCGGCACGGCCGAAAAACATGTCCTCTTCCAGGATCGGGGCCCCAGCCACATACGGATTGAACCTGCGCTTTCTCAATTGCCGATACCGCCGGTAGCGCCGCCAGACCAGCGTGCCGCCAAGCAACAGGCCGATGCCTGCCAGCGATGCCAGGAACCCCGGCGACCGGAACACGGGACGCACGTACACCACGGCATACTCGCTACTCGAGCTGAGTTGGAGCGAGTCCGTAGCCACGAGCCGGATAGTCGTGATGCCCGGAGACAGTCTTGCCTCAACGTTGAATTCGGTCAGGTAAAAGTCACCGAGCGGCTGGCTGTCGAGGCGCGTGTCGAAGTCGTCATCCTGGGCGCCGTCAAAATCGACTTCGACGGTTGAGTCGTCGATTATGACGCCGCTCAGCAAGAACTCCGGAGACGTGACTGTCTGTACTAACCTGCCTTCGTCATCCTCTCTGCGCAGGTCCACGAAACGTATCGCTGGCGGGATGTTGCCCCTCGGCACGCTACCGAGAAGCCTCTGACTGATCGCACCGTAAGCCCGGGCGATGTACGACAGTGCCGTTGCATTTGCAGGGTCGAGCGCCAGAACCCGGTTCGCCGGGGACAGGGACGCTTCCGCCGACCCGGCATCAAGCTGCTTCCCGGCCTCGGCAAGCAATCTCTCGATTGTCGCCCGCCGGACGCGCTCGGTTTCGGCCGCCTGTTGTGCCTGCAACAACCGGCGCTGGATCGACAGCGCCTCAACATTCGACGGCATCACGGCAATGATGCTCTGCAGCCGCTCCAGTGCTGCACGGAACCGACCGGCGGATTCGAGCCGCCGTACCTCGTCCAGGGACACTGCGATATCTGTCCGGACGGCCTCGCCGTCAGGCGCTTCCTCGATTTCGGCGAGCAAGCCTAGCTGCGCTGCATCGAAAAGCCGCTGGACGCCGGCGTCCGGTTTGAGAAACAGGGCCTGCCGGAGCAGGCTGGCGGCTGCGCTGAATTGACCCCGATCAACCAGGTCGCGGGCATCCTCCACCAGCCGGGTTACCTGCTCGTCGATTTCCTGCTCCCGCTGCCACGCGGCGAAGCGCGGGCGCAACTCGTGCATGGCTGCCCGCGCATCGGCATCGTCGGGCGCTACGGCGAGGGCCTGATCGAGAGCCGCCATCGCCTCGCCGAGGAGGCCCTGATCTTCCATCACCTTTGCACGACCCAGGCTGTCCGCGACAATGATGCGAATTCGTTCTTGCTCCGCAGCGGCGGCCGCCTGCTGTGCATCCAGCGAGAGCCGGCGGTAGCGTTCGAGCTCTTCGAGGGCATCGTCCGATTGCGCGATGGCGCCAAGCCGGGCCTCCGTCTCGAACGCCTGCAGGGCCGCAGCGAACTGATCCAGGTGGTAATACGCGATGCCCAGTTTGAGATAGGGATAATAGGCAATGACATTCATGCCATAGCTACGCACGCGCGCGCCGGAGTCGCCTTTTTTCTCGAGAGCCTCGTTGATTTCCTTAACGGCCCGTGCCCAGTCCTCTTCGCCGAGAGCCTGTTCGGCCTTGAAGTAGTGTTCGTACCACGTATCGGCACTGGCCGGCAGCGGCGCCAGTAGCAGCGCCATAGCGGCTACGAGAACAGCGATAACTCGACGCACCGTCATCTCCGGACTACTGCACACAGCCCATACCCGCACAATACGAAATTTCCGCAGCCGGGCCCTACTCGAACGAGATGCGGTCCGCCGCAATGCGTCCGCCGGACGTGGCGCGGCCATCGATAACGAGCCTCGCGTTCAGCACGAGGTCTCCCTGGCCGCCATTGCGATAGACCGTCCCCGCATCGGTCACTATGGCATCGTGATTGACGTAAAACTCCCGCGCGGAATCGAGGCGCGTTATCAGACCCTCTGTTTGCACACGCCGGCCCGGACTCACCGCCAGTCGAGGAACGTCAGCAAGCTGTTCGGCGACGAAACGCCCGTCCGCAACGTCGCCAACCATCTTGAGGGTCATACCGTTCGATGGTGCGCCGCCGGGCAGGTCGATCATCACTGCAGCACTGTAATCGACGGTCAGGCCGTTCACCTTGAATCGCAGGTTCGCGAGATCGACGTCCGCGGCCTCACCGATCAATTGCATATCGGTAATGCCGGCGGCCCTGTCGATCCGCGTCGCCAGGATCGTGCCGTCGGCGCGCGAATAGCCGCTGATCTCGGCAATTGCGCCCACCGCAAGCCCGGTGAGATTCGCGGGATCGATTCCGGCTGCGAAGACGGTGCCGGGATCCGTAATCACCGTTAGTCCCATCACGTTGATGCGATTGCCGGACGCACCGATACTCTCCACGGGGCCGATCACCCTGGCGTCGTAATCGATTCGATCAGCCGTAGCCGAGAAGTTGCCGCTGACGGTTTGCCCGCGGACAATGAGCACCTGGCCTCGCCGCAGCTCCGATACCGTGCCCGCCCGGCCATTGACCGTAACGATTGCATGGCTGTAGCCGTAGTTAACGCCGTTGACGACAACCGCAGCGTATCCGGTATTCACGCCGTGCGCGCTAATTGGCTCGTCGGACCACGGCGGCAAGTTTGGCGTAATGCCCGGCCCGGAGATCTCGAAGCTGATGTCCCCGCCGGAGCAGGCGAAAAGCAGGCCGAAACAGGCCGCGAAAGTACGCCTCAATCCAATGGTTTTCGTGTTCATGATTCACCTCCTGCTGATACACCTACATTGAACGCATACGGCCATGCCTGCGCTTGATGACGGCGTTACATCGGTCTGATTTCTTTCTCGGGGCCGCGCATGCAATGCACCTAGGTACATCCACGGCTTGCTGGCGCATTGCCCGCGTGGTAGCTGTTGAGCGAACGGCATGGAGCGCCGCTTTTCTCCCGGCGGCGGGGTGGACCAGATTGGGCAGCGAGACAAAGACAGTTCCCCGATTCATCATGGATCCTCGTGAAGGCACGGTCTCCGGTCCTGGCGGGATTGTTCGCCTCGAGCCCAAGGTCATGGAGGTGCTCTCGGTCCTTGCCGAACACCCGGGCCGTGTCGTCTCGCGGGACGATTTGCTCGAGCGCGTCTGGCCAGGCGTCGTCGTGACCGAACACACGCTGAGCCGCTGCATTTACCAGTTGCGCTCCGGCCTGAAGGACGTCGGCCCGGACGCCGGCGACACCGATTTCAAGCCTATCGAGACGCTGCCCAAGCGCGGTTACCGGCTGCTCGTCACCGTCCACGGGATGGAAACCGCTGCGCCGCGCCCGCCCGGTGACGCCCAGACACCGGTTGTGCCTTTTGTCGTCGGGCAATGGGTGCGCGGCGAACGTTTTTATGGCCGCTCGGCGCAGATCTCCGAGATCCTCGACGGGCCAAGGAACTGCATCTGGTTGCTGGGAACGCGCCGGATCGGCAAAACCTCGTTGTTGAAGCAGATCGAGTACATGGCGGAGACGGATCCGGACCGCAGTTACATGCCGATATTCTGGGACTTCCAGGGCGCGGACTCACCCGCCGAGCTGCACCGCAATTTTGCCGACGCACTTCTGGACGCCGACGAGCGGCTGGAGCGTGCAGGGATCGCACTTGCCGATGTCGAGTCGGACGACTTGTTCGTGTCGATCGAGCGGCTCCGGCGGCAACTCCGGAGCAGAAAGATGAAACTCCTCTTGCTTTGTGACGAAGTCGAAGAGCTGATCGAACTGCAACGCAAGGACCCGTCCCTGTTGCGCAAGCTGCGCCATGCGATGCAGAGTCGTGAGGATATACGCACGGTGCTGGCTTCGACGGTCCGCCTGTGGGCGCTCGCCAACAGTCGCGAAGACACCTCGCCCTTCCTGCATGGCTTCACGCCCCCCCTTTATATCCAGCGGTTTTCGGACGAGGAGGCACGCTCGCTGATCGAGCAGTCTCACCTGGCTCCGTCGCAGCAGCCGCACTATGCCGACGGCGTCGCCGACGGGATCCTCGTACACTGTGACAACCATCCCTTCCTCGTGCAGCTCGTCTGCAAACGCTACTTCGAGATCGGCTCGCTCGAGGAAGCTATCGAGCGGGTTGCTACCGACCGAATGGTGAGCTATTTCTTTTCGGTCGATTTCGAGATGCTCTCGCCAGCAGAAAGAGGCATCGTGGAGACGATCGCCCGGCAATCCCCCGCAACGACTGATTCGATTGCGGCCACCTGCACGCTCGACCCCGACGCGCTCTCGGGCAACCTGCGCCGCCTCGAAGATCTCGGTTTCATTCGGAGCGCGAACAACACGCAATTCGAACTGGCAAACAGCTTCTTCCGCCGCTGGCTCCGGTCGACGAAGGAACCGGTATTGCCACCCACCGCGACGGCGGCGATTGCGATCGGCGATGAGGGTGCGGCAGCCGACACAGCACGCGCAGCGCAAGGATTTCTTACCGAACTGAAACGCCGCAATGTTTTTCGTGTTGGCATTATCTACGTCGTTGCCGGCTGGCTGATGCTGCAGCTCGGCGAGATTCTGTTCCAGTTTCTGCAGGTTCCGGAATGGGCGGGCAAGTTGCTGGTCGCATTGCTCGCTCTCGGCTTCCCGTTTGCGCTTTTCCTGGCGTGGGTTTTCGAGCTGACACCCGAAGGCGTGATGCGCGAAACCGAGGTGGACCACAGCAGCCTTGCGGCAGGCCGGACGCACCGCAGGCTCAACTACGTAATCGCGGTCATACTCGCTATCGCCGTGCTCATCTACGCGGTCGACAAGTTCGCCTAGCTAGAAATCGAAGTTATAGATTGCGGACATCGAGATCGTTTCGAGTTCGTCCGCGAAGTCCACCGCAAAGTCGACCTGGAAGCGTTGCATGGCTGCACCCAGGCCCGCCGTGTAGTGCATCTGGTCATCGCCACGCGGCAACAGGGCCTCGGCGAAGACCCGGTCGCTGGTGTTGCGCATCCGGTGGTCGGGATCCAGCCAGGCGCCGAAACGCAGTGCGATGACCGGCGTCGTACCGAGAAAGACATACTCCATGCCGAGGTGCAGCTCGTCGACGTTATCCATCGCGCGGTCGTCGAGCTTCAGGCTGTCCACGATGCTTGAGTAATTGATGCGGTCCCACTGGAAGCTGACCGTGAGGTGACCGTCTGTATCCCGGTACATGATTCCGAGGCCGTAGATCTCCGGCAATTCGACCTTTGCGTCCAGGCGCAGCAGAAGCTCCCCGGGCGCGACGTCGGGACTGAACGACGCGCCTGCAGTCAGCTCGACATCGAGATTCAATTCCGGCGCCTGGCGGTAAACGCCGCCAATCTGCCAGGCGTCCGAGAGCTTCCACAGGAATCCCGCCGAAAAGGCGGTGTCGAAATCGTCGAAACCGATCCGCTCGTTGAGCACGGTGCGTTCGGGAAGATAGGCGTTAGCTTCGAAAAGGCTCGCAGCCGTGTCGTCGTTCGTGCGAAACAGCGTGGTATTCGAGATGAACGAGGCATCGTAGTAGGCGACGCCGAGCCCGAGATTGAAACGGTCGCTGACCCGATAGCCCGCGGCAATTCCATAGCTGACAATGTTCATGTCGTTTGTCGTGCGCATATCAAAATCGCGCTGCTGGCAACAGTCTGTGCCGCCGCCGAATAGTCCCTGTGTCTCGCTGGAGAATTCGAAGTTGGCGGCGTTGTGCCGGTACAGTGCCACTGACCAGTTGTCCTTTGGATAAACCAGCGATACGAATGAAAGTCCGGCGATATCGTCGTTCGATGTTGCCTTTCGCAGCCCCACAGTCGAATCGATACCGAAACCGCTGGGCAGTCCCTCTACTCTGCCGCCTTCGGTGTAGGGCGTCGCGTAACGCCAGTGGCGCACTTCGAGTGACAACTCCGGCTTCAGTATTTGCACGAGCCCCGCCGGGTTTGCAAATGCCGCGGTCGCATCGTCGGCCAGTGCCACAAAGGCCCCGCCGAATCCCATGCTGCGCGCACCGGGGTCGGAGAAATTGAATTGCAAAGGCGTGGCGGCCTCCTGCCCCGAGGCGACATTTGCTGTCAATAGACTAACAAGGAGAAAGACCACGGCTCCGGACCGGGCAAGGCGCTGCTCGATTCGAATGTTTCTGCTTACCGTGCCTTCAATCATCGCTCCGACCTAGAAGTTGTAGACGGCAGACAGGGACACCGTGTCGAGGCGATCGGCGAGGTCCACGGCAAGGTCCACCTGGAAACGCCGCATCGCGAGGCCCAGGCCTGCCGAGCGGTGCCATTCGTCCTCGCCGCGAGGAAGTAGCGCGCGTGTATACGGGTCGTCGGACGTCGCCCGCATCTGGTGATCCGGGTCCAGCCACGCACCGAAGCGCAAGGCGACGACGGGTGCCGCGTTTAAGAAAACGTACTCGGCGCCGATGTGCCATTCGTCGGCGTCATCGAGCGTCTGGTCGTCGAGTTCGAGGCTCTTCGGGATGCTCGAATACTCGATGTGGTCCCACTGAAAGCTCACCGTGAACCGTCCGTCCGGGCGGCGGTAGGCAACACCCATTCCGTAAACATCGGGAAATTCGATCGGTCTTGTTGTCGCGCTGAAAATAATCTCGCCGGGCGGTACGCCGAAGTCGCCGGCCTCACCTGCACGCGCTTCGACCCGGTAGTTCGTCTCCAGCCCGCCCCGGTAGACACCGCCAACGCTCCAGCTGTCGGTCGGGCGCCACAGGAAACCGACTGTCGGCGTCAGGTCAGTATCCGAGGAAATGCTGCGCTGGCTAAGAATGAGTCGATCGGCGAGATAGGAATTGGCCTCGTAGCGGCTCAGGGGCGTGTCGTCGTCGGGGAAGTACTGGGAGACGTCTGCAACGAGCAAGGTATCGTGATAAACGAGTCCGAGCCCGATGTTGAACGTGTCGTTGACGCGATAGGCGCCAGAGATGCCGAAACTCACGAACTCCAGCTTGCTCGATGCCTGTTGATCGACGTAACGGGGTTGGCAGCAATCGGATCCAGCTCCGAACAGTCCTTGCGTGGCGCCGCTGAATTCGTGCCTTGCGTACTCGTGGCGGAATAGCGCAAGCGATCCTTTCTCGAACGGATATGCAAAAGCAAGAAATGACAAGCCGGTGATGCTCTTGTTCGAGCGCGCTGCGGCGAGGCCTTCCAGGGTGTCGATACCAATACCCGTGGGCGGGCCCTCTATCCGCCCGGAGCGCGTGTAGGATTCGGAGTAGCTCCGCCATTTGCCTTCGATGGAAAACTCCGGCTTCAACAGCTGGACCAGCCCGGCCGGGTTCGCAAATGCTGCGGTTGCATCGTCGCCCAGTGCCACGAATGCGCCACCAAACCCCATGCTGCGGGCGCCGGGGTCAGCGATGCTGAGCTGGAGCGGGACTATCGGCTGTTGCGCGTGGATTGTGGCTGGCGCCAGGACGCCGAGCACCAGCATTACCACGGCCCGAACATTACGCCTCTGTCGCACGATTCGATGTTCCATCGGTACGCCGCCTTTGCCCGGGTTCAGGCTACTCGTGGCCCTGTGAGCCTTCAATACGAACATTTCCTTACAAATCCCTGCGCAACACACCCCTCGAAGAGGTTTGCCTCCGCACGCGTCGGCCATGCAAGCACAGCCACGGCCACCGGCATGATCCGAAGCTCGATACCGCGCACTGCCATGCGCTCCCTCGTCTGCCTTCGGCTCCCGCTAAACTTACAGCCGGGTATCGCCGAGGCGGACGATGCTCGACAGGGCGTCAGTCGTGACGTTCACCGCCACGCCGGTTCCGTAGTAGTAAAGCCGGGATGTGCCGGTACCCTGGCCCGTACGTACGGAGCCCGACATCGTCGAGCCGGCTGCCATGTTCAGCGTTGCCTGGCTGACGCCGTTGATTGCGATGCTCGCCCCGCCGATTGGCCTTATGGCGCCTAGGTTAAGCGAACTCACACCGGACACGGTGGCGGTCAGATTGCCGATTTGCAGCCCCGCGCCCGACAGCGTGCTGACGCCGTCCACAACCATGGTCATCTGAGGCTGCTCGAAACCCTCGACGGTAACGTGAGCCAGCGCGTTGCCACCGATCTCGATTCTGTCGAGCACGGGCATCGTGATAGCCGCGTTGAAGACCTGATTGTTGCCCAGCCCGAGGCTGATCCGGTTGCCTGTCTGTGTCACTTGCAGCTCGCCGAGAGCGCCCGCGCCTGCCGTAACCTGCACCGAGTATTCGGCGCCTCGAGTGACGGTGACGCGGGACAAGCTGTGCACTACGACTTCGGTAAATCCGTCGAAATCGTAGGCGGTAGTCCTGCGGTCGAAGACGGGTCTGCCGAACGTGACGAGGTACGCGAGCATGGACTTCCCGTCCATGCTGGTGTGCCCGTCGATAGTGATTTCCGCATTGGCTTGCAGGTCGGCTGATGCGCCGTTCACATAGCGCGTGTTCGCACTCGTCGTGACATCGAGACCGTTGAGGCTGAAGTCAGTCAACGACGCAAACCGGGTGACAACGCCAGCGAAGTGCCCGCGAGTATCGCGGGCAGCGGCCTGGTAAGTATTGGCCGAGATTTCATCCACGACCAGGATGCCGTCCGTCAGCGCGCCACGAACCATGACGAGTAGCCCGTTGGCCGGCATTCCCAGCGGCAAGTCGATGAGTGTCGCGCTGCTGTAATCGACGATTAGCCGGCCGATCGCGAACGACATGCTCGCCGGGTCCAGTCCAGTAACGGTGCCGATCAGTTGTACGCTGGCGCTCGTGGCATCGGCATCGATGCGTGTGGCCAGGATGTCGCCGTCGGCATTGCGAAAGCCGCTGATCTGCGCCGTCGTGCCTGGAGACAGTCCCACATAGGTGCCGGGATCGATATCCGGGCCAAAAACCGTATCGTCATCTGCCAGCACCGTCTGTCCCATGACGATGAGTCGTCCGAGCGTCGCATCGACATTCTCGACCGGGCCGATGACCGATGCGGCGTAATGGATTGCATCTGCCGTGCCGGTCGCGGTGCTGAAATTGACGTCGCCCTCCAGCGCGACAATCTGTCCGAGTTCCAGGTCATCGGCGATCGCCGGCTGGCCGTTGACCAGGACGCTGGCAGCGTTTGTGTCGTAGCGTATGCCGTTGATGGTGACGCTGGCCAGTTCGGTGATTTCGCCGACTGCCGTGACCGCCACGTTATCGTTGTCGATGATGTCTATGGTCGCCGACGAATTGGCGCCCATCGCACCGCCCGAGACATTGCTCAGGATCAGCGCGAACGACTCGAGCCCTTCGGCCGCGTTGTCGTCGGTGATGGCGATGCTAACCGTGCGGTTGCCCGACCAGCCGTCGGGCCAGGACAGGGTACCGCTCACTGCGGCATAGTCCGAGCCCGCCCGGGCCGTGTCGTCCGCCGTGGCATACTGCACCGTCAGCGTTCCCGAAGCGCCGCCGCTGCGGTTGACGAGAATGTTTACGACCGTACCTTCCATCGCGTCGTACGATGCCTGGGCGACTTGCACCGCGCCGGCTGACTGGCTTTCGCCGTTGCCACCGGCACCACCGCCGCAAGCGCCGAGCATCGCCAGCAGACCTGCGATCAGAAGCTGTCGTTGAAGCGAAATCGTGTTCATTATTTCCCCTCCCGTGTCGGGTTCTTCCATGAAAGATTTGCGTCCTTGCCGCGAGACAGGCGCCGATGACTACCGGCGCTTGCCTCAGCTTCGATTGCAGCGGGTGTGAACGAGAGGTGCTTGATGAAGGCGTGATATCCGCCTTATTTTTAGTTCGGGAAGGGCCGGTCAGCTCGCATAGTGTCTGCCATTCAAGGGCGCGCGCTGCGTCGTGGATTGCTGCCGGGTCATTGAAAAAAAACCCGCTCCGGTTGCAACGCCAACGCTCGCTCCCGCGCGCAATCCTGAGCCAGGCCGAAAATCGTACCGAGTGCTACGCTGAAGTCAGGCACTAAGTACAACTGCGGATCGTGCTGAAATGCGGGCAGATGGAAAATGCCTGTTGCCAACCAAAAGCCCTGCACGAGCTCGGCAGCTCCCGTGGATACCCCGCGATGAATGAGATAATGCTTTACGCCGGCGCCGCCGTTGTCATTATCTGGGGCATTGCACACATTGTGATTCCGACTCGATCGATCGTTGATGGGTTCGGTCCCATCTCCGCTGACAACAGACGTACGTTGTTAATGGAATGGCTCATGGAAGGCGTCCTGCTCATATTCATAGGGACACTCGTCATATTGATGACGACGCTTACGCACCCTGAAGGACAAGCTGCAGTGATCGTGTACCGGGCCTGTTCCGCGGTGCTGGTTGTGATGGCTGGCATTTCACTATTTACGGGCGCGAGGACGACGATACTGCCAATGAGATTGTGTCCCCTGATCTTCCTTGCGGCGGCTGCCTTGTTCCTTCTCGCAACTGTCATCTAAGCGGCTTTGCTGGCGCCGCCGCGCGTCTCGACTAAACTGCCAACACGCGAATTTTCAGAACGCAGGTGGAAAACTTCTGGCTATATTTTTCAATAAGTTACCGGGGTACCCGTTGCCCAGTTTGCAGGACAATGCAGAGCTAGTTCACGCAGGTTGGACTACGATAGGAGTCGCTCTTTAGTCGATCCTGTCCATAACATCGGCTATGTGCTGTTTACCGGTAAGGTCGCATCGATGGCCTGGTCGGGCCGGGCAGCGTGTTCAACTCAACGATACATTAATGGCTGCAGCAACAGCTATCCTGAAATGGCAATTGGTATCCAGTTGCCGAAGCGAATCAGGACAGCGAAGCTGCCCGAAGGGTGAAGATCGGCCTTAGCCGATCAACCAATCGCCAGGCGCCGTTAGCTCGATAAATCGATCGTCAGGCCATCATCTACTGTGCCGTATTCGACGTCGTAATCGAATTGGTCGAACCACTCCGGATTGTCCCACCAGCCGTTGTATTTGCTGGGCACGTTGAAACAGAGCAACGGGGTGGCAACTGTACAGAAAGCCAGGATCCGCGCAATCGCCTCGGCATCGGGATGCCTGAAACGCGTACCGTCGCTGGAAATAAGCCAGCGATCGCATTCGACGGATTCGATCAGGTCGATGTGTACGTTGTTTTTGCTGCCATGGTGTGGCAGCTTGAGAACGTCGAGATGGAGGCGCTCGTTAGGGCTCACGGCATGTATTCCGTCGATAAGATCGTCTGAGTACGCATCCCCCGCGAGAATAATTTTTCGATCCTTGTATTCCAGAAGCAGTGCAATGCTTGTGCCGTTCGCTTTGGCTTCGTCCTTTTTGTCGCTTTTTGTCGCCAGGTCATTGAGATCATCGATATTATCGAGGTCCGGCGGATCGTTACTACCTTGAACTTCAAGCCCAGGGGATACCATCGCCTCGTCGAGTCGGCCTTTCTCGATGGCGGTTTTGACATCATCTTTCCAGGTGTCGATCAATGCTTCGAGTCGTTCAGGGGTTGGGCCCAATACGGACAATTTTAGGCCATCGTGCAATGTCACTGTCTGCGGCACCTCGCCAGGTACTCGCTGCACCGGAGCGCCTGCGAAGGCCTTGTTCCAGGCCTGGGCCCGAAGCCATTGCGAGAGCTTTTCTCCCTGCACAGGGCCCAGCGGCTCGAGATTCAGTTCGGTCACAATGGACTTGCCACCAAGGTGTTCGAAACCGTTGAACCAGACGTCCTTCGTTTCAAATCCAGTGATCGAATCTGCTTCAGCGAGGCAGGTAAGCAACCCGCCAATGTGATCTTCATCCACGTGCGTTACAACGATTAGATCAAATTTCCGCTTGTCTTGCGGCAGCCCGAGAATCCGCTCGCGGATTTTCTTGCCGCTGCCGCCAGTGCCCATGTCTATGATTAGTTGGTGCGGATTGGACGCTTTACCCCAGCGTATCCAGATTGCATCGCCCTGGCGGGCCGGTAGCGCTGTTATCTCGAACATGCGTCAGGCCTCCCGCCTAAGGCTGAAACAAATTGAATCCCAATCAACGTAAGGCGAATGGCTGCTGACCTCCTTGAGTGCGCCGCGTCGCCAATCACCGTCAGTGTCGCGTGGCCATCGCCGCAGCAAATCAAGCAGCATCGAATAGCTTTCCGTAAACAACGGCCGTTGCCCGCTCGCAGCGATCACGAGATCTCTCACCTCGTCCATATTTGAGCGGCGTGCGAAGTTGATTGATGCGACGAGGATCTTGCCGTCCGGCAGCCATGGAAAATCCTGCGCCAGGTTGCGAACCCAGGACTCGAGGCGTTCCAATCGCCCGACCTTATTCAAGATGATTGCGCCGAGCGCAGCGCCTGTCGGATCGGAATATTTCTGCCGCAGCAGTTCCGTGGCTTGTTCGGCCATCTGCACCGCGGACCGCACTTGCCGCGAAGCAAGCATGTTCATAAGCGCGTTTGCAACAATCCGATCTGGCGCAATCCAGGCGGTAACCCGGCTGCCGCGACTCGTCTGATCGAGGCGCACAACGCAACTGTCGTCACTGCTTTGCGGACTCGTCGGCAGGCTGATCTTTGTTTCGCTTCCTGATATTCGCAACGTAGCGGTTGGCACTGCATCAACCGTGTCAGCACTACCGAAAACCCACAATCCGGACGACTGTCGCACAAGCTTCGCACCACTAACATCTACTAGCTGTACGCCTGGAACCGGGGATGCCGCGCGCTCAGGCACCGACGAGAGCTCGATGCGCTGCGTAAATCGCGGCTGGTATCTGCCCGGTGCGTATTCGAGGTGGTACGCCCCGCGTCCATCGCCCTGTTGCTGTTGCTGTTGCTGCTGTTGCTGTTGCTGCTGTTGCTGCTGTTGCTGTTGCTGTTGCTGCTGTTGCTGTTGCTGCTGTTGCTGTTGCTGTTGCTGTTGTTGCGACGGTTTTTCCGCTGCGCGT
>JAOUHU010000007.1 GCA_029884455.1 Gammaproteobacteria bacterium | reverse complement strand
AACGGAAAGGCAAACTTTATCGTGAGCGCGTAAATTCCAGCCGTTGTCCGGCGATTTCGCGCCGCAACTTGCCGTTCTGGAAGACCACCGCGCCATTGATAATCGTCGTGTCAATACTGGCGGTAAAAGTATGCGCCTCGAACGGCGACCACTGACACTTGTAAAGTACATTCGCAGACCCGACCGTATAAGGCCTTGCGTCGTCGACGATGACCAGGTCGGCGAAATAGCCCTCGCGCACATAACCGCGGTCCCTGACGCCAAATATGTCGGCCGGTGCGTGACAGGCACGATCGACAAGTAACTCCGGGCTGATCTCCTTGCTGGCGACGAGATCGAACAGTATTTGCAAAACATGCTGCACCAGCGGCAGGCCTGCAGGGGCTTTGAAATAGGAATTCGCCTTCTCGGCCGCCGTATGCGGTGCGTGGTCCGTGGCAATGATATCGAGCCTGCCGTCGTTAAGTGCCGCCAGCAATCCCTTGCGATCCCTGCTCGTCTTGATGGCCGGGTTGCACTTGATACGAGTACCGAGATCCGCGTAGCGCGACTCGTCAAAGTACAGGTGATGCGCGCATACCTCGGCTGTGATTCGTTTTGCCGAACGATGCGCGGTCGAAAACAGTCCCATTTCCATGGCCGTTGTCAGGTGCAAGACATGCAGCAGGGCATCGTGGCGTCGCGCAAGGTCGACCGCGACACTGGAGGACGCAAAACAGGCCTCGGCCGAACGGATGCGAGGATGCTCCACAATGGGGACATCTTCACCGTATTTTTGCCGGGCAAGGGCCTCATTTTCCCAGATCGTCGGCGAATGTTCGCAATGCGTGACCACTATTATCGGTGCATCCGCGAAAATCTTCTCCAGCACCAGCGGGTCATCCACCAGCATGTCACCGGTCGATGCGCCCATGAAGGTCTTGATGCCGCAGGCCTCGTTTTGCCGCAAACTCCGGATCTCCTCGATATTCCTGTTGGTGGCGCCGAGATAGAAGCCGAAATTCGCCATGCAGCGACCTTCGGCAAGGCGATACTTGTCGGCCAGCGCTGCCCGGGTTGTGGTTTGCGGATTCACATTGGGCATGTCCATGAAACTGGTAACGCCACCCGCCGCAGCTGCCGCCGACTCTGTTGCCATGTCCGCCTTGGCTGTCAGCCCCGGCTCGCGAAAGTGCACCTGGTCGTCAATCATTCCCGGCATCAGGTAACGACCTTTGGCATCAATCACTTCGACGTCGGCGGCCGCCCCGATCTGGCTGTCGATCCGGGCAATTCGCTGTCCGTCAACAAGTACGTCAACTGCACGAATTTCGCCTTCATTGACCAGCCGCGCATTGCTGATAAGTAGCTTTGCCAATTCTGGATCCTTGCTCCGGTGCCCGGCACTATGCTGGGGAAGGTACGCAATTTTTACGATGTTCGCAGAGATTTTTTGCGGACAACCCAAGCTTATGCGATAACCGCAGCATGACCGATTTCGTTACACAGGTAGAGAGCGCCCGCGTTTACGATGTGGCGATCGAATCGCCGCTGGAGCTGGCGCGGAACCTGTCGGCCCGTCTGGAAAACCGCGTATTGCTCAAGCGCGAGGACCTGCAACCGGTATTTTCCTTCAAATTGCGCGGCGCCTATAACAAGCTGGCCGGACTATCGATGGCAGATGCCGCCAAGGGTGTTATTTGCAGCTCCGCAGGCAATCACGCGCAAGGTGTCGCTCTGGCGGCGCAACGCCGTGGGGTTCGTGCCCTTATCGTGATGCCGGTCACTACCCCGTCAATCAAGGTCAATGCCGTGCGGGCATTGGGCGGCGAGGTCAAGCTGCACGGCGACAACTACGATGAAGCGTTTGCACACGCCAGCGTGTTGATGCGCGAGCAGGACCTTATTTTCATTCATCCGTTTGACGACCTCGAGGTCATTGCCGGCCAAGGAACAATCGGCGCTGAAATTCTGCGCCAGGTCGACGACGAGCCGGATGCTGTTTTCGTACCAGTGGGCGGCGGCGGACTGATCGCGGGTATCGCCGCCTACATCAAGGCGCTCCGGCCCGGGGTACGTGTTATCGGCGTCGAGCCGGATGATTCCGCGGCGATGCGCGATTCCGTCGCGGCTGGCCGGATTGTCACGCTCGATCACGTCGGCATTTTTGCCGATGGGGTGGCGGTAAAGCGTGTCGGAGAACAGACGCTGCGGCTATGCCAGCAATTCGTTGACGAATTTATCACCGTCGACACGGATCAGATCTGCGCCGCAATTCGTGATATCTATGAGGACACCCGTTCCATCGTAGAACCTGCCGGTGCGCTGGCGGTTGCCGGGCTTCGCAAGTACCTGGCCGAAAACGGCGTGAAACAACGAACATTTGTAACCGTCAGCAGCGGCGCCAACGTAAATTTCGACCGCTTGCGACATATCGCCGAACGCGCGGCTATAGGCGACCAGTCGGAAATGCTGCTGGCAGCAGAAATTGCCGAGGAACCCGGCAGTTTCCGGCGTTTTTGCGAAGTCATTGGTCGCCGCAGCATCACCGAGTTCAACTATCGCTATAGCGACACGCGCAATGCGCATATCTTCGTTGGCGTGCAACTGAGCCGTGGCCGAGGCGAGCGCAAAGAATTACTCGACACGTTGCGCGCGGCAGGCTACCCGGCCGTGGACCTCAGCGACAACGAGATGGCCAAGCTGCACGTGCGGCACATGGTGGGCGGGCCCGCGGCGGGCGTTGCCAACGAACGCCTGTTCCGGTTTGAATTTCCGGAGCGTCCAGGCGCATTGCTGGATTTTCTACAGGCGATCGGTACTGACTGGAATATCAGCCTGTTTCACTACCGCAATCACGGCTCAGACTTCGGCCGGATTCTTGCCGGCATTGACGTACCAAATGACGACACCGAGGAACTGGAAGCGCACCTGACCGAGCTCGGTTATGCGCACTGGGAAGAAAGCGACAACCCGGCTTACGCGATGTTCCTGTCCTAGTCGCGAAACGATGGATCACGACGATCAAGCTTGCGCAGCAGTCCTGGCCAGACCAGCGAACCGCCCAGACCCCGGGTCACCTTTTCTGCCTGCGCCTGGATACCGGCAACTATTTGCGGCGCCACCTGGATTAGCTCACTGCCACCCGACTGCGCCAGGACCTGGGTCTGGCAAGCGGTTTCAAGCACGTACATCATGAGGAATGCGTCGGCAATGCTTGCCCCGGTCGTCAACAGTCCGTGGTTGCGCAGTATCAGCGCGTTCTTGCTGCCCAGGTCGGCTACCAGACGCGGCTTCTCCTCGTCGTTAAGGGCCACGCCTTCATAGTTGTGATACGCCAAAGTCGCGTACGGAAACAGCGCGACCTGCGAGATTGGTAGCAGTCCATGCGCCTGCGCCGAGACTGCAACACCTGCCTTGGTGTGCGTATGCAAAACACACATGACATCGTGGCGTGCAGCGTGAATTGCGCTGTGGATGACGAAACCGGCCGGATTGACGACTTTGTCCGTGGCCAGAACAATGTCGCCGGCAAGGTTGACCTTGACCAGGCTACTGGCAGTGATTTCCTCGAACAAGCACCCGTACGGGTTAATCAGGAAATGTTCGTCGGGCCCCGGCACACGCGCTGAAATATGCGTGAAGACGAGATCATCCCAGCCATACATGGCGATGACACGATAACAGGCCGCCAGATCGACCCTGACTTGCCACTCTTCGTCACTGACCTGGCGCCGCACATCGCTACTCTTGGCCATAGTCTTCCCTCCACCGACCGGGAACACATAGTTGCACAGGTAACTCAATTTTCGTCATAAGCAGTGTCGATATTCCAAATAGGTTTGCAATTGAATGCAACCATTCGCAGTGGCGTCGCATCAAACAGTACGGACAAGACGTAAACAAACTTGAATTCCCTTATGCGTTTGTTTCGTTGTGACTGGCGGTGGCCTGTAGGCCACCGCCTTTTTTTCACCACATTTCACGCATGCGGGCAGCGACATCAATGCGCTTGTCACTGCGAGAACTGTGCCACACCGAAACGCTGTCAACGCGGCCATGGTACTGGCGCTGCATGCTTTCCAGCAGCCGGTCGGTAACAAATCGGCTGCGCGCGCCGTAGACGTGCTTGTCGCCATCCTTGCGTTGCTGCGTGACGTGATACTTGAGTGGCGCAATTAACGACAAGGACTGCTTCGCCCGCGTCATTGCGACGTACAACAGGCGGCGTTCTTCCTCGATCATGTGCGGCTTGCCGGTCGCAAACTCGGAAGGAAAATTTCCGTCCGATACATTCAGCAAGAATACCGCCTCCCACTCCTGCCCTTTGGCCGAATGAACGGTCGAAAGCACAAGGTAATCCTCGTCGAGCAGCGGATCGCCGGCCAGGTCACCAGCCGCGCTCGGCGGGTCGAGCGTCAATTCGCTCAGGAATCGCTCGCGCGTCGGGTAGCGCCCGGAAATCTGTTCGAGTTGCTCGAGATCGGCCTGGCGCGTATCGAGACCATCATAGATTCGCTCCAGGTGTGGCTGATACCAGCGCCGTACCTGGCCCAACTGCGGCTGCCACGACTCATTCGCGGCGGCCTCGCCAGACAGGGACTGCAGCAAAGTGCAGAACGCCGGCCAGTCTGTGAGTGCCGCGGCCGGTGGCCGAAATTCACGCAACGATGAAAACCGGAATTCGCCAACGGCGAGGTGCCCGAAGCACCGCGACGCGGCTGAAGGACCTACGCCGGGCAGCAGCTTCAGAACGCGAAATGCCGCGATTTCATTTTTCGGATTCTCTGCCCATTTCAGCACCGCCAGTACGTCCTTGACGTGCCCGGCCTCCAGAAACTTGAGGCCGCCGTACTTCACATACGGAATATTGCGTCGTACCAGTTCGAGTTCGAGCCGGTCGCTATGGTGTGAGCCCCGAAACAGCACAGCCTGATCCATGAGCCGCATACCGGTCTCGCGATTGCCGAGTATCGACTCAACAACATATTCCGCTTCCGCATCGCTATCTTCCACCGTTACGTATTGCGGCCTGGCACCACCCTTGCGGGTCGAACGCAGTTGCTTCTGATATTGCCGTTCACTCTCGGCGATCAGCAGGTTCGCCGTATCAAGGATTGGCTGTGTCGAACGATAGTTCTGCTGCAGCGACACAACCTTTGCGGCCGGACTGAATTGCCCGGCGAACCCGAGAATGTTTTCCACTTCCGCCGCACGGAACGAATAAATCGACTGGGCATCGTCACCAACGACGGTCACTCCATCGCCTTGCGGTTTGAGTGCGCGCAGAATCTCGGCTTGCACAAGATTCGTGTCCTGGTACTCGTCGACCAGTACATGATCAAACCAGGACCCTATCTCACCGGCAAACTCGGGCTCTGCCAGCAAGTGATTCCAGTACAACAGCAGGTCGTCGTAATCGAGAGCCTGACTCTGTTGCTTGCGAGTAACGTATGCACGAAACAAGTCTCGCAGTTCACTCTCCCAATCCGCACACCAAGGAAAAGTCTCCTGCAACACGTCCGGCAGCGCCTGTTGCGAATTTACGCAGCGTGAATAGATGGCGAGGCAGGTATCCTTCTTCGGGAAGCGTTGCAGCTTTTTCGAAAGTCCCAGGCTGTGCCGCGCGACGTCAATGATGTCTGCAGCGTCGCCTCGATCAATAATCGAGAAGCCCGGATCGAGACCAAGATTGTTGGCATAGCGCCGCAACAATCGATTCGCGACCGCGTGAAATGTGCCCGACCAGGGCAGCACGCCGGCGGGCAAAACGGTGGCCGCGTTGCGAGCGCCGTTCAGCGCCATCGCCTGCCGCACGATCGCATCCACACGCCGAATCATTTCCTGTGCCGCACGGCGGGTAAATGTCAGCAGCAGGATTCGTTCCGGATTGACCCCGGCGACAATAAGGTGCGCTACGCGGTGCGCAAGTGTCATGGTTTTGCCGGTACCCGCTCCGGCGATCACCAATAGCGGGCCGGCGCGAAACTGCCGTGCCGGATCCAGCGCGCCGTACTCGGCCGCCTGCCGCTGCTCCGGGTTCAACATGTCCAGATAGTTTCCAGGCCGCTTTGCTGCCTGCATGGTCTGCCTCCGGCGCAAAGATCTGTATTTTTATACAGTACTGGACATTCTTACAAGCATGTTGCCGTACCGTTGCTCATTGCGATGCTAGGATTCCGTTGCATGCGAGGGGGGGACGTTGAGGATGCTGACTGTTTTCATTCTATTGCCGATGGCCGGCTGTGCCTCCGTCACTACCTACGGATTTGGGCCCGAAGAAATAGCGCCGGGTTTGTACAATATTGCGCTTTACTACAACGCCTACGCGTCGGACGAGGATATTGATCGGAAAGCCGCGGAGATCGCCGAGCAGATCCGGCAGCACGGAAACTGGGGCAACTGCGCGTTTTCTCGCTCAGCCAAAGTCAGTCCCGCAACAGTCAAGGAAATTCACGTGCGCATAAGTTGTAATGTCGAGCAAAACTTTGACTAAAAGCGTCGTCATTGCGGGCGCGGGGCACGCGGCCGGCCAGCTTGTCGCCACCCTGAAGCAGCAGCGCTATCCTGGCCGGATTGTACTGATCGGAGAAGAGTCGTTCCTGCCCTACCAACGGCCACCGCTTTCCAAGAAATATCTCGCCGGCATGCTCGATGCCGAGCGCCTGCACTTTAAACCGACCTCGTTTTACAACGCCGCCAATATTGAGGTCCACCTGGAAACGCGTATCGAACGTATCGAACCTGGCGGTCGCCGCGTACACACCGATACCGGCAGATCATTCACCTACGACAAGCTGGTGCTGGCGCTGGGTTCCCGCGCGCGACAAATCCCGCTCGCGGGCGCCGGACTGGGCGGAGTCCACTACCTGCGGAACATCCCGGATGTCGACAATATTCGCCGCGAAATCGCGCCAGGTCGGCAACTCGTTATCGTTGGAGCCGGTTACATCGGTCTCGAGGTCGCCGCAGTGTGCCGCGAGCTGGGCCTCGACGTTACTGTGGTCGAAATGGCCGATCGGGTCATGAGCCGTGTTGTGGCGCCGGTCGTCTCGTCGTTTTTTCAGCAACAACATGAACAGCACGGCGTCAGGTTCCTGCTATCGGCAGGTCTCAAGGCGATTCATGGCAAGGCACGCGTTACCGCGGTTGAGACTGACAATGGCGATATTCTGCCCGCCGACCTGGTCATCATCGGCGCCGGTATAGTGCCCAACACCGAACTCGCCGCGCGGGCAGGACTTGAAGTTGACGACGGTATCGTCGTCAATGACCAGTGCCGGACCAGCGACAGCGACATTTATGCCGTTGGCGACTGTACCTCGCACCCGAACGATATTTACCAGCGCCGCATACGCCTTGAGTCCGTTCACAATGCGCTCGAACAGGCAAAGACCGCGGCCGGCAACATTTGCGGCAACGAGCTGCGATATTGCCAGGTTCCCTGGTTCTGGTCCGATCAGTACGACCTGAAACTGCAGATCGCGGGGCTGTCGCAGGGTTTCGACCAGACGATTGTTCGGGGTAATCCGGCTGCCAGAAAGTTTGCCTGTCTTTATCTCAGGGAAGGCAAATTAATAGCGGTCGACGCGGTCAATGCGCCGCACGAATACATGCAGGCAAGAACGTCGATTGCGGCCCGCGAGATTATTGACCCTGCGGCACCGGCTGAACTTCGCTAGACAGACTTTGCGCTCGCTCGCGACGCTGCAACTCAACCGTTATTTCGCCACTGACACCGACTGGACCATCGGCCACTGAATAGGCTTTGGCGGACAGCGCCTCAACCGCCTCCATATCGATGCCTGCGAACTGGCCATTGCCACCGGCAACCCAGGCGGTCCCGAGTGCACCTGGGCCGTGCGTGATATTCCCAAGCCAGATGCCACGCCAGTTGTTACCGGAACTTCTGTACGCCGGCACAACGATATCGCGAGCGTAGTTCCAGTAGTTCTCTGTCTGCTCAATGAACAGGCTGCCTCGCTCGGGCAGGTAAATGTGCCAGACACTATCGACCAGTATTTCGCCATCAAGCAGGCTGGTGCGCTCCGACGCCGAAGAAAACTTGACGCCGAAGCCGGCGGCCGATCCGCGCCCATCGAAAAGCTGTGTAACACGTGCAGAAGTCTGGCGAACCGTCGGCTCCCAGAGCTGCAGCACTTTGGCCGGGTGCGGCGAGATTTGCGACTCGCCGTCATTGGTGTAGATGAATGAATCGCTTGCCGCCGCGGAGTAACTCAAGTGCACGACTTCGCTGTCGGTCACCGACAATGGCGATAAATTATTGGATACGACGAATGGATTGTAATAAAGCACGACGGCCAGGGCGGCCGCGCCACAGAACATGCCAACCAGCAGGGCGGCCAGATACTTCACTGCGATTGTCTCCCGCCAATCGACGCAAATCGCGCGCGCAGCTCGATGCGGCCTGCCGGCGCGTCGTCGGCGCCGCTCGTGTCAGCAATCCATTGTTCACTGGCCTCGCCGCGCAGATCGGCAAACTCGTGGGTACCAGCGCGGAGCGCGCCAAGTCGCATCCCTCCGTCCTGCAGCCCAGACTGCATTAACAGGTACACCGATCCCCTGGCGGGCAGGTGCAATACCCATTCGACCAGCTCACCGGTTTCGCTACTCGCCGCGATTCGGCTGGCCACGCCAACGACAGCGTCCCTGGCGTTTCGAATCTTGAACAGCTCCGCGCGCGAGTCGGCCAAAAGCGCATCATCAGGCCAGTCCAGCCCGACCGGCAATGGCGTAGCTTGCTTCGGCGCACCGATCATGATGCGATCGGTGGGTATGTTGGCGTGGAAAACCTCTTCATTACCGACATTGGGTATCACGTTGATCAAGGACGACTCGCGTGTCTGGTCGACAACCGGTATGAAGTACAGTGCCGCCCCGACAGCAGCGACACCAAGCAATACTCCGGCGATAAACGTTTTGATCACTGGTAGGCTTCCTTTAGGCCCGGGCGCAAACCTGCAGGTACGGGCGTTGCCTGCCAAGTTTAGTTAAATTGCACCAGTGGTCACACTGCTGACCTCGAATTTGTGACAGAGCGCACAACAAACCTGCAGATAGCGATGCCAAAACCGATTTGCCTCTGGTCCGGACCCAGAAACGTCTCAACCGCGCTGATGTACAGCTTCGCGCAGCACAGTAACGTGCGCGTCGTCGATGAACCACTATATGGCCATTACTTGCGGGTCTCCGGCGCCGATCATCCGGGCCGCGACGAAATCCTGGCCAGTATGGATCTCGACGGTGACGCGGTCATTGCCGGATTGCTTGAAACGGCGTCGCGGCAGCCTGCCAAACGGCTGTTCCTGAAAAACATGGCACACCACCTGGTCGCGCTCGACCGCGGGTTTCTCAGCCAGGTAGTCAACGTGTTTCTTGTTCGTGATCCGCGCGAAATGCTGCCATCGCTGCTTGTGCAGCTGCCGCACGCATCACTCGCCGACACAGGCCTGAAGCAGCAATGGCGCCTATACAGCGAGCTGCTGGAAACCGGGCAGCATCCGGTGGTTCTCGATTCGCGCCAACTGTTGCTCGATCCCGAAGGCGTCCTGCGTCGGCTGTGCGAGCTGGTAGCGCTGCCATTTCAGCGCTCTATGCTGCAGTGGCCAGCGGCGCCAAGGGCTGAAGATGGCATTTGGGCGAGGCACTGGTATCACGCTGTACACCAAAGCACCGGCTTTACAGCGCATCAGCCGAAAAGTGATTTCCCATCCGCACTCGAGCCGCTGTTGGCCGATTGCAAACCGTGGTATGACATGCTTTTCGCGTTCGCACTGCGCGCGCAGCACCCAGGAAATTGAATCGTGACGATTCCCGACTCGCGCAACCGCGACATCCTTATTTATGTCAACGGCACGCTTGTTCCTCGAGCGGACGCAAGGGTGTCAGTATTCGACAGCGTCGTGCAGGGTGGTGACGCGGTCTGGGAGGGCTTGCGTGTCTACCGCGGCCGCATCGCTGCACTTGATGCACATTTGCAACGCCTGCAAAACTCGGCGAAAGCGCTGGCATTTGCAGCGGTTCCGTCCAACGACAGCATTCGCGACGCGATCTTCCGCACACTCGCAGCCAACGATATGCGCGATGAAACGCATATCCGGCTGACGCTGACGCGCGGCGAAAAAGTTACTTCGGGCATGAATCCGCGCTTCAACCAATCCGGCTGCAGCCTGATTGTGTTGGCCGAGTGGAAGCCGCCGGTCTATTCCGATGCCGGCATTCGCGTGATTACCGCATCAACACGGCGCAATACGCCACAATGCCTGGACTCAAAGATTCATCACAACAATTTGCTGAACAATATTCTGGCTGCAATTGAAGCCAACGTAGCCGGCGTCGATAGCGCCATCATGCTGGACGTCGATGGATTCGTTGCCGAAACCAACGACACGAATCTGTTCATCGTACGAGACGGCCAGGTATTCACGCCATTTGCCGATGCCTGCCTGCCTGGGCTCACACGCCGCATGGTGCTCGATATCTGCGCCGCCGTGGGTATCCCGGCCGGCGAGCGTCGCCTGTCGATCTCGGAAGTCTGGTCTGCTGACGAGGTCTTTACCTCCGGGACCATGGGCGAACTTACGCCGATTCTGCAGGCGGACGGGCGGATTATCGGCAGCGGTCAACGCGGTCCGATGACGCAACGCCTGCAAAAACTGCATCGCGATTACGCCTATGAATACGGCACGCCAGTGCCGTTTATCTAATCTGAACTGAAATACTGCGCCAGGTAATCATCGAGACTCAGCTGGTCACCGGCTTCGATTGCCTTTTGCCGCTCGATCGACTCGCGAGCCTCTCGCTCGAACATCGCCTGGCGATGATCGGTGAGCGGCGCGATTGACGCGAAGTAATCACGATGTACAACGGCCTGATGCAATGTGAAATCGAAAAAACTGCATTTTTCGGCGCGTAGTTTGTGCAACAGACGGGCCGAAGGCGTCGCATCAGGATCTGCAACGAGCGATTGCGCCAGCCGCACCGCGTGTGCGTAGCAAGCTTCGCCCTCATCCGCGTCGAATACCGCCGCGATGGCGTCGACTTTGTCGAGTATCTCGCCCGCCCACGTGGGCAGCGCAGTGGGCGTTCCATCTCTCTGCAGCCGGAATTCCGGGTCGCGGCCGCGCTTTGCCGTTAACGCCTGGTTACGCCGGGTTTCGTGCAGCGA
Source organism: Gammaproteobacteria bacterium (assembly GCA_029884455.1). Taxonomy (GTDB): domain Bacteria; phylum Pseudomonadota; class Gammaproteobacteria; order Steroidobacterales; family Woeseiaceae; genus UBA1847. The sequence continues at coordinate 77,612 of JAOUHU010000007.1, read as the reverse complement.
TTCGTTGCACAATGGCGGGCTGTCCTCGATCAGGCAATAAATGAGGAACGCCTCGATGAAGCGCATCGTGTTTTGGTTGATGCCCGCCGGATCGTCAACATTGATGTCGAGTGAACGAATCTCGACATACTCGATACCGCCACGACGCAGTGCTGCCGTAGGTCGCTCGCCGCTCCTGGCCACACGCTTGGGGCGTATTGAACTGTAATATTCGTTCTCGATTTGCAGCAGATTGGCGTTCAACTGCCGGTATTTACCATCCACCTTGACGCCGATTTTCTCGTAAGCCGGTTCCGGCGTGGCCACGGCCGCGCTTAGATCATGTACGTATTCCTCAAGACTGTTCAGCGAGATATTCAGCCGTGCCTGGTTCTGGTTGCTATAGCCCAGATCACTCATGCGCAAGGAAGTACCGAAAGGCTCGAACAAGGTATCGGCATTCAATGCCGGCATTCCGGCCGCATGATTTCCCGCGAACGATTTGCACATTGCCGGCGACGTTCCAAACAGGTACAAGATGAGCCAGCCGAAGCGCCGAAAATTTCGCACCATCCCCAGGTATTGTTCGGACCTGAATTCATCCTCGCTTTGCCTGACGCCAATCGCATCCCGATAAACCGGCCAGAAGCTCTTCGGTGGCGAGTAATTGAAATGCACGCCGGCGATCGTTTGCATACTCCTGCCATAACGGTAACCGAGGCCACGACGATAAATGGTCTTCATCTGGCCGATGTTTGAGTTTCCATAACGCGCCAGCGGTATTTCTGCATCCGCTGGAATTCGGCACGGCATGCTGGCGTTCCATATCAGTTCGCGGTCCAGGTTCTGATAGGCAAACTGGTGCACGTCGCAAAGGAATTGTTGTGCTTCCCAGGTGTTATGGAATGCCGGGGTGATGAATTCAAGCAGGGCTTCGGAAAAGTCCGTCGTGATATGGGAGTTCGTCAAGGCCGAACCGAACGCAAGCGGGTGGCCGGTTTGCGCCAGTCGACCCTGTGCGTCAATGCGCAATGACTCTTTCTCAATGCCTTTGAGTCCGCCTGAAATCGAACCGCGGCCACTGTTGATCAGCGCGTCGAATCGCTTGTCGAAACCTTTGCTCATCAATGTTCTCGAACCGTCGCGACTCGCGGCCAAAGCGATTGTTGTAACCCGGCCTGCTTTTTTACCATAAGCGCCGGCGATTCGCGCCTGTCATCTGCGGTACAATAGCCAGCACCTAACCATGAATAAGCTGCGCCACAAGACCCCAGTGATAACGACTGCCCTGGCCGCAGCGCTGCTGTTTGCGGAACCGGCCGCCGCGTTTCGTTGTGGCAGCAACCTGATCAAGGACGGAATGCACGAAGCGCAGGTTGTTGCAAAATGCGGCCAGCCGACCAGCGTCCGCGATCTCGGTGTAGCACTACGCGGTTACGATTACGCTTATGGCCGATATCTTGGGCCAGGCTGGACCGGTTACACTCGACCCGGTTACAGTGGTTTCGTACAGGAAGTCGTCATTACCGAGTATGTCTACAACTTTGGTCCGAGAAAGCTGATGCGACGCTTGTTGTTCGAGGGTGGCGTACTGGTGACGATCGAGACCATTGGATACGGCTACCGAGAATAATACGGAATACCGGCCTGCAGGTACTATGCGTGCCAACTCAACCTAAATTGCTGGAGCAAGCTACGCATGAACGATTCCAAATCTCGCCGTCTGCGCGACCGGCCTTCCGGTCCCGCTACCCTGATTAGCGAAGGCTGCAAGATTGCCGGCGTAATCACCGGTGCGGGTGACTTTCTGATCAGTGGCGAAGTCGACGGTGATTGCGATCTTGCTGGCACCTTGACTCTGGCCAGGAATGGTCTCTGGAGCGGTACCATCAAGGCGAGCAACGTCATTGTTGCCGGTCATGTGGAGGGCGACATAGTCGCAATGGGCAAGGTCGAGATTACGAGTACCGCAAAAATTACGGGCACCGTTACCGGTGAAGCCATTGCGGTCGCGGAAGGCGCGATTGTCGAGGGCGTCATGCGGACCACGGGGCAATCGGAACCACAGGAATTTGTTGAAAAACGCGAGCGTGAGTGATCGCTCAGATCCGCCATATTTGTTTTGATTCGCTCATATATGGAGATTTCCAGGCAATTTCCCCGTTATTCGTAGTCCAGGTTGGAAACAAGCGCGACACGCCGCGGGCCGATGTTAAGCTTTTGACCGACCGGCCAAATCAAAAGAATAACAACAATGATCGGTAGCAAGATTCCACGGTATCTACTCCTTGGCCTGGCGCTCGGCGTCGGCTTGGGCGCCGTAATGCTGTCGATGTTCTATACCCAGTATCGTCTGCTCGCGACGGACATCGTAGCGACTAGTGCCGCTCGGCACGACGCCCTGCTGCTGCAAAGCTTCGAAGATCAGGCGCGCGAGCAATTGCACTCGATGAGCGCACTTCTGGCGTTGGCGCTCGCATCCGGTGACAGCAGAGCGGCGCAGGAATCGCTGAACCGGCTGCTGGCTGACAACGACTTGCTACTGGGCCTGAGGTACGCGGCAGGCGATGTGACGCTGGCCGAAGCGGGCTCGCTTACAGTCCGTGCGTCCACCAGTCAGGGTAATGGCCTCGCCGATTCGATTGTGCTGCACTCTGCAGTGACGCACGCCGGGCAACAAATAGGGGACTTGACAGCAGTATTTCGGCTCGATGAACTTCAGGCTGTGTCTGCCCGCTTCAGGAATGAGCTGGCGGATACCGAATCGCGCAATCGCCAGCGTAGTTATTTGGCAATCGGTATCGGATCGGTGGCGACTTTACTGATGTTCCTGCTGGTGATCTGGCTGTTGGTCCGTCGCCAGACGGCACGCGTGCGGGCACTCAAGGTCCAGGCCGAAAAACTTCGCGACGCCGACTTCGGCGAGTCCCTGGTCGAAACGCGGACCGATGAGCTTGGCGAGCTCGCCTCCGTATTCAATGACATGCGCGACCGCTTGCGCCAGACAACAATGTCCCGCGACTACGTCGACAGCATTTTGTCCAGCATGAACGAGGCCATTATCGTCACTGGCGCAGACGGGCGTATAAAGCGCATCAATCGTGCGACTACAATTTTGTTGGGCTATGAAGAGAATGAACTTCTGGGGACGCACGTTGAAACCGTCATTAAGGACCCCAGAACCGCTGAGCTGGACGCTACTCGTGCTTCCGGCGTGCCAAAAGAGGCTTTTTTCCAGAGCAAGTTCGGCGAATCGATCCCTGTCTCATATACGTGCTCGATCGCAACCGGCCCGAATGGTGAATTTTCCGACCGAATTTACGCTGCACAGAATATATCTGAAAGGCGGCGTGCGGAGCAACGCATCCGTTACCTCGCACGAATTGACGCACTCACCAAGATTCCAAACCGAATGCAGTTCCAGCATTTGTTGCAACGCAACATTGCAAGGGCGCGACGCACCAATAAACCGCTTTGCCTTTTTTACATCGATATCGATCACTTCAAGGAGATAAACGATACATTCGGTCATCTGGCCGGCGATGCGACACTTGAAACTGTCGCGGAACGGCTGACGGCTGCGATGACTGCGAATGCGATTATTGGCCGACTTGCTGGTGACGAATTCGCAGTCATCATCAACGACCTCGCGCCCGACGGATCCGGCCCCGGGGACACCGACAAACTTGCGAGATCGCTGCTCGACCGGCTAGCGGATCCTTTCTATGTTCAGGGTCACGAAGTATTCATGACCGCAAGCCTGGGAATCGCCTATTACCCGAAAGATGCGGCAAACGTGATCGACCTGATTCGTAATGCGGATGCCGCTTTATACAGCGCAAAGAAGTCGGGTGGCAATGTCTTTGCTCATTACGCACCGCAAATGAATGAGGCCGCGGTCGAACGCCTGATGACCAAGAGCCGGCTGAAACGTGCCTTCGAACGTGACGAGCTGTTGGTACATTACCAACCCAAGTACAACCTGCTGACCGGCGAGGTTGTTGGGGCTGAGGCTTTGGTGCGCTGGGAATTGCCGGACCGTGGGCTGATACTGCCGGCCGATTTCATCCCGATTGCAGAGGAAACCAATCTCATCATCGACATCGGTGAGTGGGTGCTGGACAAGGTGTGCGAGGACTTCAGGACCTGGCAGCGGTCGGTTTCCTCGCCTGGCCGGGCGTCTGTCAATCTGTCGCTGAAACAGCTAAGGCAACCGAGTTTCATAAATCGAATCAGTTCTATTTTGCGCGGCCACGAAGTCTCGCCGACTTCGCTGGAGTTGGAGATTACCGAAACAACCTTGATGGAGAACCCCGCACGCACCATAAAAATACTGGACCAGCTCTATGGCCTTGGGCTGCATCTGGCGATTGACGATTTTGGCACGGGTTATTCGTCGCTTAGCGCCTTGCAGCAATTCCCCATCAGCACGCTGAAAATCGACCAGTCTTTTGTGCGTGATGTAGCTGTCAATCCCGACGATGCAACTTTGGTTGGTACGATCGTGCAGATGGGGCGCAACCTGAATATGGATGTAGTCGCAGAGGGGGTCGAAACCGAAGAGCAACTTGATTTCTTGCAGCGTCTCGAATGCACGTTCGTGCAGGGCCTGTTATTCGGAGATCCGATGAGTTCGGACAACTATCTCGAGTTGCTGATTGCACAAGCAGACGGCACCGATACGCATCGCGCCTTGTTTGCCTGATGCAGCACCCAGCCAAATCATTGAATTAACCGATATTAATCGCCTGCTTCACAGCCTCGTTCCAGCATGCTTAAATTAACCGCAGAAAAAACCTGAACCACCATTGTCCTGACAAGACCGGCCAAAAATACTACGGAATCCGATTTATGAAACTAACAACCAAAATTGTGATCAGTTGCTTGCTCGCAGTGAGCACCTCCACATCTCTCGCGTGCGACTACCCGGAGCGCCCCAGTATTCCTGACGGCAACACGGCGTCCAAGGACGAGTTGCTTGCAGCAAAAGAAGCCGTTAATGCCTACCTGGCAGGTGTTGACAGTTATCTCACCTGCATTGAAGACGCTGAGAAAGCAGCAGTCGCTGAGCTGGAGAATCCCGACCCGGCCGACTTGCAACGGCGAGACGAGATGCTGAGCAAGAAATTTGACGCCGCCAACGATGAGAAGGTGTTGGTTGGAGAGCAATTCAACCAGCAGGTTCGCGCTTACAACGCTGCTCGTCAGGCCGGAAATTAACCTCGCACAATGACCACAAACGCCCGCGAATAGCGGGCGTTTTTGTTTTATAGCCGATTAATCTCGCTACGCAAGTCAAATTTGTTTTCAGTAACAATTCGTTCCAGGACCCGAATACGCTCCTCCAGTGCCTCGACGTGCCGCAGTGTTGCGCCCAGCTCGTCCACATCGCCCTTTGTTTGTTTCTTGTTTCTGCTGATTTTGTTGATTGTATCGGCCCCAATGACGATGGCGACAATACATACAATGGCAACCCACATGTTCATTTCCGGAATTCCTTTTGCAACAGGTTGTTCTTAAAGCCTGCGAAACTCATCGTCGAGCTGATACCGTGACGAGGTAATGTATTTCTCCAGACTTGCTAGCCTCTGCTCCAGCGATTGGCACTTGCGGCGCAGCCGTAATGCGGCCTCAGCTTCAACGTTGCTGGATTCCTGTTTAGCGTGCCGGCGCGCGCGCTTGCGCTCGGCACGCCGCTGTTTGCGACTCGACCGCGATGCAGATGCAACCCAGTCCTCGTACACAGAAGGGTGGCGCAAGCCAGTCCTCGCCGGAACCAGGAAGACGATCGCCAGGTACACAATGATGGTCATCGGCATCGCCACGAAAAAGGCGATCAGCACGAGCACGCGCAGTACACGCAGGTTAAAACCGAAACTGTCGGCAACACCGGCACAGACACCGCCGAGAATGGCGCGATCGGCGGAACGGTAAAATCGGCGCGATGCGAATGTTTCGTACGTAGTCATGAGCGACTCCAGCGGTCGGTGTGACGGCCGCGCCAGAACTCATACTCGGTCTCCCGCCCTGAGTAAATCAGCGGCTTTTCCCGAATCAGCAGAGCCGCAGCGAGGTAGATTGCTGCGGTAAGCCAGGTAAACAACAGCAGACAGATAAAGGTAATCATGCGAACCGTGCCAACGCGCAGATTGAAACGATCCGCAATCCCGGCACACACGCCGAATATCCAGCCGCAGTCCGCGTCGCGATAGAAACCGCGCAGTGGGCCGTGGTCAATATTCCACATACGTCGACTCATGCTTGCTCCTTGCTCCTTTGCCTAGCCCTCAGCTACCTTTTTGTCGCCCTGAGCCAGTTTCTGTTTTAACGCATCGAATTCTTTAATCACCGCCTCTTCGGCTTCCAATCCTGCGAATTCATGATTGAGGTCCTTGGGCATGCCCAGATCATAGGCTTCGACACGACCTTCGACATCGTCGATGCGGCGCGTGTATTGTTCAAAACGAATCAGGGCATCATCGATCTTGTAGTCATACAGCCTTTTACGCGCCGCAAGCCGGCTGCTTGCCGTCTTGTGCCGCGCCAGCAGCGCCTTCTGCCGCGCTTTCGCATCCTGCAACTTGTTTTCGAGGCGTGCGATGTCCTCATTGAGCTTGCCAAGTCCCTCGTCTACTGCCAGGTAATCCTCCTTCAGCACCTCGGCAGCATGGCTGGCACGCGACTTCTCTACCAGGGCGGCCTTCGCCAAGTCATCACGGCCCTTGCGCATAGCCAATTCGGCCTTGTCACTCCAATCCGATATTTCGCGATCCAGCGACTCAAGTTTTCGATTGAGATCTTTCTTGTCCGCAATGGAACGCGCTGCTGCCGAGCGCACTTCGACCAGCGTGTCCTCCATTTCCTGAATCATTAATCGAACTATTTTTTCGGGATCCTCGGCTTTGTCGAGAATCGCGTTGATGTTCGAGTTCACGATGTCTGAGAATCTCGTGAATATGCCCATGACTTTTTCCTCGTTTGCGATTGTCCTGACTTTGACCCTGCAGCATCTATGCCAACCCCGTGCGAGATTTCCATAACATGCTGTTTATAAAATAAAAATTAACTGTCCCACGTGGCTCAGTGTGACGCAGGCAACTGGCCATTTTAGCCATTTTTTAGCTATTCTTAGCCGTTTATGGCTAAATTCGCCAATGCCAGACGAACGGCCGACACAACCAATTATTGGCGAGGCGCCCGCGTTTCTCGAGATGCTCGAGCATGTCTCCCGTGCGGCACCACTGGGCAGGTCGGTACTTGTCGTGGGCGAGCGCGGCACGGGTAAGGAATTGATTGCGTCACGCCTGCATTACCTGTCTGAGCGTTGGGGAAAGGGGGTCGTCAAAGTCAATTGCGCTGCATTGACGGAATCCATTCTCGAGTCAGAGTTGTTTGGTCACGAAGCCGGCGCATTTACAGGCGCGGAAAGAACCCATGTCGGCCACTTTGAGCGTGCCGATGGCGGAACGCTGATTCTCGACGAGCTAGCTACGATTACGCCTCGTATGCAGGAGAAGATTCTGCGTGTTATCGAGTACGGTGAAATTCAGCGTGTCGGCGGTGCCAAAACCTTGCGCGTTGACGTGCGTATAGTCGGTTCGACCAACGCTGACCTGTTGGCCCTGGCAGAACAGGGAAAATTCAGGCGTGATTTGCTCGATCGCCTCGCTTTCGACGTTATCACGGTACCGCCTCTGCGCGAGCGGACCGAGGACATCCTGACCCTGGCATATGCATTTGCGGTAAACATGGCGAGTGAACTGCGACATTCTTTCTTTCCCGGCTTTACTGCGAAAGCGGCCTCGGCATTGTTGCGCCATCCGTGGCCAGGCAACGTGCGAGAGTTGAAAAACGCGGTGGAACGGTCCGTTTATCGGTCCGAAAATCCAGAGTCACCAATCGCCAAAATTGCATTTGACCCATTTGACTCGCCGTTCAAGCTCACTGCAACCGAGATGCCGGCGCGGCAGAAGGCCGAAGCTGCCCGTGCGCCATTACTACCAGTCGACCTGACATTGCGGCTGAATGATATCGAGCGGGAGTATCTCGATGCAGCTCTGGTCGGTGCGCGTTTCAATCAGCGGCTTGCGGCCGATCTGCTGGGAATCAGCTATCACCAGTTTCGCGGCAAGCTGCGCAAGCATAAGTTTTCCGGACAACCGGTACCTTAGGTCCGGATCATTCGCCAGGCCTAGCTGTCGTCCCGATAGCGACGAATATATATTGCCGCCGTCGCGAACAGGCCGCAAACGATCAAGCCTATCCAGAGCTCCAAGCTCGACAAGAGCTTGCTGATGTCGAGCAGTTTCAACAGGCTGAGATCCTCGAGTCGCAGATTTCGAAAGCTTTTGTCGTCAAAGATAAGATCCGGATTAATACTGAACAATGGCATGGACTGCATACTCAGACGAGCCGTGATCGCATCCCATAACAAATGTGAACGAAGGATCACGTATTCGAGAATGGGCAGCACTGCGAGAGGCAGGAACGCGGTCAGGAACGGGTTTCGCTTGGTCCAGGCCGAGACAAACAGGAACCAGCCAAGGAGCGGTGAAATCCAGAGCGGAACGGCCAGCAGCACAACTAACAACGCAAGCCAGGTATCGAATAATGGTACGGATCCCCAAATCAGGGTGCCGGGGCTGCCACCTTCCGAATTTATCCAGAGGCTGATCAATACAAGGTTTACCAGGTGCGAAGCAGCAACAGCCGCAAAAGTCACCAAAGGAATTAGCAACATAGCTGTGAGGAGTTTCGAAATGACCGTTTCTGCATCGGTAATTGGCAACGAACGCCAGAACAGGATGCTCTTGTCTTTGCGCTCCGAATACAGCGTGTCAAGACAGTAGAAAATCGTCAGGATCCACATCGCGATCAGGAATACTGATGTGTATCCAAGCAGCGTGGCCAGCAATGCCATGCGTCGTTCGTGATCACCGACAGATGACGCCCCGATGATTGCCATATCGGTGATGTCACCAAACTTCGACGCTGCAACAAACATCGCGAGCGTCAACAATGTCACGACCATGGCAACCGCGGAAGGTGTTACCCAGATTGAGCGATGCTCCCAGACCTCTCTACGCATCAGAGCCAGTTGATTCATCATCATGCTGCAGCCCCTTTGACTTTGGCGACAAAAAGGTCGGCCACAGAAGGAGTGTGCAGTTCGCCCAACGACTCCAGCTTGGCGCGATCGACATTCTCAAATGTCATGATTTTCTTGCCGAATACGTCCCGCTCGTAAACTGGCCCGAGCTGGCGTGCCGTATCTGCATGCGCACCGGAAGTCTGCAGTTCAGCATAAGTTTCCGGAATTGAGTCCATGGTCGCATCCAGCAAAATCTTGCCATCGTTAATAAACATGACATCCGTCAACAGGTTTTCGATCTCTTCAACCTGGTGCGTCGTTATAAGGATCGTGCGTTCACCGTCAAAATAGTCATTTAACAGATTGGCGTAAAACTCTTTGCGAAAAATGATGTCCAGTCCTAGTGTCGGCTCATCGAGCACCAGGAGTTTTGCGTCGATCGCTGTAATTATCGAAAGATGCAATTGTGTCACCATGCCCTTCGACAGTTCTCGCACTTTCGAGCTGCGCTTTATTTTCGTACGACCGAGCAACTCTTCGGCTCGTTCACGTGAAAAGTTCGGGTGTGTTGCGGTAATGAAATCGAGCAATTGCGAGACCCGTATCCAGCGCGGCAACACTGCAACGTCGGCAATAAAACAGATGTTTTGCATTAGCCGTTTGCGTTGCCGAAACGGATCCAGGCCAAGCACCGACAACTGGCCCTCACAGTCCGTCAGGCCAAGCAGTGCTTTCAACAGAGTCGTCTTGCCCGCCCCGTTCGGCCCGATCAGACCCATGATCCTGCCCTTCTCGATCTTAAAGCTAACGTTATCCACCGCACGAAAGTCGCCAAAGCGTTTCGAAACACCGTTCGCAGTTACCAAACTAGTCACTTTTGCCTCCCGCACCGCCTGGCGATTTCCTGGTTGTTTGCAGCAAGTCCGCAGTTTGCAGACCTAGTCGCTCGATGGTGGCGACAATATGCGGCCATTCCTTTTCGAGGAAACGGTCACGTTCATCTCTGAGCAGGCGATCGCGAGCGCCGCCCGTCACGAACATGCCGCGGCCGCGTTTCTTTTCTACCAGACCTTCGTCGACGAGCTCCTGGTAGCCTTTCAGCACGGTCAGCGGATTAAGTCGATACTCCGCGGCGACATTACGCACCGAAGGCAGCGCGTCGCCGTCTCCGAGAACGCCTTCAAGGATCATCGCGACAACCCGGTCGCGCAATTGCCGATAAATCGGCAGGTCGTCACTCCATTTCGGGTTCATGCCGCATCCGTTTCAAAAAAGCGCCGGCCAACATGGCCGGCGCAAAAAAATCCGTCGCTACTCTACTCATCGTTGTGACGGATACTGGTAATTTGCAGATAGAATTCCCCGCTGCCGGCCGCCTCTTGGGGTAGCTTCGCCTGCCCTGCAATTAAGGCCACTGCCATCAATGCCAGAATCGAGAGACTGAAAATGTTGTTCAGCTTGCGAAATACAACGGCTTTCACGACGGCTACTCCTTGGTGCTGTTCCAGGTGAATTGGTGTTATAGTTGACTATAACACTAAAATTCAATCTTGCAAGTACTATTGTCATCACTTAACCCCGGCAGCGGCGGCGCTTCGTTTGACTTGGCAGGGACATTTTCAAATCCGGTTCTTTTATCTCATGAAATCAATATCTTATAGGATACGCGCGAGATGATGGCTGGCGCGCAGAGCATTCAGCCGGGCTTGCTGCTGCTTTCCCGCGAAGCGCCCCTAACCTATGCTCGGGTCATGGATCGAGCCGCCGACGACAGTACCCTGCTGCTCCGTTACCGAAACGGTGATGTGGCTGCTTTCGAGATTCTGTATCGCCGCCATAACGATGCCCTGTACCGATACCTTTTGCGGCTGTGTCGTCATCGTGACAATGCGGACGACATATTTCAGGACGTATGGGGCAAGATCATCAAGGCCGCAGATCGTTACCAGCCTACGGCGAAATTTACGACTTTTTTGTTTCGGGTGGCGCACAACTGCTTTGTCGATCACCACCGGCGCAACAAACGGCACATTCACGGCAACGACTTCGAACCGGACCAGTACATCGATCCTGCCGATTTACCCGAGGTACAAGTGGAACGCAGCCTGGCGCGTGAACGACTCGAACTTGCGCTGCGCGATTTGCCGGACGAACAACGCGACGTTTTCCTGTTACGTGAAGAAGCCGGCCTGAACCTCGATGAAATCGCCCTGATTACAGGCAGCAACCGTGAAACCATCAAAAGCCGGCTGCGCTACGCGGTGCACAAATTGCGCATGGCAATCGATGAACCGGCGGCGGAGACAGCATGACGGACGAGAGACTACAGGACGAGGCTGTTAGTGCAGGCTACCGCAGAGTGGCCAATGAACGGACTCCGGCACACCTCGACCAACAGGTACTGCGCATGGCGGCGAATCATGCCGAACATGCCGACTATGCGCGATCGATCAGCTGGACCCGGCCGTTGGCCTGGGCCGCGACGGTCGCGCTTTGCCTGGCTATTACATTGCAACTTACGCGTGTTCCGGCACCGGACGAAATCACCGGCAGTCCGCAATCACCTGCTCTGCCCTCCGCCGACCAGTCGGAATCCGATATGCCTGCGGCCGAGCGGCCATTCGCAAAACAGTTCGCGCCGGCGGTCGCAACACCGGCCGAAAAACTCGAATCTGCGGCTGGCAGCACTAGTTCATTGCACGAGCAAGCGGAGCTCGCTGCCCCGGCTCCGCACGGCTTGCAGGATGAGGTGGCGGCGAGCTTCGAGTTAAAAAGCGGGCATAGCACTGCGCTGCGACAAACCGAGGAGATGGCGCGATTGCAGAATGGCACAAACGTGGAGCAGCGTGCGAACTCGTCTGCATGTCCGGAAGAGTCGCGCACCAATCCGGAGAGTTGGCTGCAATGCATCTTGGAGCTCGAGGAAACCGGCGATCAAGAGGCGGCGGCCCTTGAACGCAAATCCCTTGTAGCGGTTTTTCCGGAGTTCAAGCTGCCGTGATGATGCTAAAATTGCGGCCCCCAATCTCACACACATTAACCGCTCTCCAGGAACCTGAAAATGAAGTCACCAGTCCGCGTCACGATTACGGGCGCAGCAGGCCAGATTGGCTATCAACTCGCATTTCGCATTGCGTCCGGTCAGATGCTCGGTGCGGACCAGCCCGTTATATTGCAGCTGCTGGAAATTTCGCCAGCTTTACCTGCCTTGCAGGGTGTTGTGATGGAACTTGATGATTGCGCCTTTGCGACCCTGGCCGGTATCGTGGCTACCGACAAACCGGACATAGCGTTCATGAATAGCGACTATGCGCTGCTGGTCGGCGCCAGGCCGCGCGGACCAGGCATGGAGCGTAAGGACCTGCTGGAGGCAAATGCGCAGATTTTTTCCGTGCAGGGCAAAGCGATCAATGCTCACGCCAATCGGGATATTCGAGTGCTGGTGGTTGGCAACCCGGCAAATACCAATGCGTTAATAGCCAGCAGCAACGCGCCGGACATTGCTGCCAGGAATTTCACCGCGATGACCCGGCTGGACCATAATCGCGCTACTGCGCAGCTGGCGAAGAAAACCGGCAAGCACAGCGCCGACATACGTTGTATGACCATCTGGGGCAATCATTCTGCGACCCAGTATCCCGACATCGATCATGCAACCGTCGCCGGCGTGCCCGCCACCAGCCTGGTTGATCCGGAGTGGCTTACGGGCGAGTTCATACCCGTGGTTCAGCAACGTGGCGCAGCTATTATTAAGGCCCGTGGGGCGTCTTCGGCGGCGTCCGCAGCATCGGCCGCAATTGACCACATGCATGACTGGGCATTGGGCACGCCCGCGAACGACTGGGTCAGCATGGCTATTCCGGCGGACGGCAGCTACGGCATAGCACCGGGCATCGTCTATTCGTACCCGGTGCGATGTCGCGGCGGTAATTATGAAATCGTTCAAGACCTTTCGATCAGTGATTTTAGCCGCGCCCGAATGCGGGCGACGGAAACCGAGCTTCGCGAAGAACGCGCGGCGATTGAATCCTTGCTCTGATGTCCGGCCTGCTCATCAGTCTCGCCTGGCTGTCGCTGTTCTTCGGCGGGGCTATTTACCTCGCTTATCAACGAATCGATCTGCGCACCTCGACCATCGCGGCCGCCGTCGCGGTCGCTGCTTACACAGCGTACACGGTGGCCGGGAGCGGCTTCTGGGTCTGGATGTTGATCTCATGGCTGTTGCTGGCGGTCCTGATCGTGCCAAACCTTGTCGAACTGCGGCGGGAAAAAATCACGCGGCCATTACTGAATATTTACCGGACAATGCTGCCGTCTATGTCGGACACGGAACGCGAGGCGTTGGAAGCCGGCAATGTCTGGTGGGATGGCGAGCTGTTTTCCGGCATGCCCGACTGGGACCGGTTGATGTCTTTCCCGGCACCGAAGTTGTCCGCCGAGGAGCAGGCGTTCCTTGACGGGCCCTGCGAAAAGCTCTGCGCCATGCTGGATGACTGGGATGTCTGTCACAACCGCGTCGACATGCCGGAGAAAGTCTGGGCCTTCATCATCAAGCATCGTTTTTTCGCGATGATTATTCCGAAGCAGTATGGCGGCCTCGAGTTCTCCGCTTACGCAAACGCGATGGTCATAACCAAGCTGGCAAGCCGCAGCCCAACGGCATCGTCGACTGTCGGCGTGCCCAACTCGCTGGGCCCGGCCGAGCTGTTGTTGCACTATGGCAGTGACGAGCAGAAACAACGCTACCTGCCCGGGCTGGCGGCCGGCACCGAGATTCCTTGTTTCGCACTGACCTCACCTGAAGCAGGTTCGGACGCTGCCGCACTCGTTGACAATGGCGTCGTCTGCGAGGGCAACTGGAATGGCGAACAAATTCTCGGTATACGCCTAAACTGGAACAAGCGTTACATCACGCTTGCACCGGTGGCGACAGTACTGGGGCTGGCATTCAAACTGTACGATCCGGACCATCTGATTGGTGATCGTGTCGAGTATGGCATTACCGCTGCACTGATCCCGACGAACACACCGGGCGTGACCGTGGGCCGGCGCCATTACCCGATGTCGATCGCATTTCAGAACGGACCGACCTCGGGCAAGGATGTTTTCGTGCCGCTTGACTACATTATCGGCGGACAGGCAATGGCCGGCAAAGGCTGGAAGATGCTAGTAGAGCTGCTGTCGGTTGGCCGCGCTATTACCTTGCCGTCAACCGCAAGCGGCGGTGGGCAGGCAGCTGCGTACGCGAGTGGTGCCTATGCGCGCATACGCAAGCAGTTCAACACCTCGATTGCCAATTTTGAAGGTGTCGGCGAAGCATTAACGCGCATCGCCGGTTATACCTACATCATGAACGCCGCAGTTTCAGTTACCTCGGGCGCGATTGACCAGGGTGAGAAACCGGCGGTGCCGTCAGCAATTCTTAAATACCACTGCACCGAGCTGGGTCGCAAGGTAGCTAATGACGCGATGGACGTTCATGGTGGCAAGGCCATTATGCTCGGGCCAAAAAACTACATTGGCCGCAGCTACATGGCGACGCCAATCGCGATCACGGTAGAAGGTGCCAACATACTGACGCGCAGCCTGATTATTTACGGCCAGGGCGCAATTCGCTGTCATCCGTTCGTGTTACGCGAGCTGCGCGCCGCAGCAGAGGAAGACACCGAACAGGGCCTGATTGAATTTGATGACGCGCTATTTGGTCACATTGGTTACGGCATCAGCAATGCGGCGCGTTCGCTGTTTCTTGCGCTGACACACGCAAAATTCAGCCGGGTGCCACTGAATACGCCGACACGACGCTTTTATCAGAATATCAATCGTTACAGCGCCGCGTTTGCGCTGGCTTCGGATTTTGCGATGCTCACGCTGGGCGGCGCGCTGAAGAAGCGTGAATTGCTGTCGGCGCGACTTGGTGATGTGCTGAGTTCGATGTACCTGGCGTCCACGGTTCTCAAGCATTTCGAGAATCAGGGCCGAAGGGCTACGGACCTGCCTTTGGTTGAGTGGTCGATACGCACTCTGATGTACCAGGCGCAGGAGTCACTGCACGCATTTCTGCGCAACCTGCCGAATCGCTGGGCCGCCGCTTTGCTCAGAATGTGCATCTTTCCGCGGGGCCGAACCTACTCCGCGCCATCCGACGAGATCGCACAAAAAGTCGTGGAGCTTATGTCGACGTCGGGCGAGGCGCGCGAACGGTTGAGCCAGCAGGCCTATACCAGCATCGAGCCCGGCAACCCGCTGGGTCTGCTGCAGCAAGCCTTGCTCTTGTCGGAGCAGCTTGCACCGCTGGAAAAACGGCTGCGTCAGGCGCTGAAGGATGGTTCGATCAAGGCGGAATCCCTGGCCGAGCAGATAACAGCTGCTTTGCAGGCGGGAATAATCAGCAACAGTGAAGCGGCGAACCTGCAGAGCTACCAGGACAAGGTGCGCAGCCTGCTCGACGTTGACGATTTTTTGCCCGAGGATCTGGTTCGCACAAGTACGAAAAAAATAACGCGCAAGAAAAAAATCCCCAGCAAGCGATGAAAAATGCCGACAACACCGGGACCCGTCTATGAAGTGACACTATTCGTAGACCGCAACGATGTTGCGGTCTGCGAGCAGTGGCTCCACGTTCATGTCGAGGCGGCACGACTTGCGCCGGCCGTGGCCCAGTGCACCACATTTCCGATTGCGCATGACGACGAAGGTCGCGCAGGCCGTATTTGCGAATACCGATTTGCCAGTGACGAGGCGCTGGATGCTTTTCTGGCTGACTCCGGCACAGCAATCGAGAGTTTCATAGCCAGCCACTGTGCCAATTCGGCTACCGTCAGCGCGCGGGTGTTGCGCGAGGATTTGACGCACGACTTTCCTCCCAGTGATGCACCAAACTGCCTGAACTGCGGAACACACCTGCGCGGCCAGTATTGTGGCCATTGTGGCCAACGCTCGCGCAGCCGGCTGATCAGCCTCTGGGAACTCATCAGCGACGCGTTCGGTGACCTGTTCGAGCTCGATTCACGGCTTTGGAAAACCATTACGCCGCTGTTGCTGAAGCCCGGCCGCCTGACAAGCGATTACCTGCAGGGCCGGCGCGCGAGGTTCATGCCGCCGTTTCGCATGTACCTGGTGATGAGCGTAGTCTTTTTCGTGGTCGCGTTCTTTGATCCGCGCGAGGAATTCGGCCTGTTCTTTGAACCGGCAGTCGAGGCCGAACCTGCTGCCGAGGCCGAAGCTAAAGAAGGCCAGGACCTGGTTGTCTCGTTTGGCGACAGCAACAACGAAACCATCGAGGAAGATTGCGATATTGAGGCAGACGGCATTGAGGAACTGCCTGACTTTCTCGCACGCAGACTCAGTGTCGAGCGCCTGAAGCAGGTGTGCAAACAGGTCGTAGCCGACAAGGGCAAGAGCCTGAGTGCCAAGGTTCTCGATAACACGCCGGCCGCGTTAATTGTACTATTGCCGCTGATGGCCTTGGTTATGAAGGCGATATACCCATTGTCACGCCGCTATTACGTCGAACACCTGTTGTTTTTCGTGCACTTTCACTCGTTCGTGTTTCTGCTGCTTACGCTGGAAATACTGTTTACGCGGCTGGCAACAGCTTTGCAGGTCACAGAAATCGCCACGACGGTAACGGTCGTGGCGACCTCGTTGTATATTCCGTCCTACGTCTTCATTGCCATGCGCCGAGTTTACGGACAAAGTCGATTTGTAACACTGTTAAAGTTCGTGCCACTGGCTTTCGCCTACACCACTGGTTTTTCGATCATAATAGCGACCACGTTCCTGATTGCCGCATTCTCGATCTGACCCATTATCTGAGGATCCTTTGATGAAAATCCAATTGCTTGCCTGCCTCGGCCTCACCGGGGTCTTTGTTCTTGGCGCCTGCAGCGATCGGCCGACGCCAGAACCTGTCGCGACACCAACCGACACGAGTGCCGTACAGGCCGTCATGCCGCGCAGCCCGGCGCCGGCCGGGGCACGCGTTTACTTCATCGCACCGACCGATGGCAGCACCGTCAGCAGCCCGGTGCGAGTCGAGTTCGGCATCGAGGGCATGCAGCTTGTCGCAGCGGGCACCGCCGGCGAAAATTCCGGTCATCACCACCTGCTTGTGGATACCGGTTTGCCCGACCTCGGCTTGCCGATTCCCAAGGATGATCAGCATATTCATTACGGCGATGCCAGCACCTCGGCCGAATTGACCCTCGCCCCGGGGCAGCATACGCTACAGTTGTTGCTTGGCGACCACCTGCATATTCCACACGAGCCACCTGTCGCCTCTTCGGTAATAACTATCATTGTCGAGTAGCCAGTTGTTACCGCCCGCCCGGACCTCTAAAATCGCCGGGCCAAGGAACAAACTCCTATGAATCCAAGCTTTCCCAGCAAACGCATCGGTATCAGCGGCCTCGCCGCATATGTGCCGCCGTATCGCGTCTGGCTGGAGGATTGGTGCGCATGGACCGGCGACCAGTGGCCTAAGGTCCGCGAAGTCGTAGGGCGTAGCTTCAGGGTGCGCGGACCGGAGCACAGTGTGTACACCATGGCCGCAACTGCGGTGATGCGCCTCATAGACCAATACGACGTCGATCCGACGCGCATAAAGTTTCTCGGCCTGGGCACGGAATCAAGTACCGATAACTCGGCCGGCGCCATCATTGTCAAAGGCATGGTTGACCAGGCACTGGATGCGCGCGGCAAACCGCCTATCGCCAGGAGTTGCGAGGTTCCCGAATTCAAGCATGCCTGTCTCGGCGGCGTTTACGCCATGAAGGGTGCGATTCGCCATCTCGCACTGGATGGTGCCGGCGGGCAGGCGATAGTCGTCTGTGCCGATATTGCTGAATATGCGCGTGGCAGCAGCGGCGAACCTACACAAGGTGCCGGTGCTGTGGCGATGTTGATTGAGGAAGACCCGGCTCTGGTCATGGTCGACTTGCCTGGCTCGGGCTCGGCATCCGATTACCGCGTGATGGATTTTCGCAAGCCGATGTTGCGCTTCTGCGGCCAGGACCGGTCGGAAACCCACCAGGTGCAGGACTTCCCGATATTTAACGGCAAGTACTCGACGACCTGTTACATCGACGAGACGCTGCAGGCGCTGAACGACATGTACCGCAAGCGCAAGCTGGTTCCGATCGACTACCTGCGCTCGTTGCGCACTGTCTTCATGCATCGTCCCTATCGGCGTATGCCGGAGACCGGCTGGGCCGTCGCCTACCTGTTCGCGCTTAGCCAGGGAAGCGCCGAAGACCGCGCTGAACTTGCATCGTACTGTTATGAAGCAGGCGTCGAGCCGGAGCGGTTGCGCACCGAGATGATGAGTCAGCCCAAAGTATCCACACTCGCGTCGCCGGAAAGGCTGGAATATGAAATCTATCCGCTGACCATGGCAGCGTTGCGTGTATTCCGCGCATCACGGCATTATCGCGCCGAGATTCTTGACAAGCTGGCGCTGGGCAGCGACACGATGCTCGACCTTGGAAACCTTTACACTGCGGCCCTGCCCGCATGGCTGGCCGCCGGCTTCGAGCAGGCGCTGGATGAAAATATCCTGCAACCCGGCCAGGAAGTGCTCACCCTGGGATACGGCAGTGGTGACGCGGCCGAAGTAATTCCGTTTTTCGTTGCCGAGCGCTGGCGCGATGCAACCAGCGCGATTGGCTTCGGCGAGATCATGAACCACGCTGTGGACCTGAGTTTCGAACAGTACTCAGCGCTACATGACGGCAGATTGCCACAGGGACTGCACTACCTGCCGAAGAACGAGTTCATCGTTGATCATGTCGGCATGGCTGTCGAGCGCCACTTCAGTGATCTTGGCATCGAATACTACCGCTACGTCGGTTAGCGCTGCTTTACGACAATTCAGCATAACGTGACAGCACGTCACGGTGCTCGCTGATGAGCTGCCGCCATTCCATCTGCAACCAGGGCGTATATATTTGCGGCGTTTGCCCAAGCTCGTGCGTAAGCACATCGGCAGCCAGGTAGCGCAGCGCCGCAATTTCATGCCGGTTTGCGGTGGCTGGTGTATTCATCCTGCCAAGGTATACGTGACACAACTCGTGCTCGGAGCCGAGATCACTGAATTCAGCCTGGTAACTGAACTTGTAGACAAACTCGAGTGTCGATCTGATATTGAGCTCGTCCTGCAGACGGCGGCTTGTCGCTAGTTGCATCGATTCGCCACGTCGCGGATGACTGCAACAGCTGTTCGACCAGAATCCCGGCCATAGACGCTTCGAGACGCTACGTTGCTGCAATAACAACTCACCATCGGCGTTGAACAGGAATACAGAAAAGGCACGATGCAACAGCCCCGCGCCGTCATGGCATTCGGCCTTGGACAGGAACCCGGTCTCCCTGTCATCCGCATCGACGAGAACCAGTTGCTCCGCCTCCGACGACACTACACGATTTGCATTTTCCACTCAGACTCCCTTGCTCGCCAACGGCAGCGACCTTATTCCCGCAGCCGTCAAAACTTCGCTAACCTTATTTTCCACACCCGGACACAATATTAGTACCGCACCGCCGCCGCCCGCGCCGGTCAGTTTTGCGCCAGCAGCGCCAGCTGACCTTGCGATGTCGACCAGGTGCTCGATCTCCGGTGTCGATACCTCGATTGCATTCAGCAGACCATGGCAGATATTCATCAATGCGCCAAGCTCAGCGTAATCCGCGCGCTGCAGCGCCGCGGCGCCTGCTACGCTGAGTTCATCCATAGCGTCGAAAATAGCCGCATAGTGTTTTGCCTGTTTTTCGCGGCGCGCACGCACGGCGCCGACCTGCACCTGCGTCATGCCTGGCTGGCCACTGAATGCAACTACCATTGGTGGTGGTTCGCTGAGCTGCAATACGTCGAATCGCAGGCCATGGGCATTATTGAACAGCATCGGCACAGCGAAAGTCGCGATCGTATTGTCGATGCCGGACGGCGTACCGTGCGCAAGTTTTTCACAACTCAGGGCCAGGCTGTTTACGCGGGCGTCATCCAGACCGAGACCATGTACCGTATTGATAGCCCGGATGATCGCGACAGCCACCGCGGCCGAGGAGCCAAGCCCCATTCCGACGGGCAATTTGCAGCGTACATCGACGCCAAACTGCTCGCCATCCAGCGCCAGTTCAGTGCGCACCAGCTGCAATATCGCTCGACAGAACGGGTCCAGGTCCTGGTTCGCGGCAGTAAGCCTCGCAGTGACCGCATGCGGGATCGGTAACGCCAGCGCGCGCTTGCCGTACACAACGGCATGCTCGCCAAGAACGATCACCTTGCCCGCAGCGCTGCCCTGCGGGCTCGAAAGCGGCACAACTTCTTCCTCAGTCCGCGCCTTGTGCCGAGCGTGCAATTTCATGTGGCCATGCTGGATGCCACTCGTTGCAAGCGCTTTGAGCGCGGCAAAATTCTGCGCCAGGCCGACCGCCGCCATCAGCTCGTTCAGTTCCTGTGCCGTACTGACCCCGCTCACGCGCATCGCCAGCATCGCCGCCGGATTAACCACTGCTGTACCGCCTGCAATCGCAGCACGCAACGGCATGCGTAGTTCGCCGCACAAATCGCCGTTGGCCGCTGCATTCCAGACTGCCAGCGGCCGATAATTCCCGGACAAGGATGCGAAAGCATGCGCGCCTGCTTCGATCGCTCGCCAGTCATTGCCGGTCGCAACAGCGACTGCATCGATACCATTCATGATCCCCTTGTTGTGGGTTGCAGCGCGATACGGATCAGCGCATGCGATAGCGCTGGCCATAATGATTCGGTCGCGCACCAGTTCGGCAGCAAATGCTGGCATCGCCAGGGCTGCAAGCCGATAGCAAACTTTTGCGATCACCAGCGAACGGTCTGCCAGGTTCGACAAAATTCGCAAGGCAGCCTCGCCGCCACAAATCGCGGCTACATGTGGTGCCAGCGATTCGCAAATCGAATTCACAATATTGGCGCCCATCGCATCACCGGTCGCAACCAGGATATGCAAAGCGACAACAGTCTCGCCATGCGGCAGGTTCAGAGTGCGAACTTCGATATCGCGCGCCCCGCCGCCGTGCCGCCCCAAGCCGGGATGTACCGCATCAGCAAGCGCAATGATCTCCGTACGTCGTTGCTGCAACGCAGTGATCGCAGCGGCGCAATCGGCGATACCGGTAATGTGAATCTGCCCTGCCAGCAAGGCAGCTTCAGACCGCACCACGAAACCGTCCGGCAAGGCCAGCTTGGCGGCGGCGCTGAGGCCGGCAACAACCGAGGGCTCTTCGATCGCCATCGGTACCATATAAGCACGGCCGTTAACGACGAAGTTGGGTGCAATTGCAAGTGGCAGCCCGAAGCTCGCCAGCGCATTCTCGACCATCCGATTTGCGGCAGACGGTCGCAACACGTGCTGCCCACTCCTTAGCGCCTGCGCGTCAGCTGCCGACAGCCAGCCACCCTGCTCGAGCAAATCGATTCTTTCACCGATGCTCAGTTTGTGCAGGCCACCGATGCGTGAATCTTTCACGGTCGCACACCGTCGCGCCGCAAACCGCTCATGTCGACTGACATGCGTACTCGCGTGAAGCCATGTGCCTGGGCGCGTGATGCAAAGGTATCGACTGCAGCGCGATCACTCGCCATGACGATGCCCAGGTCACCACAGCCAGCGCCACAGGGTTTATAAACTACACCGCACGATTCTGCGGCCTCGGCCAACCCGGCGTGGCCAGCATCGTGGATGCCCAGCGCATGCTCGTCATCGAAACGCCGCAACGCGGCGGCGTATTCATGCAATGCTGCAATAATGTCGGTGCTTTGGCCGCCAGGCCAGGTGGCCGCAACTTTGCTGGCAGCCGCACATAGTCCTGCACGTGTCGATCCGGCTGCAGTGGCTGCCAGCCGCGTCAGTTGCGCAGTCGTATTGGCACTGACCCCGCTCCAGAGCAGTGCATAGTGCAGATCTGTCGGCCACTGCAATGCCGTTGGCGCGCTCTCGTTGATGCGGTAAGCGATGACGCCGCCATGCAGGCTGCAGGCGATATCGGCGCCGCTGCCGGCACCATTCTGTAATTTCCGATGAGCATCGCGGGCGATACCATCAACCCGCTGGTCTCTGCCCAGGGCCGCGCATAGTGCCGCCGCCAGTGCGACTGTCAATGCAGCACTGGAACCGACGCCGTACTTGACCCCGGTCCTCGCATCCGCGAACTCGTTGCTATCCAGGACGATGGACAAATATTGCCGCGGTGTTGCCGCAAGTTCTTCCCAGACGGCCGTCAGCAGCGGGTAATCGGCTTCGCCCTGTAGCCATTCGAGGCCGCGAGAATTGGCGTAGAAGCGGCCCGGCGTTTGCAAGCGGCCTGGCGCAATTACACTGTGGAAGGGCTGGTCGCTTTCGGCAATGGATACGTACGCGCGGCAATCCACCGCCATGCAAATCGCCGGCGCGCCGTCGAGCACTGCGTACTCACCCGCAATAAAGACCTTACCCGGTGCGCTGGTCTGGATGCTGTTCATGCGGCCGTCACGCGCTCACCAGCCGCGCACCTTCACCGATACCACTTTGCATTAGCTCCAAGACACCGTCCGTCGCCAACAGCGCGGTGCGCACGGTCATCACGTCGGCCGCCGCGCAAATCGCCTTGAGCTGCGGCCCGGCATCAATCGTGAAAAACACTGCAACTCCCCTTGCCTGCAGTTCACGTATCGTCTGCATGCAGGCGATGGTTGCGCTGTTCCAGTAAATCATCGGTGGCCTGGAGCCCCACATGACAGAGTGCATTTTCAGGCAATTGTGTTCGGCAATTGCGCCGAGGCGCTGCAAGTCACGTTGCCGGATCGCGGCTCGCGCCTCGGCAAGGTCGGCTGCCTGTTGTTCAATCCAGAGGTCGTAAAAAGGCGAAGTCCTGCGACTGATTTCCATCGCGTCGCCGGAACTCACCGGTTTAGGGCCCGGTGCCGTAATGGCAATCAGAATTTCAAGCGGCCAGTCTGCGGCGCTCAACAGGCTGCCAACCCTGATATTGTCCGTGTCGTTTTCAAGTTCGACAAAACCACCGAGCATGGATCGTGCTGCGGATCCCGACGCACGGCCGGCCAGCTGAGCCAGGCGATTTCGCGGTATCGACAAGCCAAATGCGGCCGCGGCGGCAACCACAAGGGCAGCGAAAGCCGATGCGGAAGAGGCAATGCCGGCCGCAATCGGAAAATTACTCTTGCTGCTGACCCGCACGGCAGGCCGATCAATGCCGGCAATAATGTCGACACAGTCGGAAACGCGCGCCAGCATGCTGCGATTCTCCTCAGCATTGACCAGTAACACGTCGCCGGCCAGCGCCGTGTCGATTTCGACCTGCATCTCGGTATACAGCGTCGACAAGGTGACCGAAATCGAACCCACTGCGGGAAGATTACGTGCAAGGTCGCGTTTGCCCCAGTACTTGATGACGGCAATATTTGGCTGGGCTATTGCAGATGCCCGCATAGGCAGTGACTTCAGGCAGTGACGGGACGCGAATTATAGCCCAGCACCCGCGCGCAAGGTGGCGCAAATCGGTGTACGCTAGTCGATTCATCAAGCTCACAACAACGCCCGTCGGAGCCAGCATTGCCAGCAGCATTTGAGAACCGGATCGCGCACTATAACGAACGTGTTGCTCAAAAACTGGACGCTGTGTTACCGCCGGTTACGCGGGCACCACGCATATTGCACGAGGCGATGCGTTACGCCATCTTCAATGGCGGCAAGCGCGTGCGACCGCTGCTGGTGTATGCCGCCGGTGAATGCCTGCAGGTAAACGAGCATATTCTCGATGCGCCGGCCGCGGCGATCGAGCTGCTACATGCGTTCTCACTTGTCCATGATGACCTGCCCGCAATGGACAATGACGATCTGCGTCGCGGCAAGCCGACCCTGCATCGCAAGTATGACGAAGCCACTGCGATCCTGGCCGCCGATGCGATGCAACCACTGGCATTCGATGTGCTCGCGGCCACGCCCGATACACCGGCAGAAGCGCGCATTCGACTGCTGCGGCTGGTTGCCGACGCCTGTGGTTCAATTGGCATGACTGGCGGCCAATCGCTGGACCTTGCCGCCGAAGGGCGCTCGCTGACGGCGGAAGCAATTGAGCAGATGTACGCAATGAAAACAGGGGCGTTGATCCATGCTGCTGTAGTTGCGCCAGCGCTGCTCGCAGGATCTGTTCCGCAGCCGCAGTTATCGGCGATCGATGCCTTTGGCCGTACCATCGGCATTGCGTTCCAGATCAAAGACGACCTGCTCGACGTCGAGGGCGACACGAATATCATTGGCAAGCAGGCCGGAGCTGATGAACGGCTCAGGAAAGCGACTTTTCCGGGGCTGTTCGGGGTAGAGCAGGCACGTCGCCGCTGCGACGAGCTTTTGCAAAGTGCGTTGCAACGACTTGACGATTTCGGCGATGGCGCAGCATCACTGCGCTGGCTGGCGCGCTTCATTGTCGAGCGTGGCAGCTAGGCGCACCCACGGTGAGCGCAATACGCGCAATTCTGCACGTCGACATGGACGCTTTCTACGCCTCCATCGAGCAACGCGATAACGTGGAATTGCGCGGCAAGCCGGTGGTCGTAGGTGGCGACACCCGGGGTGTTGTTGCTGCAGCAAGTTACGAGGTGCGACGATTCGGGGTGCGCTCCGCCATGCCAATGAGCGAAGCTCGACGCCGCTGCCCGGAACTCATTCGAGTCGCGCCTCGCATGTCGCATTACAAAGCGGAATCGACACGGATATTCGAAATATTCAACGACTACACGCCACTGGTCGAGGGTCTATCACTCGATGAAGCATTTCTCGATGTAACTGGCAGTCGTGCATTGCACGGTGCAGCAGCAAAAATTGCACGCACCATCAAGCGGCGCATACTTGAGCAGACCGGCCTGACCGCTTCCATTGGCGTCGCGGAGAACAAACTGGTGGCGAAAATCGCCTCCGATCTCGAGAAACCCAATGGCATGGTTGAAGTCACGGCCGAAAATTGCCGCACGATTCTTGATCCGCTACCGGTATCCGTAATTCCGGGTATTGGGCGCCAGACGCTGGCGAAGCTGCACGCTGTCCAGATTCGCACGGTGGCCGACTTGCGGCTCGCGCCCGACCGCACTCTGGAACCGATCTTCGGCCGTTACACGCAACGTACGCGTGAGCGAGCCGCCGGTATCGACAACCGCCCGGTAGTCGCGAACCACGAGGAAAAATCGATCAGCGCGGAAGAGACCTTCGACGTTGACCTGTGTGACCGGCGCGACATGGAACGTGAATTACTGGCACTGGCCGAAACCACGGCACGACGCCTGCGCAAATCACAACTTCAGGCCGGCACTATCCAGATCAAGATACGCCAGGCCGATTTTCAGACATTCACGCGCCAGCAAAGCCAGCAACCGCCGAGCAGCAGTACCGAGCAGATATTCAGCGTCGCGAGGGAGCTTTTGGCGGTGTGGCTCGAAGCCAACCCAGGCACCCGGATCCGATTGCTTGGTGTGGGTGGCAGCAAGCTGTCCCCGGCGGAACAACGCGACCTGTTCGCCGCTGCGGACGACGCCGCGCCAGATCGAATCGATGCGGCCGTGGACCGTATCCAGGAGCGCTTTGGGGCGGCCGCACTCGGCCGCGCACGGACCTTGCATCGACCCTGAATGGGTTAGACTCTGGTAATCATGTACAGCAGTTTTTTCGGGCTTAATGAAAAGCCGTTCTCGATAACGCCGGATCCGCGCTATCTGTTTATGAGTGCGCGTCACGGCGAGGCCCTCGCGCACCTGGTGTACGGTGTTACTGAAAGCGGCGGTTTTATCCAGTTGACCGGTGAGGTCGGCACGGGCAAGACAACGCTGTGCCGAACCCTGCTGCTAAATCGCATGCCGAGCAACGCAGACGTCGCGGTGGTACTGAATCCGCAACTGTCGGCGCACGAATTCCTCGAATCGATTTGCGAGGAACTCGGCATTACGCCTCCGCAGCCCCGCGGCAGCATCAAGGCACTGATTGATGCCCTCAATCACCACTTGCTCGCGGCACACGCGGAGGGCCGGCGCACCATCCTGGTTGTCGATGAGGCGCAGAATCTTGCGCCGGATGTACTCGAAGAAGTTCGCCTGCTGACAAATCTCGAAACCTCGAAGCAGAAACTGTTGCAAATCATTCTCATAGGCCAGCCCGAATTGCGTGAACTTCTGGCGCGCACTGATCTGCGCCAGCTCGCACAACGCATCACGGGTCGCTACCACCTCGAGCCCTTGAGTCGCGAGGAAACCGCCCAATACATCGAACACCGCCTGCAGGTTGCCGGCGCATTGGGCGAAGTATTTGATGCCGGTGCCAAACGCACCGTGTATCGGCTTTCGCAAGGCATACCACGGTTGATCAATGTGATCTGCGATCGGGCCTTGCTTGGTGCTTACAGCCAGGGCAGGCGCGTAGTGAACGCGCGCCTGGTGCGACGTGCTGCGCGGGAAATCAGTGGCGAACCTGATTTGAAAATGCGCCGGCGCTGGCTGGTACCTGCGATCAGCGCCGGCGTACTGCTACTGCTCGGCTCCGGATTCTGGTCGCTGTACGACCGGTTGCCGCCGCAAAAAGAAGAGCAGGCTCTCCAGCCGGCTGTAGCTGCCGAGCCAGTCGCGACCGCGACACCCGAAACGGCACAGCCTGTCGTCGAGTCCCACGTGTCGCTGAGCGAACAGCTCGCTATCGCGGAACAATTAACCACCGAAGAAACCGCACTGGCGGAACTGTTCGTCCTATGGGGACTCGATCCGGCCAGCACCATTCCCAGCTGCGAATATGCTGCGACCCTCGGTTACAGTTGCCTAAGGAACCGCAGTTCGTGGCGCGGCCTGCAGCAACTGGATCACCCCGCCATCCTCGAGCTCGTCGACAGTTCGGGCCATCCGCATCACGTGGTTCTCAGGTCTATCGATGCAGGACAGGCCCATCTGTCGATCGGCGGCGTGGCGGTAAGCCATGACGCTGCTGCAGTGGCCGAAATCTGGTACGGCAACTACCTGTTGTTATGGCGGCCACCGAACGGCCGCGCGATTTCCCTCGCGCCGGGTATGCGCAACAGCAATGTCGTCTGGTTGCGTACCAGCCTTGCGGCAATCGACCCGCGGTACCGCGCGGAGCCACTCAGCTCAGACGTTTACGACCAGGAACTCGAACAACGGGTGCGCTTGTTTCAGCGCGAGCAGCGACTCGAAGTTGACGGCCTGGCAGGGCAACAGACACAGATAATCATCAACACGCTGCTTGCGGCCGACAATACACCGCGGCTAAGCACGCCACAGTTCGCGCAGGAGTAGATCATGTCGTTCATACTCGACGCCTTGAAGAAATCTGAATCAGAACGGCAAGAACAAAGTGGCGCCGAATTTTCCAGGGTGCCGAACAGTGCAGAGGAAGGTAACCCCTTGCGCTGGCTCTGGCTGCTGGCAGCTCTGCTGCTGATCAATGTTGCAGTGCTGCTTGGCATACTGCTGCGCCCCGGCGACGATGCTTCTGTGCAGCCCGTCGCAGAGGTCACGACACCGGCACCTGTCGCGCCGTCCATTGCTGCACCTGCTGCCATTGTCGAAAAAGCCACGCCGAGTTTCGAGGAACAAGTTGCAAGCGCCGTTATCGAACGGCCCGCGGTCAGCCAGGTACCGCCTGCCGATCCGCAACCGCCAAGTGCTGATAAAGCGGGCCCAAGGCTGCCGACGCTGGACCAGCTGCGCCTTGCCGGCTCCGTCAACCTGCCCGAGTTGCACCTTGATATTCATGTCTACAGTGACGCGCCGGCGGAGCGCTTCGTATTCATCAATATGAACAAGTATCGCGAAGGTGCACGCATCGAAGCGGGTCCGGAGGTCCGGGAGATTTCGCCTGAGGGCGTTATTCTCGAGCACCAGGGACAGGCATTTCTGTTGCCGCGCGAATAGCATCCGCCGAGGCGCCCCAGTGAACGACGCCGTCGACACGCATGTGGATGGAGAAATGCTCTGCCGGGCACTGGTCTCGGGTATACATAGCGTCATCGCAGATCAGATTTTTCTTAATAAAATCAATGTTTATCCGGTTGCGGACGGCGATACGGGGACAAACCTGAGCCTGTCCCTGGGGGCCGCGCTCGGCGTCCTGCAAAAGCCTGGTGAGAGGCACCTGGGTACCCTGCTGGCCGCCACGGCCGACGCCCTGCTCGATGGTTCGCGCGGAAATTCCGGCGCCATCATGGCGCAGTTCTTCCAGGGCGTCAGCGACTCGGCCGGCAACCTGACGCGATTCACGACAGCCACCTTTACCAGGGCGATGCGTGCCGGTTGCGACTACGCGCACGACGCCCTGTCCAATCCGGTGGAAGGTACGATCCTGTCCGTGATCGCGGCATTTGCAGGGGGACTGGAAAAGCAACTCGCCGAGTCCGGGCAACGCAGTTTTAGCGCTCTGTTCACTGCCGTATTGCCCGGCCTGGAACGCGCACTGCAAGAAACCACGCAGCAACTTGATGCGCTGCGTAAGGCCAGTGTGGTTGACGCGGGCGCAAAGGGGTTTGTCGACCTGATCTCCGGTATCAGTGATTTCATCGTGCATGGCAGGATTACGCCACTGCCCGATATGTCGGTGTTGCAATCGCCCGAGGACATGGCGATGCCGGCGTACGATGCCGATGATCACAATTTCCGCTATTGCACAGAATGCATTGTGACTGCCGAAAATATCGACCGTCGCAAATTGCGCCAGGCGATGGCGAGCCTCGGAACATCGCTGGTACTCGCCGGATCCAGGCATAAGGCCAAGGTCCATATCCACGTCAATGATGTGCAGCAGGTATTCGATGCGGCGCGCCGCTTCGGTGTCGTCAGCGGCGAAAAGGCCGATGACCTGGACTCGCAGCGGCACGCCGGCGAGCCGCGCGGGGCGCGAGCGAACCGTAACTTCGCTGTTATTACAGACTCGGCCGCCGACATATCCGATGCTGACATGGAACGACTCGATATTCACATGGTGCCCTGCCGTATCCAGTTCGGTGAACGCGGCTATCTCGACAAGGTCAGTATCAGCACGTCGGAATTCTATGCCGAGCTGGCGCGTGGCGAGCATCATCCGACCACATCACAGCCGGCACCGGGAGACTTTCGCCGCCAGTTCCAGTTTCTCGCCAGCCATTATCCGGATGTGATTTCGATCAACCTGACGAGCGGTGCCAGTGGCACGTACGAGGCGGCACGTTCCGCGGCCAGCCGCACTACTGCCCACGGCAAGGTACACGTAATCGATTCACTTAACGCCTCAATGGGCCAGGGCCTGCTGGTCGTATATGCGGCTGAGTGTGCGGCGGCGGGGCTGTCGGCCGAGACGGCGCTGGCCGCGATCACGCGGCAAATACCGGTTACGTACACCTACGGCGTGCTCAAAAACATGAGCTACGCGGTGCGCGGTGGCAGGATCAAGCGCTGGGTCAAACTACTCACGGACAGCCTGCGCATGACTCCTGTGATCCGTACGTCACCTGCTGGAAAAATCGTACTGAGCACCTGCCTGTTCGGCCGCCGCAATGTCCCGGCGCGTTTCGCCCGGCACGTTGCGGCGAAGATTCGTGCTGCAGGACCGACACGGGTTTCGATTGGCCATGCAGTTTGCCCGGAACAGGCAGAATTGCTGGCACAGGTGTTGCGTTCCGAGCTCACCAATATCGAGCGCCTGTCGACGACCGAGCTGGGCACCGCACTCGGTGTTCACGGCGGTCCTGGCACACTCGTGGTTGCAACTCAACCCGTACTGGACCCGGCCAGTCTCGCAACGACGACTACGCGCGGTTAATCAGTGCGGCATCGTCGTTGCGCGCATTGTTGACGCGCCGACTGACTGGCCATGCCTGCAGCTCGGGAGTTTCGACAGTCGCATCGTGAAGCACCGAATTGTCGCCACTGAGCCAACGATCGGCCGTATGCGGCAAAAGTATAATCGGCATGCGGTCATGCACTGCTGACATGAACTCGTTTGCCGAAGTGGTGATTAACGCGGTGCTCTGAATGCTCGCGCCGGATTCCTTGTCCTGCCAGTTTTCCCACAGGCCGGCAAATGCGAACGGCTCCGAGCTTGCCAAGGAGATGAAATAGGGTGTCTTGGTACCGTTCTCGAGCTTCCATTCGTAGAAGCCATCGGCGAGCACGAGGCAACGGCGGTGCTTATACGCAGCACGGAATGAAGGTTTCTCGGCCACCGTTTCGGCGCGCGCATTGATCATGCGATTACCGATTGACGGGTCTTTGGCCCAGAACGGCAGCAGGCCCCAGCGCAACAACACGAGTTCGCGGCCGGCTTCTGCGGCATTGCGAATCGCCGCGATGTCCTGCGTAGGCGCTATATTGTATCGAGGCTCCAGCTCAATCGACGTATCCACACCAAACAACGCTGCGGTTGCCTCACTCGGCGAATAAAAAGCGAATCGGCCGCACATGTGTCCTGTGCCTATTCCCGGATGCCGACACCGCGCCGCATCAACGCCAGGCAAACGATGAATAACACCGTGATGAAACCGATCAGGATGCCGTAAGCCACAGCAATGCTGATATCCGCAACACCAAGAATGCCGTAACGAAACGCGTTGACCATGTACAGAATCGGGTTAGCCAAAGAGACTTTTTGCCAGAAGTCCGGCAACAGCGAAATCGAGTAAAACACGCCGCCGAGATAGGTTAATGGCGTCAGGACGAAAGTCGGAATGATCGAGATATCATCAAACTTGCGTGCGAATACGGCATTGATAAACCCCGCCAGGGAGAACACGGTCGACGATAACAGCACGATTGAAATCGTGATCAGTGGATGTCTGAGGCTGAGGTCCGTAAAGAACAGTGCGATCATGGTGACCAGGGCGCCTACCAGTATGCCACGCAGCACACCCCCGGCTACGTGACCGATCACGATGCTCGCGTTCGCCATCGGCGATACCAGCATTTCCTCGATATGTCGGCCGAACTTCGCGGCAAAGAAAGATGACACCACGTTGCCATACGAGTTAGTAATGACCGCCATCATTATCAGGCCCGGCGCAATGTATTGCATGTAATCAAAACCATCCATGCTGCCGATGCGGCTGCCGATCAGCCTGCCGAAAATAATGAAATAGAGGGTCATCGTAATCGCTGGCGGCACGATCGTTTGCACCCAGATGCGCAACACACGTACGACTTCCTTGCGCACGATGGTCCGCATGGCGATCAGGTTCAGCGCGATGTTCAAGGTGCGACCGCCTGTGTTCGGGCCACGTCCTTGTTCTCGACCAGGCGCATGAACAGTTCTTCAAGGCGATTGGCCTTGTTGCGCAAGCTGAGAACGCGAATATTTTGCTGCGCCAGCTGCGCGAACAGTTCATTCATACTTCGCGCCGGTCCCTTGGCGACTTCCAGCTCCAGATTATCAAGCAGCCTTGCCTCGAAGCCGTCGAGTGCCGGGGCGGCAGAAATCGGTTCCTCGAGACTCAGCACAAAAACCTCACGCTGCAATTTCCGCAAGACCGTTTTCATTGGCGCATCTTCGATGATCCGGCCTTCGTCAATAATCGCCACATGACGGCAAAGTGACTCAGCCTCTTCAAGGTAGTGCGTGGTGAGGATGATGGTCGTGCCTGCCGCATTGATTTCGCGCAAGTAGTCCCACATCGATCGTCGAATTTCGATATCGACACCCGCGGTCGGCTCGTCAAGAATAAGTAGTTTCGGTTCGTGGACCAGCGCGCGGGCTATCATCAACCGGCGCTTCATGCCACCAGACAGGCTGCGGGCCGCCTGCCGGCGTCGGTCCCAAAGTCGCATCGCCTGCAAATACTTCTCGGTGCGCTGCTGCGCAAGGCGCCGCGGCAGTCCATAGTAACCGGCCTGGTTCAGCACGATGTTATAGACGCTGTCCCAGAGATTGAGATTAATTTCCTGGGGCACCAGGCCGATGCAGGACTTGGCAGCTTCGAGGTCGGTATCGATGCTATGACCAAATATCTCTACGTCGCCGCCACTCTTGTTGACCAGCGAGGTCACAATGCCGATCGCCGTAGTCTTGCCCGCACCATTCGGGCCAAGCAAGGCGTAAAAGTCGCCGGCTTCGACAACAAGATCGATGCCCTTCAGGGCGACATTGCCGTTGGCGTAGGTCTTGCTTAGATTCCTGATGGTGAGTGCGGTCATAAGGCGGCGTATTGTACCCACGCCGCGCGCCACCCGTCACAGTGACTTAGTTGTTGTCGCGTACACTGCAGGCGCCGCGAATCTCAAGCACCGGAACGGACGCGTGGCACGCAGCGGATCGCAACTGGCGCCCCGCCATCGCATGTACGGGCGCCAGCACCAGCTGAAGTGCCGCCAGGTGCGCCGCGCGTCGCACGTCGTCGGCGGAGCTCAGGCCCGCTCCCAACAGTCGTGTCCAGAGCATTTCGTTGCCTGGCTGCCGTGGTGCGACGAATCGCTGGCAGTCGACAGCACACTGCAATACGCGCAAAAGACTGCACGCTGCAAGTTGCTCGCACCATTCCAGACATGCGCCACCGACAAGTCGCGCCGCATAAGGGTTTTTGCGGGACAACTGCCACTGAAATCCGAGCGCTGAGACCACCACTTGAACGAGCGGATTGACCGGGTCCTGGCCGACTGCAAACAGATCGCACACTGGCAACTGCTCACGTACACGACTCCAGTAGGCCTCGTCGGACTCATTCAGTGTCAGCAGCAGGAATGGCACGCTGGCCAGTCGTTCCGCCTGCCGCTGGGTCAGGGCTGCGACCACCGGGCGCAATCGGCCGGGCAACCTTTGCCGCTGGGCTTCCCCATGCGTGCTACGCAGATACTCAAGATACGCCATATTGATGCAGCGCACCTCGAAGAGGTCGGCGACCTCGGGTCCTTTGAATTCCATAGTGCTGGCTCCTGGCAGGCGTTTCTGGCGCTAATCTGGACTTACTATATATTGTCTTTTTAGACCACCTATGGATACTATACGAACGTTACTTACCATATATGGTCTATTTATAACACAAAGAGCAAAAAATGCGACTGACCGACGATCGCTATGCAACCGAGCGCAGCCAATTCGAACTTGCCCTCAGGATGATCGGGCACGAGGCGAGAACCGGCACTATTCGTGAATGTACCGGGCTCTCGGACGACCGGATCCGCAAGTTGTACACGACCTATTTTCGGCACACCGGCACTACCGCGGTTCAGCGCCGGCGCGGCAAGTCACCGCGCCAGGTAATGCGTTTTGTGAAAAATCCGGAGAACCAGTTGCAAGCAACCGTGCTGGTCACTCTGTTTTGCATCGGCCGACTGTTGCGGGTCGATAATGGCAACAAGGTATCGCCCTGCTGGCCCAGGCCCGGCGTTGAGTTCGGCCACCGTCTCTGCCGCGCTTTCGAAACCTACCTGCTGATCCACGACGCACCCGAATTGAGTTTCGAATGGGCCTGGAACCTGCTCCACAATATCGCCTACAACGACGAGCTCTATCTGGCCGCCTGTGCACCCTGCGGCGCTTATTACGTCCAGGATGCGTATGCACTGGACAGCCAGCGCTGCCCCGCCTGCCAAATCGAAATGCGCTCCCGCCACGGCACCACGGCTGGCACATAATTGCCCGCTGGGCGTAGACTGCGCGTGGCCCGGGAGCTTGCGTGGAAAATTACAATGTATTCGCCGGCGCGTTCGTCGACCGCATCGGTGAGCGCCGTAAAGATTCTGCATGGCTCGCTGACGCACTGCGCAGCGAGCACTGCAGCTTCGTGCCTGTCTGGGGCGATCGCTGCCTGGTCGGCGGTGAGCCGCTCGCAGTCGTGCTGTTATCGCGCCATCAGGTAGGCTCGATTATTGATGACCAGGAACTTATTTTTCTGGGTCTGTTTCGCGACAAGCCTGCGTTCGCAATGTCCGTCGATGGTTCCCTGGATGCGCCTTTTCGCGAACTTGGTGAATTTCACGACCTGCGCTATCTCGGCTCGGTACTGCCGGCGGACGAAGCCAACCTGATCGCGCACGCACGCGCCCTGGTGATGTGGCATGCGTCGCAGATCTATTGTGGCGTTTGTGGTTCATCCGCGCGCCACGGTGCAGCAGGCAATTCCCGTATCTGCATGAACCAGAATTGCCTGCGTGAAGTATTTCCGCGTGTTGACCCGGCGATCATCGTGCTGGTTAGCGACGGCCAGCGCTGTTTATTGGGGCGGCAAAAAAGCTGGCCCGAGGGCCGCTACTCTACGATTGCAGGTTTCGTCGAACCCGGCGAAAGTCTGGAGGACGCTGTACGCCGGGAAACTTACGAAGAAACCAATATCCATGTCGGCGAAGTTCGTTACCACAGCTCGCAACCTTGGCCGTTCCCCTCCTCCTTGATGCTTGGATTTGTCGCCATGGCAGAGTCCTCGGACATCGCGCTGAACGATGGCGAGCTCGAAGATGCCCAGTGGTTTTCGCGCAAGGAGTTGCGCTCCGGATTTCCAAAATTGCCGTTCAGGATTTCGATTGCGCGACGGCTGATTGACGATTGGCTCGGCGAGGGCGAATAGCATGTGCCTGATCGTGGTCGCATTCGAGAGTGCTGCCGAGTATCCGCTGCTGGTTGCCGCGAATCGCGATGAGTTCCACGCTCGGCCGTCACATGCGGCCGACTGGTGGGCCGACGATAAGGACATTGTCGGCGGCCGTGACTTGCAGGCCGGCGGTACCTGGCTCGGTTTGCACCGCTCCGGCCGGTTCGCGGCGATCACAAATTATCGCGACGCGGCGCCGAGTCGCCGCGGCAAGCGCTCGCGCGGATTGCTGGTCAAGGAATTTCTGCAGGGCAGTGTTGCGCCGTCGGATTACCTGCGGTCCGTCGATGGCGAGGCTTATGCCGGGTTCAACCTGCTGGTTTCGGATGGACAGACGCTGGCCAGTCTCTCGAATCGCAGTGGGCCGCCATGCGAACTCGCGGCCGGAGTGTACGGCTTGAGCAACGCAACGCTGGATACTCCCTGGGAAAAGGTTGAGCGTAGCAAGCGCACCCTGAACGCAATCATCGCTGGCAACGCGGTCAACGAAACCACGCTGCTGCGACTGCTCGCGGATCGCGACAAGGGTCCGGCCCACGAAGTCACATCCGAACACCTGCCGTTCGCGACGGCGCACGCGATTACGGCGCCGTTTATTGTGTTGCCCGAATATGGCACGCGCTGTTCGACAATCGTGATGGTCGATCGAAAAGGTCGCTGGTCACTGACCGAGCGGCGATTCGGACAGGCTGGCGATACCACCGGTGAATCACGATTCTCATTCGACCGCGTAGATCGACAGTAGCCAGCGTCGAATGTCGCCGATCTCTTCCAGGCATACCGAATGTGCCATCGGATAATCGTGCCATTCGACCTTGAATCCATTTGCGATTAGCAGCTTCGCCGAATCGCGGCCCAGCGCCATGGGCAACATCGGGTCAAGACTGCCGTGCGCCATGAAAACCGGCACATCCCTGTGGCCACCATCCGAGGCCTCGACCACTTCACGCTGAAAAGACGCGCTGATCGGCAAATAAGACGACAACGCCATGATTCCGGCAAGCCGCACCTTGCAGCGCAGGCCGGCGTGCAACGCAATCGCACCGCCCTGCGAAAAACCGGCAACCACGATCCGGTGCGCCGCAATTCCGCGTTGTATTTCGCGTGCAATCAGTTCGTCGAGAATCGCAGCACTGGCACGGATGCCGTCGTCGTCGCTGGGCCCGCCACGTTCCAGACTAAGTATGTCGTACCAGGCACGCATGGACATGCCGCCGTTGATTGTCACAGGCCGCAGCGGCGCATGCGGAAACACGAATCGCAAACTGAGGTCAGCCGGCAGCCTTAGTTCGGCAACAATCGGCTCGAAATCGTGGCCGTCGGCGCCGAGGCCGTGCAACCAGATCACGCTGCCCAACGGTGAGCCTTTGCCATGTACGACTTCGACGGTCTCGATTGCTGCCATTAGCCTGTCCCCGATTTCTGCAGCGGCGCAGTGTAACCCGAAAGACTGCTTGACACGGTATGCGCATGATGCTACTTCTATGCGCATATTTATGCGGATCCTTTTTCATCCTTGTCATGCCGAATTCCACCCGGGAACAAATGCAACGGCGCAACGTGCTGCGCGAACTACTGCAGCGCGGGCCTGCCAGCACCCAGAAAACGCTGGTCCAGGCCCTGAGCGCCAGGGGTCTGCACGCTACCCAGTCCAGCGTTAGCCGCGACCTGCACGAGCTTGGCGCCATCAAGACGGGCCAGGGTTATCGCCTGCCCGAGCCGACGGACTCGCAGGACGAGATGAATAAAGTAGCGGAGTTTTTGCGCGAGATCCTGCCAGCCGGTCCGCATCTCACTGTCATCCGCACCGCCATAGGTGCGGCACAACGCGTCGCCCTCGCACTTGATCGCTGCGACTGGCCAGAAATGGTCGGCAGTATCGGCGGGGACGACACTGTATTTGTGGCTACCGACTCGGCCGCCGCACAAAAACTTCTGATTGCAAAAATCGAGCGCACGCGCCACTAGCCGTGTGCGCCCGGAGACCTTCCATGTCTGAAGATATGTCGCCAATTATTCTTGCGTTTTCCGGTGGCCTTGACACGTCGTTCTGCGTGCCGTGGTTGAAGGAAAATTATGGTCGCGATGTCATCACTGCGACGGTTGACACCGGCGGTATAGACGCCAAGGCAGCTGCTGCTCTCGAGGAGCGTGCGCTGGCGCTTGGCGCAATCGAACACGTGCTGATCGACAGCAAGGCGGATTTTTTCGACACAGTTATTCGATTTCTGATTGCCGGCAACGTGCTTCGTGGCCAGGCTTACCCTTTGTGCGTCGGCGCGGAACGTGGTTTGCAGGCGTCGCGGTTGGCAAAGCTCGCCATCGAGCGGAACGCGACCACGGTGGCGCACGGCTGCACCGCCGCTGGCAATGACCAGGTACGTTTCGAAGTCGCGTTGCGCACCCTGCATCCCGGTCTCGAAGTCCTCGCACCGGTACGCGATAACAACTGGCGTCGCGAGCAGCAGCTGCAATACCTGCAACAGCATGCGTTGCCCTTGCCTGCGCAAGGGTCTGCCTATTCCATCAATCGCGGTCTCTGGGGCATTACTATCGGTGGCAGGGAAACGCTCACCTCAGCACAATCGCTGCCAGAATCTGCCTGGGTGTTGTCGCCGCAGGCGTTTTCCAATCCTCTGGCAATGTCAGAACACACGCTCGAATTTGTGGCCGGCATTCCGCACGCCCTCGACGGTGAAGTCCTGGCGCCGGTTGCACTGATCGAAAAACTCGAGCAGCTCGCTGGTGCCTACGGCGTCGGCCGCGGTATTCACCTTGGCGATACCGTGCTTGGCACCAAGGGCCGCGTCGCATTTGAAGCGCCAGCAGCCATTACGCTGATCAGCGCGCATCGTGAACTTGAGAAACTCGTGCTCAGTGCGCAGCAGGCGCGGGTCAAGGACTCGCTCGCTGCTGTGTATGGCGACCTGGTACATGAAGGCAAGCAGCTGGATCTGGTGTGCACGGATATCGAGGCATTTCTCGCCGCATCACAGCGCCGAGTCAGTGGCACTGTCAGCTTCTCGCTACGGCCGGGCAACCTGTTCATCACGGGCACGAAATCCGATTACTCCTTGCTGGCTGCGACCAAAGGCGTGTACGGCGAATCGGCCGGCGAGTGGTCGGCGGCCGACTCGCTCGGATACGCCCGTATCCTCGCGCTGCCCGGCATTCTGCAAACGCGGGCGGGTCAGGTATGAAAAGCGTTCTCGCGGACAAGATCGCTTCGGTCGCGCAGCACAGCGAACTCAGCCACGAGCTGCGCCTGTCCAACGACATTCCTTGTGAAGAAGGAGTTCTTGTTGCCGTTCGCGTCCTGAATAACAAAACGCGGTACAACCAGCTCGAACTGACCTCAGGACGCATGGCAACTGTGAAACAGGGCGATGTGGTCGTCGGTGCGCTCGGACATCGCAAGGCCTTACGAGGCTACTCGGGACACTTACCCGCATCGTTGCAGCCCGGTGACCTGGTGCAATTACTGAATATTGGTGGCGTGCTCGGTCTCTGTGATTCGGCAAACCCGGATGTTGGTCCGCCGTTTGACTGCGAGGTGCTCGGCACAGTGTTGCACTTTCCCTACCTGGGCGAACGCATCGGTGTCCCGGCTCGAGCCGGTCGACAAGCCCTCGACCAGAATGCGCTGCTGGACACCAAAGGCGTACCCGTGATCGCGCTGGCGGGCACCTGCATGGACTCCGGCAAGACGGCGGCCGCCTGTGCCATCGTTGGCAGACTCCGGCACCTTGGACTTGATGTCGCAGCCTGCAAGGCCACCGGTGTGGCGTTACGGCGCGACATCCTGACGATGCAGGATGCCGGCGCCAGCGCGACCATGATTTTCTCGGACTTCGGCATCGTCACCACCACCGCTGCCAACGGTCCGGCGCTGACGAGAACCTTGCTAAGCAGTCTCGCAAATTCCAGGCCTGACGTCATCGTGCTGGAACTGGGCGACGGCCTGCTCGGCGCCTACGGTGTTGAGGCAATTCTCACCGATAAGGCCATTCGCGACGCGCTGACAGCGGTGGTGTTATGTGCGAATGACCCGGTCTCGGCCTGGGGCGGTGCGAAAATCCTTCGCGAGCAATTTGGCATTGAACCGGCCGTTGTCACCGGACCCGCCACAGATAACGCCGTGGGTGTGGACCAGATTCGCGAGCGCATGGCGTTGCAGGGAATCAATGCCCTGACCAACGGCGTGGCGCTCGGCGACCTGGTGGCCAGGCTGCTCGGCAAGCAGGTTGCAGCATGAGCGGCAGTATTCAGGCGATCGTCCTGGGTGCGACCGGCTACGTCGGTGGCGAGCTGTTGCGTCTGCTTGCCGCGCATCCGGAATTTGAGCTTGCCGCCGCCGTCAGCGACCGCTGTGATGGCGAGCAGATCGCCGCCACATTTCCGCATCTTGCAAGCGCGTGTGTCGCGCAACATTTTATTGCTCACGAGCATTGCCTTTCGAACATCGACCATGGTGCGAAGCTCGCGCTATTTTCGGCAGCACCGCATGGCGCTTCGGCTGCGTTGATTGCACGCACACTGGCTGCGGCGGAGAAAAAAAACCTGCAGGTGCACGTGGTCGACTCATCTGCTGATTTTCGCTACGCACGGCAGTCGGACTACGAGGCTGTCTATGGCGGTACGCACGGCGCAGCCGATCTGTTGCCGCAGTTTTACTCGGCGGTACCCGAACACGCGCATGATGTGAGCGCACCACATATCGGCCACCCGGGTTGCTTTGCAACTGCCATCCTGCTGGCAGCCGTGCCGCTGCTTCGATCCGGCCTGACTGATGCTGAAATTTTCGTCTCCGCCACTACCGGCAGTACGGGCTCGGGCAGGAGTCCACAGGAAGGTACGCATCATCCCGAACGACACAGCAACATGTACGCCTACAAGCCGCTCGCTCACCGGCATGCGCCTGAAATTTCGCGGCTCGCTGCGCAAGCCAGTGGCCGCGAGAACAGGGTGCATTTTGTGCCGCATTCAGGGCCGTTTGCACGCGGCATTTACGCCACCGTGCAGGCAAAAACGCCGCAAACTGTCACGTTGCAGCAGCTGCGGGATGCGTTCAGCGCTGCCTATGCAAGCGCGCCGTTTGTGCAACTGGTTGATGCAACCCCGCGGTTGAAAAACGTCGTCGCAAGCAACTATTGCCACATCGGCCTGGCAGCAGGCGATGACGCCGTCGTGGTTATGAGTGCGATCGACAATCTCGTCAAAGGTGCAGCCGGAGGCGCTGTGCAATGGATGAACCGCCTCTGGCAGCTGCCGGAGACCAGCGGCCTGATGACCGCGGCGCCGGGATGGATATGAGCCTGGCAGCATCAGATCCACGCACGCGCGAGTCCGCCACGACCTTGAGCGTCTACGGCCAATTGCCTTTTGTGCCCGTCTCGGGCAGTGGTTGCGACATCGTTACCGAGGATCAGCGGCGCATTCTGGATCTTTATGGCGGCCATGCGGTTGCCGCGCTGGGCTATGGTGATCCGCGCCTGGTCAAAGCGATCGGCGCGCAGGCGCAATTGCTGTTGTTCCAAAGCAATGCGGTTGCACTCGAAGTGCGGGCCAAGGCTGCCGAGACTTTGCTTGGCGTCGCGCCCGCCAATCTGCGCCGCGTGTTTTTTGTCAATTCCGGCGCCGAGGCGAATGAGAACGCGCTACGCATGGCCTGCGTCGCGACCGCGCGCCGCAAGGTACTGGCGATTACGCACGGTTTCCATGGCCGCACCGCGGCGGCGGCGGCGGTAACCTGGAGTGCCGATAAATGGTACGGTTTTCCGCAAAAACCCTTTGCTGTCGAATTCATTCCACGTGACGACTGCGACAGCGCAAAAGCGATGATTTCCGACCAGGTCGCCGCGGTGATTGTCGAACCCGTGCAGGGACTCGCCGGCGCCTATGACCTGTCTGCCGAATTTCTGGGCACATTGCGCAAGCAGTGCACCTTGCATGGAGCGCTGTTGATCGCCGACGAAGTGCAGTCCGGCATTGGCCGCTGCGGGCACTTTTTTGCGGTGCAGGCGTACGGCATTGAGCCGGACATTATCACGGCCGCCAAGGCTCTCGGGGGCGGCATTCCCTGCGGTGCGGTGCTGTGCGGCAACGAACTGGCGGCGCGCTTCGGTCCCGGCGATCTCGGCACGACGTTCGGCGGCGGACCGATTGCGGCTGCCGCAATTGTAGCGGTGATCGACGCAATTCGGCACGACCGGTTGCTGGACAATGTCCGCGCACGTGAGATCCAGATCCGCGAACAGTGTGTCGTCGGCCCGGTACGCAAGATTCAGGGCATGGGACTGTTGCTCGGCCTGGTCTGCGACCGTCCCGCGGTTGAAGTTCGCAATGCGCTGCTTGAGCACGACATATTTGCCGGTATCAGCGCGGACCCGCAGGTGCTGCGCATTCTCGCGCCACTGATACTTGAACCCAGGCACGTCGATCGTCTCGCCGAGGCACTGCTGTCGCTGGCGCCAGCTACCTGTTAACAAGCAAAGAGAGAGTGAATGAAAATATTCAATGATCTGGCCGACTTCGGCAACGAGGAAATCAAGGCACTATTGCATCTTGCCAAACGGCTGGACCAGCACCCGGAGCCCACGGCATTGCGCGGCAAGGTCCTTTCCCTGCTGTTCATGAGCCCGTCGCTGCGCACCTTGGCCTCGTTTCAGGCCGCAATGATCCGGCTCGGCGGGGGTTCGTTCGTGATCTCGCCGGACATGTCCATTCACGGACTCGAAACGCGTCCGGGCATCGTCATGGATGGCGCCGCCGCCGAGCACATTCGCGAGGCCGTACCGGTGATTGCGTCGTATGGCGACGCGATAGGTATTCGGGCATTCGCCGAGCGTAAGAGTCTTGCCGCCGATATGGCCGAGACCGATTTCATGGCAATGACGGACCTGATCGACACTCCCTGGATCAATATGGAATCAGCCATGAATCACCCTTGCCAGAATCTGGCGGACTGGAAGACGCTTGACGACTTGCAGGTGCCGGTCAATGGCGGCAAGTTCGTGCTCAGCTGGGCGTACCACCCCAAGGCCCTGCCGCTGGCAGTACCCGCCTCGACCCTGTACATGGCTGCAAGGCGTGGCATGGACGTTACCGTGCTGCGGCCGGACGGATTCGCGCTTCCCGAGGCAATCATGGACAAGGCGCGCAAGGCGGCGGCTGCAAACGGCGGCTCCGTGCAAGAGTCGACCGATCGGGTCGAGGCCATGCAGGACGCGCATATTATTTATGCAAAATCCTGGTCGTCAACGAGCGCCTACGGCGACAAGCTCGGCGATCTCGCCCTGCGCCGGGAACTCGAGCACTGGTGTGTGGATGAACCCTGGTTTGAGAACGCACGCGCGGACTGTCGCTTCATGCATTGCCTGCCGGTACGGCGTGGCGTGGTGGTCAGCGAACCGGTGCTGGACGGTCCCCGCAGTGTCGTGATACACGAGGCGCGCAATCGAATGCTGGCGCAGATGGCAGTGCTTTACCAGATGCTTGGAGCAGGCGCATGACCGCCAACAAAGACCGCGCGATAATTGTCTCTGCGCTGAAACATGCTGCACCCTACATTCGCTTGTTCAAGGGCAAGGTTTTTGTCCTCAAGGTGGGCGGCGAAGTGTTCGCCGAGCCGTTGTTGACTACTGCGCTGATGGAGCAGGTTGGCCTGCTGCACCAGGTTGGCATCCACGTGGTCCTGATACACGGCGGTGGACCGCAATCAACCCAACTCGCGACTGCGCTGGGGCTGGACACGACTTTTATCGACGGGCGACGCGTCACCGACAGTGCATCGGTCGAGGTAGCGACCATGGTTCTGAACGGCCAGATCAACACGCGCATACTCGCGTCCTGTCGCGACTTGCAGATTCCAGCGATCGGCATCAGCGGCATTGATGCGGGCCTGATCCGCGCGCGGCGCCGCCAGCCCGTCGTGCGAAAAGGCAAAGACACCGTCGACTACGGTTTTGTCGGTGATATTGACGCGGTTGACGCAGGCATCCTGCGCAAGCAGCTCGACAGTGGCTTCATGCCCGTCGTCAGCCCGCTTTCCTGCGATGAGTCCGGCCAGGTCCTGAATATCAACGCCGATACGGTCGCTGCCGCCATCGCCGCCGAACTGAAGGCCGAGAAACTGATACTGGCAACCGGCGCGCCCGGCATACTCGAAGATGTCAATGATCCCTCGTCACTGATCAGTTACATCGATCGTGCTGCACTTACCAAACTCAAGCAGGACGGCAAGCTCGCTGACGGCATGTTGCCAAAAGCAGCAGCGATTGATGCCGCGCTGGCGAACGGTGTCAGCCGGGTGCACGTTATTTCCTACAAGCTTCCGGACAGTTTGCTGCTCGAAGTATTTACCAACGAAGGCACCGGCACGCTGGTCGTGAATGACATTTCCGCGCTATCGCCGGCTGAACAGGGTGCTGCCAGTTGAGCCGGCTCTGGGACAAAGGCCTGCCACTGGATGCGAGGATCTTGCGCTACACCGCGGGCGAAGATCATATGCTCGACGCGCGTCTGGTGCATTACGATGTCCTGGGTTCGATTGCGCACGTCGAAATGCTGGCGGCGACTGGCCTGATCAATGGCGTCGACAGCGCTTCAATTTGTGCTGGCCTCAGGCGGCTTGACGCTGATTTCGCGGCAGGCAAGTGGTCAATCCGCATCGAGGATGAAGACGCGCACACGGCGCTGGAATCACGCCTGGTCGAGAATATCGGTTCGGCCGGAGCGCGTATGCACCTCGGGCGTTCGCGCAATGACCAGGTGCTGACCGCCTTGCGACTGTACTTGCGCGATGTCGCAACAGACTTGACGCAACGAGTCGAAGCCTTGCGTGCATCACTGCGTGGCGTCGCTGAACGCCAAGGCACGATTCCACTGCCCGGCTACACGCACATGCAACAGGCCATGCCGTCATCGGTGGCACTCTGGTGTGGTGGTTTCGATGAAGCCTTCGTCGATATTGTTGCCGGTCTGCAGTCCGTGCGACGGCGTATCAACAAGAACCCGCTCGGCAGTGCGGCCGGCTACGGTACGCCGGGCCTGCCTATCGATCGCAACCTGACCGCGCAGAAACTCGGCTTTGACGTCACGCAACAGCCTGTAACCGCTGTACAGTTGTCACGCGGCAAGGCGGAATCAGCTCTGTTATTCGAGATCACCTTGCTGGTACAGGACCTCGGTCGCATGGCATCAGACCTGTTGCTCTTTTACACACAGGAATTCAGCTACATTGCATTGCCAGCGGAGGTTACGACCGGCTCGTCCATCATGCCGCAGAAACGCAATCCGGACGTGCTCGAGCTTATTCGTGCTGCGGCTGCCACGACGCAAGCCTGTCTTGATGAATCGTTGCTGATCACCGCGAAATTGCCATCCGGCTACCAGCGCGACCTGCAGCGGCTGAAAGCGCCCCTGTTTCGCGGCATTGATCTTGGCATTGAAAGTGTCGACATCATGGCCTATGTACTCGACGGTATGCGATTCATTGCCGAGAACATCCGCCTCGACCCGGGAATTTACGCCGCAGAAGAGGCCAATCGTATTGTTCGTGAAGAAGGCATACCGTTTCGCGACGCCTATCGGCGCATTGCTGAGCGTTTCGTGAAATAGATCTGCACAATACGTCCCGCTTCTCTTTATAATCGGGCCATCTACGCAAAGGTTGCCAGTCATGAAAAATCCTGTACGTAATTCCACGGCATTGCTGCTGACCATGTTCCTGCTCGGTTGCGGTCAAAGCGGTCCACTGTACGTTTCCGGTAATCCGAGTTCTGTTGTGCAACCGGTTAGCGATCAAACGGCCACTGAGGACGAAGACAAGGAAGAAGCTGCAGAATCCGACCCTCAGTAAGCCCCGCTATGCCGGGCGCAGATCTGATCCTGATTGACGGCTCGTCCTATCTGTATCGGGCGTTTCACGCCCTGCCTAAACTCACGAACTCGAAGGGCGAGCCGACAGGCGCCCTGCACGGCGTATTAAACATGATCAACAAGCTGGTTCGCGAACAACCAGC
Source organism: Gammaproteobacteria bacterium (assembly GCA_029884455.1). Taxonomy (GTDB): domain Bacteria; phylum Pseudomonadota; class Gammaproteobacteria; order Steroidobacterales; family Woeseiaceae; genus UBA1847. The sequence continues at coordinate 32,951 of JAOUHU010000007.1, read as the reverse complement.
TACACATATCGCCGTGGTTTTCGACGCGCCTGGCAAGACCTTTCGTGATGAATTCTTTGCCGACTACAAGGCTACCCGGCCGCCAATGCCGGACGAGCTGCGCGCGCAGCTTGAGCCGATTCTGGATGCTGTAAAAGCGATGGGACTGCCTTTGCTGCAGATCGCCGGTGTCGAGGCAGACGATGTCATTGGAACTCTTTGCAAACGTGCCGCGGATGCCGGTCTCGATGTGCTGGTGTCAACCGGCGACAAGGATATGGCGCAGCTCGTCAATGACCGCGTCACGCTGGTCAATACAATGACCGACAGCGTGTTGGACCGCGACGCAGTGAAAGCAAAGTTCGACGTGTTCCCGGAGCAGATTATTGATTACCTCGCGCTGGTCGGTGACAGCTCGGACAATATTCCGGGCGTTCCGAAGGTGGGCGCCAAAACTGCGGCGAAATGGCTCAACCAGTTTGGCACTGCCGAGGGCATCGTCGAGCACTCCGACGAGATTAGCGGCAAGGTCGGCGACAGTCTGCGCGAAAATATTGACCAGCTACGGCTGTCGCAGCAGCTTGCGACAATCAAGCTCGACGTCGAACTGCCGTTTGCCATTGATGATTTGCAACCAGCGACAGCCGATGTTCGGAAGCTGAAAAGTGTGTACACGCGTTTCGAGTTACGCACATTGTTGCGCCAGCTCGATGACTTGCCGGCCGCTGCTGAGACAGGGCAGTCCGCTCCTGCGGCTACCGGTGAAAATCATTATGAAACGGTACTCGACTGGGCAAGCTTTGATCGATGGCTGCAGAAAGTGCGAAATGCCGAACTGGTTGCCGTCGATACCGAGACCACGAGCCTCGACTACATGGCGGCCGAGGTGGTTGGCATATCACTGGCCGTACACGCGGGCGAGGCGGCGTACATTCCGGTGGGCCACGACTACCCGGGTGCACCGGACCAATTGCCGCGCACTGAAGTACTTGAAAAATTTAGAACTTTTTTCGAAGACCCGCAGGCCAGCAAAGTCGGCCATCACCTAAAGTACGACGCACACGTGCTCGCCAGGCATGGCATCCGGCTCGCCGGCATGCGCTTTGATTCCATGCTCGAGTCCTATGTGCTCAACAGCGTTGCGACGCGTCACGACATGGATTCGGTTGCGCGCCTGTACCTGGATCGAGACACCATTCATTACGAGGACGTTGCCGGCAAAGGCGCAAAACAACTGAGCTTCAACCAGATCGATCTGGAGACGGCGGCACCGTATGCGGCCGAGGACGCCGATGTCACCTTGCAGCTGCACCAAACCCTGATCGCGAAACTCAAGGCGACCGGGTCGCTATTGCGCGTGTACGAAGACATCGAGCAGCCATTGGTACCGGTGCTTTGGCAGATGGAGGAAACCGGCGTGCTGATTGATCGCAAGATGCTGGCCGCACAAAGCACGGAACTGGCAAAAAAAATGCAGGCACTCGAGACCGAGGCTCACACACTCGCCGGCGGTCCCTTCAATCTGGGTTCACCCAAACAACTGCAGGAAATACTGTTCGAAAAGCTCGGCCTGCCGGTGCTTCGCAAAACTCCGAAAGGACAGCCTTCCACTGCGGAAGATGTGCTGATCGAACTGGCCGACGAGTACGAGCTACCGCGAGTGATCATGGACTACCGCAGTGTCAGTAAACTCAAAAGCACCTATACCGACAAGTTGCCGCTACAGATAGCGCCGAGCACCGGTCGGGTGCATACCTCCTATCACCAGGCGATTGCCGCCACCGGACGATTGTCATCCACCGACCCGAACCTGCAAAACATTCCGATTCGCTCACCGGAAGGTCGCCGCATTCGCCAGGCATTTATCGCACCGCCGGGCTATTTGTTGCTCGCCGCTGACTATTCGCAGATCGAATTGCGCATCATGGCACACCTGTCTGGTGATGCAGGACTGTGCAAGGCGTTTGCCGCCGATTTGGACGTTCACCAGGCGACCGCCGCTGAAGTGTTCGAACTGCCGCTCGAAGATGTCACCGCGGAGCAGCGCCGCTCGGCGAAGGCAATCAATTTTGGCCTGATGTACGGCATGTCTGCTTTTGGCCTGGCCAAACAGCTCGGGATCGCGCGCGGCCAGGCACAGGAGTACGTCAACCTGTATTTCGATCGCTACCCCGGGATCAAGGCATTTATGGAAGCCATTCGTGAGCAGGCCCGCGTTGAGGGTTTTGTCGAAACTGTTTTCGGCCGCCGCCTGTACCTGCCCGATATCAATTCACGCAATGCAAATTTGCGCCAGTACGCGGAACGCACAGCGATCAATGCGCCCATGCAGGGCACCGCCGCGGACATCATCAAGCGCGCAATGATCTCAGTGCACGACTGGCTGCTCGCGGCGAGGCCCGACGGCCGCATGATTATGCAGGTACACGACGAACTTGTATTTGAGGTCGCCAGCGACCAGGTCGACGCCTTTCAGGACCAGGTCCGCAAGATCATGTGTGCCGCAGCGGAACTCGCAGTACCGCTCAGGGTCGACGTCGGCCGCGGCCTCAACTGGGACGAAGCGCACTAGCTACAGACGAATTGTGGCAGGCGGCCTGCCACAACCTGGCCGAAAAGCGCCTGCTGCGTCTTCCTAAAATTGCATATAAATCCAAGATTTACGTATTGCGAGGAACTTTAGAGTCAGTCCAGACTCTATGTTCTCTGAGTGCACTTTGTCACTTCACCCGTTTACCTCCCTAAACGAGTGCGCGACCAGGTAACCCCAAAGCTGGTTGCTTTTTACTGCCCCGGGCACCTCGTGTCCCGGGGCCTTTTTTATGCAGGTCGCGGAGTGCGCAGGAAGTCTTCGAGCTTTTGCCGGGCCTGGTCCTCGCCCAGTCGGCTGGTTGCCGAGAATGCCTGCACCGTCGCCCTGCCCGCCAGCTCTCGCTGCACTTCGAACACTGCAGCGGCTGCCGGTCCGCGTTTGAGCTTGTCCGCCTTGGTCAGCAGCACATGCACGGGTACCTGCACGTCCGCAGCGAATTGCAGCATCGCCCGATCATAGTCCGTGAGACGTCGACGCATGTCCGCCACCAGCAACAGGCCCGACAGGCTTTGGCGAATCTGAAAATAACCGGACAACAACTCGCCCCAATGCTCGCGCATCGAATCGGCGACGCGCGCGAAACCGTAGCCTGGCAAATCGACCAGCCTTTGCCCGTCGCTGAGCTTGAAAAAGTTAACCAGCTGCGTCCGACCCGGCGTCTTGCTGGTACGCGCAAATTGACGCCGGTTGACAATAATATTGATGGCGCTGGATTTACCCGCATTGGAACGACCGGCGACGGCGACCTCCGAACCTGAATCCACTGGAAACTGATCCAGAGCGTTCGCGCTCTTGATAAATGCGGCATTCGGGTACTGCGACATGGGTTACGCCCGGAGATTGTCGTGTATAATTTGGCCCCAGAGTCTGAGCGCTTCGGGCTTATGCGGCAAGGCTTCGAGCGCTTCGCAGTCCGTCGCCCCCCGATGATAGCGGGGCATAATCAAAACCTGTGAGCGGTGGTCTTGGCCATCGCGAGGATGTAGCGGTTAAGTGAATATGAAAACCAGTATCAATACTTTATGCGCCGTTGCCGTCCTGGCACTGGCGTCCCTGCCTGTCAGCGCCGACAGTCTTGTTGACGGTTCGGCTGAAGCGGGCAAGGCCAAGTCGATTACCTGTTCCGCCTGTCATGGCACGGCCGGCAACAGCGCCAACCCCATGTGGCCGAACCTTGCAGGCCAGAACGCTCCCTACATCGTTGCCCAGCTGAAAGCATTTCAGCCTGGCGCGGACGGCAAGGCCACTCGCAGCGACCCGCTGATGACCAGCATGGCAATGCCATTATCGGACCAGGATATTCGTGACCTCGCCGTTTATTTTGAGAGTCTGCCTGCCGCCGTGAATTCGGTCGCCGATGAGCAAATGCTGGCACGCGCCGAAGCTCTTTATCGCGGCGGTAACGAGCAGACCAAAGTACCCGCGTGCCTTGCCTGCCATGGCCCAACCGGACGCGGCAACCCGGCTGCAACTTATCCAATGCTGAGTGGTCAACATGCCACATACACTGCCAAGCAATTGCGTGACTATGCGGCTGAGTCGAGAACCTCGGACGGCAAGACCAAGATCATGCGCGACATTGCGGGACGTATGAGCAAGGAAGAGATTACGGCCATTTCCTCCTACATACAGGGTTTGAAATAGATGAAAAAGTTTTTATGCATGGGCGCTGCGTTGTTATTGCTGGCAGCCTGCGGCAGTGACGACCCGGCTGCACCAACCGATGCTGCAGAGGCAGTAATCGAAGACACCGCGCAGGAGCCCGCGGCAGATGTCGCCGAGACTCCTGGCGAAGCGGAAACCAGCGACGAAGTACTTGAAGTCGTCGAAGAATCTGCGGCGGAACCGGAATCAGGCGAGCAGCAAATCGTTTTGGCCCAGAGGGAGGCGGTTGAGCCAGCGCCGCCGGCACGGGAATGGAAGTACAAGGAAAATCAACACTATTTCCGGCTCGTGCCAACCCAACCTACCGTTGGTGGTGCTGACAAGATCGAGGTTGCAGAGTTTTTCTGGTACGGCTGCCCGCATTGTTTTGACTTCGAAAAATTTATCAATCCCTGGGCTGCCGACAAACCGGCAAACGTTAGTTTTGTACGTGTCCCTGCGATGTGGAATGCGGGACTGAAAATGCATGCTCAGTTGTACTACACCGAGGAAGTCCTGGGCAGGAATGGTGTAATTAAGGATCCGGCTGCTTTTCATGAAGCGGTGTTCAATGAGTATCATCGTCGTGGAAATCGGCTCGGCTCAGAAGCATCCATACAAGCGCTGTTCGCACGGTTCGATGTCAGTGCAGATGACTTTCAGCGCGCCTGGAAGTCATTTGAGGTCAGCCAGAAGTTGCGCGTCGCCGAAGACCTGGCGCGCCGCTATGGGATCCAGAACGTACCAACCGTGGTTGTCAACGGTAAATACCGTACCGGTGGCGCCGAAGCGGGCAGCTACCCGAACCTGATCGAGGTAATCAACGAACTGATTGCACGTGAAGGTGCTCGCTAGCCGTTGTCTTCAGCGACGATTTTCAGCTCACCACTGTCGGTCTCGCGCCAGTAAAGGCGTTTCGTAATGGCAAGCAAATGGCCGTCCGCGGCCATTTTTTGCTGAAATCGGCTGATATATAGGCCTGGCTCGTCCGGATCCTTGAGCAACATGACTTCATCGACGGCGAAGTCCGAAAGCTGCCGATTGCCGGCCGACTGCAGGCGATACACCGACCACTCAGAGCGGCTCATGCCGCGGTAGTTGAAATCGTCCGCGTACAATCCCAGGAACCTGTGCCAGTCACCGGCGCGATAGCTCTCCACCCAGGACTGCAGGGCAGCGAGTAATTGTTCGCGCATGCGCGCCAGCTCCGCATGACTTGTGAGGCCAAGACCGCGAGTGACAATAACCGGCGTTTGCGTCGGCACAAGATAGCGCCGCAATACCAGCAGGGACTCGTTGTCCAGCGCGATGCAGCCATCGGTATCACGTTCCGGCCGCGGCCAGGTGTTTGGCGCCACGCCGTGTATCCAGATGCCGTAGCCGCTCCTGTTATTGAGCGTATCCCAGGCATTCGGGTAGTCCAGCGGGAACGCGACCGGGCCGTATTTTTCATGCAGCGTGCGGGTATCAAGTTCCTCGGCAACAAAATAGACACCAAGTGGTGTTCTGCGATCCCCTGCATTTTGCTTGCCAACGCCATCCTGGCCGACCGACATGCGCTGCTGGTCGGCCGGCACCAGCCCGCTATCGCTGGCCGTATAGCGGTATAAAGTCGCTGTATCGGTCTCCGCGATCAGCACCGTTTGTACGCTCGGCGGCAGCAATAGTACGTATGCCGGAACGGCAGCTTCCTGCGCCGCGATGACACACGGCAAAAGCACAATCCAGTAGAGTAAGCGGCGCAACATGGATCGATAATACAGCTGCCCGGAATCCGTCTCCATGCTATGTTGTTGCGCATCAATCCTGTATTTCCGGTGACCCACCGTGTCCATGACCATAGCCAGATCGACGCTTGCGTTCCTACTCATGCCGTTGCTCGCGTTCGGCGCTGAACGGGAAGATTCGGTTTTCGAAAAACTCGCCACAGATTTTATTGGCGATCTGGCAGTGTTTTCACCGGTTTCTGCCACGCTCACCGGGGATCATAGCGCTGATGACCAGCTGGACCAGGTCGATACTGCGGCGCGCGAAAGAACGCTGGCGCGCTATGTCGAACATCGCAGCGCACTTGCGGCTATCGATCGTGACGAGTTGTCGCGTGCGAACCAGGTTGATGCCGAGCTGCTGCGTAATGAACTTGATTCACGGATCTGGGCGATCGAGACTTTGCGGGAATGGGCATGGAACCCACTCTACTATGTCAACGTTTCTGGCAATGCCATTTATGGACTCGTTGCTCGTGACTTTGCGCCGCTAGAAACACGACTTGCCAATGCAGCTGCGAGAATGGAACAACTGCCGCAATTCCTGTCGCAGGCTCGCAGCTCTATTGAACCTGCACGTGTACCAAAAATTCACGCTGAAACTGCCGTGCAGCAGAACCAGGGGCTGATCTCGATTATTGACTCGATGATCGCGCCACAGATGGCTGCAGTTTCGGCCACGACTCGCACGCGTCTTAACAGCGCGATAGAAATTGCCAAGGATGCGATTGCGCTGCACCAGAACTGGCTGGAACAGGAGTTACTGCCACAGGCCGCCGGCGACTTCCGGGTCGGTGCGGAACTTTATGACAAGAAGCTTGCATTTGCACTCGATTCGCCGCTCGGACGCCGCGACATAAAAACGCGCGCTGAAAGTGAATACGAAGCAGTACGCGGCCAGATGTATGAGATAGCGAAGGAGGTGTACCTGCGTGCACATCCGTTTACATCATTTCCCGATTCACCTGATGAACCATACAAGCAGGTGATAATTCGCGCCGCGCTGGAGCAGGCTTACCAACAATTGCCGCCACCTGATGGAATCGTTGAGATCGCAAAGCAGCAATTGCAGCAAGCTACCGACTTCGTGATCGAAAAAAATATTGTCACGATGCCGGATGATCCGGTCGAGATCATTATCATGCCGGAGTTTCAACGTGGTGTATCGGTCGCCTATCTCGATGCCCCCGGACCGCTGGACCAGGGTCAGGCCGCATTCTATGCAGTGGCGCCCTTGCCGGGCGACTGGACTGAGACACAGGTCAATTCATTCCTGCGCGAATACAACCTGTATTCCATCCAGGACCTGACGATTCATGAAGGTGTTCCCGGCCATTACCTGCAGCTGGCTTTGAGCAACCGCTACCCATCGACGTTGCGCGCGGTGCTTGGCTCGGGTCCATTCATTGAGGGCTGGGCCGTGTACGCAGAACGCGTCATGATCGACGAAGGCTACCTCAATCATGATCCACTGATGCGCCTGATCAATCTCAAATGGTATTTGCGTGCTGTAACGAATGCGATCATCGACTCCGCAATTCATGTCGACGGCATGACCCGCGACGCGGCGATGAAGCTAATGATAGAAGGTGGTTTCCAGGAAGAGCGCGAGGCCGCCGGCAAGTGGGTACGCGCCCAGTTAACCGCGGCGCAACTGTCGACCTACTTCGTCGGCTACCAGGAACATATCGAGATGCGTCGCGCTGTGGAAGCGGCCTGGGGCGAGGAATTCACGCTGCGCCGCTACCACGACCAGGCGCTGAGCTATGGCTCGCCACCGGTCAAGTATGTTCGCGCGCTGATACTTGGCGAGCCAATTCCGCGGCACTGACAGCCCGCCAGCAGCATAACCGCGCAAGCGGACCCCAGCTGTCGTAAAATAGGCGGCCCCCAAGCACGACGGAATGAATAGTGCCAACATCTGACAATGTACAGGCGGAGCTGTTGCGAGCTACACAACTGCTAGAGGAAGGTCAGCCACAGCTGGCCGAGCAGCATGCCCGGGCCATCTTGCGGACAGCGCCAGCCAACGACGGCGCGCGCAGGACGCTGGGTGTCGCGCTGTTGCAGCAGGATCGAGCAGCCGAGGCTGTGCAAGAGTTCCAGCAGCTTTTCGATGACAGCAACAGGAATCCGGTCCGGGTCCTGGACCTGGGCCGGGCCCTGAGCCAGGCCGGAGAGCTGGCGCAGGCGGAGCTGCTGCTGCGCGAGGTGCTTGGGAATGTGCCCACCTTGACGCCTGGCTGGTTCTTGCTGGGGGACGTGCTGGTCGAACAACGCAAATTCGCCGAGGCCCGCGACGCGTATTCTGCTGCTGTTGACAACGATCCTTTTCGTGTTCAGATCGATCAGTGCAAGCGCTCAATCAATGAATCCGATTTCGCCAAGGCGGAGCGGATTTTCCGGCACATACTTGAGCAGGACCCGAATCACGTCGAGGCACTGGCGGGCATGGAAGTGCTGGCGATGGCATCCGAAAACTGGCTTGAAGCCGAGCGCCTGTTTGCGCAGATTCGTAACCGAACACGTTACTGGCCCACCCTGCTGCTGGGACTGTCGCAGCTATTCCTGATGACAAATCGCGTGCCGCTGGCGCGCACCACGCTACAGACGCTGGTTGAGGTTCATCCGACATCGTTGCTGGCCTGGAACATGCTGGGTACGGCGAACGAGTTACTGATGCAGCACAGTGAAGCGATTGCTGCATTTCGCCAATCGCTCAGCCTGGAGCCAAACCAGCCGCGCGCCTGCGTCTCAATCGGCAACATCCAGAGAATTATCGGCGATCGCGAGGCAAGCATTAAGACCTTTCTCGACGCCTTGCGCTTTGAAGGCATGAACGGCGAGGCGTACTGGGGCTTGAGCAACCTGAAGACCTTCAAGTTCAACGACCAGCTTGTCGCCCGCATGACGAGGTCACTCGACCGGGACTCGACCAGCCTGCATAACGCAGCACCGATATACTTTGCTCTCGCCAAGGCCAAGGAAGATCGCGGCGATTTTCCGGCCGCGTTCGCTTACTACACCAAGGGCAACCAGATTCACAAGCGCCTGTCTTCATTCAATGCGGCGCTTTACTCGCAGGAGATTGATCGCATCGCGGCGGTTTTTGACGCCGGACTGCTGGCGCTGTCCGGCCGATCAACTGCAGCGCCTGATGCACCGATTTTCATTGTCGGCATGCCGCGATCAGGTTCGACGCTGGTCGAGCAGATTCTCGCTTCGCATTCCAGTGTCGACGCCACAATGGAACTGCCATTCATCGAGCACTACGTCCGCGAGTTGCAGATTCGTGCTGACGACATTGGCACGTATCCGGAGTCAGTGCGCAATTTGCAGCCACAGGAGCTGGATCAATTTGCCGTTCGCTATCTCGAGTCGGCCGCACTGTATCGGCAGCAGGCACCGCGATTTACCGACAAAATGCCGAACAACTTCGTGCACCTGGGGCTAATTCACCTGCTGCTGCCAAAGGCGATATTCATTGACGTGGTGCGCCATCCGCTTGATACCTGCCTGAGCGTATTCAAGCAGCGATTCGCCGCGGGCCAGTCGTTTAGCTATGCGCTCGAAGATCTTGCTGCCTATTACCGGGGTTACCGGCGCCTGATGCGGCACTGGCATGGCGTGCTGCCCGGGCACGTGCATGAGCTGGTCTATGAAAACCTTGTGACCAAACCTGACGTCGAAATACGCAAATTGCTGCAGTTCTGCGGCCTGGACTTCGAGCCAGCCTGTCTCGCTCCGGAAAGCACGGTCAGGGCAATCCGGACGCCGAGTTCGGAGCAGGTTCGGCAGCCAATTTCCGACCGGCAACTCGACTACTGGCGCAATTTCGAGAGCAACCTGGGTACGCTGCAGTCCACGCTGCGCGACGAAATCGCGGAGTTCGAGACATTGTTGCGGTAACCCCTCTATTCTTATAGTTTCGAAACCCTTGTAAGCAAAAAACGAATTGGTGGACAGTCCCATGGGCAACAGCATAAGACAAGTCGTTATCGTCGGTGGCGGTACAGCCGGCTGGATCACGGCGGGAACGATTGCAGCAAAACATCAGTCGGGCAGTGACGAACGTCTCCAGGTCACGCTGATCGAATCAGCCAGTATTGGCACTATCGGTGTTGGCGAGGGCACCTGGCCGACGATGCGTGACACCTTAAGAACAATGGGCATCGCCGAACGGGACTTTATCCGCGAATGCGACGTTTCCTTCAAACAGGGGTCAAAGTTTGTCGGCTGGAAAAATGGTGCGGCCGACGACGTCTACTATCACCCATTCACCTTTCCGCAGGGCTTCCTCGAGGGCAACCTCGCCCCGGCGTGGCATCATGATGATCGTGGCATGGCGTTTGCGGACGCCGTCTGTGCCCAGCCCTATCTTTGCGAGCAGGGTCGCGCGCCCAAGCATTTCGGCACGCCGGATTACGCGGCGCCCGCCAACTATGCCTATCACCTGAATGCCGGTGCTTTTTCATCATTTCTGAAACGGCATTGCGTCGAGAAGCTCGGTGTTCGACATGTAGTTGACGACGTCATCCGTGTGAACGCCGCGGACAACGGTGACATCACCTCGGTGAGTACTGGCGCCAACGACAGCATCCAGGGCGACCTGTTTATTGATTGCACTGGTTTCGCGTCACTATTGCTTGGCGAGCACTTTGGCGTGCGGCACGTGGACAAGAAGGACATCCTGTTTGTCGATACCGCGCTTGCCGTGCAGGTTCCGTATGCGGATGACAACAGCCCGATCGCCTCCGCGACCATAGCCACGGCCCAGCAGGCCGGGTGGATTTGGGACATCGGATTGTCCACGCGGCGGGGTGTCGGGCATGTTTATTCCAGCCGGCATTCGAGCCAGGATACGGCGGAGGCTGCATTGCGTGCGTATCTGAATGACTCGGTGGCTGATGTCGAACAGATCGAAATCCGGAAGATAGACGTTCGCTCGGGGCACCGCGAGAAATTCTGGCACCGCAACTGCGTTGCGGTCGGTTTATCTGCAGGTTTCCTTGAACCATTGGAAGCGTCAGCGCTGGTGCTGGTCGAATTGTCGGCACAGATGATCGCCGAGCAGATGCCGGTGACACGCGAGGCGATGGATATTGTCGCGCGGCGTTTCAACGACAAGTTTCAGTACCGCTGGAAGCGCATAATCGACTTCCTGAAATTGCACTACGTGCTCAGTGCGCGTGACGACAGTGCGTTTTGGCTGGACAATCGTAAGCCCGAAACCATCCCGGACAGCCTGCAGGAGCTGTTGACGTTGTGGAAAACCCAGTACCCATGGCATAGCGATTTCGATCAGCGCGAAGAGGTGTTTGGCGCCGCCAGCTACCAATATGTCCTTTATGGCATGGGGTTTCGTACCGCGGGCAGCCACCTCGGCAGCTCGGATGCTGCGAGAAACTTCGCCGAGCGGCAATTCAAGGAGGCCGAGCGTGTCAGGAATCGCCTCGGCGCGTCTTTACCAGGCAATCGTGAACTGCTGAACCGGATATCGGGTCGCGACGACAAGGATGCGACCAGTGGCAAGCGTTTTGGTGGCAGCGAATTCACTCTTTTGGACAGCACCAGGCACCGCAACACGCGGATCGTAACAGCCAGCGGCGCGGAATACGGCGACGATGTCAGTATGGTAACGGTGGTGCCGCGCGAGTTTCGAAACCTGGTTGCTCATTACCCGATTTTTATAAACAGGGACAGCAGCACCAACGAATACAGCCTCTGTGCATTGTTCGGCTTCGAGGAGGGTGAAAACCTGTTTCTCAACGGCGATGAGTGGGCGGCGGGCTACATACCACTGCATATCCAGAGACGCCCGTTCGTGGTCAGGATTCAGCCGGATGAACAAAGCCAGTCCGCGCGAACCCAGACCGGACAGATGTTGATCCTGATCGATGCCAAGAGTCGTCGCGTGCGCGACGATATGGGTGAGCCACTTTTTGTCGGCCACGGCGAGGCTTCGCCGTATCTGCACAAGATTACCGCAATTCTGAACGAGCTTATTCACGGCACCAAGGCCTGCCACGCATTCCTGTCAAAACTGGATGAACACGGCTTGATAGTGCCAATGGGCATCAATATCGATCTGGGCGACGGCAAGTCGAGCCAGCTCGGTGGCCTCTATGGCGTAAGCGAGGAAAAAGAAAAAGCGCTTTCGAAATCGGTACTGCGCGAGCTGCACGAGCGCGGTTACCTCGAACTTATTTACCTGATGCGCGCATCGCACTCACATATATCGACCCTGATACATCTCAAAAGTCGCCGCCGGAAGACTGCCTAAAACCCTTTTATATTCAATAGCTTAAATGTCCCCAAGTTGGATAAGCCGATGCGCTACCCGCGCAGCAGAGCCGATCGAGTTTGCATTCAGAGCTCTGTTCACCTGCGCCACGCTGGCTGTCATGACCGGGCTCTTGCGCTGGTAAAAATTGTAAACATGCTCGCCGAATTCAAGGCCGCAACGCGCAAACAAATCCGGCAACACCTGCTGCGGCTCGCGCACCAGCCTCTCATATTGCACAACAATGAGGCGCTCGGGCATAACAGTCTTCCAATGCTCCATCAGGCGCTGCTCTGCGCGAAGGTGCGCCCCGATATCGTCCAATGCCCAGCTCCAGTGCATGCCCCGGTTAAAACAGGTCCTGAAGCAGGACCACGCCACATCTCGAGCATTTCTTTCAAGCAAAATAATCGGTGCCGCTGGAAAGGTATGCGCAATGATTCCAGCGTAGTAAAGATTGTTGATCGATTTATCGACGATTCTGCTGTTGCCGCCGAATCGCTCCTTTGAGACGTGCAAGTAGTTGCTGTGGACTTCGTCCAGTGTTGGAGCGCCACCAGACGCCAGTGCGCGCCTGTAGTCCATGCTCGCCACGCCGATGCCGGCAAACTCGCCGCCATCAGCGATATTCCTGGCCGCACTGAGGATGCGCTGCAGCAATGTTGTGCCGCTACGCGGCATACCGAGCAGGAATATTGCAGGGTTGTCTTCTGACTCTGAGGCCCGCGGCAGCGGCAATTTTGCATGGCCGGCGATAACTGCGTCGACGTATGCCGCCTCGCCCGCTGCGTTGTAGTTGCGCCGCCCCGGTGCGAGCACGGCTCCAGCGGAGAATTCATCGAAAGCCAGGTCATCTTCCGAGACGTCCAATAAGGCTTTGCCCAGCGCGAAGTGATACTGAACCTGGTTGAAAGGCTCCGTCTGTGCGAAGTCTGCTGCCAACAGCCGCAGTCGATCGAGCAGTGCATCGTTCTCGGTAAATCGGTGCTGGGCTGCCAGTGTCAGCCAGCTCGCACCCGACAGCCGCGCCGATTTGAGCGCCCTGCGCAGGTGCTTCGCGGCCAGCGACAGCTCGCCTTGCTGCTGGTACACGGTGCCACAAAAATGATTGAGTGCCGCGTCGTCCGGATTTTTTTTCAGCTGCGGCCTGACCAGCTTGAGCGCTTTGTCCAGCTTGCCTGTTTCAGCAAGCACGCCGGCGTACTGTACCAGGCGCTGGGTTTGCTGTTTGTTGACAGCCAGGTAGTTGCGTGCAGCCGCTTCGGCCAACGACATTTCGCCGATACCCAGCGCTGCGTTCGCAAGCGGCAGCCAGAGGTCATTAAGTGCCGGCCGTGTTGCAAGCAATGCCGAGATCACGGCGACCGCAGCCGCGCGTTCGCCGCCCTGAATCAGCCGTATCGCGTCCTGTACACCTGTTGCTGCCAAAAGGCCAGTCCTCAAAAAAAAACCGCGGCCGGAAATCCGACCGCGGTCTTTGATCACACTTTTCTAAGAAAAGAACCTTAGAAGTTATAGCTGAACCCGAACCGCACACTGCGCGGTGCCTGGTAGTTGGTCGGCAAACTATAGTTCGGATCTGCTTCCGGCAGCGTCGTGCCACCGATAGCCGTATCGGAACTGTTGGCAATGTCACCAAACTCCCAGCGGTCCGTGATTCCACCTGCGTCCAGCAGGTTGAACACGTCCATACGCAGCACCAGCTCACCGTCACCTGGCATCGAGAAATCCGGTGTCCAGATGAAGCTCGCATCCACCTGGCGGCGCCAGTCGGTTTCCATCTGTGAGCCACGCGGCGTCAGTTCGCCACCGCAATACCAGGAAGCGGCACCGTAAGCCCAGGCGAAGTAGTCGGTTGGGTGATCACCGATACAACCCATCTGGCGTGGCGCCTCGACATACACGGCTGCCGCGACCATGAACTGCTCGCTGAGCGCGTATGAAACCCGGCCCTTGAGGCGGTGTTCACGATCGTTTGGCGTCGGACCATAGGCACCGTCAGTCAGACCCGGCTGGTCGAAGTCCTGCGTCAAACCAGCGTCATCCTGGTTGTTCTCGGACTTGACCACACCTTCGTAGTTGCCCTTGCTTTCCGACCAGGTGTAACCGAGGGACAGGTACCACTTCTCGTCCCACTCGCGCTCGACGGTAACGTCGATGGCTTCGTAGGTACGATCGCCTTTCGGATACGGCAGCATGTCGGTAGTGATGTCGATCCAGTCGATCACGCCGTCGCCGCCAAAGTCTTCGACGGTGGCAATGCGGAAGTCACTGCCCGGATTGACCAGCGCGTACTGGTGGAAGCCCGTGTACGCGTCCAGCGCCGGATCGGAGCCGTAGCCATTGGCATTCGCCCACTGGATTACGCCAAAGTCGATGGCCACGTCCTCGATGAGGCTGGTCAGATCGCGCTTGATGTACCGGATACCCACCGTCCACTCGTCGCTGAAGGTGTGCTCAAAGCCAATGATGTATTCGGACTGGTACAAAGGATCCAGTTTCTCGGCATGCGCTGCTTCCGCAAACGGCAGGGAGCCGTCGGCGAAATAACCCAGGCCACTCAAAGCCGGGCCGAGAATCGGCTGGCCATTGGCATCGTAGTCCGGCTGGCCGTCCTGGTCGACGTCGGTGGTCTGGAAGTACTGCTGCGTGTAGATTTCCTTGCCGGCGAGACGAATATTGGTATTCGTCGCAATCGGCAGGTAGTACTCGCCCCAGCTACCGTAAATACGGTTCCTGCCATCGCCGGTCGGATCCCAGGAGAAGCCCAGACGTGGTGCCAGCTGGTTCTCACTCTTGATGTAGCTGTCGCCTTCGACGTTGAAGTTCTCGAAGGTCTCATCGCGGAATCCGATGTTTAGGGTCAGGTTGTCAGTAATCTGCCAACTGTCCTGGATGTACATCGCGCCATTGTCAGTCGTATAGCCGCCGTCATTGTAGTAATGACGTACGCGCCAGCGCTGGCCGGTTGGTGAAGCTGCGTTGTAGTACAGGCGGCACCAGCAATCACCGGAGTAAATGTTGTTCACATTAGACTCGAGTTCTTCCTTGTCCCAGCCTACGCGAACGTGGTGATCGCCCAGTGCTTCAAAGTAGAAATCCGCATCAACACGGTAGTTGTCGCGAATGTCTTCACCCGTTTCGAACTGGCAGACTGACCAGGTGCCAACGTTACGCGCGTCGCCGTTCGAGCCAGCTACGCCGTAGACCGGTGTACCCGTACGGTAGTCCTGCAAGCACGGTGCGTCCGTATCCGAATAATTCTCGCGTGAATATTCGTTGCGGCCGTACATGGCGGAAACCGTCATCCAGTCGGTCAGCGCTGCTGTGTAACGGAAAATCTGGTTTTCACCGCCGTTAACGTAGACGCTGTCGGAAATGCGCTCGGCCTTCAGGTCGCTCAGCGATGCCTGTTTCAGGGTCGAGACATCACCCGATGCCGCGGTACCAGCAGCGTTGTAACGCCACTTCTTGATTTCGCGGGTCTGGTCGTCCGAGAAGAACGTGTACTCAAAACGGTGGCCATCAACCGGTACCCAGTCGAGTTTCACAGCGTAGAAAGGATCGGTGCCGCTCTGCTCTTCGCAGCCGCCACTGAAGCAGTCAAACTGCGTGATATCGCGCGCATTGTACAGGGCGAAGAAGAACAGCTTGTCCTGCACAATTGCGCCGGACCCCCAGACGTTGATGTCGGTGTTGTCGCGTTCGTCGAACTGGTTTGCACTGGTATACGTCGTGGCGCGGTCTTCGGTCAGCGAATCCGGCGAGAAGTAAGCATTAACACCGAATTCGAAATCGTTCGAACCCGACTTCGTTACTGCGTTCGTGACACCGCCGGTTGAACGACCAAACTCGGCCTGGTAACCACCCGTCTTGACTTCGATCTGGTCAAACAATTCGAACGGAATCGTCGAACCGCCGATGAAGTTACGGAAGTTGGTGATGTTCATGCCGTTGATGTAATAAACGTTTTCACCAATGGATGAACCGGCGAAACTTGCCATCGCGCCGGTGGCGCCGTACTGGCCAGTTGCGAATCCGGACTCGCCTTCGCTGGTGCCGGGAGCCAACAGCACAACAGACGTGGCGTCGCGGCCGAGCGGAGCGCGGCTGAATACTTCGCCCACATCCACCGTGATACCGGTCGTGGTCGTATTGAAGTCCCACGAACCCTGGCGAACGCCGGTTACGTAGATCTCTTCAATGGCAGAGTCTTCAGACTCCATCGTGAATGTAAATGCGCCCGCGGAACCGATCTGGACCTGGATATTCTCGGTAACCAGTTCGTTATAACCCTGGCCACTAACTGTGACGCTGTAAGTGCCGATTGGCAGCTGCGGAATACGAATGTTGCCCGCGCTGTCGGTGGTAGCGGTGCGGTTAACACCTTTATTCGATCGTACCGTTACTTCCGCATTGGCGATCGGATTACCCGCCGTATCCTGAATTTTTGCATGCAGATTGCCGGTGGTGTAATCCTCTGCCATGGCAGCAGACGAGCAGATTCCACCAACTGCAAGTGCGAGCAAGCTCTTCTTGAAAGTTTGGTTAGCCATTGAATGATTCCCTCATGCTTTAATAAGTGCGGCACGTTCCGTCCGAAAACTTTAAATGCCGCGTCAGTTCTTTGAATAGACTCAAAGGATTCGCATGTGCAAGGTTCTCCCCCCAGCATGCAAGCGATCGAAATATTAGCAGAAATAGCGCTATCGACAATTGCTGTAGCGAACTTACAACAGCCGCATTCGGGCCCGGCGCAGGCCGTGTCGCCCTCAGGTCGTAAGAAGCTTAAATATAAGTCTTTGTTATTTAAGAGAAAAAATTCTCTGAGGGGGCGACACGGTTATGCGAAAGTGTTATAAGCGTCACATTTCAAGTACTGTTGCTCTTGCGCATCGAGCGCAAGAAATGCGCAAAAAGTTGTGGTTGTTAAGCAACAGCTGTTTCGGGCATTACTCGTAACGCAGCGCGTCGATGGGGTTCAGGCGCGATGCCTTGATTGCCGGCAGCATGCCGAAAATCACGCCCACCGCAGTACAGAATAACAAGCCGATGATGGCCCATTGCATTGGCACGACCGCCTCGAAAGTCGGCGACATGCCAAGCTTGACCATCATGTTGCCGATGCCGAATCCCAATGCGACCCCGATGATGCCGCCAAGGTTGCACAGCAGGATTGCCTCGAGCAAAAACTGTCTCAGGATATACGGCGGCTTCGCGCCCAAAGATTTGCGAATACCGATTTCCTTGGTGCGCTCGGTCACTGACACCAGCATGATATTCATGATGCCAATCCCTGCTACCAGCAGCGCAATTATGCCAATAACGAAGGCGCCAACCTTGATACCAGCGGTCATGTCGTTGAACTGGCGTATCATGCCTTCGGAATTGAAGTAGTCGAAATTATCCTCTTCTCCACGCGGCACGCCGCGCACCCGGCGCAGTACAGCACGCGTTTCCGCGATCGCATCGGCAACGACCTCCGGTGTCTTCGCGTGCACCGTGATATTCACAGATCGCTCAAAACCGTCCCGATCAACCTTGCCGTACGTATTCAGAAATGTGGACACGGGCATCAGCACGTAATTGTCGTATTGCGAGCCGAATGCGGACTTCTTTTCATCGAATACACCGATGATTTCGTAATCCCGCCCGTCGAGGCGGACCTCACGTCCGACCGGATCGACAAAAGGATAAAGTTTCTGCGCAATCGCCTGGCCGATGACCACTACCTTGCGCCCCGCATGTACGTCCATTTGCGAGATGTTGCGGCCCTCACCAACAAAATGCGTGTTGTTCTGTGGATACTCCGGCGTGCCACCAACGATCGCAAGGTTGTCATTGGTTGCCTCACCTCGATATTCGGCCTTGAAACCGAAATCCCAGATTTCAGCACCGACGATATCCACGGTATCCACATGGTCGCGAATTGCCTGCGCGTCCTCGAGGGTTACCGCCGGGCGACGCATCGCCTTGCGCCGCTCCTCGTCTGTGGAGAACCCGGCCGGCCACTTTTGCACCTGGAAGGTCTGCGTCCCCAGCACGCTCATTTCCTGCTCCATTGTGCCCTGGATAACCGAGATGCCGGTCATTACGGCAATGATTGACGCAACGCCCAGAATAATGCCCACCAGCGTCAGGGATGAGCGCAGCTTGTTGTTGCGGATGGCCTGCAGTGACATGAGAAAGGTATCAATTCTTTGCATCGTCTTATTCCCGTCTACTCGTAACGCAGCGCATCGATAGGGTCGAGTCGCGCACCTTTTAATGCCGGCATCATGCCCGCAGCGACACCGACGATCACTGCGATCACCACCGACGTCACCATGATTGCGGGGGACAGGGCTGCCGGCATCATGCCAGAGGCATTAATCGCGGCCGTGATCGCTGCTGCAATGACAATTCCAATAAGGCCACCCATCAGGCATATCGCCGCGGACTCGAACAGAAACTGCATCAGGATGCTGCGTTTCTTCGCACCAATTGCCTTGCGGATGCCAATTTCGCGGGTCCGCTCGGTGACAGAAACGAACATGATATTCATGACGCCGATACCGCCGACGAACAGGGAAATACTGGTTACCAGCAGTCCAATACCCAATACCGCACCGACCACAGCGTTGAATGCGCCCAGCAAGGAGTCGAGCTTGTTAATGGAAAAGTTGTCTGCTTCACTCGGCCGAAGTTTCCGGATCTTGCGCATCTCGCCGATGACTTCGTATTCGAGATCATCGAGATTATCGATCAGCGGCGACTTGACCGCGATATCCACATCGGTGAAACGACGGCCGCCAAAATCCTTGACGAAGGTGGAAATCGGTATGATCACCTGACGGTCAAAATCCGGGCCACCGAGCGTATTACCGCCCTGCTCTTCCAATACACCGGCAACGCGGTACAGGGAACGCCCGACATTAATTTCCTTGTTGATTGGGCTGACCGTCCCGAACAGGTCTGCGGCAACTTTCTGGCCGAGAATGACGACGTTTTTCTTGAATCGAATGTCGAACTCCATCAGGAAGCGGCCGACTTCCGGCACCCTGTTGGTGACGTTAAGCATCTTTTCCGTGGTCCCGATCACCGTCACGCCTTCCATGGTGGTCGATCGGTAGCGCAGATCACGGCGCGTGTCCATGGTCGGATTGACGAGTGCGCGTCCCTTGAAAGCCTGCTCCAGCGCCTGCGCTTCGGCAAGATTGAGGTTCGGGCGATTTCGAAATTCGAAGAAATCGTTCATGACGATCCACGGCATGCGCGACACGTACACGACATCCGCGCCAATCGCACCGGCACCCTGGCGGAACGACGACTGCATGCCGTTAAACGCGGTCATGGTCGTCGTTACAGCCACAATGCCGATGATAATGCCAAGGGTGGTCAGCACACCGCGCGCCTTGTTGGCGACGATTGCCTGCCAGGCAATCCTGAGTGACTCGAGGATGTCAGCCAGCAGATTCATGCGGCGGCGGCGTCACGGCGCAATTCGTCTGTCTCTATCTTGCCATCGCGCAGGCGCACGGTGCGGTGCGCATGCGCGGCAATGAGATCTTCGTGCGTAACGAGAATAATTGTCTGCCCCTCATCGTGCAGCTTATCGAACATGGCCATGATTTCTTCGCCGGTCTTGCTATCGAGGTTGCCGGTCGGCTCGTCGGCAAGAATGATCGAAGGGTTGAAAACCAATGCCCGGGCTATGGCCACACGCTGTCGTTGGCCACCAGAAAGCTCGTTCGGCTTGTGCTTCATGCGATCCGCAAGGCCGACCTGCTCAATGGCGCGCTCGGCGAGTTCGCGACGCTCAGCGCGCGGAATGCCACCGTAAATCAGTGGCAATTCGACATTGTGGAAGATGTCGGAACGCGGAATCAGGTTAAAGGTTTGAAACACAAAGCCAATCAGCCGATTGCGAATCTCGGCCAACTCGCCCTCCGACTTGTTCGCTACCATCTCTCCATCAAGTGAATAGCTACCTGTGGTCGGGACGTCGAGGCAGCCGATGATATTCATCAGGGTCGACTTTCCTGAACCGGACGGGCCCATGATGGCGACGTACTCATTTTTGCGAATGTTCAGGGTAACGCCACTCAATGCATGCACTTTTTGATCGCCCATGACGTAGGTCTTGACCACGTCCTGCAGCGACAGGATGAAGCGCTGCTGATCAATGTGGCTCATACTTTGGCTCCTCTCACGCATCGTCTGACTTGCCGTCTTTACTGTTGTTGACCTTGACCTGAGCGCCGTTCTGCAAGTCCGTGGAAATTGCGCGATAACTGCCGGTTACCACTTTCTCACCAATCTCGATCCCGGACTGTATCTCGATCATGTCATCGCTCTGTATACCGGTCTTGACCTGACGCGCAACAACCGAGCCGTCGTCCTCAAGGCAAAATACGATTTCGACAAAGCCGTCGTCATCCGCGGTAAAACGCTTTTCGGCGTCGGCAATCTCTTCACCTTCCAGGGTCAGCTGGTCGATGGTGCGCACCGCAACACTTTGGATCGGCACGCCAACTACGTCCGTCTTGGTCTCGGTGCTGATATCGGCGCTGGCAGTCATGCCAGGCCGCAGTTTGGAAATCTCGCCTTCAATCGCGATCTTCACTTCAAATTCGGTCTTTTGATTCTGCGATCCCGGTTCCTGGGTGTTCGCAGTATTGGAGATTTCATATACCTTGCCGACCAGGGTTTCACCGAACAACGCATCCACTTTAATGCTCGCGGTCTGCCCGAGCTTCACACCGACAATGTCGTTTTCGTCAACATTGACCTGGGCTTCCATTTCGGTGAGATCGGCAACGATCAGGATTAGGTCTTCCTGGAATGCCGAGCCGATTGCGATTTCGCCCTGCTCTTTTTCCAGGTCGCTGATGGTGCCTGTCATGGGCGCGTAAATGATCGTCTTGGACAAATCGTCGCGCGCCTGTTTCAGAACGGCGCGCGCCTGCTCGACCTGGTCGAGCGCTGACGCATAACGCGCCACTTCGACCTGGTAGGCGGCATTGTTGGTATCCAGTGCGGATTGCGATTCCAGCTTGCGTGTGACCAGGTCCCGTGAGCGGTCAAAATCCTTCTCGGCCTTGAGCATGTTCTGCTCCACCAGGGTGGCGTTGGACTGCGCCGAGCGCACGTTCGCCTCGGCGCTCTCGACGGCCGCCTCGAAACGCTCGCGGTCCAGCTCGACGAGCAAATCGCCCTGCTGTACGAAGTCACCTTCCTCGACGTGCAGCGCCACAATCTTCGCACTGACGTCGGCGCTGATACGGACCTGGGTCTTTGGCTGAATACGCCCGGTTGCGTCAACTTTCTGCACGATCGTCTGCGCGGCCACCGTCGCCGTCTGCACTTCGAGCAAGTCGTCGTCGCCGCCGCGGAGGGCAAATGCCGCGGCGCCGCCGGCTACTGCAAGCGTCCCGATCGTGATCAATATGGTTTTGCGTTTCATAATGCGCCCCAAAGAAAAAGTGAGCTAGTGTTCTAGTGAACTATAACACCATAGCATTTGAATGCAAGGACGAACTACAGCCTTCGTTGCTCTGGCATTCCGCCGACAGGGCGAAACCGCCACGCCACGACATTCTCTTAGATGCAGTTCGCGACGTTGGTTCGGCAAGCCTTGCGATCAATTAGTTATTAGTTACCGCGTTTATAAGATGCGCGAACTCAGCAATTGGTTTGGGCACCTGGCACCATTCTCGTAAGCGGTTGATTTAACGAGATTTTCGTGTACATTGTCGCGATGTCGTCGGCAGCAAAAAAGCGCGCAGTTCGGCTCCTGATCCGGTCCTTGATCAGTGGTCTGCTGCTGTTGCTGTTTACGCTGCACATCGCCGGATCGCCGCGCCTGGAAATAATTGAGCGCATTGAAAACTATCTGTACGACGTACGCATCCGGCTGACCATGCCGGGCACCGTTGACGACCGCATTGTCATTATCGATATCGACGAGGCGAGCCAGGCCGAACTCGGCCAATGGCCATGGCCGAGAAATACCCTGGCCGCTCTCGTCGATCGACTGTTTGACGATTACGAGATTCGGGTCCTTGGTTTGGATGCCCTGTTTGCCGAAGCCGAGGAGACCTCGGCCGAGCGATTGCTCGATACACTTGCGGCCAGCGAGATTGGCAGAGATCCCGCGATAGCCACTGAACTGGCGCGGCAGCGCGAAGCACTGGACAGCAACTTTCGCTTCGCGGAATCGTTCATCGCTCGCGATGTGGTGACTGGATTCGTTTTCAAAGACTCACTGCAAGGGGATGAGCCGGTCGCCACGGGCGCATTGCCGTCGCCGATTATCACGGCGGATGCCATAGCCGACCTGTCGGTACCCTTCATAACGGCCAGCGGTTTCTCGGGCAACCTGCCCGCGCTGCAACAGAATGCGGTCGGCGGTGGCTTTTTCGACGCGCCTGTTATCGACGCCGACGGCGTGTTCAGGCGCGCGCCGCTACTGCAACGCTTCCAGGGTGACCTGTACCCCTCGCTCGCGCTGGCCGTTGCCCGGGTGGCACTGGACATGCCGGATATTGGCCTCGCGTTTGCCGCCACCAAGGATGGGCGCATGAGCGGCGTTGAACTCGAGGCCCTGACGATCGGCGAACGGCGTATACCGGTGAATGAACAGGTCGCCGTGTTCATTCCCTTTCGTGGCCCGCAGGAAAGTTTCCCGTACATATCAGCCAAGGATGTACTCAGCGGTGCCGCAGCCGCGGATGTCTTGCGGGGCCGGATAGCACTGCTTGGCGCGAGCGCGGCCGGCCTGCTCGATCTGCGCTCGACCCCGGTCGGACAACGCTATATCGGCGTCGAGGCTCATGCCAACCTGATCGCCGGCCTGCTGGACGGCGCGATTCGCCAACAGCCCGCCTGGTCCGACGGCCTTGAGTTCTCCCTGCTGTTGCTGATCGCATTGCTGACTGCCTTGTTGTTGCCGAGACTGGCGCCGTTCGCGGCACTGGCGTTGGTATTCCTGCTGTTGGCTGCGGCGATGGCCAGCAACCTCTGGATGTGGAGCGCGCTCGGCCTGGTCGTGCCAATTGCCTCTTTGCTGAGCTTTATCCTGATTGCATCGATGTTGCAGATTACTTACGGCTTTTTCGTCGAGCAGCGCAACAAACGTCACCTGTCGCAAATATTCGGCCAGTACATTCCACCGGCACTGGTCGAGGAAATTGATGCCAGCGGTGCACAGATCTCACTTGAGGGAGAGAATCGCGAGATGTCGGTTTTGTTCTCCGACGTTCGCAGTTTCACGACCATTTCAGAAGGTCTCGATGCGACCGAGCTGACGCGCATGATGAACGAATTCCTGACACCGTTCACGGGCGTCATCCAGAAATACCGCGGTACCATCGACAAATACATGGGCGATGCTGTAATGGCCTTCTGGGGAGCGCCGCTCACCGACCCGCAGCACGCGCGGCACGCTTTGCTGGCGGCATTCGACATGCTGCGCGTCGTGCATGAACTCGACCAGCCATTTGCTGCCAGGGGCTGGCCGAAGATCCGTGTTGGCGTCGGTATTGCGAGCGGCCCGATGAACGTTGGCAACATGGGTTCCGAGTTTCGCATCGCCTATACCGTGATGGGCGATACAGTTAACCTGGGCTCGCGGCTGGAGGGGCTGACGAAACAGTATGGCGTTGACATCATCGTCAATGACGTAACCGCCAACCAGGTACCTGAATTCGCATTTCGCGAACTTGACCTGGTGCGGGTCAAAGGTAAATCGGAGCCAGTCGCCATATACGAACCGATCGGACTATTGGCAGAATTGTCAGCCGGGCAGCAACAACGACTC
Organism: Gammaproteobacteria bacterium; assembly: GCA_029884455.1. GTDB lineage: Bacteria > Pseudomonadota > Gammaproteobacteria > Steroidobacterales > Woeseiaceae > UBA1847. Next base: position 8,886 of record JAOUHU010000007.1, on the reverse strand, counting down.
GCCACTTATGCGGCGGCGCTTGCGGCGTACCGCAGCCGCCTCTGGGACGACGCCGAGACGGCTTTGACGACTTTGCGGCAACACTCGGATGAGCTCCTATATAATGTGTACCTCGATCGCATTGGCAATTTTAGACAGAGTCCACCGCCGGCGGGCTGGGACGGCGTATTCGCGCAGCTGAACAAGTAACCAAGGACGACAATAACGATGGCCGCAGCAACACTCCGAAGACACATCGTCCTGACGCTTGCACTGCTGATCGCGCCGTTCACCGCGCTGCACGCGCAACAGACCATGCAGCTGGCTGACAGCGGCGATGCGCGTGACCTGTACCTGCAGGCAGAGTCTTTGCTGGCCAGCGGCAAAATCGCCAATGCCTATGAGCTGCTGCACGCCTACGAATCGGAATTCGCAGCGAATGCATACTTCAATTACCTGTTGGGTGTGGCCGCTCTGGATTACGGACGCGGCGACGAAGCAATACTGCGACTGCGGCGTGCGGTAGCCGAGGCGCCACTTTTTGCAGGTGCGCGCATGGAACTCGCGCGTGCCCTGTACGACGCCGGCGAATACGACCAGGCACGCTCGCTGTTTGTAAACCTGCTGGGCGAAAACCCACCGGCCGAAGTACTCGCCGTTATCGACAGTTACATCCAGGCCATCGACGCTCGGCCGTCGATGCCACCGAGCCGGTTCGCCCCATACGCCGAGTTACTGTCGGGACATGACAGTAATGCCAATGGCGCCACTGAGAATGAACAGTTTCTCGGCTTTACGCTAAGCCCGGAGAACCAGAAAACTGATTCGGTTTTCGCTGAGGCCGCTGCCGGCTTCGACTGGAACCTGCCGCGCAGCACGCAGTTCGGCTGGTTTCTCGGTGCCCGGGCCAGCGTCCGCAATAACCCGGACGCCGAGTTCGTCGATGCGGCCGTTCTCAGTGGGCTGGTCAGCATGAACTGGCGCCGCGGCGCAGTGTTTGGCCGTGCCGGTTTGAACGGTTACGGCGCCACGCGCGACGGCGAGTCCAACGAATCCTATGGCGGACTTGACCTGATGCTGGGTCGCAGCCTGAACAGCAACTGGGATATCAGTCTCGCGGTGCGCAGCGGCGCTTTGCATTACGACGAGTCGATCGAAGTGCTGGACGTCAACCGCACGCTGTACACGGTCGCCGCTTCATATCGGTTCGCCTCGCTTGGCCGGCTCAGTTTCGAGGCGATCGGCGGCAATGACAACGAGCAACAAAGTGGCTCGCCCTACGGCAATTCGAAGGAAGGCGCACGCGTCGGCCTGACGGCACCATTGGGCGAATCTGCATTCCTGATCGCATCACTGGGCAGCCTGAGCAGCGATTACGATGGACTGTTTTTCGGCAGCGCTCGCGAAGACCGGCAGACATCGTCGCTGTTGCAGTTCGAGTTTCGCAACGTATTTACCGACGGCCTGACGCTCGCGCCGCGATTGCGGTATATCGACAATAACTCCGATGTTGACCTTTACACGTACAACCGAACCGAAGTCGGCTTGATGATTCGATGGGCACCGAAATGAATAAGCGCAAATTGCAACTGTGGTTGATTTTGGTGCTGGTAGTCACGGGCCCGGTCTATGCCCAGGACGCCGGCATGGTCAGCTTTGCGAGCGGCGATGTCAGCGCAGAACGAGAACCAGCGGTGGCGCTCGCGAAAGGCGATGCTGTGCGTAGTAGCGATGCTGTCATCACGGGACCCGCATCCCGCGCGCAGTTGCTGATGAGCGATGGAGCGCGTATTGCAATTCGCCCCGACAGCCGCATCGTGATTGATGAATATGTGTATGCCGCCGCGACTTCGGGTGCAGCTGCCGTATCCTCGAGCGACGACAGCAGTGTTATCAGCCTGGTCAAGGGCGGTTTCCGCTCCATCACCGGTGCGATTGGCAAGGACAACCCGCAAAATTACGAGGTACGCACCGCGGTCGGCGTGCTCGGTATCCGCGGTACCAACTTCGCCGTGCTGCTATGCGGCAACTGCAACACAGCGCCGGGTGTACCGCCAGGCACGGTCGTGCCACAAGGCCTGTACATCATGGTGGATGAAGGACGTATCGTATTTCGCAATGAGGTCGGCGAGATTGAGGTCGGGGCCGGCGAATTCGTGTTCATTCCGTTTGACAGCAGGCAACCCACGCGGCTCGAGGTGGTACCACCGGTATTTATTGACGATAGCGATTTTCGCTTTGAGCCGGACCTCGAGTCGCTAAGCGGCTTCGACTCGAAGCTCGGGCCGCGACGCGAGGCCGGTGCGAGTGCGCCGCCGCCGATATCAACGGCGCCAGCATCAAGTACCCAGGACGATGGCAGCAACATCGCTGTGCCGGCACAGTCGATCCGCGGCACCGATGCTGCGGGTAACCCGGTCGACCTGACGCCGGGAGCGGCGCCGGATCCGTCCAATCGATCGGTTACCTTCTCGACCGGGCCGCTTGGTGGCCCGAATGCGATCTTCAGCGGCATGCTCGATAATGACCCGGGCCAGTATCAGCTCGACAGCGACGGTAACCTGGTGCAATTCGCCAATCTCTACCCCGCTCCAACGGGCCTGGATACCGCAAGTTTTGCGATCGGCAGTGCGACACTCGCCGAAAGCGGCGCCGACAGCATGACCGTGATGCGCTGGGGCCGCTGGGCGGGTGGCACAGCCAGCATCAGCTTGAGCGATGGCTCGGCCGCCAACCAGGATCTGCGTGGCCAGAGTGTGCATTGGATCGCGGGCCCGGCCTGGTCCACCTCAACCGCGATGCCAATTTCCGGCGTTGCGAATTATTCCCTGGTCGGCTCCACCTCACCGACCGACAACCTCGGCAACGTCGGCGCGCTGGGCAATGCGACATTTCGCGCCGACTTCACCAATATGCGCGTTGACAGCACGCTGCTGATCGACATCAATGGCGCGAGCTGGAGCGCAAGCGGTAACGGCAATATTGGTGCCGCTGCGCAACTGCCGGCGCACCTTTTTCAGGGCATTTACGGCAATGTCGCAATCGATGGAGTCACGGGCGGCAATGGCGTGTTTTCGGGATTTTTTGCCGAACCTGGCCCGAGTTCAGACCCTGCGTTTCCGGGTGGCGCCGGTTTGACCTATAGCCTGCAGGACATGGCAGGCTCCACTTCGGTATCGGGCGCAGCCGTATTTGGCAATCCGTGAGTTTCGACCTGGTCATCGTTGGCAGCGGGCCCGCCGGGCTCAGTGCGGCGGCGCATGCTGCGACCAGGGGCATGTCCTACCTGCTGCTTGAGGGCACAGCGGAACACGCGAACACCATTCAGCGCTACCAGAAAGGCAAACACGTGATGGCGGAACCCGCCGTCGTGCCATTGCGCAGTGACCTGCCATTTACCGCTGGTACACGCGAAGCCGTACTCGGCGCGTGGCGCCAGGGTCTCGACAAGCTCGCTATCAAGCTGCGTTACGCGGCCGAAGTCACCGCCATTACCGGCAGCCATCCGCAGTTCAGCGTTTTACTTGCCAACGGTGAGACCATTTCCGCCAAATCCGTTGTGCTCGCAATTGGCATGCAGGGCAACCCGCGCAAGCTGGGCGTGCCAGGCGAAGATGCATCATTCGTGCAGTACACGCTCGACGATCCGGACGCGTTCAACGGCGAAACAATCATGATTGTTGGTGCGGGTGACGCCGCGATAGAGAACGCAATTGCGCTGGCACGCAACAATTCGGTCATCATCGTCAACCGTCGCGACGAGTTTGCGCGCGCGAAAGAAGGCAACCTCGCCCTGATTACGCGCGCGATCGCCGATGGTGCCATCGCCTGCTACTACAATTCCGGAATCAGCGCTTTGGAAGTCGGCGAGGCTGCCATACTCAGCACCGAGACCGGCCAGACACGTGTGCCCTGCAATCGAATTATCGCTCGTCTTGGCGCAATCCCGCCGCGCGCTTTCGTTGAGTCCTGTGGCATCGTTTTCCCGGGCAGTGACCCGACCACGCTGCCGGAACTCAGCAGCCGCTACGAATCCAATGTGCCCGGCCTGTACGTGATTGGTGCGCTGGGCGGTTACCCGTTGATCAAGCAGGCCATGAACCAGGGCTACGAAGTCGTCGAGTTTATTCTCGGCAACGATATCCAGCCGGCTGATCACGGCATCCTCGAACAGAAGTTTCAGGGCCTGCCGTTCGCTGCCAGCGTCGATGATACCCTCGCACTTATTCGTCAGCGTATACCTTTGTTCGCCGACATCAATGGCCTGGTGTTGCGCGAGCTGGTGCTCGCCAGCAACCTGCTGACACCGCGGAACGGCGACGTCATTTTTCAGAAGAACGACTATACGAATTCGTTTATCTCGATCGTGCAGGGCGAGGTCAGAGTCGAAACCGATGACGGCCGGTCGATCCGCCTGCAAGAAGGGCAATTTTTTGGCGAGATGAGCCTGTTGTCGGGCAGGCGTCGGTCAGCAACGGTACGTGCGTCTTCTGATTGTGTGCTGCTGGAATCGCCGCGCCGCGACGTCATCCGGCTGATGAATACTTATGAACAGGTGCGCCGCGTTATCGACCAGTACTTCATCATTCGTACGCTGCGCGCCAACCTTGCTCCCGACGCGCCGCTCGAAGACGTGGCCGCGGTCGCGGCGACGGCCGAACTCAGGAAATTCAGCGCTGGTGACAAATTGTTCAGCGAGGGCGACACAGCTGATGGCCTGCACCTGATCCGCAGCGGCTCGGTGTCGGTGTCGCGCAATATCGGTGGCCGCGAGGTCGTCACGACCTATGTCGCGGCAGGGAACTACGTTGGCGAGATGGGATTGCTGGGCCAGGCGAAACGCTCGGCGACAGTTCGCGCCACCGTTGCGACCGAGTCCGTATTCCTGAGCGCGGATGCGTTTCAGAAAATGATGCTGTCGCAGACCGGTTTGCGGGAACGCATTCAGAACACGGTCAGAGACAGGCTGAGCGAAAACGCGCGCATGGAAGCCGCGCCGGAAGCCGGCGACCTGATCTCGTTCCTGATGCAGCAGGGACTCGGCGAGGCGACCGACGTGCTGTTGATCGACGAGTCGCTGTGCATCGGCTGCGACAATTGCGAAAAGGCCTGTGCTGAGACCCACGGTGGCACTTCGCGCCTGGATCGGTCGGCCGGCCCGTCCTACGCACAGGTGCATGTACCAACCTCGTGTCGCCACTGCGAAGATCCGCATTGCATGAAGGATTGTCCGCCGGATGCGATCCGGCGCGCACCTAACGGTGAGGTATACATTCAGGACAGTTGCATTGGATGCGGCAACTGCGAGCGTAACTGCCCGTACGGAGTCATTCAGATGGCTGGCGAGAAGGAGCCGGCACCCGGCCTGCTGAGCTGGCTGCTGGCTGGCACAGGCCCCGGGCCGGGCGAACGGCGGCCGCTGGCTGCGGATGGCGGCATGAAGAAAGCGGTTAAATGCGATATGTGCAAGGACCTGAGGGGTGGTCCCGCCTGCGTACGTGCCTGTCCCACCGGGGCGGCCTTGCGTATGAGCCCGGCCGAGTTCGTACACCTGAGCAAGCGGGCAGGCTGAGGTGCACCAGTCTATCCTCGCTTATCGCGGCCGGCGCTACCTTTGGCTCGCCGTCTTTATGCTGGCCGCATCGGTCGCGGCCTACCTGCTGCAGGACCCGCAGGAACCGGCCAATGGCGGCACGCTGCTTGGCTACGTGCTTGGCACGGTGGCAGCCTTGCTGGTCGTTTGGCTGGCCTGGTTCGGTATTCGCAAACGCCGCTACGCCTCGACAGCAGGCACAGTTCAGGGCTGGCTGTCAGCACACGTCTATCTCGGTATCGCGCTGCCGGTGCTGGTATTGCTGCATGCCGGTTTTCAGCTCGGCAGCAACATTCACACGCTGGCGTTCGTTTTGTTGTTGCTGGTGATCGTGACTGGCCTGTACGGCGTATTCGTCTACCTGAAATATCCAGGGCGCGTCAGCAACAATCGCGGTGGCGCAAGCCGCCCGGAGCTGTTTCTGCAGCTCGAAGACCTCGATGCACGCAGCAGCCGCATCGCAGCGGCGTTGCCGGAGGCATTTGCCGCGCTGGTACAAAGCGGCGCCAGTCGCACACAACTGGGCGGCTCGCTGTGGACACGATTTCGCGGTGCCGACGGCTCGACCATCGTGCTGCCCGGCCAGGGCCAATCCGGCGCAGTGGCGAATGCCGGCCAGGAGGCGGCGCTCGACTGGCTGGCGGAACAACAATCGCGTGCCAGCGATGCCGAGTCGGCGGCAAAGATCGGCGAATTGTCCGCGCTACTGCGCAACAAGCGCAAGCTGTTGCGCCAGATTCGCGAAGACCTGCAACTGCAGGCGACAATGGAGTTGTGGTTGTATCTGCACGTGCCATTAACGACCGGTCTGCTGGTGGCCCTGGTCGCGCACATAGTGACTGTGTTCGTGTACTGGTGACCACGTGAAGTTCCTGATCCGATTCATCACACGCAGTGCCGCTGGCGGCATCGAATACAACGACAAGATCGTCGCCGCAAACGAAATTACGATTGGCCGCGCAACGGATCAGACCCTGCATCTGCGCGATAAACGGGTTCGCCTGCAGCACGCGAAAATTGCAGCGGACGCCGGTGGTGCGCGCCTCACGACGGGCACGCTCTCAGGCGTAACCGTCAATGGCCGGTCGCAAAGCGATACGCGCCTCGCCGTTGGTGATGTCGTGGAAATCGGCTCGAACATTCTCACGGTTATTGCCGCTGAGCGCGGTGCCGATTTCGCGCTCAGCTTCGAGTTACGCAGCGACGCCAGCGCCGAGCATTTTGTCGCCGACTGGAGCTCCGACACCACCGGCATCGCGGGCTGGAGCAAACGACGCTTGTCCTGGGCAGTTGCCGGTATCGTGCTGGTCCTCGCTGTTGCGCTACCGGCATTTAACGTGCTCAGCAAGACCGTGCTCCAGGCCGGCCCGATACATGCAGCACATTCGGCTCTCAGCGAAGACTGCAGCGCGTGTCATATCACGGCATTCGAGCGCGTTCCGGATGGCGCGTGTGTCGCCTGCCATAATGTCGCGCGACATGTAGCGGCGGACAGCAGCAATACGACAGCTGGCGTGCTCGGTGACATGCGCTGCGCGAGCTGCCACCTCGAACACAATGAACCGCCGCAACTGGTGAACCAGCACCAGGCACTTTGCGCCGATTGTCACGCCAGTCCGGCTGCCGGCAGCGAGCTCGAAGCTGCAGCTGATTTCCTTGACCAGCATCCTGAGTTCAGCATCAGCCTGTTGCAGACGCCGGCAGATTCGAATCTGCTGTTTAACCACGCAAAGCACCTTGACCCGGAAGGCATCGTGACTCCGGATGGACGACGCGTGGTCGAGTGTGACGAGTGCCATGTTGCGGAAACCGGCGGCAGGGGCATGTTGCCGATTTCCATGGTCGACCACTGCAGCGGCTGTCACACGCTGGCCTTCGATCCTGACGAGCCTGCACGCACCGTACCGCACGGCGATCCGGCCGACGTGCTGCAGACACTGATCGAGTATTACAGCGCGAGACTGCTGGGCGCCGACCCGGATGCCGTGGAGCAACGCGTGCGGCGCCCGGGGCAATCTCTGACGCGTGCCGATCGCGATAGGGCTGCCGCCGAAGCGCGCGTGCAGGCACTCGCCGTCGCCGAGGACCTGTTCCTGCGTCGCGCCTGTGTGAATTGCCACGTTGTCAACACTACTGACAGCAATGCGGCAATGCCCTGGGATGTCGCGCCGACAACTTTGACCAGTGAGTTCCTGCCGCACGCCAGTTTTTCACACGCGGCGCACCAGACCGAAGTAACCCGTTGCGACGTTTGCCACGAGGCGAGTACATCAACGGCTGCTTCCGATGCGCTGATACCTGGCATCGAAACCTGCCGCTCTTGCCATGGCAGTGGCAACGCCAGCCGTAATAATGCCGCGCAAATACCGAGCACCTGCGTCATGTGTCACGGCTTTCATTTCGACGCGCTGGGCCTGTATCCATGATCAGCCTGGTGCGGCCGTTGGCCACCGGCTGTCTGGCGCTCGCCACGCTGATCGCCTGCGGCGGCGGTTCGCAATCCAAAGTCGCCGGCGTCGATCCGGCAACACCGGATGCCGGTTGTACGGGCCAATGCGCGAATACGGCAACCAGCCTCTCGGTAGCAGACATCGAGTTTGTCATCGCGCAGGCGGTTGCCGAGGCGCAGGCGCGAGGCGTCAATGCCACGATCGCGGTAGTTGACAGGGTCGGCAACGTGCTCGCCGTTTTTCGCATGAACGGCGCTGCAACAGCAATCACGATTCGTTCTCCGGGAGCGACTGTCGATGGTGGTCTCGAAGGCGTCAACATCGTGCCAGACAGCCTCGCCGCAATTGCGAAAGCAATTACCGCTGCCTACCTCTCCACCGAGGGCAACGCATTTACTACCCGAACCGCCAGCCAGATTGTGCAGGAGCACTTTAATCCGCGTGACCATCAGCAGCCGGCCGGTCCCTTATTCGGTGTGCAGTTCAGCCAGCTGCCCTGCTCTGACCTGCTGACGCGCTACTCGGGGGGTACTGCGGATATCGGGCCGCATCGTTCGCCGCTTGGCCTCGCCGCGGATCCCGGCGGCATTCCCTTGTACAAGGCCGGCACACCGGTGGGTGGTGTCGGCGTTATCAGCGATGCTGGCTATTCGTTTGATGCCGATATTGCCGATACCGATAGCGACGATGACGAACTGATCGCTATTGCTGCCAGCTTTGGTTTCGCCGCACCCGCGGATCGGCGCGCTGATCGCATCGCTGTCGACGGTCGCCTGTTGCGCTTTGCGGATGGCCGCAACAGTGACCTGCAGAGCTCACCCGCTGCGGCGCCGGCTTTTTCCAGCATCAACAACATTGCCGGTA
>JAOUHU010000099.1 GCA_029884455.1 Gammaproteobacteria bacterium | reverse complement strand
CGTGATTCAGAAGAGCCATCGCGCAAAGATGGCGCGGCTTTATCCAGAGCTCGCGGATGTGCGCATCGACTATGCCTGGGGCGGCAGGATCGGTGTACCCATCAACCGCGTGCCGCAGATGGGCCGCGTCGCGAGCAATGTGTTCTACTGCCAGGGTTACTCGGGGCACGGCGTCAACGTCACCCACCTGGCCGGCCAGATTCTGGCCGATGCGGTGGCCGGGACCATGGAGCGCTTTGACCTGTTTGCCGGCGTCAAACCCGTGCGCATACCCGGCGCGTACCGGTTCGCGGGACCGATGGTGTCGCTGGGCATGCTGTATTACCGTATCAAGGACCGACTTTAAAGATAGCGATGAAAACCAGCGCAATTCGTATTCACAAATACGGCGGGCCCGACGTCATGCATTGGGAAGAAATTGACCTGCCCGGGCCCGCAGCGGGCGAAGCACGAATTCGGCATACTGCCATCGGCCTGAACTTTGTCGATGTCTATCATCGCATCGGCCTCTACCCGACCTCCCTGCCCTGTGGTCTCGGCAGCGAAGCCGCCGGCGTCGTCGAAGCGGTGGCCCCGGGTGTCACTGAAGTTGCTGTTGGCGATCGTGTGGTCTACACGGGCCGGCCGAACGATGCCTATGCCGAACGCCGCAATTTCAAAGCGGCCGAGCTGGTACCAATCCCGGATGGCGTCAGCGATGCCGTGGCTGCCGCGACCCTGCTCAAGGGCCTGACAGCCTGGTATCTGTTGCATCACAGTTACCGGGTCCAGCCCGGTGACCCGATACTTTTATATGCCGCTGCCGGCGGCGTCGGTTCGATCGCGAGCCAGTGGGCGCGGCAGCTTGGCGCGACGGTCATCGGCATTGTCAGCACGGCGGAAAAATCGCGGCTCGCAATGGCGCAAGGTTGCCATCACATTGTCATGGCCGACGATCCCGACATAGCGGCAAGCGTCAAACGCCTGACCAACGGCCAGGGCGTAGCCGCAGTCTACGACTCAGTTGGCAGGGATTCATTCATGACGTCGCTCGATTGCCTGCGTCCGCACGGCACGCTGGTCTCGTTCGGCAATTCCTCCGGAGCCGTAGAACCCTTTGCGCCCTCGCTGCTGGCGGCACGCGGCTCACTCTATGTCACCCGGCCGACACTCGCGCACTTTGTCGATACGCGCGAGAAACTGCTGGGCGCGGCAAAAGCCTTGTATGACGTGATCGAGAGCGGTGCGGTAACGATTCGCATCGGCCAGCAATATGCGCTCCAGGATGTCGCACAGGCACACCGCGATCTTGAAGCGCGCAAGACCACGGGCTCCACGATCCTGATTCCGTGAACGACTTCCCGGCCAACACCTTGCATGACAATGTGGCGCTCGCACTGGCCGAGGATATCGGTGCGGGCGACCTGACCGCCGCCCTGATTTCGCCGGCGGCGACGATTGCCGCCAGCCTGATTACCCGGGATGCGATGACCATGGCCGGCCGGCCATGGTTTGACGAAGTCCTGCGCCAGGTCGATCCAGGCATAACCGTCACCTGGCAGCACAACGATGGCGATACAATTGCCGCCGGTGCGACACTCTGCTTCCTGCAAGGCCCGGCGCGGGCGATCCTCACGGCCGAGCGCACGGCGCTGAATTTCCTGCAGCTATTGTCGGCAACCGCAACCGTCACTGCGAGCTACGTTGCCGCTGTCGCCGGCACAGCTTGCCGCATTCTCGATACGCGCAAGACCATTCCTGGATTAAGGCTTGCGCAAAAATACGCCGTTCGCTGTGGAGGCGGCAGCAATCATCGCATCGGGCTGTTCGACGCCATACTCATTAAAGAAAATCACATCCTGAGTGCCGGCGGTATCAGCGCGGCGATCGATGCCGCACGCGAATTACACCCGGAATTGCCCGTTGAGATCGAGGTCGAGACGCTCGATGAACTGCGCGATGCGCTGGGCGCAAAGGCCGAGCGCCTGCTGCTGGACAATTTTTCGCTCTCGATGCTGCGCGATGCGGTCGCGATCAATCGCGATCAGGGTGACCCGCCAGCCGAACTCGAGGCATCGGGCGGCGTGACGCTGGCAGGGATACGCGAGATTGCCGCAACCGGCGTGGATTTTATTTCCGTCGGCGCGCTGACCAAGAACGTCCAGGCCATCGACCTGTCAATGCGTTTTTCAAGCTTCGGCAATACCTAGGAAACGCTCTGCGTTGCCGCCGAGCAATCGCGTTTTCGCTGCTGCGCCAAAGCCCGGCGCATTGCGAATCAGCTCGCCGACGAATTCCTCGCCCAATGGAAACGGATAGTCCGAGCCCAGCATGACGCGGTCCTCGCCCATGACGTCGGCCAGAAAGCGCAGTGCCGCCGCATCGAACACGGCCGAATCGACATAAAAACGTCGCAGGTAGCTCGAGGGCAGACCGGTCGACTTGCCGCGCACGATGTCGCGCCGGCGCCAGGCGTTGTCGAGGCGGCCCAGCAGGAACGCGAAACTGCCGCCGCCGTGCGCGAAGCACAGCCGAAGATTTTCCGGCAGACGTTCGAATGCGCCTCCTAGTATCATCGAAACGATGCCGAGTTGCGTTTCCGCCGGCATGCCGACCGTCCACGCCATCATGTATTTATGCGTGCGTTCTTTGCCCAGCATGTCCCAGGGGTGTACCAGCACGGCCGCGCCTTCGCTGGCGCAGTGCTGCAGGAATACAATCAGCCCCTCATCATCGAGATTGCGCTCGCCGACGTGATTGCCAATCTGCACACCGACGTGGCCGTCCCGCATCGCGCCCGACAGCACTTTGCAGGCCGCGTCGGTGTCCTGCAGCGGCACCTGGCAAAGCGACAGCAGGCGCCCGGCGCCGCCGCAACAGATCTCACGTGCGCTGTCGTTGAACAGTCTGGCGCACTCTGTCGCCTGCTGCGCCGGCCGGTCGTAGGCAAACAGCAGTGGGGTGGCGCTGATCACCTGCAGATCAATGCCGTCGCGATCCATTTCCTCGATGCGCCGGCTTGCGCTCCAGCAGGCGTCGTACACGGGCCGGAATTCCTTCTCGCCGAGCATCAGCATCGCCTTGCCGGCCTCGGTGTGCCGCATCCAGGGCCAATCCGGCGTGCCGAATCGCGCCGCCAGGTCCGGCCAGGTCTCGGGCAAAAAGTGCGAGTGAATATCAATCACCCGTGGCTTGCTCACAGCGTTACCCAGCCTGCCGGCGGTTTACCTTTGCCCGGATGAATTGCGCCGCAATGGCGGCAGGTTCTGGCGTTCATGTTCGCGTCAAACGCATCGAAGATTTTCGGCAACTCGGTGACGATGCCTTGCGGATCGGCCAGCGACAGTTCGGCGCGGTGCACGCGTTGCCTGCAATCAAAGCAATACCACTCGAAGCCATCGCGCATGCCGGCCTCGCGCGGCGCTTCGACCACGAGACCGATGGAGCCGGCCTGCGGCCGCTGCGGCGCATGCCGCAAATGCGGCGGCAACAGGAAGACCTCACCCTGGCGGATCGGGATGTCGTAAATGTCGCCGTCGTCGGCGATCTTCAGCAGCATGTCGCCTTCAATCTGGTAGAACCATTCCTCGACCGGGTCATCGTGAAAGTCCACGCGCGTGTTTGGTCCACCCACTACCATGACGATCAGCCCGGATGAATCGTGCAGCAGGCGATTCGCTACCGGCGGCTTGAGCAGGTGCCGGTGCTCCTCGATCCACGCCGAGAGATTAAACGCGCTGTGCCTTGGATGCAGGTTCATGGTTTGTAAGCCGTGACCTTGATTTCGATCAGCAGCTGCGGATGCGGCAACTCAAAGGCCGCAATCGTGGTGCGCGTCGGTCCGTCATAGTCGAAGTACTCGGCATACACCTCGTTGTAGGCATCAAAGTCCTGCATATTGACCAGGAAGGTCGTGACATCCACGACATCGTCGAGCCCGGCGCCGACGCTCGCGAGGATGTCGCGAATGTTCTCGATCACCGCACGCGTCTGGGCGCGGATATCGAGCAGCACGACGCCGGTCGCACTGACCTCAACGCCGGCAAACGAATTGTCGGCGCGGCGCGAACTGGTACCGGAAACAAACAGGAAGTCGCCGGCGCGCTTGATATGCGGAAACCGCCCCCGCGGGGCAGCCTTGCCTTCGACTACCTTGCCAGTCGTTGTCGTCATAACAGACCCTCAGAGCTTGATACAGATGTTGCTCGGTTCCGAGTAAAAATTCATCGAATACTGTCCGCCTTCGCGGCCGACGCCGGAAAGTTTTACACCACCGAAAGGCGTCCGGAGGTCACGCAGGTACCAGCAGTTGACCCACACGATACCCGCCTCAATCTGTTGCGCTACGCGGTGCGCACGTGCCATGTCCTCGGTCCAGATCGCCGCCGCCAGGCCGTAGGCGCTGTCATTCGCCATCGCGATGACCTGATCCTCAGTTGCAAACGGTGCGACATGACAGACCGGCCCGAATATTTCCTCGCGCACGCAACGCGCGGACTCGGGCAGGCCGGTGAGAATGGTCGGTTGCACCCAGGCGCCGTTGTCGCGCCGGTCGCCAAATTCGGGCACACCGCCGCCGGTCACGACCGTTGCCCCCTCGGCACGCGCCAACGCGTAGTAACCAAGGACCTTGTCGCGATGCCCCCGCGACACCAAAGGCCCCATCTCGGTCTGCGCATCCGCCGGCCAGCCGATGCGCAAGGCCTCGGCGCGGCTCTTGAGCGCAGCCACGAATTGGTCGAACAGCGACTCGTGCACGTACACGCGCTCGGAACAGAGACATACCTGGCCACAGTTCGAGAATACCGAACGCACGGTGCCATCGAGCGCCCTGGCAAAATCCGCATCGTCGAACACGATCGCCGGATTCTTGCCACCGAGTTCAAACGACAAGGCTTTTACGTTCGCTGCCGCGGCGCGCATGATGGCACTGCCGGTTGCGGACTCGCCGGTGAAGGTAATGGCATCAACATCCTCGTGCGCACAGAGAAACTCGCCCGTCGAACCCGCTCCGAAACCGTGCACGAGATTGAAGACACCGGGCGGCACTCCCGCTTCGTGCATGACTTCAGCGAGCAGGGTGGCGCTGCCCGGGGTTTCTTCGGAAGGCTTTGCCACAACCGTATTGCCCGCCGCCAGTGCCGGCCCGAGTTTCCAGGTCAGCAACAGCAGCGGCAGGTTCCAGGGCGATATGACAGCCACAACACCTAATGGCTTTTGCACCGTGTAGTTGATGGCCCCCGCGCCGTCGGCTGTGTCGGTCGCAAACAACTCGGAACTTCTGCCGTGCGCGAGCCCGGCAAAGAAACGCAGGTTCGAAATTGCGCGCGGTATGTCCAGCGTATTCGCCTGCGCCAGCGGCTTGCCGGTGTCGGCGATTTCTGCCGCGACGAACTCGTCAAAACGCGCCTCGATGCCATCGGCGACCTTGTGCAGCGATGCCGCGCGTTCGGCACCGCTGCTGCGGCCCCATGGCCCGCTCAATGCAGCGCGCGCCGCGGCGACGGCCCGATTCACCATGTCTTGACCAGCGACGTGTACCCGGCCAACCAGGGAACCGTCGACCGGGTTGATATCGTCGAAGGTATTGCCGGAAGTTTCAAACCGGCCATCGATGTAGTTTCTGATATCGTGCGGCATTGCAACATTGTAAGGTAATGCCGGCGAATGACAGCAAAAACCAGAAACGAATGCCTGGCGCTGGATGCGTCGGATCCGCTGGCCGCGTTTCGCGACGAGTTCGTGCTGCCCGAGGGCATCATTTATCTGAATGGCAACTCGCTCGGTGCGATGCCGCGGGCGGCCGCCGCGCGCGCCCGGCTGGTTGTCGAACACGAGTGGGCCGAAGGCTTGATCGGCAGCATGAACACGGCCGGCTGGTATGAATTGCCGTCAACACTTGGCAGGAAGATCGCACCGCTCGTGGGCGCCAAACCGAATGAGGTTGTGCTGACCGACGCGGTCGGCATCAACCTGTATAAAGTGGTCGCGGCGGCGCTGCAGCTTCAGCCAGAACGGCGTGTCATCGTCATGGAAGGCAGCAATTTCCCGACCAACAATTACACCGTGCAGGGCCTGATCCAGTCTCTTGGCCAGGGCCATACGATTCGCTTTGCGGAAAAAGACGAGATCCTCGATGCGATCGATGACGATGTCGCAGTCGCCTGCATCACGCATGTG
>JAOUHU010000098.1 GCA_029884455.1 Gammaproteobacteria bacterium | reverse complement strand
TCTCGAAACGGCGGCACTGAATGCCAACATTGCCGTCAGCAAGACCGTGATGAACTGGACACAACAAAAGAATCCGCTCGCGATTCTGCTGATCCTGCTACCGTTTTTCATAGCGCTGACAAACTGCCTTGCCTGGGTGTTCGCGGCGCTGGGGCGGAGCGATGACCTGATGCCCTATGCGTACAACATGGTGTGGATCAAGAACTAGATGCGACACATCGCGTTGATTACGACATCCTATCCTGAGAACATTCCGGGCGCAGATGCTGCGGGAAGTTTTGTCGAGGACTTTGCCCGGGAGTTGTCGCGCCACCTGCGCGTGACTGTGCTTGCTGCAGGCACTGCAGATTCGATTGCGACGGATGGCGAGCTGCGTGTGCAGCGCTTCGCTGTGCCGCGATTGCCGATGTCGCTGCTGAATCCGCTGCTGCCCTGGCACTGGTTGCCGATACTGAAAAGTCTGCGCGTTGGCCGAATGGCTCTGCGGCGTCTTGCACAGGACGACACGCCGGATCACATACTCGCACTGTGGGCATTGCCCTCAGGTTACTGGGCGCAGTGTATTGCGCGTGAGTACGGCTTGCAGTACAGCGTGTGGGCGCTGGGCAGCGACATCTGGAGCCTGGGAAGGGTACCGCTGGTCCGCTCTGTCCTGAAACGGGTATTGCGCGGCGCGGAGCGGCGTTTTGCAGATGGGGTGCAGCTGGCCAGCGACGTCGAAAAACTCAGCGGTCGCGATTGTGGTTTCATGCCCAGTACGCGACGCTTGCCGCAGATTGGTCGTGATTTACGCAAGGTGGGGGAGCCGTACAAGCTGGTTTTCCTCGGCCGCTGGCACGCCAATAAAGGTGTCGACCTGATGCTCGATGCGCTTACGCTGTTGACGGACGAGGACTGGAGCAGAATTGCCGAGCTGCGCATCTACGGCGGCGGTCCAATGCACGACGAGGTGCACGACGCCGTACGCCGCCTCAGGGAGCAGCATCGGCCGGTTGTTGTCGGCGCTTATCTCGGCAAGGCTGCGGCAGCAGAACTGATCGCCTGGGGCGACTACCTGTTGTTACCGTCACGTATCGAGAGCATCCCGGTTATTTTCTCCGATGCGATGCAGCTCGGCACGGCCATAATTGCGACGCCGGTCGGCGACTTGCCACGCTTGTTTGACCAGTATCACTTCGGCGCAATTGCAACGGAGGTCGGGTCGGCTGCATTTGCGAAAGCAATCCAGGCCGCCCTGCGCCAGGCCGCAACGAACCACGAGGAGGGCCTGCTCGCGGCGCGAGCGGACTTCAACATGGATCAGATCGTGGCGCAGTTCGTTGAGGAGATTTGCCATTAAAGAGAATTACCCGAATGAGGTGCCGCTGGTGACGGTTCGATCCTCTCGCTATCAAATCGTCCGCAGAGTCGTTTCCGGGGTAATTCTGGTCGGGTTCCTGGCGTGGGCCGCGTGGTACGTGTACTCGAATGCGGAATCATTCTTGCCAATTGCCGACGTATCCTGGCTGGATATCGTGATACTGACCGCTGCGTTTCTGGCGATCATGGCATGCAACGGCATGTTAATACTGATCGTTTCGCAAGCTTTCCAGGTTCAATTGCTTGTCAAGGAATGGCTTTCATTGTCCTTCGCCGCTTCATTCGCCAATTATTTTCTGCCTTTCAAGGGCGGGGCCGGCATGCGTGCGTTGTACATGTCACGTGTTCATCGCCTGCCGTTAGCCGAGTTCGTATCGACATTGAGCATCATGTACCTGATGAATGTCATCGCAAACGGCTTGCTTGCCGTAATCGGCATGCTTTTGATTGCTGCCAACGATGGCCCTGTCAATTTCAGCTTGCTGACATTTTTCGCCCTGGTTACGTCTGCCGGCATTCTGCTTATGGTTATCGACATCAATATCAATTCCGATTCACAGAAATTCCTGTTGCGCCAGTTGTTTCGATTTCTCGCCGCCTGGCACAGAGTGCGTCGGAATCGCCTCCTGGTATGCAAACTTTGGGCACTGACGGCCGTAATGGCAGCGGTGACCGTATGGCAATGTTTTGCCGCATTTGAAGCAGCTTCAGTTTCATTATCCTGGTATGGCGCGACGATCTATGCAGCATGCAAGAATCTGGCAACGCTCATCAGCCTTACGCCGGGGTCCCTGGGCATCGTGGAACTGGTGAGCATATATCTTGGCGGCCAGCTTGGTTACGGCACGGCGGACGCACTGCTCGTTCAGGGTCTGATACGTGCGGTCGCAGTCGGTGTCCTGTCGCTGGCTGGTCCTGTTGCGCTGCTTTATTTACGCCGTCGATTGCAGTTCACATGATCGTCAAACCTGTACTGATTATCGGTGCGCCGCGATCCGGGACATCAATGCTGCAAAAAATACTGCGCAATCGCCCGGAGTTCTGGTCGTTGCCGAGCGAGTCCGACATGATCTGGGATCGATTCTGTCACCCGGCCCTGCATGCGTGGCAGTCCGAAAGTCTTGACGAACATGACATTTCGCCCGCAGCGAAAGCCGAAATACTCGCGATGTTTGAGACCTATATGCGCCCGGCCGGATTCTGGCGACCGTTCGAAAAAGCGAATCTTATCTGGGGTTTCCGGCGCATACCCGCGATCCGAAAAATGATGCGTGCGGCATTTGAGTCTGTTCTTCCAATACTCGCAGGGCGGACTTCCGCCGAAGTTGAAAAGCGCCTGCTGGAGAAAACCGCAAGCAATTGCTTTCGCCTGGGCTATGTCAATGAAGTATTTCCGCAGGCGAAAATAATCTACCCGACCAGGGACGGCCGCAATAATGTCAACTCGCTGATCAATGCGTGGCGTCATGAGGAGCGCTTCTTTACTTACGATGTTCCGCAGCAGCTGCACATAGAGGGGTACGCCCTCGATCGATGGAAGTTCGTATTGCCACCCGGGTGGAGAGATTTTACGAATCGCCCGCTTGCGGAGGTCTGCGCTTTTCAATGGCGCGCCTGCCACGAAGCGATGCTGTCGGAAATCAGCAAGCAAAAGTACTCCGGTCGGGTGTTGCAGGTGCGGCTCGAGGACCTTGCCGCGCGTCCCGGAGTGCAGTTCGAACGTATGGCGGAGTTCCTGGAGCTACCCTACGATGCCTACTTCAAGGCCCTGGAAAGGAATCTCCCCGTCGTAAATTCGCCAGACAATGATGCTTCCACAGACAAATGGCAGGGCGAGAACCGCGACCTGATTGAGCAGATCATGCCAATGATCGCACCAACCATGCGACGTCTCGGTTACGATGCATAGGCCATGACCGAGCGAATCGAGCAACTCAAGAAAGACTGGGATGAGCGCAGCGAACGACTTGGTGCAACGCAGCGAGCTGTGCTCTTCAAGCGGTTCCCGGATTGGCTGAACAAATCAATTCACCGTCGGCATGTCCGGTTCATAACGGAGAATATTGCGCAGGGCAGTGGACAGGTCCTGGATGTCGGATGCGGCTATGGCCGTTTATCCCTGGAGCTGGCGGCGCGATTTCCGAGTTTTACCTTCCAGGGGGTCGATCTCTGCACCGAATTTGCCAATGAGTACGAGCGATCAGTTGGTCGTTGTTACAATGGCCCGATACAGGACTTTCGAACTGATGCTCGCTTCGATTTCATCCTGATCGTCACCACTCTGATGTACCTGACAGAAAAAGAGCACGAAGAAGTGCTAACGCGTTTGTGGTCCATGCTTGCGTCAAAGGGTCGCATTGTCTGTATCGAGCCGGCATCGGAGTTATTCCAGCTTTGGCGTCGCCTCACGGGTCGCGAGTCGGCATCGCCAACAGGCGGCACAATACATCACTTTCTTCGCCGACAACTGGAAGACAAGTTTTCATCGCTTGCTGGCGCACGCGTAATCGCCAGTCAGGCCGTCAATATCCTTCCGTTCTTTGCCACGACGGCAGTCCACCATTGCGTCGCGATAGAGAAAGCATAATTTTTTGTGGCGACATCGGCTGAGCTAGAAGACTGTGGAATATCAAAGTAACTACACCGAAAATCCCGTAGCCAAACGAAATATGTACGATGAGCATGCCAGGGAGGCGAAAGCTCACAAGATTGTTGCCGTACTGGAACACGCCTGTGGCAACCTGTCATCTCTTTCGATACTCGATGTCTCATGTTCCACCGGAATAATCCCGCGGTTTTTTTCCCGGCATTTCCATAAGGTAGTCGGCATCGATATCGATGAGGGCGCCGTGGCGTTTGCGCAAACCAGCCACAGCGGTACTAACCTGGAGTTTCACGTCATGGATGCGTTACACACGCGATTTCAAGACGCCAGTTTTGACGTGGTTGTCTGCAACCAGATGTATGAACATGTTCCCGATGCGCAGCAACTGTTGGCGGAAATCCGACGCGTATTGGTGCCGGGTGGCGTTTGCTACTTTGGTGCTACCAATCGCCTGAAAGTAATCGAGACCCACTACGGCAGGATTCCATTTCTTTCCTACTTGCCAAAACCACTCGCACATCGGTATTTGCAGGTACTGGGCCGCGGTCGCCACTATTACGAGAATCTCCATACTTACTGGACCTTGAAGAAACTGTGCAGCAACTTTGAAGTTAGCGACTACACAGTCGAGGTGATCCGGGATCCGGAGCGCTTCTTCGCGTCCGATATGGTCGCAGCCGGAAGCGCACAACAACGCCTGGCACTGGCGGTATTGAAACTCGCCTATTGGCTATCGCCCGGTTATATCTGGATTTTGCGCAAGCCGAAGCTATCCCAGGATGGCCTTGCGGACACTGGCGATAATTCTGCGCACATTGTCAGTGGATAGTTTTGGCGACAGCGGCAGGCTCACGGTGGTCAGCCCGAATTGATTCGCGACCGGATACGCTGACGTTTTCCAACCGAATCGTTCGACGTAGTAAGGATGTTGCGCCAGGCTCAGGTAATGTACGCCGACACCGATCTTGGCACGTGTCATCTGCTCGAGAAACTCGTCGCGCGACATGCCACAGTCCTTGCTGTCAACGGTGATCGTGTACAGGTGATATGCATGCCTGGTGTTTTCGGCAGGCTCCGTCGGGATGCCGATCGGCAAATCCTGAAACGCAGCCTGGTATTGTCCCCAGATGTCGCGGCGGCGTAACCAGGATTGCTCGATGCGCCGCAGCTGGTGAATACCGATCGCCGCCTGCAGATCCATCATGTTGTACTTGAAACCGGCCTCGACGACCTGGTAATGCTTGTAGCCGGTATCGCTGAAGCGATGCCAGGCATCCCGCGACATGCCGTGCAAAGACAACACGCGAATACGGTCTGTTGCGTCGGGCGATCGCGCAATGACCATGCCACCTTCACCGGTCACGACATTCTTGGTCGCGTAAAAGCTGAAGCAGCCATAAGCGCCGAAGCTGCCGGCCTTGCGCCCGTGGTACTCGGTTTCGATGGCGTGCGCGCAATCCTCCACAACCACGAGCCGGTGCTTGTCAGCGATGGCCATGATGGCATCCATCTCGCAGGCGCGTCCTGCGAAATGCACAGGCACAATGGCCCTGGTGCGTTCCGTAATGCTCTGCTCGATAAGGTCCGGATTGATGTTGAGTGTGGCCGGGTCAATGTCGACGATCACCGGCGTTGCGCCAGCATGTATGGCGGCATTCGCGGTTGCGCAAAACGTCATGGCGGTCGTTATCACTTCGTCACCGGGTTGCACGCCGGCGGCGAGCAAACTGACGTGCAATGCGGCCGTACATGAATTCAGTGCGGCAACGCAATCCGGCGGCACGCCCTGGTAGCTTGCGAAGTCCTGCTCGAATCGTTTGACTTTCGGACCGGTACCGAGCCAGCCGGCCGCCATACTGTCGACCACCTCGTCGATTTCCGCCTGCTGGATATCAGGCGCGCCGAAAACAATAAAATTGTCCTGCCGCTCAGCCATTCGCCAGCACCTCGAGCAGGTAATTACCGTAGTCACTGCCTTCGAGCTCGTTGGCGATTCCTGCAAGCTTTGCGGTCGAAATAAATCCCATGCGCCAGGCTATTTCCTCGGGGCAGCAGATCTTGAGCCCCTGCCGTTCCTCGATGGTTTCAACGAAATTGGCCGCCGCCAGCAGTGAGCCCTGCGTGCCGGTGTCGAGCCATGCGGTGCCGCGGCCGAACAGTTCGACGTGCAGCTGTTTGCGCTGCAAATAGACCTTGTTCAGATCGGTAATCTCGAGTTCACCTCGCGCTGAGGGACGCAGCGAA
>JAOUHU010000041.1 GCA_029884455.1 Gammaproteobacteria bacterium | reverse complement strand
GCAGGATCGACTCATGCATGGCGACGCCGGCAAGGTCCGGGCTGCTGATCCGGTCGATACGGATTAACTGCCCGCTCCTATTGTGCAAAGTGAAATATCCGGCACCCATAGCGGAACCCGTTATCGGGCGGGTAAGCACGAGGTCTTCGACAACCAAAGATGCTTGCTGACCGCCGCAGGCGGCGACAGTGGCACAAGCGCACAACAGCAGGATCCGCAGCATCAGAATCTCGACATCAAAAGGGATGCATCGTGCGCAATGTTGCCGGCTTCATGCGGTGCGCTGAACAGGGCGGTGAATTTTCCGTCCGGGTTGATCACGATGATTACCGCGGAATGATCGACTGCATAGTTGTCGCCGTCGATACCGGACTTTTGGAAATAGATACCGAGTTTTGTAGTCAGGCTGCGCAACTGCTCCATTTCCCCAGTCAGGCCAACTGTGCCGTCACCGAAATGGCTGATATAGCGACCAAGGACCTCGGGCGAGTCGCGCTCAGGATCGACACTGACCAATACGATTCGCGGCAACACATGCAGCCCTTTTTCCTGCATTTGCCGGCGTGCGTCGGCGAGTACCCGGAGCGTCAGCGGACAGATGTCGGGGCAGTGAGTAAAGCCAAAAAACACGAGGTTCCAGTGCCCCTTGAAACTGTCGCGGGTGAATTCTGTGCCGTGCTGGTCAGTGAGCGAGAACTCCGCCAGCTCCGCTGGGGCCGGCAATAGCGTCGCGGCCAACAGTGCTTGCGGTGTTTGCATGAGCTGCCAGGACAGCCAGCCGCCGGTCGCGATCGCCGCGATCGCCGTTGCTGCAATGAAATATTTTCTCGAGTCCATGCGGCGCATGATACACACTCCTAATATATGAAGAACCAAAGCCACACAGTATTCACCGTCGAGCGCCTGATCAGCCTGATCGGCGACCGTTTTACAGCGGCCAGCCTGCACTTCGGGCATGGTACAGACAACGCGTTCGACGAGGCCGCCTGGCTGGTGTTCGCAGAGCTTGGGCTGGTGCATAGTGATGCGGTGTCAGTCTATCGGCAGATCGTGACGCCGGAACAACGTACCCGCATCGAGGCGCTTGCCGCGCGCCGCATCGAGGATCGCGTGCCGCTTGCCTACCTGCTGCGCCAGGCGTGGTTCGCCGGGCTTGAGTTCTATGTCGATGAGCGAGTTCTGGTACCGCGCTCGCCAATCGCGGAATTGATCGCGGCCCGATTTTCGCCCTGGCTGGCGGCCGATGCGGTGCGTGATGTTGTTGACCTTGGTACCGGCAGTGGCTGCATAGCCATAGCAATCGCCGCGGCGTTGCCCCAGGCACGAGTGGATGCCGTGGATATTTCGGCTGCGGCGCTTGAGGTTGCTGCGATCAATGTGCGGCGCCACGAACTGGCTGACCGGGTGGGGCTGCTGCAATCCGATTTCTTCACGGCGCTGGAGGGTCGTCGCTACGACCTGATCGTCAGCAATCCGCCCTACGTTGACCGAGCCGATATGCAGGCACGGCCGCAGGAGTTTCTGCATGAGCCAGCGCTTGGGCTGGCCGCCGGCGACGATGGTCTGGATTCGGTCAATGTGATCCTGCATCATGCTTCGCGTTTTCTGAATGAAGGTGGCGTCCTGATCTGTGAAGTCGGCAATAGCCAGGACGCGCTCGAAATTCGCTACCCGGGTGTTGCATTTACCTGGCTGGAGTTTGAGCATGGCGGTTCGGGCGTTTTTTTGCTGACCAAAGAAGAATTAGCGGGTATCCAGCGTGTCGGGTAACAGTTTCGGTCGTTTATTTGTCGTCACCAGCTTTGGTGAAAGCCACGGGCGTGCGCTTGGTTGTATTGTTGACGGTTGCCCGCCAGGTCTGCCATTGACTGAGGCAGACATACAGCTTGACCTGGATCGGCGCCGCCCCGGCAGGTCACGGCATACGACACAACGCGACGAGCCAGACCAGGTGCAAATCTTGTCTGGCGTGTTTGAGGGATTGACGACCGGCACGCCGATCGGCCTGCTGATCGAGAACAAGGACCAGCGGTCGACCGACTATGGCGACATCAAAGACAAGTTTCGCCCGGGGCATGCTGACTATACCTACCAGCAAAAATACGGCATTCGTGATTACCGCGGTGGCGGCCGGTCATCGGCGCGGGAAACCGCCATGCGCGTGGCTGCCGGCGCGATCGCACGAAAGTACTTGTTAACCCGACTTGGCGTCGAGGTGCGCGGCTACCTGTCGCAACTTGGACCGATCGAACTCGACCTGGTGGACCTCGATGCAGTGAATGACAATGCTTTTTTCTGTGCTGACCCCTCGCGAATTGCAGAACTTGAGGCCTTCATGGACGCGTTGCGCGCCGACGGTGATTCCATCGGCGCCAAGATCAGCGTACTGGCGAGCAATATTCCGCCGGGCCTGGGCGAGCCCGTATTTGACAAGCTTGAGGCTGATATTGCACATGGCCTGATGAGTATCAATGCGGTCAAAGGCGTTGAACTCGGCGCCGGTTTTGGCGCAATCAAACAGCGCGGCAGCGAACATCGCGATGAGATTACGGTGCAAGGCTTCAGCAAGAACGACGCCGGTGGCACGCTGGGGGGGATCTCCTCGGGCCAGGACTTGCTCGCCAGCATCGCACTGAAGCCAACCTCGAGTATTTCTGTACCCGGCAAAACCATCGACAAGACCGGCGCGGCCACGGAAATTGTTACGCGTGGCCGGCACGATCCTTGCGTCGGCCTGCGCGCGACCCCGATTGCCGAGGCTATGGTCGCGCTCGTGCTCATGGATCACTACCTGCGGCATCGCGCGCAGAACGCAGACGTGAATTCGAATTCCCCAATTGTAGGAAGTAAATAAGCAATGTCAGAAAAATACGATGTCGCCGTTGTCGGCGCGACTGGTGCTGTTGGCGAAGTGATGCTGGACATACTCGCGAAGCGAAAATTTCCGGTTGGCAAAGTGCATGCGCTCGCCAGCGAGCGATCGGTCGGCAAGACGGTCAGGTTTGGCAATCGCGATATCGACGTTAGCGATCTCGCCGAATTCGACTTTTCAAAAGTGCAAATAGGGCTGTTTTCCGCCGGTGCTTCAGTGTCCGCGAAATTCGCGCCGATTGCCGCTGCGGCCGGCTGCGTCGTGATCGACAATACATCGCAGTTTCGTTACGACCCGGAAATTCCGCTCGTGGTGCCAGAGGTAAACGCGCAGGAAATCGCTGCGTATACGAAGCACGGCATCATCGCGAACCCGAATTGCTCAACCATACAGATGGTCGTGGCGCTCAAACCGATTTATGACGCGGTTGGTATTGAGCGAATCAATGTTGCGACGTACCAGTCCGTTTCCGGCGCTGGCCGCAGGGCTGTTGAGGAACTCGCACGGCATTCGGCCGCGATGCTGAACGGCAAGCCGCTCGAGATAGAGGGTGATCGCAAGCAGATCGCGTTCAACGCGGTGCCGCATATCGATGTGTTTCTGGAGAATCGTTACACCAAGGAGGAGATGAAGATTGTGTGGGAGACCCGGAAAATTCTCGGTGATGACAGCATCCAGGTAAATCCAACCGCGGTGCGAGTGCCGGTATTTTATGGCCACTCGGAAGCGGTGCACATTGAAACCAGGGAGAAATTGACTGCGGCACGAGCCTGTGAATTGCTTGCAGCTGCTCCTGGCGTCACACTGGTCGATGGTGTTGCTACCGGTCAATATCCGACCGCCGTCACGGACAGTTCAGGGACAGACGCTGTATACGTGGGACGAGTGCGTGAAGATATTTCTCATCCGCGCGGAATCAATCTCTGGGTGGTGTCCGACAATATACGTAAGGGCGCGGCTCTAAATAGCGTCCAAATTGCTGAAATATTGGCGAAAATCCATTTATAAGCTATAGTTCGGAGCCATATGTTAAACCGGTATACCTGCCATTGCATGGCCCCGCGCCGGCGTCTAATCGGGGCTCCTGGCGAGCTGGAGAATTACACTATGTCGCGACGACTGTCTCGAATCTCGCTTGCGCTCCTGATCTTGCTCTCCAGCAAGTTGTGGGCTCTAGGGCTGGGAGAAATAAAGCTGGATTCAGCACTCAACGAGCCGTTGCGTGCCGAGATCGAGCTGCTTTCCGCAACGACTGAAGAGCTGGCAGGTCTGCGCGTGGCTATGGCGTCAGCCGAAACGTTCGATCGTTACGGCCTTGATCGTCCGGTATTCTTGCAGAACATCCAGTTTCAGATTCGTCGCAGTGGTCGCGAGGATGGCAATTTTGTCGAAATCCGGTCGGTCAACCCGGTCACAGAACCGTTCGTCACATTTCTCGTAGAGGCGAGCTGGGCACGCGGCCGATTGCTTCGAGAATATACCCTGTTGCTCGATCCGCCGACGTTTGCACCGGCCGCTGCAGCGCGGTCGACGCCGGCCGTGACGGCACCGACACGCAGCACGCCGAGCGATAGCGGTCGCATTGAGCGCGCCGAGCCGGCCGCTGCAGCGCGTGCGCCGGACCCGGCACCCGTGCGCACCAGCCCACCTCGCGTTGCGCCACAAGTTGTGGCTGATGACCAACCTTACGACGATACAGCGGGCGCTGGCCACACGGTCGCACGCAACGAGACGCTGTGGGGAATCGCATCGCGAGTACGGCCCGACAGCCGACTCACCATGAACCAGACGATGCTGGCGATATTTGAGGCTAATCAGCAGGCCTTTGGCGGCAATATCAATATCCTGCGCGCTGGGGCGTCGCTGCGTATCCCGAGCGCCGATGAGATTTATCAGATTGGTCGCGATGATGCCCTGAGCGAAGTGCAACGACAGCACGCGGCCTGGAATCCGGCATATCGGCCGGTGCCGGTACCGACGACAGCCGACACGACGCCGCAAAATGACCTCACACTGGTGCCGCCAGATGACGAGTACCTGAGTGATACGGCGACTGACGACGTCTACGAAGATGGCGCTGTCGAGGCAGAACTGAGCCGCGAGCAGGAAATCGAGCGCCGTATATTCGAGCTTGAGAATGCGGACGTACCAGTGCAGCGCTCACTGATAGAAATACGCGACAATGAGCTGGCCGCACTGCGCGAAGAGCTGGCGCAAATACGCGGGGAAGTCTACGAACCCGAGTTGGGCGACCCGTTTGTCGACGACGGAACTGTTGAGGAGCCGATCGCGGAACCGGCGCCGGACGATGCTGCGGTCGATGCACAAGTCGAACCGGCCCCGGCGGTGCGGCCAGCGCGACGCTCCGAACCAGGTCTCGTGGAGAAGATTCTTGACGCATTGAGCAGCTGGTGGATACCCATTGCCGGTGTGCTGGTCATCGTCGGTGGCCTTTTATTTTGGTTCATGCGCCGCGGCGGTGATGAGGACAACGAGCCAGACACCTGGCGCTCGCTCGATGACGATGATGTGGGCGGTAGTCGGAGCGCGACGGAGAGCATGCGCGCGCCGAAGATCGAAGACTCGTTCATGGTGGTTGAACAGGAGTCGGGAATTCGTGACGTGGAGTCGACGGCAGAACGTCGTGCGCCACGATTTTCCCAGACCGCGAGTTTTGCGGCTGCAGACGCGGCTGCGCGCGACGATACCGGGAAGTTTGATTCCCTTGAAGACACATTTAGCAGTGAAACAGCGATCAACCTCGACCAGTCTGATCCAATTGCGGAGGCCGATTTCCACATGGCTTACGGCCTCTACGACCAGGCAGCAGACCTGATCAATGGCGCCTTGAGCGTCGAGCCAAGACGGTCGGATTTGTTGTCCAAGCTGTGCGAGATCTATTTCGTCTGGGGCAATCGGGACGCCTTCATCGATGCGGCCGGCCGACTGAAGTCAGTCGTGAGCAGCGATGGCAATCCTGAGTGGGACAAGATCGTAATCATGGGTCAGCAAATTGCTGCCGACGCCGAGTTGTTTGCCGGTGCAGGCGTTGCGGCAGCGACCAGGGCTGTCGACATGTCTTTCGAATCCGAAGTCGAAGGTACCGGCGCGCTGGATATGGAGTTCGGTGCGGATAGCGATGCGGGTGGCGTGGATATCTTTGATCTTGGCGATGACGCGGCTGCTACGGCTGGCTCCGATGATGGGCTGGATTTTGCGTTTACCGAAGCCGAGCCAAAGGATCATGCACGGACCGACTTTGACCTGACTGCGGAAATGCCGACCCAGGAATCGACCCTGGAATCACCGACGATCGAACAGCAATTTGACGGACTGGCTGGTAGCACGCACGGATCCGACGCCACTGCCGAGATCAACCTGGATGAACTCGGCCTGGATCTTAGCGCCCTTGAGCGGACCGAGGTCGCCTCACTGGATGATCTGGATGCCACCGGCGAATTGCCGTCGCTGGATGATTCTGCGGAAGTCACCGGCAAGAACCTTGAGGTTGACCTGGATTCGACCGGCTTTCGGACTGCTCTCAGCAGCGACGATACCGGCATTAATGAAGCTATCGATATTGACTCGACTTACAGCGGCAGCGGCGCGTCTTTGTTGGATGCCACCGGCTCCACCCAGGTCCTGCCGGAAGATTACGCCGTTGCCACGTTGTCGGATATTGAGCGGCAGCTCGGCGATGCGGATGCCACTATGCTGGCACCGGGTTACGGCGATGAGGAGACCGGGGTCGCAATCGATGATGACCAGGCCACTATGCTGGCGGGTCTCGATGATGATGACGACAGCACGGAATTCGACTTTGCGAAAACCGAAGCATTGCCACCCGGTGCGTTTACGGGAAATTCCAGCCTTGATGAAACCGGCGAATTGCCGGCCATTGCGACTACGGATTTCGACCTTGATCTTGACGACCTGACCGCCGCTTTGCAGGTCAGCGAGATCGGCGACACGATCGAGCAGATGCGCGATGATGCCACGGTTGAACAGCGCCGTCCGAGCTTGCGAGGTCGTGACGACGATGCGTCGCCGACCGTTGCACTGGGGCCCGGCGATTTGAGCGACGACCTGCATGATGCGCGGACCATGACCGAGGTAGGCACCAAGCTGGACCTGGCGCGTGCCTATGTTGACATGGGCGACCCGTCGGGCGCGCGTTCCATCCTCGAGGAAGTCCTTGATGAAGGCGATGCTGCGCAACGGCAACAGGCGCAGCAGCTGCTGGACTCACTGCCATCCTGATCAGCTCTTGATTGCGAATCGCTATCGGCATTGAGTACGACGGTACCGCGTACAATGGCTGGCAGCGGCAGCGCGCCGGTGAAGGTGTCCAGGCTCGCATAGAGGCTGCGCTGGCAGCAGTCGCCGACGAGGCTGTCGAGGTTTGCTGTGCTGGTCGCACCGATACCGGCGTGCATGCGAGCGGCCAGGTCGCGCATTTCGATACCCGGAGTGAGCGCAGCGAACGCAGTTGGCTGCTGGGCGCGAATTCGAATTTGCCGGCCGATATCGCACTGAACTGGGTTAAACCTGTGTCGGATGAGTTTCATGCACGATACTCGGCGACAGCACGCACTTACCGGTACGTTATTCTCAATCAGTTTGTGCGGTCGCCGCTCAGCCGTCATCGTGCCTGGTGGTTGCATCAGCCTCTCGATGCGAAGCTCATGCACGAAGCCGCCCAGCAACTGCTCGGCAGTCACGATTTCTCAGCCTTTCGTGCCGCCGGCTGCCAGGCGTCAACACCGGTCCGGGAACTTAAAGCGATCCAGGTCGTTCGTCACGGTAACTGGATTGTGCTGCAGGTAACGGCGAATGCGTTTTTGCAACACATGGTGCGAAATATCACCGGTACCCTAGTAATGATAGGAGCCGGCGACGGGCGAATCGGCACGTTGAGCTCTATTCTGGCAGGCAGGGACCGAACCAAGGCCGGGCCGGCGGCGCCACCGCATGGTCTGACGCTGGCGCACGTCGCATACCCCGATGGTTTGCAAATACCGTCGGGCTCAGGGCCCTTTGACGCAGTACCTTTATGGCCAGGGCTCTTGCGAGGGCCCGGGCCCCTGTCTTCCATCACGGATTTGGATAAACTGCCAACATGAGCTGGTTCGAGAAATTGATGCCATCGCGCATCAGCACCGAAAATCGCACGCGATCTGTCCCCGAGGGTGTCTGGATCAAGTGCCCCAAATGTGATGCGCAATTGTATCGCAACGAACTTGAGCGCAATTTGCAGGTTTGTCCAAAGTGCGACCACCACCTGCGCATTGGTGCGCGCCAGCGGCTGGATTTCTTCCTTGACCCGGATACGCAGCAGGAGATTGCTGCCGATCTCGAAGCCGTGGATCCACTGAAATTTCGCGATAGCAAACGCTACCGGGACCGTATCACCCAGGCACAAAAGCAGACTGGCGAGAAAGACGCTTTGATAGTGGTAAGCGGCAAGCTTAAGGGACGAGCTGTAGTCGTCTCTGCATTTGAATTCTCGTTCATGGGTGGCTCCATGGGTTCCGTGGTGGGTGAAAAATTTGCGCTCGCTGCAGAATACGCGGCAGAGAACAATACCCCGTTGATTTCCTTCGCCGCCAGTGGTGGCGCTCGCATGCAGGAGGCACTATTTTCGCTGTTGCAGATGGCAAAGACATCGGCTGCCCTGGCGCGGCTCGCCGCAAGAAAAGTACCCTATATTTCGGTGATGACAGATCCGACGACAGGTGGTGTATCCGCTAGCCTTGCCATGCTGGGCGACGTGAACATAGCCGAGCCAAAGGCACTGATCGGTTTCGCCGGCCAGCGTGTGATCGAGCAAACAGTCCGGCAAACTTTGCCAGAAGGCTTTCAACGCAGCGAGTTCCTGCTGGCTCACGGTGCCATCGACATGATTGTCGATCGTCGCAAGATGCGTGACGAGATTGCCGAGCTGCTCGCCAAATTCGAGCACCGGCCAAGCCCAACCGCAGAGTAATCATGCGAACCAAGGCTTGGCCGCTCGCTAGGTGGTTAGCGCTACTTGAGACCCTTTCGCCGCAGGAAATTGTGCTCGGCCTTGGGCGCGTCGAGACCATGCTGCAACGTCTGCAGTTGCGCATGCCGGAGACCGTATTTCACGTTGCGGGCACCAACGGCAAGGGCTCGAGCGTTGCCATGCTTGAGGCCCTGCTGCGTACTACAGGCAAACGAGTCGGCTGTTACACATCGCCGCATTTGCGACGCTACAACGAACGCATTCGGGTTGACGGTCTGGACGCAAGCGATGCCGAAATCACTGCGGCATTTGCTGATATTGAGGCCCTGCGCGACGGCCTGCCGCTGACCTATTTCGAATTTGGCACGCTCGCCGCCTTGCTGGTATTTGCCCAATCTCAGGTTGAGATCGCGGTTCTCGAGATCGGCATGGGTGGACGCCTCGATGCGGTAAACGCCGTACAACCAACAGCGAGCCTGATCACAAACATTGCGCTTGATCACTGCGCCTGGCTTGGCGCCACGGTTGAAGCGATTGCGGCCGAAAAGGCCGGCATAATGCGCGCCGGCAAGCCTATCGTATTTGGTGCGACCGAGCTGCCACAGGCCATCCTGGCTACCGCGAGTTCGCTTGGCGCCGTATTACTGGCAGCGCAGCGCGATTATTCCTGGTCTGTGCACGGCAGTAGCTGGAGCTGGCGCGGTATCAAATGCGAGCTGCGCGACCTGGACTGGCCATCGCTGCCCGGCCTGATGCAGATCCAGAATGCAGCGGGTGTGCTCGCCGTACTTGAAGCCGCAGGCTTCGACGGCTTACTCGATGCAGCCAATGTCAAGCAGGCATTCTCAGGTTTGCGCGTTCCGGGTCGCATGCAGGAGATCGGCACAAGGTGGATTCTTGATGTCGCGCACAATCCGGCCGCAGCGACGGCGCTGGCCGCGACGCTCGAGGCACGCGCTCATTGCGGCCGCACTATCGTCATCATCGGCATGCTCGATGACAAGGACGTTGCCGGGTTTGTTGCGCCGCTTGCTGCCATTGCGGATCAGTGGATTGCGGTGACTGCGCTCAGTTCGCGCGCGATCCCGGCCAAGGAACTGGCGCGGCGGGTGGCGAACGCAACGGATAAAGCCTGCCTTGTCGCTACTGGGCTCGGCGCGGCGCTCGAACGCGCCACACAGCTGGCCGGCGATGGTGACCGCATCCTTGTGACCGGTTCGTTCTACGTTGTAGGCGCAGCGCTGGAGGCGCTGCGCGCAAGCGCCTGACGGCGCGGCAGGATGCGTTATACTCGCGGCGCCAGGGCGGCCATATGGACAGAGCATTGAAAGAAAGAATTATCGGGGCGATCGTACTCGTCCTGTTTGTTGTGATCGTCGTGCCAATATTTCTCGACGGTCCAGGTGACAGTGGCGAGACCATAAGCGAACAGGTGCCTTTGCCGGGCCAGGCGGGTGAGGAAAATCGCACCATCGTGCTGGAGCGAGATCGCACCGAGCCCGTGCCGACGATTACAGCCAATAACACCAGCTCTCCAGGTGACCAGCCCCGGCAGTCCGAACAGCCGCCGCCGGCCGCGGCAGTCCGGCAAGCGCCGACGCCGGCGGTATCGGAGCCGAAAACCACTCCGGCTACAGTGCCGCAGGCAAGTCCGCCGACGGCATCGGCGACCGGCATGTGGGCCGTGCAGCTGGGAAGTTTTGGCAGCCAGGAAAACGCTGAGAAGCTGGCGTCCGAGCTCAGGAAACAGGGCTTTGCTGCATTTCTGAGCCAGCTGAGCACGGATTCCGGTGAATTGCACCGTGTGCGAATCGGACCGCAGAAGGATCGTGAAAGTGCGGAGGCGATGGCTGAACGCTTGCTCAAAGCCGGTCACAAAGGACAAGTGGTACCGCATCCCTGATCTGGTAGAATCCGGAGCCACCGCCCCCCGAAGCAGACTAACCGACATCTCTGGTGCCGATTATTGACATCCTCATAGCCATCGCCCTGCTCATTTCTGTCGCGGTTGGCATCGTTCGCGGCTTTATTAAGGAAGCAATTTCCATCGCTGCTTTGCTGATCGCGATCTGGGCGGCATTGTATTTTGGGCCGGGCGTTGGGGAAGTTTCCGAAAGCTGGATTAGTTCGGCGGAATTGCAGACGTGGTTCGGGCGTATTCTGGTGTTTGCAGTCATCCTTGCGCTCGGCGGCCTGACAGGTTGGGGGATTTCCAAGCTCGTCCGCCTGTCGGTGCTGAGTGGCATCGACCGCATGTTCGGTGCCATATTCGGCGTCGCACGCGGCGTGCTGTTCGTTGCCTTGTTCATTCTCGGCGGCCAGTTCGCCGGCTTTGATAACGATTCCTGGTGGCAGGCATCGAAAACCATCCCATATTTTGAAGTCATTTCGGAGTGGATCAAGATCATGGCACCGCAGGGTTACGATATGCTCATCCCGGACGCGCCGGCGACTTCCATGCCGATCGAGCTCAACTGATGTGTGGCATAGCCGGAATAGTCAGCCATCGTGCCGTCAGCCAGGCACTCTATGATGCGTTAACGGTCATGCAGCATCGTGGCCAGGACGCCGCGGGTATCGTGACCTGGGGCAAAGATGGCCTGCGCGAGCGCAAGAGCAATGGGCTCGTTCGCGATGTATTCAAGCAGAAGCACATGGACAGGCTGACCGGCAATATCGGCATTGGCCACATTCGCTATCCGACTGCTGGCGGTGCCCGCGCGGCCGAGGCACAACCGTTTTACGTCAATTCGCCGTTCGGCATCGTGCTCGGCCATAACGGCAACCTGACCAACACAGACGAACTCGCTGAACTGCTGATCAAATCGGATCGCCGCCATCTCAATACAGGCTCGGATTCAGAGGTTTTATTAAACGTCTTTGCACACGAGTTGCAGCTGCGTGCCAGCGGCAGACCGACGCCGGAGCAGATCTTTGATGCTGTTGATGCCGTACATCGTCGATGCCGTGGCGGCTACGCGGTGGTCGCGATGATTGTTGGCGTTGGCCTGGTGGCGTTTCGTGATCCGAACGGCATTCGACCGCTGGTGCTCGGCAAACGCGAGCACGATTCGGACACGGAATACATGGTGGCGTCAGAAAGTGTGGCACTTGACATCCTGCAATTTGAGCGCGTGCGTGACGTGCAGGCAGGCGAGACCGTGTTTGTGGAGACCGCCGGCGTGCTGCACAGCCGCAAGTTTGCAGGCACGGTACGGCATACACCATGCATTTTCGAATTCGTGTATTTCGCGCGTCCTGACTCGATTATCGACAATCTGTCGGTCTACAAAGCGCGCCTGCGCATGGGCGAAGAACTGGCCGGGAAGATTGTGCGGGAGTTCCCGGATCATGATATTGATGTGGTCATCCCTATTCCCGATACCAGCCGCACGGCGGCCGGGCAGGTGGCCTATCACCTTGGTGCCAAGTATCGCGAGGGTTTCATTAAAAATCGATACATCGGCCGCACGTTTATCATGCCGGGCCAGCAGGAACGTATGCAATCGGTGCGTCGCAAACTGAATGCGATTGACCTGGAGTTTCGTGGCAAGAACGTGTTGTTGATTGATGATTCAATTGTGCGCGGTACGACCTCACAGCAGATTATCAGGCTGGCCCGCGAGGCCGGTGCGCGTAAGGTTTACTTTGCATCGGCAGCGCCGCCAGTACGCTATCCTAACGTATACGGTATCGATATGCCGGCGGCGTCGGAATTGATCGCCAACGGCCGGACCGTGGAAGAGGTACAGCAACTGATCGGTGCGGATCGACTGATTTATCAGGATTTGCACGGCCTTATCCGGTCTGTGCGGCATGGCAATTCGTCAATAACAGAATTTGATACTTCCTGTTTCTCCGGCGAATATGTGACGGGCGATATTACACAAGACTATCTGCATGAGCTGGAGCGGCGCCGCAACGATACAGCCAAACGAAAGCATAACGGCAAGCGATCCGATTTTGTCGCCGGCGACGATGAGCGCGGCAAGCCGGACGCTGTCGTCGGCTTGTAGTGCCAGGCCCGGTCCGGGCCGCTTCTCATGACTGTCAAATTCATGATCATCGATGGTCAGCGTGACTTTCGAAAATTGCTTATGCATCACCTGACCGTGCATTGGCCGGATGCCATTGTCTCGGAGTTCGACCCAACTGAATCGGGCCACCTGCCGGCTGAATTTTCCGGCGCAGGAAACGACATGATTCTACTTGGCAGCCAGCTTGGCGATCGGCAAGGCACCGAGGTGTTGAAGCAGTTCCTGCGCCTGCCCGGGTTCCCGCCCACAGTG
The DNA here is from genome assembly GCA_029884455.1 of Gammaproteobacteria bacterium. Lineage (GTDB taxonomy): Bacteria > Pseudomonadota > Gammaproteobacteria > Steroidobacterales > Woeseiaceae > UBA1847. Next base: position 13,619 of record JAOUHU010000041.1, on the reverse strand, counting down.
TATTTTGGTGCGCAAGAAGAAGAGGCCGCAATTGCGAAACTTGGTGCTGATGGCTTTTTCCTGCGCCATGAACTGCGCCACAAGCAATTGATCGTTCGCCTGAGCGATATCCTGAAGGCGCGACAGCGGGTCGCGTCGACCGGGTCGCTATTCGTCGGCGACCAACGTACCGGTATTCACCCGCTGATTCGCGGCTACCGCTTCATCAAGAAGCTCAGCGCGTCAAATCACTCATCCATTTACCTGGCGGAGAAAGAATCGAACGGACACGAGATGGTACTGAAAGTATTGCGCCAGGTACCGGATGTGGCCGATAGCATCGGTGCGTTCGACCGTTTCTTGCAGGAATACGAACTAATTGCCGGAATCGATCATCCAAACGTCGTCAAAATCCATGATCTCGGTGTCGGCGATGATCACGCGCACATAGCAATGGAATACCTTGACGGCGGGGATCTGAAGCAGCGCATCGCCAGTGGCGTTAGCGAGGCCGATGCAGTTTGCTACCTGCGCCAGATCGCCAGCGCCTTGGCCCGGGTACACCTGGTCGGCATACTGCATCGCGATTTGAAGCCGGGCAACATCATGCTGCGGCGCGACGATTCTGTGGCCCTCATCGACTTTGGCCTTGCCAAGCGCATGCGCCTGGCGATGGAGATTACCGACAGTGGCGAGATCTTCGGCACGCCGTACTACATGAGTCCGGAGCAAGGACATGGCAATGAAGTGGATCTGCGCAGTGACATATACAGCCTTGGCGTAATCTTCTTCGAGATGCTCACCGGCAAAAAGCCTTTTCGGGCGGACTCAGCGATGGGAATCATTTACCTGCACGCCAAGGCGCCACTGCCTTTGCTACCGCGGCGCTTTGCGAAATACCAGGCGCTCCTGAACATGATGCTGGCGAAACAGCCTGAGGACCGGCTGCAAAACGCAGCGGAGGTCGAAGAATGGCTGTAGTTCCGACAGCAATTGTCGAGTTTCTCGCTGCGCCGACACCGGATGCCTGGATCCGCATGGCACGAACCCGCGTGCCGGAGCTGCTGCTGGATCATGCGAATTGCGAGCTCAAGGCAGCATCGACGGCGCTTGGTTTCCTGTATCGCTATCCGGATCGGCCGCTATTCGTGCAGCGCATGTCGCGCCTGGCGCGCGAGGAATTGCGGCATTTTGAGCAGGTACGATTGATCATGGGCGACATGGGTGTGGATTTCGAGCGGCTGGGGGCCTCGCGCTACGCTGGCGAATTGCGCATGGCTGTCCGGCCGCATGAGCCCCACAGGCTAATGGATCTGCTGCTGGTCGGTGCACTGATAGAGGCGCGTTCCTGTGAACGGTTTGCGCTACTGGCGCCACATCTGCCGCCGCGGCTTGCAAGGTTCTACGACGGCTTGCTTGAGTCCGAAGCGCGTCATTTCGAACATTATCTCGCACTCGCCAGCAGTGAAGGCGATGCAAGTCCTGCAGATCTCGCACAGCGTCTGGACGAGCTACGACAACTTGAGGCAAGCCTGATTACAGCACCTGACCGGCAATTTCGCTTTCACTCGGGTACCCCTTCGTAGCAGGCAGCCAGGCGGGCGACCGGTCTATGGCCTGGGCATCTCGCGCAATTTCGGCCCGCGCAAATCCCAGCGAACCACGCTGCCTTGCCGGTACCAGTCGCCGAGCACTATGCGTTGCGCCTTGCGATTGCCAAGATCGATATTGTGCACGCCTGGCCGGTGAGTGTGGCCGTGCAGCAGCACGTCGACACCGTGCTCGATAATAACGCGTCGGACTTCATCCTGGTTGACGTCCATGATATCCATGGACATGTTCAGAGTTCGTTCCAGGCTTTGGCGACGCGCTTCTTCCGCGATCCGCAGCCGTTCCTTGAGAGGCTTGGCGAGGATTGATGCCTGCCAGTCCGGGTTACGGGTCATCACTCGGACCCGCTGATATTGCTGATCGTCCGTGCACAGGGCATCGCCGTGGCTGAGCAGGGCTTTTTGTCCATACATGTCAACCGGATACGGATCGTTAAGAATTTCAACCCCGGTTTCGTTCGCAAAGCGCCTCCCGATCATGAAATCGCGATTGCCGTGCATGAAGTACACCGGTACACCCTTGTCGACGACTTTGCGAATTGCCATTTTGATTTTGGCGTAATGCGTGTTCGGATCGTCATCGCCAACCCAGGCTTCGAACAGGTCGCCGAGGATGTACAGCTCATCCGCCTCCATGGCTTCATTCTTGAGGAATTCGATGAACTGATTGCCAATGTCAGGGCGTTCGGCCTCGAGGTGCAGGTCAGAAACAAACAATGTACTCATTGCAGCTACTCGAATGTATAGCGCGACATTTTCTTGATCACGATCGGAATTACCGGTACATCTGATGCGAAGTTGCCCTGCGGGCCTGTCGGCGTGTTCACAATCTGGTCGACAACTTCCATGCCCTGGACGACGCTGCCAAATACGGTATAGCCCCAGCTGCCACCGCCAGGCTGTTTAGCCGGGTCGAGTCGGGAGTTGTCCGCCACGTTAATAAAAAACTGCGAATTGGCCGAGTGTGGATCACCGGTACGCGCCATCGCTACGGTGCCGCGCACATTGCTCAGCCCGTTGCCGGATTCATTCGGTATGCTGCGCGCGTCCTCTTTTAACTTCAGGTCTGGTGTGTGGCCACCCGTCTGCGCCATGAACCCCGGAATGACGCGATGAAAAATGACACCGTTGTAGAAACCTGAATCCACCAGCTGCAGGAAGTGTCCAACCGTCAGCGGCGCCTGCCGACCATCGAGTTCCAGGATGATCGTTCCGACAGTAGTTACGATTTCGACATAAGGGTGTGCCGGTACCTCGTCTGCAGTGATCGATGCGACGCTGCAGAGACCCAGCAATATGAGCATGATTTTTTTCATGTTGCCACGATAGCAAGAACCATCGCAGGCGGCCATGCCTGTGGCAGGCCGCCGTGCGGCGGGCCCCCTAAATTGACTACCCCTGGTACCGGCCTTATGATCGTGCCCCCGCGAGAGCCGGCCCGGCCGGATTTCGCAGGGCCGGTATTACCGGTGTCGGGGCATGGCGCAGCCTGGTAGCGCATCTGCTTTGGGAGCAGAGGGTCGCGTGTTCGAATCACGCTGCCCCGACCAAATTCCAACTGAGGATTCCGGGGTATTGTGACCGGCGGCTTCCATTGGCTGGGCAATCCCGTTGCAGTGGATATCGTTGCTGCAGGCGTCAAGCCGTTGACGCAGTTCGCGAAACGCCGCAGAATCCACGCCTGAAACCCCGGCCATCACAGGGCTTTGTAGTTTGCGCCCGTAGCTCAACCGGACAGAGCATCGGATTTCTAATCCGGCGGTTGCAGGTTCGAGTCCTGCCGGGCGCGCCAGAATCTGGGGCGATCAGGGCCGCATTATTTTCAATGGTGGACGTAGCTCAGTTGGTAGAGCCCCGGGTTGTGATCCCGGTCGTCGTGGGTTCGAGTCCCATCGTCCACCCCATTCCCCGCGGAACTACCACTACCGGGCGTGTCCAAAAACGCCATGAACGTCTTGTTGGCGTTCCTCAGTGTTGTCTCCCTTGGCGGCGTCTCTCTGGCAGAAAACATAGTCGTAAAGGGTATGCAGGGTCTGGGGGAGACTCGCTATCATAGAATCGAGTCCACGGAGTTGCATCGCGGCTACGATATCCTGGTCGGCTTGTTGCCAGTGGTTCGAACGACGAGCCGGAATTCAGATTGCCGGCATTGCGATGGATGGAATATTGGATCGCAGCGACGGAGACGCCCTGGGACCTGCTGGCCGTGACGCTTGAGGGCCACACACATTTCTCGGGGCCACCGGCCGCCTTTCGGCAGGGCTTGCGCTGGTTATTTGCAGCCGGCACGACGGCTCAGGGACAGTCATTACCCTGATCGAGCAGCTGGCGTACAAGCTCGGCCGGCGGCTCACTGCTCTGGTTACCCGCGTCGAAGACAACTTTCCAGTTGCCATCAGCGTGCCGTCGCCACACCGAATTGAATGTACCCCAATGTTCGGTCTGCACACCCCGATCGTCCATTGTCACGACGCGATACGGACCGCGTGTTAATGCCAGTGCGCCATCTTCCAGAACCTCGACGAATTGCGGGCGCCACTTGATCGTCGGGCCATCGGCCGCAAAGAAAGCTGCCCAGGCTGATGCCACCTCTGACGGGCCCCGCATCACGCTGTTGCCGACGAAGCGTGCGTCCGGATCGATGTAGGAGGCGAACAGCTCCGCATTCCTGCTCTCGGCGGCAAGACTGAAGCCAATTTCCTGGCAGCGAATCTCTTCGGCGAGGTCGCCTGCGCCAGACATTGTTGTCATTAACAGCAGGCCGACGCTCACTTGCATTTTCATATTTTTCTCCACAGGTTTTTTGCGAGTTCGGGCGCCATTCTGCTAGTATCGCCGCTCTCGAGGGAGACTAGCTCAATTGGCAGAGCAACGGACTCTTAATCCGCAGGTTCAGGGTTCGATTCCCTGGTCTCCCACCAGTTCCCGCATTTTGCGTGGCCTGTTCTGATGCAGGCGCTGGCAGTGGCATAGTCCCGGAAAAATGATGGCAAACTACGATTTGGAAACAGAGCGGCGTGCCGGCTACCTGCTCTTTCGTGTCACTGGGCCGAACTCTGCTGAGACGGTGAAGAATTACATGCAGGAAGTCGTCGCAATTTGCAATGAAAGCGATTGTTTTCGAGCGCTTATTGAAGAGCAGCTGGAAGGTGACAGGCTTGACGTCCAGCAGATTTTCTCGCTGACGTCAGAAGGCGCGATGGACGCACTCGGAATCTTCCAGGCGATCGCGTACGTGGATCCACGCATGGGCGAGATGGCGAAGTTTGCCGAAACCGTGGCCGTCAATCGCGGCATGCCCATGAAGGCGTTCGTTTCGGTTGTCGAGGCCGAACGGTGGCTGCTGAGACAAAATGCAGGTACGGCGGAGAAACAACTCTTCGAAGACCAAAATTCACGCGATCCGTTTGGGTGAAGCCATAAGATCGTCGTCGCAAACCTGATCAATTGCGGCGTCCATCAGCGTCGTCCTCTCATGCCGTTTGCCCAACCATCCCAGACTGCCATGTTTCTCATCTGCTGTTCCAGGTCCGTTCCGTCAATCAGTGCGGCAATCTCATCCTGGCTCATACGCGGCAAGCGCGCCGCGTCGTTGGCAAATCCCCATATGACGGCTGCGGCGATCGCGGAATTCAAGCGCAGCTGATGCTGGTCAACCTTGTCGAAAGTGTCAGACTCTGCATGGTAGTTTGATGCATAGTTGGCATCTGACTGTATTGCAATCAGGTTCGGCACCCCCTCGATCATGAAATCGAAGTTATCCGTACCGACGAGCGGAATGTCTATCTGCTGAAAGGGGCCCAGCCCGGCTACCGGCGCGAGGTAAAGGTCGACCAGGCGAACGAGGTCAGGACGACCACCTGTGAAAAACCCGGTCGTGCGGCCGCTGCCAATGTCAAAGGAGGCGGCCACAATGTGATTGTCCAGTTCGCTTTCGTGCTGCTCCGTGTACTTCCAGGAGCCGACCAAACCCTGTTCCTCGCCGTTCCACAACGCGAAACGAATAGTCCGTTCAGGCCGTAAGCCAAGACGTGTGAGCTGTCGTGCAACGTTGATTAGCATCACGACATTGACGCCGTTATCGAGCGCGCCGGTGCCGAGATCATGCGAGTCGAGATGTGCGCCAAACAGCACGATTTCCTCAGCTCGCGAATTGCCCGGGATTTCTGCAATGACATTGGTGGCAGTCTGGTTCGCCTCGGTTACCGCGCCAATCGAGCCTGTCATCTGCAGGCTCTGGCCCGAGCGTAGCAGGCGCAGCGCGCGCTGCGCCTGTTCCCGCTCAAGCACCAGTAACGGCAGCGCATTCGCTATGCCGGCCCCTGCGTTGTGTCGAAACAGCAGGTTTTTCGGGCGCGAGGACATGAAGGCAACGCCGGCCGCGCGTGCATCGGCAGCACGAGTCTCGATGGCCACGGCGTCCTCATACTCTTTAAAAAGTCCGGCGAGACCGACGACGTCGTCCAGGATCGGCGTTTCAACAAGCAACCACGCGCCGCTCGCTGCGTCACCGAGTTGCTGGAAATTTTCAGGGGTGCCAAGGCCGGCATCCAGCAATGACGCCTCGAGCGCGATTGCTGCTGCAGAAAACGGCTTGGCAACGGCGCCAATCTCAAAACTGGCGTCGCCATCGATACTCGCAGTGACGAAATTTTCCTGCCATACCACAGGCATCGTGAAATCTTCGGTGCTCACTGTGAGTTCGGCCTGGCGAAATTTCCGCGCTGCCCACTCGACCGCACGTCGATTGGCGTCCGAGCCGGTCGGCCGGGCGCCGATGGTGTCAGTGAGTTCATGCAAATCATCGATGACCGGCGTATCGCCGAGCATCGCCGCAACCAGGCGCTGCACATCGTCGTCTGCCAGCCCGGGCACGGTCAGCCCAAGGGCAGTCACTGCGACCAGGCATCGGAGTATATTCAGATTCATTTTATTCACCAGGAGTACGAATATGCCGGCGAAGGTCTATGTTACGGCATTGGCGATTTTGATATCGGGCCAGTGCATTGCCGATGAGAACCGGCCAATGCGTCCCGTCAGTACGTATTCAATTGTCGCGCGGGACCCGGCCACCGGGCAAATCGGGGTTGCGGTTCAATCCCACTGGTTCTCTGTCGGATCCATGGTGGTCTGGGCTGAGCCCGGCATCGGCGCCGTGGCGACGCAGTCGTTTGTCGATCCGGGCTACGGCCCACTCGGTCTGCAATTGATGCGTAGCGGCAAGGATGCCAGCCAGGCTTTGACTGCATTACTGGCTGCTGATGAACACGCCGACGTTCGACAGGTGGGCATGGTGGACGCGAATGGTGTGGTTGCCAATCACACCGGCAACATGGCGATCGCGGAGCATTGCGACCTCGCCGGTGAGTCGTTCACGGTACAGGCAAACCTGATGTGGAAACCTACTGTCTGCACTGCCATGGCTGCGGCCTACGGCGCTGCGGATGGCGACCTGGCGGAGCGGCTGCTGGTCTCACTCGAGGCGGCAGAAGGCGAAGGCGGTGATATTCGTGGCAAGCAGTCTGCCGCGATGCTGGTAGTCAGCAACGATCGGTCGCAACCGCCCTGGGGCGGACGAATTGTCGACCTGCGTGTCGAAGACCAGGCCGCACCCTTGCCTGAATTGCGTCGCTTGCTGACCATGGCGCGTGCCTACAATCTGATGAACGCCGGCGATGAATACATGATGCGGGACGAGATTGAACGGGCGGTCGAAGCCTATGGCGCGGCTGAAGCGTTGGTTCCGGACAGCCATGAGATGATCTTCTGGCATGCCGCCACGCTTGCAGGGGCTGGTCGGGTCGAAGAGTCCCTGCCTTTATTTGCGAGGGCCTTTGCCATGTGGCCATTGTGGCGCGAGCTGGTGCAGCGCTTGCCAGCCTCGGGATTGCTGCCGGATGACGCAGAATTGATGGCCAAGATTCTTGCGACCGACTAAACTAGCCGGCTGGCGCGCGAAAGTGGCGAAATTGGTAGACGCGCTGGCTTTAGGTGCCAGTGGGGCAACCCGTGAGAGTTCGAGTCTCTCCTTTCGCACCAGGCCTGGGATCAGTTCGAGAATATTAAAGGAAGCAGGTAATGCAGGTGAGTGTTGAATCGACCGGCAAGCTGGAGCGACGTATGCGCGTCGAGCTGCCAGCTGCGCGTATCGATCAGGAAATCAATTCGCGGCTCAAAAGCGTCGGCAAGACGGCCAAAATCAAGGGATTCCGGCCCGGGAAGGTTCCGGCCCAGGTAGTCAAGAAGCGTTACGGTCAGCAGATTCGCGAGGAAGTTCTGTCAGAAATAATGCGCAAGAGCTACTCGGAAGCGGTGCGACGGGAGAATCTGCATCCGGCGGGCGGTCCCAACATTGAGCCGCAAACGACATCGGACGGCAAGAGCTTCGCCTACATTGCGACGTTCGAGGTCATGCCAGAAGTCGAGTTGCAGAAGCTGGACCAGATTTCGGTGACCAAGCCCGAAGTTACGATCGGTAAGAACGACCTGGATAGCATGCTGGAGAAACTGCAGCGGCAGAAGGCTACCTGGAAGGAAGTGGCGCGCGCGAGCAGCAAAGGCGATCGGGTCATTGTCGATTTTGACGGCACTATCAAGGGTGAGCCGATTGCTGGTGGCAAGGGTCGTGAGATTCCGGTCGTACTTGGCGAAGGTCAGATGCTGGAGGATTTTGAAAAGGCGCTGTTTGGGGTAACGGCGGGTGAGGAAAAATCGTTCAAGGTGAAGTTCCCCAAGGATTACCAGGCGCAGGAGTTGCAAGGCAAAAAAGTCGATTTTGTGGTCGTGACGCATCGCGTGGAGGAACAGGTCCTGCCGCCCGTGGACGATGCGTTTGCTGCGATGTTTGAAGTCACCGAGGGCGGCATCGACAAGTTCATCGAAGATGTCAAAGAGAATATGCAGCGCGAAGCTGATGCAAGGGTAAGCCAGGATACGCGCGAGCAGGTTATTGCCGCATTGCTCAAGACCAACCATATCGATATTCCGAAAACCTTGAAGCACGAGGAAATGCATGTACTGCAACGTGAGGCAATGCAGCGCCTGGGCGTCGAGGATGTCGCCAAGGCGCCGGCGCTTGACAATTTCGCGGAAGTTGCCGAAAAACGCGTGCGCTTGGGCTTGTTAATTCGAAAGTTGATTGCAGATCAGAAGCTCTCGGTGAATTCAGCAATGGTCCGTGCCCGTGTCGAGCAAATGTGCGCTGGCTACGAGAATTCAGAAGACATGGTCAATATGTATATGAGCAATCCACAGATCGTTGAGCAGATTGAGCCAATGGTGTTGGAACAGCAGGCGATTGACTGGCTCATGGCAAATGGCAAGGTCACGATCAAGAAAATAGCCTTCAACGATTACATGAAATCTTAATATCAGGACAGGATGGTATATGAGCGCACAGGCACTGAATCTTGTACCAATGGTTGTCGAGCAAACGGCTCGAGGAGAGCGCGCCTACGACATCTACTCGCGGCTGTTGAAGGATCGTTTGGTATTTATCGTTGGCCCGGTCGAAGACCATATGGCCAACCTGGTCGTCGCACAGCTATTGTTTCTTGAATCGGAAAACGCTGATAAGGACATCCACCTGTACATTAACTCGCCCGGCGGAGTAGTCACGGCAGGTCTGTCAATCTATGACACCATGCAATTTATTAATTGCGATGTCAGCACCATCTGTTGTGGCCAGGCCGCGAGCATGGGAGCGTTGTTGCTGGCCGGCGGAACCAAGGGCAAGCGGTTCGCGCTGCCGCATTCGCGCGTTATGGTGCATCAGCCCAGCGCCGGATACCAGGGACAGGCGACCGACATCAGCATCCATGCCAAGGAAACTCTGGAACTCAAGGCACGGCTGAATGCCATCATGGCCAAACACACCGGCCAGTCCGTCGAGCAGATCGAAAAGGACCTGGAGCGCGACAATTTCAAAAGCGCCGCGGAGGCGGTTGCGTACGGGCTGATCGACACTGTGCTCGCCCGTCGCAAGGATATGACCAGCGGAACTAAGAGCTGAAGTCTTAAAAATCAATTAGTTACCGGTCGACCCTGTGGTTTCTGGGACCTGGTCCTTTGCACCCCGATTTGCTGCATGTTATATACTCACGGTCGCTCTAAGCGGCTGATTTTATTGTTACAGAGGCCATTTCCATATGAGCGATGATTCCCGCGGTAAGAACGAGGACGGAAAACTCCTTTATTGTTCTTTTTGCGGCAAGAGCCAGCATGAAGTCCGTAAGCTCATTGCGGGTCCATCCGTTTTCATTTGCGACGAATGTGTCGAATTGTGCAACGACATCATCCGCGAGGAACTCGAGGACAAGAGTGAAGCTGGGCACGACAGGCTGCCGAAGCCGAAGGAAATCAAGGAGATTCTCGACGAGTACGTTATTGGCCAGGCAACGGCCAAGAAAGTACTTGCGGTGGCGGTGTACAACCACTACAAGCGGCTGAAGAATCGCCAGGATGATCGCAGCAAGGATGCGGTCGAACTCGCGAAAAGCAATATCCTGCTGATTGGCCCGACTGGCTGCGGCAAGACGCTGCTGGCTGAAACCCTGGCACGACTTCTGAATGTGCCGTTTACGATCGCTGATGCGACAACCCTGACTGAGGCTGGCTACGTCGGCGAGGATGTCGAAAACATCATCCAGAAGTTGTTACAAAAGTGCGACTACGACGTCGAGAAAGCGCAAACCGGTATCGTTTACATCGATGAAATTGACAAGATTTCACGCAAATCGGACAACCCGTCGATTACCCGCGACGTGTCAGGCGAGGGCGTACAACAAGCATTGTTGAAGCTGATTGAGGGCACTATCGCGTCGGTTCCTCCGCAAGGTGGCCGCAAGCATCCGCAGCAGGAGTTTCTGCAGGTCGATACCAGCAATATCCTTTTCATATGCGGTGGAGCCTTTGCCGGTCTTGACAAGATTATTCTCAACCGGTCTTCAAAAAGTGGCATAGGGTTCGTTGCTGATATCAAGTCCAAGGAAAACGAGCGAACCGTTGGTGAGTTGCTGCACGATGTTGAGCCGGAAGACTTGATTCGCTACGGGCTTATCCCCGAGTTTGTAGGCCGCCTGCCAGTTGTGGCGACTCTCGAAGAGCTGGATGAGCCAGCGCTGATCCAGATTTTGCTGGAACCGAAAAACGCACTGACCAAGCAATACCGCAAATTGTTCGAAATGGAAGGCGTGGACCTGGAATTCCGCGAAGAGGCACTGAAGGCCGTTGCGAAACGAGCTATGGAACGCAAGACGGGTGCTCGCGGCTTGCGCACAATTCTGGAAAGTGTCCTGCTGGAAACGATGTATGACCTGCCGTCTTCAATCAATGCCAAAAAGGTCGTTGTCGACGAATCTGTGGTTACCGGCGAGACGCAGCCATACGTGATTTATGAGTCCGACGAGAAGTCGGCGCTGAAAACCGAACGTATGCATCCGCCGCGACCTACTGGCTCCGACGGCGCGTAATAATAATGATCGGAATTGGGAGAGCGGGACCTTGTCGCAGGATCAGGGTCCCGGTTCTTTTTTGGCTTGAAATAACGCGTTTCGGACGCATTTCGGTCGACAGCACATCAAAGCGAGGTTGGGTCAGGTGTCCAAGAAAGATCTGATTACCGAAGTTGAATCAAGAAACGCGTCCGGGGTCCCGGTCTTGCCGTTGCGTGATGTCGTTGTCTACCCGCACATGGTCATCCCGCTGTTTGTCGGGCGCGACAAATCCATTATTGCGCTGGATCGGGCTATGGTTGCGGGCAAGCGCATCCTGCTGGTAGCACAGAAGAAAGCAGACCTCGACGATCCGCAACCATCTGATTTATATGAAGTTGGTACCTTGGCGACGATTTTGCAGCTGCTCAAGTTGCCGGACGGTACGGTCAAAGTACTGGTCGAGGGTGTCGAGCGCGCCTTGATTGATCGCTTCAACGTGTCCGAATTTTTCTCGGCCGAGATCACCTTGCTCAGGGAGGACGACCGGGTCGACGAGCGGGAGATCGACGTACTGGTGCGCTCGATCATCGCGCAATTTGAACAGTACGTGAAACTGAACAAGAAAGTGCCACCTGAAATTCTGACGTCGCTGTCGGGAATCGATGAGCCGGGCCGCCTCGCGGATACGGTCGCGGCACACATGGCCTTAAAGCTGTCTGAAAAGCAGCGCATCCTCGAGATTCAGGATGTCAAATCTCGTCTCGAACATATCCTCGGCATCATCGAGGCCGAAATCGATGTGTTACACATCGAGAAACGGATCCGTGGCCGAGTCAAGCAGCAAATGGAAAAGAGCCAGCGCGAGTACTACCTGAATGAGCAGATGAAAGCCATTCAGAAAGAACTAGGTGAAATGGATGATGCGCCCAACGAAATGGGCGATCTCGAGGACAAGATCGCAAAGGCCGGTATGTCGAAAGAGGCCAGGGAAAAGGCAACTTCGGAGCTCAACAAGCTGAAACTCATGTCGCCGATGTCGGCCGAGGCGACGGTGGTGCGCAACTATATCGACTGGTTGCTGAAAGCGCCCTGGAAGAAGCGCAGCAAGGTGCTTAAGGATTTGTCGCGCGCTGAAGAGGTTCTCGAAGAGGATCATTACGGGCTGGAAAAAGTAAAGGAACGCATTCTCGAGTATTTGGCGGTCCAGCAACGGGTTGACCGCCTGAAAGGGCCGATCCTGTGTCTCGTTGGCCCGCCCGGAGTCGGCAAGACTTCGCTTGGGCAAAGTATCGCTCGGGCGACAAATCGCAAGTTTGTGCGCATGTCCCTGGGGGGTGTACGTGATGAAGCCGAGATCCGCGGTCATCGCCGCACCTACATCGGCTCCATGCCGGGCAAGATCATCCAGAATCTGGGCAAGACAGGCGTGCGTAATCCGCTGTTCCTGCTCGATGAGGTCGACAAGATGGCCATGGATTTTCGCGGCGATCCGTCGTCGGCATTGCTCGAGGTGCTTGATCCCGAACAGAACTCGACGTTTCAGGATCATTACCTCGAAGTCGATTTCGATCTTTCCGATGTGATGTTCGTGTGCACCGCCAACAGCCTGAATATTCCGGCGCCGCTGCTCGATCGTATGGAAGTAATTCGGATCCCGGGATATACCGAAGACGAAAAGCTAAATATTGCGATGCGCTACCTGATTCCGAAGCAAATGAAAGAAAACGGTCTCAAGGAGAATGAACTCAAGATTACCGAGAGTGCGGTGCGCGACATTATTCAGCATTACACCCGCGAATCGGGAGTTCGCAATCTTGAACGCGAGATATCAAAAATCTGCCGCAAGGTTGTCAAGTCACTGCTGCTGAAGGCGCGTACGACGCGCGTCACAGTGTCACCGAAAAGCATGGAAAAATATCTTGGTGTGCGCCGTTTTCGGTATGGCAAGGCCGAGGACAACGATCAGGTTGGCCAGGTCACCGGTCTGGCCTGGACCGAGGCGGGCGGTGAGTTGCTGACCATCGAAGCCGCGATAGTGCCGGGCAAGGGCAAGCATAATTACACCGGTCAGCTGGGCGAGGTCATGACCGAATCTATCCAGGCCGCCATGACGGTCGTGCGAAGCCGGGCCAAGGTGCTCGGCATCGATGAGGACTTCCACCAGAAGTTTGATGTGCACATTCACGTGCCTGAAGGAGCGACTCCGAAGGACGGACCGAGTGCGGGAGTCGGCATGTGTACGGCGCTGGTATCAGCGTTGACCAGCATGCCGGTGAAGAGTGATGTAGCCATGACGGGTGAGATAACCTTGCGTGGCGAGGTGCTGCCGATTGGTGGCCTCAAGGAGAAGCTGCTGGCAGCCCATCGCGGCGGTATCAGCACCGTCCTGATCCCTGAGGAAAATGAAAAGGATCTCGCAGAAATACCGAAGAACATCAAAGACAAGCTGACGATTGTTCCAGTGAAATGGATTGACCAGGTATTGCAGCATGCACTGGCTCATATGCCGATGCCGGATGCAGTCGAAAAGGCGAGTGATACAGAACCGAAATCGTCCGACTCTGATACCAAATCCGAGGATATCGTCCGCCCGCAT
>JAOUHU010000040.1 GCA_029884455.1 Gammaproteobacteria bacterium | reverse complement strand
CGCAATCAAATCAGCACCTGCGACGACGATCTGCCCGGGATGCACCAATACCTGACCCGTGACCGGCAAAAGCACCTCGGCAAAACGAGTCAAGCGCAGATAGGCACATCGCTCACCCTGTCCGAGACGCTCGCCGTAATCGCGCAACGCACGCGGCGCCAGGCCGAGTCGATAGCCGCTGAACTGCAGCAGCACGTCGTCGCCCTCGTCGGTCTGTACCCAGAGCGAATTGCCAGCGCCTGCCGCTGATCCGTCTGCTGCGATCGAGCGCGGATCCTTGATCTTGCCTTCGACCGGACAGCGGGCCGTGTAAGTGCCAAAGAGGTCGATACGGATCCGAATCCGGAGGACAGTGCCCTGCGACCGGCCGCGCTCTATCTGATCGACGCACACAATTTTGCCGTCAACGGGACTGACCACGCCCAGTGGCGCCGCGGGGACTACCCGATGCGGGTCTCGAAACAGCATATAAAGGAACAGCAACAGGACAGCGCCGAAGACTACGGCCCAGGGCTGGGCATAACGCAGGGCAATGCCAATCACGGCGGCCGCCAACAGCAGTAATGGCAGTCCTTCCTGGGCAACAAATGGATTTCGCCGTCCTTTCACTCTGGCTTACCTGATTCAAAGAGCCGCGACGATCCTCTGCTTCGCTGGAACTGTCAATACGGGCAGCATACATTGACCACAATTCGGGCGATTAATGCTCTAGAATTCGCGCCTTACAAGTTTCAAGACATCGCAAGGAATGGTTCATGCGCTTTTCCGAATTTGGCCTGACAACACTCAAGGAAGTTCCCGCCGAGGCGGAAATTGTCAGTCACCAATTGATGCTGCGGGCGGGATTGATCCGGCGCCTCGCGTCCGGGCTGTTTACCTGGATGCCGATCGGCGTGCGTGTATTGCGCAAAGTCGAGGCTATTGTCCGTGAGGAAATGAATCGGGCCGGCGCACTGGAGCTGCTGATGCCGGCGGTGCAACCCGCCGAACTCTGGCAGGAAACCGGGCGCTGGAATCAGTACGGCCCCCTGCTGTTGCGCATGTTCGACCGGCACCAACGCGAATTCTGTTTCGGACCCACGCACGAAGAAGTCATCACCGATGTTGCGCGTCGGGAACTGCGCAGTTACAAGCAACTGCCGATCAATTTCTACCAGATCCAGACCAAATTCCGCGACGAGATCCGGCCGCGATTCGGCGTAATGCGATCGCGCGAATTCATCATGAAGGACGCGTATTCCTTTGACCTTGACCAGGCCGGTCTGGATTCGTCCTACCAGAAGATGCATGACGCTTACAGCGCCATTTTTACGCGCCTGGGTCTCAAGTTTCGTGTCGTCTGGGCCGACAGCGGCGAAATCGGCGGCAGCAAGTCGCAGGAATTCCACGTCATTGCCGACTCCGGGGAGGATGCGATCGCGTACAGCGACGAGGACGACTATGCGTCCAATATCGAGACTGCCAGGACTCTGCCGACCGCGACGAAACGGCCTGCGGCGACAGCCAAATTGCAGAAAATCCCGACGCCCGGTGTGCGCAGTATCGATGACCTGTGCAACATGTTGAAAATCGAGCCCGCACAGACAATCAAGACTCTTATTGTAAAGGGCACTGACGGGCCGGTTGCCATGATCCTGCGTGGCGACCACGAACTGAATGCAGTCAAGGCACAAAAGCTCGCCGGGGTCGCGTCGCCGTTAACCATGGCGGACAGCGAGACGATTCGTCAGGCCACTGGCAGTGAGGCCGGCTCGCTGGGCCCGGTAGGCTGTAATCTGCGTGTCTATTATGATCACGCGGTCGCCGCCATGGCTGACTTCAGTTGTGGCGCGAACGAGATCGAGTACCACTTCACCGGCGTTAATTTCGGGCGCGATCTGCCGGAACCCGCCACTGTCGATTTGCGCAACGTGGTCGCCGGCGACCCTGTGCCCGGCGGCAAAGGCACTTTGAAGATTGCGCGCGGCATTGAAGTAGGACACATATTCCAGCTTGGCACCAAGTACAGCGAATCGATGCGCGCCACTATCCAGGACCAGGATGGCAAAGACCGCGCCATGCTCATGGGCTGCTATGGCATTGGCATTACCCGCATCGTGGGCGCCGCGATCGAACAGAACCACGACTCCAACGGCATCATCTGGCCTGAGCCGCTGGCACCATTCGATGTCGTACTGGTACCGATTAATCTGCAGCGCTCCGAAGTCGTGCAGACGGCGACCGAAGAACTGTATGCCGAGCTTCAGGCACTTGGGCTCGATGTGCTGCTGGACGATCGCGACGTCCGCCCCGGAGTCAAGTTTGCCGATGCCGAACTCATTGGCATCCCGCACCGCGTGGTGCTGTCGGAGCGTGGCCTTGCCGGTGGCGAGCTAGAATACCGGCACCGCCGCGACCTGGAATCGCGCAACATGAAACGTGCCGCAGTTCTCGAATTACTTCAGAAGTGATTCGTAAGCTCTTAATTATTTTATAATATGTTCCCATGATGCTTGCCGGACGCCACCTTTCCCGTGTTTGCCTGCTGCTGGCCCTGTGGCTGCCACAGGCGGTGCTGTCCGAGCAGCAGCCCGATCCGGAACTGCGGGAAGTGCTGCGCGCTGCGGCCAGCGCTGCCGACAGTTTCGACGACCGTTTCCACGCGGAAGTCTGGCTGACCGACATGTCGCGGCGGCTGGAACGCCAGGTCAAGGACGCGGATGAACGTATGCGCATCCTGACACGGGTCCACTATGAGGCCTCGCTGGTCGGCCTCGAGCCGGAACTGGTGCTGGCGGTGATTGATGTCGAGAGCAATTTTGATCCCTACGCCATTTCAGTGGCCGGCGCACTGGGGCTGATGCAGGTGATGCCATTCTGGCGCAACGAAATCGGCCGCCCGAATGACAACCTGATCCGCCTCGAAACCAACCTGCGTTACGGCTGCACCATTCTCAAGTTTTACCTCGACAAGGAGAACGGTGACTTGCGCCGGGCGCTCGGACGCTACAACGGCAGCCTTGGCAAGCGCGACTACCCGAACAGGGTTGTAAAGCGGCTCAGCGAGAAGTGGTACCAGATCTGACGCCGGGCACATTCAGCGAATCAAGAAGCCGGGCAGGTCCTGCCACTCTGCCTGAGCAACGATAACTTCGCTGACCTGCGCCAGCGGCGGGCCACGCTGCAGCCATTCGGCCAGACTGTCCAGCGCCGCGGGCGCGCCGCAGGCGAACACTTCGACGTCACCATTATCGAGATTGATCGCGTGGCCGGTCAGTGCCAGCGACTGTGCCTGCCGGCGAGTACTGTCACGAAACCAGACACCCTGCACACGTCCGCGGATCGTGAATCGGCGCGCCGCTCGCATACGGCAATCAGCGTTCTTGCGCTTCGATGCTGGATTCGGTGACGCGCAATGCTTCAAGGGCACTTTCCTTTGCGCTCACTGCATCCTGCCGTGCCTGCGAATATTTGCGGTGATTGAGCTGCTGTTCGGCGCTTTGCAGGTACTTTTGCGCCATCTGCAGCTGGCCGGCCGCATGCTGCTCCGCCCCGGCCTTGGTCGCGACCGAAATTGCCTGGCGCGCATCGCTCATTTCCTGCACGGGCGCCGACTGGCAGGCGGCAACCGCAAGCGCCGCCGCGACGACCAGGGCGCGCAGAAAATTCGGCATATGGGTGGCAAGCATTGTTATTCTGTTCGGCTGCAACGCAGCAACGCTATCAATAGCTGAACCACGTCGTCAAGGGAACCCGAGGATGCTCACCATTTACCACAATCCGGCCTGCTCGAAGTATCATCAAGCGCTTGAAATACTTACGAAAAATGGCGAAACCCCGGTCGTAATCCGCTACCTCGACCAACCGCCCGAGAACGTGCTGCAACTGATCGAGACGCGCCATGAGTGAGGTGCTGGTGCTGTACTACTCAGTGCACGGTGCAACCGAGTCACTCGCGCGCGAAGTTTGTGCCGGCGTCGATTCGGTGCGCGGCATGGCCGCGCGCCTGCGCACGGTGCCGCCGGTGTCGACAGTCGCTGAAAGCGTGGCACCGCCGGTACCGAATGCCGGGCCACCCTATGCCACTCCGGCCGACCTGGTGGAATGTTGCGGCCTGGTCATGGGCAGCCCGACGCGCTTTGGCAACATGGCCGCCGCGCTCAAGTATTTTCTGGATGGCACGGCAACCGAATGGCTGTCGGGCGCTGCGGCCGGCAAACCGGCCGGCGTGTTTACCTCAACATCGACGCTGCATGGCGGGCAGGAATCCACGCTGCTGACGATGGCAATTCCGCTGCTGCATCACGGCATGCTCATCACCGGCATCCCGTTCACGGAGGAAGCGTTAGGTACCACGACCTCGGGTGGATCGCCCTATGGCGCGAGCCATGTGACGTGGAATCGAAAAGCGGATGCGCTGACGGACCATGAACGCCATCTCGCACGCGTGCTCGGCCGACGCGTCGCCATGGCGGCACAAAAACTCAGCCAGTGATGTCGAGGACGCGCTTGACGAAGGGAATCGTCAGGCGCCGCTGTGCGCGCAAAGCCTCGCCGTCGAGCCTGTCGAGCAAACCATAGAGACTTGTCATGTCGCGGCGGCTGCGGCTCAGCAGGAAATGCGCGGTGTCGTCGGGCAGATCCAGCCCGCGGTGTGCGGCCCGTAGTTGCAGCGCCCGCCGCGTGGCATCGTCATCGAGCGACTGTAACTGGAATGCCGGCAATGCGGTCAGGCGGCTTTTGAGATCGGGCAACAGGAAGTCACTGGCACGCGGCGCAGATTGTGCCGCGGCAACCAGGCGGCCGTTCGCCTCAGCGACCTGGTTGTAGAGGATAAACAGGGCGCGCTCCCAGGCGGACCTGCCTGCTACCGCGTCGATATCATCGAGGCAGATCAGCGCACGGCTTGCGAGGCCCTCGAGAAGCGCCGGACCAGCATCACGCAACAGGCCGAGCGGAACATAGACAGACTGGTCACCTGCCTGCTCGCACACCGCCTGCAGCAAGTGCGTCTTGCCCGTCGACGCGGCACCCCAAAGCCAGCATCCGCGGTCGCCGCCACCGGCAGCCAGTTCGCGCAGCATGACGACCGCAGTTTCATTACCGTCCGGGAGAAAGCTCGCAAACACCGCGTGATCCGCGAGCTGCAGGGGCAAGGCCAACTGGCTCATACAACGATGTCGGGATGATCGGCGAGATAACGGCCATAGGCGAACCGCACGATTACCGACAAGACCGCGGCCGCCGGCAGCGCGAGCAGGATGCCAAAGAAGCCAAATAGCTGGCCACCCGCCGCTACCGCAAAGATGACGATGACCGGATGCAGGCCTATGCGATCACCAACCAGTTTCGGCGTCAGCAGCGAGCCTTCCAGCAACTGCCCGATGCCAAAGGTCGCGACCACACCGATCATCAGCCAGAATGGATTCGGTTCCAGCGCCACGGTGAGTCCGGCCAGCACAATCCCGAACACGAACCCCAGGTAGGGCACGAAGCTGACGAGACCGGAGACGACGCCGATCGCTATGGCAAACTTGAGACCGATTATGCTCAGGCCAAGCGAGTAAATAATGGCCAGCGCCAGCATGACGAGCAGTTGGCCGCGCAGGAATGCGCCCAGTACCTCATCGGTTTCGCGTGCCAGGTGCAGCGCCGTGGCACGCTGTCGCGACGGCACCAGTGCACCGAGGTGGGTCATGATCTTGTCCCAGTCGCGTAACAGGTAGAACGTGATGATCGGCACCAGAAAAAGACTCAACACGGCCGCCGCCAGCGCGCCACCTGATCGCGTAACCGACAGCAGCACCTTGCTGCCCCAGCTGCCGGCCATATCGCTGTAACGCGACAGGAATGCCCCGATGCCAACGTCATCGCCGGGTGCAACACCGGTCAGGTCCATGATCCTGGGCAACCAGACCTGCTCAACGCGAAGCACGATATCAGGCAAAGCGGACATCAGCGCCGAAATCTGGCTGCGAATCAATGGCCCGACGAGCAACACCAGCAACGCGAGCACGAGGAAGGTCAGCAGGAAGACGACAACCACAGCAAGCGAGCGCGGCAGGCGGTACTTTTGCAGCCGGTCGGCCAATGGATCGCCAATATACGCGAGTAGCGCAGAAGCGACAAAAGGAGTCAGGACGGGCGCCAGCAGGTATAACAGCCAGCCCAGCAGCGCGACCGCGATCAGCCAGTTCGTACGTCGATCTGCAGTACCCATAGCTCAGGCTCCGTTGCGGGCGCTGCGAATCCAGTTCCAGACGTAATCGTAGCCGCTGATGACAACCGTAACCAGGACCGCGGCACCCAGCACAATGATGGTGATATTGTCGGGCCAGCCATAGCCCGCACGCGACATCACGAATACCAGGAACACAAATTCCAGCGCAGTATTCAGCTTGCTGATCCGCGTCGGCTCTCCTTCCAGCCGCCGCACGAGGTAGTGGTACATGAATGATCCGGCCACGATAACCACGTCTCGGAAAATGACGATGGCGGCGAGCCAGACGGGAATGTGACCGAGGTACGCTAGCGTTCCGTATGACCATGCAACCAGCAGTTTGTCGCCGGCCGGATCGAGAAACGCGCCCAGGCGCGTATCCCAGTGATAGGTCTTCGCCAGGTAGCCATCGACACCGTCCGACAGGCCTGCGATCAGGAACAGAGCCAATGCCCAGGCAAACTCATCAGTTACGAACATCCACAATATCGGCAGGATCAGCGCGATCCGCATAATCGATATGGCGTTGGGTAACCAGCGTAATGACATCTGTATAATCGAATCTGCTTAGTGGGAAGTTTCAGGGGCTGTAAAAGAATTCCAGCGCCTCATAGTCAAGACCATTCTGCTCGATCAGGCCGTTGAATCGCAATGCTCGACGTAATCTCTCCGCGCCACCACGCGCCTCGACGCGGTACATTACGCGGTCTCCGAGCACCTCGGTGACGGAGAAACTCTCGATCAGGCTGGTTTCCGACAGCAGGTGTTGCATCGCGGCATAGGCATCTACCGAATCGATGCCGGAAATACTTAGCCGCACAAGTTGCAAGGGCGCACTGCCACTGACCGCAAACTCGGCGGCCAGAAGATCCGCTACTTCACCGATGACCTGCTCGGGTTCGCCGTCCCAGGATCGCTCCTCGCCACCGAAATAATAGTTCCAGCGATTGCGCTGGCCGCCGGCCACGCGTACTCGACCAACCAATATCGAATGTGCCTCGTAACGTTGCGAGGCAATCAGCAGTGGTTCGTCGAAACCACCCCAGATGTCGCTGAAACTGACGTTCTGCAGATCTTCGCTGTCCAACAGCGGCAACAATACCGGCAAGCCGCGACGATCCGCGCTATCGAGAATACGTTTCCTGAGCAGGCGATTGCGATCGATCGACCGGGCCTCGTCGAGAATCCGCGCCGGGTCTTCCGCACTAAGGATTTCGCGGTCACCCTGCCCCCAGTCGACAGCCAGCCAGACCAGGGTCACCGGGCGATCATTGCCCCAGACTGTCTGGCCGCTCTGTCGAAGCATCATTTCGATGGCTTCGCCATCGAAAGACACCCACAGCGTGTCGTCTTCGCCGGGACGAAACTGCACCACATAGGCCGCCGGATTCGGGAACAGCAGCGCCATTTTCTCCTCATCTGCGCTTAGTTCCGCGCCCGCCACGCGCAACAGCACTTCTTGCAGCGCAGCCGCATAGGCCTGTTCGCGCGGATCATCGGCTTGCGGATCGAGCGCAACTCTGGCCGTGTACAGCGCTGCTACCTCAACGGCCTGAGCCGCAAATGCCGCGCATAATACGCTGCATAGCAACAGGCGAAGCCTCGCCATCGCCTGATATTTTGCAACATCAGTACCCTTCAAGAACCGAGTTTTCAGCAAGGGTGGTTTCCCCGTCTGTGCCCAAGCACTATTATATCGCCGAATTCGGGCGCCGCCCGAAACTCTTTCCGGACAGCAATGAGCAACAGGCCACTGACATACAAAGATGCCGGCGTCGATATCGATGCGGGCGACGATCTGGTCGAGCGCATCAAGCCGATGGTGCGAACCACGATGCGACCCGAAGTACTCGGTGGCCTTGGCGGTTTTGGCGGCCTGTTTGCGCTGCAACCCAACCGCTATCGCGAACCGGTACTGGTGTCCGGCACGGACGGCGTGGGCACCAAGCTGATGCTGGCACACCAGTTGAACCGGCACGACACAATCGGAATCGACCTGGTGGCAATGTGTGTCAACGATGTGCTGGTACAGGGTGCCGAGCCGCTGTTCTTTCTCGATTATTTCGCCTGCGGGCAACTCGACGTCGACGTTGCTACCAGTGTTGTCGGTGGTATTGCGGAGGGCTGTGCGCTCGCGGGAGCTGCGCTGATCGGTGGGGAAACTGCCGAAATGCCGGATATGTATCCGCGCGGCAGCTACGACCTTGCCGGCTTTTGCGTTGGCGTCGTCGAGCGCGATGCAATGATCGATGGCAGTACCGTTGCCGACGGCGACATGCTGATCGGCCTGGCGTCCAGTGGGCCGCACTCTAACGGCTACTCGCTGATCCGCAAGGTACTCGATCGCGATCCCTACGCAGAAATCAACGGCCGCAGCGCCGGGGAAGTATTGCTTGAGCCTACCCGTATCTACGTCCGCTCTATTCTCGCCCTGTTGCAGGCAGTCACTGTGAAGGGACTGGCGCACATCACAGGCGGCGGCATCAGTGAAAATCTGCCGCGCGTTATCCCGGCCGGCTTGCATGCCGAGGTCGATACCTCGAGCTGGCAACCGGGCCCCGTATTTGACTGGCTTGCTACAACCGGCATCATCTCCAGCCAGGAAATGCGCCGCACTTTCAATTGTGGCGTCGGCATGATTGCCGTCGTCGCGCCAGCCGACGTTGAACAGACCCTTGCGCTGTTGCGCGCGAGCGGCGAGGAATGCTGGCTGCTCGGGCGGATCGCGGCCGGCGAGGCGCCGGTGCTATATCTTTGAACAGTGGTCGCTGCCGTGCCGCGATACTGATTTCCGGTTCCGGCAGTAATCTGCAGGCATTTATTGACCAGGTCGCACGCCACGAACTGGCGCTCGATATCGTCCAGGTTGTCAGCAATCGCGACGACGCGTTCGGGCTGAAGCGGGCCGCAAACGCCGGCATCGCAACGCGCTGCCTGCCGCATGCTCAATTTGCGGATCGCGAATCATTTGACCGGGCGATGGCGCGTGCACTTGACGACGCCAAACCGGACCTGCTGATGCTCGCCGGTTTCATGCGCGTTTTGAGTCCATGGTTCGTTGCGCATTTCGAGGGCAGAATTCTGAACATTCACCCGGCCTTGTTGCCCGCCTATCCCGGGCTGAATACGCACCAGCGTGTGCTTGATGCCGGCGAACGATGGCACGGCAGCACAGTACATTTCGTCACCGCGCAACTCGATGGCGGGCCAGGAATACTGCAGGGGCGATTGGCAGTGCGGCCTGGTGAATCGGCGGTGGTACTCGCGCAGCGCGTCCAGGCGATTGAGCACCGCATCTATCCTGAGGCGGCCGCGCTATTCGCAAGCGGGCGCCTCGAATATCGCGATGGCATGGCCTGGCTCGACGGCGAGCGCCTGCAACAACCGCTGGTTCGCGATTTCTGAGAAGAACTCCTGAAAGCGGACTGACCCTTTTCAGGTTTTTGGCAAAGTTACGCCCTTCTGGCCCTGGTACTTGCCACCGCGATCGCGATAGGAGGTCTCGCATTCTTCATCGGATTCCAGGAACAGCATCTGCGCAACACCTTCGTTGGCATAAATCCTTGCCGGCAGCGGTGTGGTATTTGAAAACTCCAGCGTCACATGCCCCTCCCACTCCGGCTCCAGCGGCGTCACGTTGACGATGATGCCACAGCGGGCATAAGTCGACTTGCCGAGGCAAATGGTCAGCACATTGCGCGGTATACGAAAATATTCGATGGTGCGCGCCAACGCAAACGAGTTCGGCGGAATAACGCAGGTATTGTTATTCACATCGACAAAGCTCGTTGCATCGAAGGACTTTGGATCCACTACCGCAGAATTGATGTTGGTGAATATCTTGAATTCCGCGGCACAACGAACATCGTAGCCGTAACTCGACGTGCCGTAGGAAACAATCGGGCGCCCTTCTTGCGCTCGCACCTGCCCGGGTTCGAACGGCTCTATCATGCCGTGTTGCTCGGCCATCCGCCGGATCCAGCGGTCCGATTTGATGCTCATCAGCCAGCCTCGATGATGATTTTTGGAAACTTGCTGCTGTAGTCCTTGCTTTGCAGTGCCAGTATCGAGGTCATACGACGCGCCGCCATAAAATACTGCTGCGCCGCGGCTGATTCAGGCTCGGCGTGGACCGTCGGGTTGCCGCTGTCGGTTTGCTCGCGGATACGCAGCTCGAGCGGTAATGCCGCCAGCAATGGCACGTCGAAGTCGGCAGCCATTTTCTGCCCACCGCCGGTGCCGAAAATGGCCTCCGTATGACCGCACTGGGAGCAGACATGGGTACTCATGTTCTCAATTATTCCGAGCACCGGGACCGACACCTTGCGAAACATGGCCAGGCCCTTGCGCGCATCGAGCAAGGCGATGTCCTGTGGCGTAGTCACAATAACCGCACCACTGACCGGCACCTGTTGCGACAGTGTCAACTGAATGTCGCCGGTACCAGGCGGCATGTCGACAATCAGGTAATCAAGATCGTGCCAGGTCGTTTGCTGCAGTAACTGGTTCAGCGCCGAGGTCACCATCGGACCGCGCCAAACCATCGGTTGATCCTGGTCCACCAGGAAACCGATCGACATGACCTGCAAACCATACGCCTGCAGCGGCTGCATGGTTTTGCCGTCGATACTTGTGGGTTGCCTGCCGGCCAGGCCCAGCATTTGCGGCTGGCTCGGTCCATAAATGTCAGCATCGAGCAGGCCGACAGAAGCCCCGTCTGCCGCCAGTGCCAGGGCCAGATTCACGGCCACCGTCGACTTGCCGACCCCGCCTTTGCCGGACGCGACTGCTATCAGGTTTCGGATCTCAGGCAGGGGCTTGAGATTGCGTTGTACGCCGTGCGCGACCACGCGTGTCGAAAAACGGATCTCGGCCGGTCGCTCGTCACCGGCTTGTGCCAGCGCGGCCGCCATGGCCTGCCGATAGCTGTCGTGCGCCCCGCTCGCGGGAAAAGCGAGCTCAATATGCGCTGTCACGCCGCCATCGGTGTCGTTACACTCGAGCACGCGCCCGACGTCAGCAATTTTTCGAGCAATGCCGGGTAACTCAATGGAATTGAGGAAGTTTTTCACATTCGATTCTGTTGACAGCGTCACATTTCGAACGCTGGTATTAGGTAAAATCTATTCCCATGGACCCCCCGACGGAGGTCTGTGCGCGCTCATTGTATCGAAGCCTGTGGCGGTGCCAAGCCCTGATTTTACAAGGCTTTGAAAAGAATGCGCGTGGGGTCGATGTGGCATAATGCCGCCTCGGAAAATTGGCTGGTGGTACAAATTCAGTAAGATTCTTGAATCCTGTACTTCGCCTGGGCAAGAGCGAGCAAGTTGCAAGCAGATACACGAGAAACAGTGATTCCGTGTACCGGGGTGCCGCATGGCAGCGTATCCGGCGGTGACGCTCGCACTAAAATTCCGGCTCCTGCCCGATGAGCCTCCTCGGATCCTTTCGCGCAGACCAGCTGATCACGCAGCTTGCGGCGGAACCCAAGCCGGACTCGCCGGCCGCACAACGGCTGGCAAACAAGCTTAAAAGTATCGGCCCGAAAGTTATCCCCAAGGCCATTGACGCACTGGCCCTGACGGATAAGTCCCATACGATGGTATTTGTCGACATCCTGTCCAGCCTGGTGAGTGACAAGACGCTTCCTGCGTACCGTGACGGCCTGGCTGATGGCAACGAACGCGTCGTTTCCGGCACGTCCTGGGCCCTGTCCAGCAGTACCAACTACAACGCCAATAACCTGCTCGATTTCTTCGATGACCCCGAGGTATCAAAGCACGCGCTGATCGAAGTTTTGCGCGTACACAAACAGGACCTGAGCGTGCACGAATTGTTGCAGCGCGCCTACGACCTCGACCCGAAAGCCTCGGCGGCGCTGTTTCGAATCATTGAGGAGACGGTTCGGCCGGAAATGGTTCCTGACCTGATCGCCCGCATGGGTGGCAAGGACCCGAACATCAAGATCCATCTGATTGGATTGCTGGCGAAGTTTGACAAGCCGGAAGTCAACCACACGCTGGAAATGCAGCTCAAGGACACCAACAAGCTGGTGCGCAGCGCGGCTCTGTCGGCCCTCGCCAGCCGCGGTGGATCCGTCAATATCGTCGCCGTCAGCAAATTGTTGCAGGACGCGGACCTCGACGTACAGGGTAAAGCAGTCGACATGCTGATCCAGATGAAACATCCCGACACCGTCAAATACCTGGCCGACGCCCTCAAGGATGAGTCAGAGTATGCGCGCCGCGCGGCAGTCGAGGTACTGAATGAACTTGGTGACCGCGATTCCGTGAAGGACCTGCTCAACGTGCTCAGGGACAACGACTGGTGGGTTCGCTCCCGCGCCGGCGATGCGCTAGCTGAAATCGGCGGGCCCAAGGTGGTGCAGTCTGTCGTTGCCCTGATCCGCGACGAAGATGAGGAGATTCGCCGTACCGCCATAGAAATACTGAATGCCACCAAGGACGAAGCGGCGGTCGACCACCTGATCAAAGCAACCGACGATGCAGACTGGTGGGTGCGGGAACGTTCTATTGATGCCTTGTCGAAGATTGGCAGCCCGAAGGCGCTGCCGCGCCTGCTCGAAATGCTCGGCAAGGATGCCAAGACCGACACCGTTGTAATCCGCGCCCTCGGCAAGATCGGTAATCAGAGCCACATCTCGAAACTGGTGCCTATGCTGAGCCGACCAGAGCGCGACGTCCAGGTAGAGGCAATCAAGGCGATTTCTGCACTTGCGGATGAGTCGCATGCCGATACGGTTCGCAGCGTGCTGAAAAAGATCAAGCAATCGGACGAGCCAACAATCATCAACAGCGCTGACAAGGCCCTCAAGGCTCTCGATGCCCGCTTCTCTGAAACCGTGCTGGCAGAGAACGAGCGCGCCAAGAAAATTGGCGAACATACCAAGACCCTGTTGCTGGATAACTCGGACCTGGAAAAACTGCTCGGTGCGCAACAACCGCAGGCGGCGCGCGAAGCAACTGCCGGAGCTACGAATGCGGCAGCCGCTACAGCTGCCGCGATTCTCGATATTTCGAAGCTCAACCCGGGCGATATTGTCGACGGCCGCTACAAATACATCGAGAAGATCGGTAAGGGTGCTTTCGGTACCGTACTCCTGATGCACGATGAAGTTGTCGATGAACAACTGATCTTGAAATTTTTGAACCCGAACGTGTCATCAGACGAGGAGATGATGAAACGCTTCGTGCATGAATTGCGTTATTCACGCAAGATTACACATCGCAACGTTATTCGCATATATGACTTCCTGCACCTGCAGGGGTGTTATGCGATTTCGATGGAATACTTTCCGTCGCACACGCTGTCCGGTGAAATACCGAACAACAAGCCGATGACAATCCAAAAGGCCCTGAAATATTCGCGCGACATGGTAACCGGTATGTCGATCGCTCACCAGGCCGGTGTAATTCATCGCGATCTGAAGCCCGCCAACATCCTGGTCAACGATGAAGGCCTGCTGAAGATCGTGGACTTTGGCGTTGCCGCCGCCGCGGCCAGCGGCGATACACAATTGACCAAGACCGGATACGTAATTGGCTCACCAAAATACATGGCACCTGAGCAGATTCTCGGCAAGAAAGTCGATGAGACAGCCGACGTCTACAGCATTGGCGTTATCATGTATGAAATGACGACCGGTGTTCCTCCCTACAGCCGCGGTGATCACATGTCGGTCATGTATCAGCACGTGCAAGGCAAAGCGAAGTTGTGCCAGGAAATCAATGCCGAGATTCCTGACGAATTCGCTGCGATCATTGCCAAGGCAATGTCAGTGGATAAGAGCAAGCGCTTCCAGTCGATGGACGAACTCAACGAGGCGCTGGACGCGCTTAAACTATAGGCACTCATGGCACGTATTGACGCATTCCTGAAACTCGGCCTCGCACAGGGCTGTTCCGACGTGCACCTGGCGGTTGGTGTGCCGCCAATGTTACGCATGAACGGTGACCTGCTGCCGATCAAGTTCCGTGAATTGACAGACACCGAGCTCGAAAGTTACGTGCTCGAAATTCTGACCAGTAATCAACAGGAGAAACTTGGCGCCGGCCACGATATTGACTTTTCCTACGTGAGCCAGGATGGCGGGCGATTTCGCGTCAACATATTCCGCAAATCGACTGGCCACGGTGCCGTCTTCAGGCATATACCGGGCAACGTACCATCGCTGGAACAGCTCAAGGTCCCGCCGATCCTGACCGAATTCTGCGAATACCATCAGGGCATGGTGCTGGTAACGGGTTCGACCGGCACCGGCAAGTCGACCACGCTGGCGGCCATGGTCAATCATCTGAACGAAACCCGCAGCCTGAATATCATCAGCCTTGAGGACCCGATCGAATTCGTACACCCGAGCAAGAAATGCCAGGTCATACAACGCGAACTGGGCACGCACCTGACCTCGTTCGCCGATGGCGTCCGTGCCGCCATGCGCGAGGACCCGGATGTCATCCTGGTTGGTGAATTACGCGATGCCGACACCATCATGATGGCTATGACGGCTGCTGAAACCGGCCATCTCGTCCTCGGCACCCTGCATACAACCGGCGCCGTGAAGACGATCGACCGGATTATCGATGCACTGCCTGCCGAACTCCGCGAGCAGACCAAGGCCTTCTTATCGATGAGCCTGAAGGCGGTCGTCACACAGGTGCTGGTCAAGACACCGGATGGCCGCGGGCGACGTGCGATCCTGGAAATCCTGGTGAACAACCGTGCGATTTCCAAGCTGATCACCACCGACCAGACGCACCAGATCGTGTCGCAACTGCAAACCGGCCGCGACCTGGGCATGCAGATGATGGACCAGGCGCTGATGGACGCCATCAATGCCAAGGAAATCGATCCCGACGATGCCTACCGTTACGCCAGCGAAAAGAAACGCTTCCTGCGCTTCGTGACCAACAAGGAACTGGTGCCGATGGTGGATGTCGGTGGCAACGAGAAACTGCAGAATGGCTAAGATCGACCGCTACCTGCAGGAGGCGTTGAAGCAAAGGGCTTCTGACCTGCATTTTGTGTCCGGTGACCCGGTGCGGGCGCGGGTGCATGGGGATCTGCGTATCCTGATGAATGAAAAACTTACGACCGACTTCGTACAGGAGTGCATGTACGAGATCATGGACGGCACAGCGCAACGCACCTTCGAAGCCAGGGAATCCGCCGATTTCGCCTACAACATCGAGGGTGTATCGCGTTTTCGGGTCAATGTTTTTCGCCATCTCAACGGCATTGGTGCGGTACTTCGCGCAATCCCGACCAATGCATTGACCCTTGAGCAACTGAACATGCCGAAGGTCGTGTACGACTTGTGCAAGCAGACCTCGGGCATGATACTGGTGACTGGCAAGACCGGCTCTGGCAAGTCAACAACGCTGGCGGCCATGATCGACTCGATTAACAAGAATATGAAAGGACACATACTGACAATCGAGGACCCGATCGAGTTTGTGCACTCCACCAAGAACTGCCTGGTCAGCCAGCGTGAGGTTGGCGAGCACTCCGAATCGTTTGCGGACGCTCTGCATTCGGCCTTGCGCGAGGATCCGGATGTCATCCTGGTTGGCGAAATGCGTGACCTGGAGACCATTAGTATCGCGGTAACGGCTGCGGAAATGGGCATCCTGGTTATGGGTACGCTGCATACCAACGGTGCCGGGCAGACCGTCGACCGGATAATTAATTCATTCCCGGCCGAAAAGCAGGCCCAGATTCGTACCATGATCTCGACCTCGCTGCGCGGCGTGGTATCGCAGCAGCTGTTGCCGACCAAGCAGCAGGCAGGCAGGGTCGCGGCCCTCGAGGTACTGATCAATACCTCCGCCGTGGCAAATCTGATTCGCCAGGGCAAACTCGATCAGCTCGAAACTGCCATGCAGTCGGGTGGTGCAATGGGCATGCAGACCATGGATTCGGCCCTGATGGCATTGGTCGAAGGTGCTGTGATCTCGGGCAAGGAGGCCTATCTGCAGGCGAACCAGAAATCCAAGTTTGAACGCTTCAAGGACGAGGCCTGAAACGTGGCATAATCGCGGCCTTTAATCAGGCCCGTTGCAGCAAATGCCCGAAAAATCTCGCAAGATTCTCGTTTCCAATGCCCTGCCCTACGCGAATGGATCCATCCATATGGGGCACCTGGTGGAGTACCTGCAGGGCAACATCTGGATTCGTTTCCAGAAGTTGCGCGGCCATCAGTGCACTTATATATGTGCCAGCGACGTGCACGGCACCCCCGTGATGCTGAAGGCGCGCGAAATGGGTCTGTCACCCGAAGACCTGACCGAGCGGGTCACCGCCGAGTTTCTACGAGACTTCTCCGACTTCGGCATCGAGTTCGACAACTATTACACGACCCATTCGCCGGAGAACGAAGTACTGGTCGGAGAGATCTTCGAGACCTTGCGAGCAAGCGGCGATATCTATACCAAGACAATCGAACAGGCTTACGACGTGCAGGAAAGCATGTTCCTGCCGGACCGATTCGTACGCGGCACCTGCCCGCGCTGTGGTACCTCTGACCAGTACGGCGACGCCTGCGAGAATTGCGGTGCAACCTACACGCCCGCTGACCTGATCGATCCGATTTCGGTATTGTCCGGCAGCACGCCGGTGAAGCGCGACTCCGAGCATTATTTCTTCCGCCTTAGCCGCTACGAGCAGCGCCTGCGCGACTGGATGCAGAGCGCGAACCTTGAAAAGAGCGTCGTGGCCAAACTCGAGGAATGGTTTGAGGCCGGCTTGCAGGACTGGGATATCTCGCGTGATGCGCCGTATTTTGGCTTTCGCATCCCGGGTACCAATGACAAGTACTTTTACGTCTGGCTTGACGCACCGGTCGGCTATGCTGCGAGCTTCAAGAATCTTTGCGCGCGACGCGACGATCTCGACTTCGACGAGTACTGGCGGCCAGGCCACGAGACGGAGTTGTATCACTTCATCGGCAAGGACATCATGTATTTCCACACCCTTTTCTGGCCCGCAGTATTGCAGGGCGCCGGATTCCGCACGCCGACAAGCGTGTTCGCGCACGGTTTTCTCACCGTCAACGGCCAGAAAATGTCGAAATCGCGCGGCACCTTCATCAAGGCCCGGACTTACCTCGACCATTTGCACCCGGCACACTTGCGGTACTACTACGCAGCCAAGCTGGGTCCGACCATTGAGGACCTCGACCTGAACCTCGACGACTTCGCGGCACGCGTTAACTCGGACCTGGTCGGCAAGCTCGTGAATATCGCCAGCCGCTGCGCAGGCTTCATTAACAAGCGCTTTGACGGCCAATTAGCGGCCGAGCTGCATGCGCCTGAAATGCAGGCCCGCTTTGCCGGGGCCGCCGATGCAATTGCCGATTACTACGAGCGCCGTGAATATTCCCGGGCCATGCGCACTGTTATGGCGCTGGCCGACGAGGCCAATCGCTATATCGATGAACAAAAGCCATGGGTCATGGCCAGGGATGAACAACAACTCGACACGGTCCAGGCAGTCTGCACCCAGGGCATTAACCTGTTTCGATGTCTTATGATTTATCTCACACCCGTCATTCCTGGCGTCGCCGAGGATGCGCGTTCTTTTTTGCAGGAACAGGACTGGCACTGGGATGCCGCCGGCACACCGCTGCTCGGCACGACAATCAGCCCGTTCCGGCCCTTGCTGACCCGCGTCGAACCCGAGCAAGTCCGGAACATGGTCGAGCAATCGAAACAAAGCTAGTTACAATACCACTCTGCCATGTCAGAGCTTATCGTCATCCTGGTCGGAACCGTTCTCGTCAACAATTTCGTGTTGGTACGATTCCTTGGCCTTTGCCCATTCCTCGGCGTTTCGCGGAACATAGAGGCGGCGGCAGGCATGTCGCTGGCAACCGCGTTTGTGCTGACACTTTCTTCGGCGACAGCCTACCTGTTGCACACCCATGTACTTGTGCCTCTCGGGCTCGAATACCTGCAGACGATCAGTTTCATCCTCGTCATTGCGGCCAGCGTGCAATTCACCGAGATCATGGTGCGACGCCTCAGCCCCTTGCTGCACCAGGTGCTGGGCATTTACATTCCGTTGATCGCGACCAATTGCGCGGTTCTCGGCGTCGCCCTGCTCAACGTGCAGCAGTCCAAAGGTTTTGTGCAGTCGGTATTTTTCGGCTTCGGCGCGGCTGCCGGATTTGCGCTGGTGCTGATCCTGTTTGCCTCGATTCGCGAGCGTATCGACGCGGCTGATGTGCCCGCGCCGTTTCGCGGCACTGCAATTGCATTGATGACCGCGGGAATTATGTCACTCGCTTTCATGGGTTTCGTCGGTATGGCCCGCCCATGAATGCCGTGCTTACGATCGCCTTGATAGCGCTGCTGGCCGGCCTGGCGCTCAGCTATGCCTACCGCTCCTTGCCGTCACGATCAAACGGCCTGGTCGAGCGGGTCAACAAGCTGCTGCCACAAACCCAGTGTGCGCAATGTGGCTACCCCGGTTGTCGTCCTTACGCTGCCGCCGTCGTCAACGAAAACGCAGCCATCAACCTTTGTACACCGGGCGGCGAACACGTCATGCGCGAGCTGGCGGGGCTGCTTGGCCGGGATACCCTGCCGCTGGCCAGCGAGGCGCCGCAAGGAAGACTGGTGGCGCAGATCGATGAGGACCTCTGTATTGGCTGTACTCATTGCCGTAGCGCCTGCCCGGTCGACGCAATTATCGGCAGCCACCAGCTTATGCATTCCATCATTGAAGCCGAATGTACCGGTTGCGAATTGTGTGTTGCGCCATGCCCGGTTGATTGCATCAGCATGCGGAGCGCTGCATGAGCGCGCCAACTTACGACCTTGGCAAGCTGCATGGCGGCATGCGCCTGCCCGCCAACAAGCTGGCTTCCACGCATGACCCGATCAGGAAAATGCCGCTGCCGGCGCAGCTCATTCTGCCGATCGCGCAGCACGTTGGCGATCCGGCACTGCCGATCGTGGCAATCGGCGAACAGGTCCTGAAGGGCCAGCTGATCGCTGAGCCGGGCGGTAAGCTGAGCGCACCGGTACACGCATCTTCATCGGGAACGATCGTCGCTATCGAGCCCTGGCCCGTGTCACGGCGCTACGGTGACAAGGCACCCTGTATTGTCATCGACTGTGACGGCGAGGATCGCGCGATAGCGTCAGTCACGGACCAGCCTGCGTGGGAATCGCTGTCGGCAAACGAACTGCTGGCGAGGATCCTGCAGGGAGGCATTGTAGGCCTCGGGGGTGCCGTTTTCCCGACGGCCCAGAAGCTCATGCAGGCACTCAGTTGCGAGCTCAAATACCTGATCCTGAACGGTGTTGAGTGCGAGCCGTATATAAGTTGTGACGACATGCTGATGCGCGAATACAGCGCCGAAGTTCTTGGCGGCGCCCGTATCCTGATGCATGCGCTGGGTCTTGATCTCTGCTACGTCGTGGTCGAAAGCGACAAGCCGCAGGCGCTTAGGCGCCTCGGCGAGCAATTGGCCCTGCTCGGAGACGCCCGGATCGTACTAAAGCAGGTACCGACCATTTATCCATCCGGTGGCGAAGACCAGTTGGTGCAGCTGGTCACCAACCTCGAAGTACCGTCCGGCGGACTGCCAACCGACGTTGGTTGCCTGGTGCAGAACGTCGGAACGGCTGCCGCTATTTACGACTGGATCGTACAGGGCAAACCTTTGCTGTCACGAATTACGACGGTGACCGGTGACGGCGTTGTCCATCCAATGAATGTCGAAGCGCGCATAGGTACGCTGGTCGCCGACATTGTCCGGTTTGCCGGCGGCTACACCGAACATGCCAGGCAATTGATTATCGGCGGCCCGATGACAGGCAAAGCCATGTCTACAGACCTGGTGCCGCTGGTGAAGGCCAGCAACTGCGTCCTGGTGTTATCCGCTACGCCGTCCATTGGCGCGAAATCACCCTGTATCCGTTGCGGCGATTGTGCCGCGGTCTGCCCGGTGCAACTGTTGCCGCAGCAGCTATACCGATACTCCTGTGCCGACGACGAAAAAAAGTTGCGCCTGCACGGGCTGACAGACTGCATCGAATGCGGCTGTTGCGACCTGGTGTGCCCGAGTCATATCCCGCTGACCGCCGAATTTCGTGTTGCCAAGGCGCGCATTCGGGAACAAGCCGACGAAAAGGCTCGCGCTGAACGGGCGCGGTTTCGCTTCGAGGCGCGCAACCAGCGTATGGAGACTGAACAGCGGGCTCGCGAACAGCAACTCGCACAGCAGCGCGATACGGCCAGGCAGGCCGGCCCGGCAGAGATCGCCGCGATACTGCAGCGAAAGCAACAGCAACAGGACGGGGATTGACCGTGGAGTTCACGCGTAGCGAAGCACCCTACCTGACGCCGAGCGTGAATGTGGCTGACATGATGCTGCAGGTGCTGCTCGCCCTGGTTCCTGCGATCCTCGCGCATATGTGGTACTTCGGGCCGGGCATATTGTTCAACCTGGTGGTCGCAGCGATTTTCTGTGTTGCCGGCGAAGCATTCATGATGCGTGCACGCGGTCGCGATCCGATGCTCGCGCTCTCGGACTACAGCGCGCTGGTCACGGCCGCCCTGCTGGCATTTGCCTTGCCATCCTTGACGCCCTGGTGGGTCACTGCGACCGGAGCATTGTTTGGCGTGGTAGTCGCCAAGCACCTTTACGGTGGCATCGGTTTCAACGTATTCAATCCGGCAATGGCTGGCTACGTCGTAATCCTGGTCGCGTTCCCCATGCAGATGAACCTCTGGGTTGCGCCAAGCATGGGCGATATCGATTACATCAGGCCAAGCCTGGCGCAAACGCTGGTTTACACCTTGACCGGAAACCTGCCAGAGGCATTGAGTTTCGATGCGGTGAGCCGCGCCACGCCGCTGGATGCGATGCAATCCGGCCTGCGAAATCTGCAAACCTACGCCGAGATTCGTGCCAATCCGATGATGGGTGATTTCGGTGGCCGCGGCTGGGAATGGATCGGCAACTTTGTCGCGATCGGCGGTTGCTGGCTGTTGCTGCGCAAAATCATACGCTGGCAAATACCGACCGGCGTATTTCTCGGCCTGCTGGTGCCCGCCGGCATCCTGTATTTTGCTGATCCGAGTACCCATGCGAGCCCGGGTTTCCACCTGTTTTCGGGGGCGACAATACTGTGCGCCTTTTTTATCGCAACCGACCCGGTCTCGGCTGCGACCAGCCCCAAAGGGCGCTTCATTTACGGTCTAGGCATCGGCCTGCTGATATTCGTGATTCGTCGCTGGGGCGCATACGCCGACGGTGTCGCGTTTGCGGTCTTGCTGATGAACATGGCGACGCCTGCAATTGATTATCTGACGCGGCCGCATATTGTCGGCCACGCACGCAAACAGAACACGCCGTGAGCAATAAGACAGCGATACTCAGAAGTGGCGCGACACTCGCAGTAATTGCGGGTGTTTGCACGGCGCTGGTGGCTACGACCTGGCACCTGACTGCGGATCGCATCGCCGCCAATGACAAGGCCCTGCTGGAGCAAAGCCTGCAGCCTGCGCTGGCAAACACTTTTTACGACGGCAGCGTCAGCGAATCACGGCTGGTGCTCGAACCGCCGCACGGACTTCCAGGCTCGGACGCCGCCATTATTTATCGCGTCTATTCCGGTGAGCAACCGGTTGCCGCACTTTTCGTCGTCACTGCGCGCGATGGGTTTGCCGGACCGATACGAATATTGCTCGGCGTCGACATCGATGGCGTAGTCACCGGCGTGCGCATACTGCAGCACCGCGAAACGCCCGGGTTTGGCGACAAAATCGACGCGCGCAAGTCGAACTGGGTGGAACAGTTCGCTTCGCGCTCGCTGCAGGATCCGCCGGTCGCCAGGTGGAAAATTCACGGCGACGGTGGCGAATTCGACCAGCTAACGGGTGCCTCGGTAACGCCGCGCGCTGTTATCAAGGCGATACGCGACACGCTGGTCTATTTCGAAGCCCATCGCGAGGATATTTTTGCGGCACCCGCAAGCAAGGATGAACCATGACGCAAAGACGCCTGCGCGAACGACTGCTGGCCGGAATCTGGTACGACAATCCAGGCCTGGTACAACTGCTCGGCCTGTGCCCGCTGCTGGCGGTTACCACAACCCTGGTTAATGGCCTCGGCCTGGGAATTGCTACCCTGCTGGTGCTGACGCTGTCGAACGGCCTCGTGTCTGCCAGCCGGCGCTGGATTCGCGACGAAATCCGCATTCCGATTTATGTGCTCATTATCGCCAGCCTGGTCACCTGCGTAGAGCTGATATTCAAGGCATGGTTTCCTGGCCTGGATCGGTCGCTGGGAATCTTTATCCCGCTGATCGTCACCAACTGTGCCATTGTCGCGCGTGCCGAAGTCTTTGCGGCGCGCAATTCCGTGCCGGCGAGCATAATTGACGGTCTCAGCATGGGCGCCGGCTTCGCACTATTGCTGATGGTGATCGGTGCGTTTCGCGAGTTCGCGGGACAGGCCTCGATACTGACCGGTTTCGACCTGCTCACTGGCAATGACGCGTTCACGGGCCTGTCATTCGCCGATCACGGCCTGCTGCTGCTGATACTTCCGCCTGGCGCGTTTTTCAGCCTGGCGCTGGCAGTGGCAGCGAAAAATGCCTACGATCGAAATCGCCGCCGCGCGCGCAACACCGGTACGACCCGCAGCCTGCGTCGCTCAGGTTGAGTGCATGAATCGCGACAAGCGCAGCAGGATTTACCACAAGCTTAAGGAACTCGATCCAAAGCCAACGACTGAACTCAGCTTCGCGACACCGTTCGAATTGCTGGTCAGCGTGATTCTTTCGGCCCAGGCAACCGACGTTAGCGTCAACAAAGCCACGGCGAAACTCTACAAGGTCGCCAACACACCCGAGTCGGTACTTGCGCTCGGCGTCGCTGGCCTGAAACCTTTTATCCGTACCATCGGCCTCTTCAACACCAAGGCCGAAAACATTATCCGCACCTGCAGGATCCTGATCGAGAAACATGGCGGCGAGGTGCCGCGCACGCGTGCGGCACTGGAGGCACTGCCCGGCGTAGGCCGCAAGACGGCCAATGTGGTCTTGAATACCGCGTTCGGCGAGGCCACCATCGCAGTTGACACACATATTTTCCGGGTCGCAAACCGCACCGGCATTGCCAGGGGCAAGACGCCGCTCGAGGTCGAGACACGCCTGCTGCGCCTGACCCCCGAAGAGTTTCGCAAGGATGCGCACCACTGGCTGATCCTGCATGGTCGCTATGTATGTAAAGCTCGCCGGCCGTTGTGCGGCGCTTGCGTCATCGAACCGTGGTGTGAGTATGGGCAGAAGGACCTGCGACTCGGGAAGCGAGCATGATCTTCGGCCAGGATCGCAGTGAGCTGCGCAAGATGTACGCGGATGCTTGGCACAAGCATTGCGTGCAGATGCCAATGTCGCCGCTGGAGGCGCAAATCGCGGCTGTGGTCGCGGCCCACCCCGAGTACCATGCGGCGGTCCGCGGCGACCTTGAGGCCGACTTTACGGTTGCAGGCGGCGTCGCGAATCCGTTCCTGCATATGGGCCTGCACATGAGTATTCGTGAACAGGTAGCGGTTGATCGGCCGGCAGGAATCAGCAGCATTTTCGTACAGCTTTCCGCGCGCCTCGCTGATGCACATGCTGCCGAGCACCGCATGCTCGACTGCCTTGCCGAAACCTTGTGGGAAGCGCAGCGCAGGCAGGGGCCGCCGGACGAAGCGGCCTATCTGGAGCGCCTGCGGGCACTGTAATAATCGGCAGCCTGAGGAGGTCTGGTACAGCATGCGTGAGGAAAGACCACAATACCCTGTGCACGGTGCCGGCCTGGGCCTGCGTCGCCCCTTGGCAGAAAAACTTCGAGCCGCACCGCAAGGGGCGATCGATTTCATGGAAGTCGCGCCGGAAAACTGGATTCACGTGGGCGGCGCTATGGGCAAGTCGCTGCGCTATTTTACTGAGCGCTATCCATTCCTGGCTCATGGCTTGTCGTTATCGATCGGCGCGCCGGCGCCGCTGGATGAACAACTCGTTCGGGACATCAAGGATTTCATGTTACGGCACGATATTCGCATGTACTCGGAGCATCTGAGTTATTGCGGCGATGACGGCCATCTCTATGACCTGATGCCAATTCCATTTACCGGCGAAGCTGTGCAATACGTTGCCGCGCGGGTGCGCCGCGTACAGGAGATTCTTGAGCAGCGTATCGCGCTCGAAAATGTCTCCTATTACACGCCCACGGACTCGAGCATGAGCGAGCAGGAGTTCCTGCTGGCAGTGCTGGATGAAGCGGACTGCGACCTGATGCTTGATATTAACAACATCGTGGTCAACAGCATCAATCATGGTTACGACGCATACGATTTCCTGCGCAATATGCCCGCCGATCGCCTGCGTTATATGCACCTTGCGGGGCATTATGTGGAAGCACCAGACTTGCGCATCGATACGCACGGCAGCGCCGTCGACGAGCAGGCCTGGAGCCTGCTGGCGGCGGCCTACCAGCACTTCGGCGCCGTGCCGACGCTGCTCGAACGCGACTTCAATTTTCCGCCCGTGCAGGAATTGCTGGACGAAGTTGCCCGCATACGTGAGCTGCAACATGCCTGAGCGTCCGGACTTTCAGCAGCGCCAGTTCGCGTTTGCGGCGCATATCCGCGATCCACAGCATGTCGCTGTGCCAGAAGGCATCGAAGACCGGCGCATGGCCATCTACCGAGAGTTGTTCTTTAACAATCTGCGCTCGCTATTATCAAATATGTTTCCGGTCCTGAAGAAGCTGCTCGGTGCGGAGGCCTGGTCAGCGATGATTCGCCAGTTTTTGAAAAAACATCGGTCAACAACGCCCTACTTTCTGCAACTGCCTGCAGAGTTTCTTGAATTTCTGCAACACGAGTACGAGGCGCGGGATACTGACCCGCCGTTTCTGCTGGAACTGGCGCATTACGAGTACATCGAGCTGGCGCTGTCTATTTCCGAATTAAGCAACGACCTGTGCGGCGTCGATCCGGACGGCAACCTGCTCGCTGACGCGCCCGTAAAGTCGGAACTCGCCTGGGCGTTTGCATACCAGTTCCCGGTACATCGAATCTCACCGCAGTTTAAACCGGTAGAACCCGGGGCCACGCCGACCTACCTCGCGGTTTATCGCAACAGTACCGATAAAGTCGGCTTTCTCGAACTCAATCCGATGACCGCAGGCTTGCTCGATGCGATAGACAACAACTCTCGAGGCCTTAGCGGCCGGTCATTGTTGCTGATGCTGGCAAAACAAACACATTACCCGGACGCCGAGGCGCTGGTTCTGCACGGTGCGACGGCACTTCAGGAAATGCGACAACTGGGAATATTGACCGGTACCAGGGCGGCACGGCACTAAGGAGAAGATCATGCAAGCACCACTCAAGATTTACAAGAATGCCGCCGGCTGGCTGGACTGCGCCGGTCAGTATGGCCTCGGCCTGATCGTAATTCGAGTGTTAATGGCCTACGAATACGGCAAGGCCGGCCTGGGCAAACTCGCTGGCAACAACTGGTTCGGCAATGTGCAGGACAATTTTATTTTTCCATTCAATGTGGTGCCGGTCGAAATCAGCTGGTTGCTCGCAACCTGGTTCGAAATTCTCGGCGCGGCCGGCTTGTTGCTGGGGCTGTTTACTCGGTTCTGGGCGTTGTCGCTGATCATCATGACGATCGTCGCCATCTCCGGCGTACACTGGCCGGCCGAATGGCACAGTCTGGGCGAACTCTGGGAGGGCTATCGTGTCACGGCGCAGGACGGCTCCGGCAACTATCGAATCCCGCTATTGTTTATCGCCATGCTGCTGCCATTGCTGATTTCGGGCGCCGGCAAATTGAGCCTCGACCGTGTGCTGGCAAAACGCTTCCTCAGCTAGCGCTTCTTCGGCATATAGAGGTCAGTGAGCGTTCCTTCGTACGCCTCGGCCGCAAACGCCACGGTTTCCGACAGGGTCGGGTGCGGATGGATGGTCATGCCGATGTCGGCCGCATCGGCGCCCATTTCAATCGCAAGACCAATTTCGGCTATCAGGTCGCCTGCCCCCGGCCCGACGATCGCACCGCCAATGACGCGACCGGAATCGCGGTCCCACAGCAGCTTGGTGAATCCCTCGGCACGCCCCAGCGACAAGGCGCGACCGCTGGCACTCCACGGAATCTGGGTCTTGTCGAAGTCGATGCCGCTGGTCT
Organism: Gammaproteobacteria bacterium; assembly: GCA_029884455.1. Taxonomy (GTDB): domain Bacteria; phylum Pseudomonadota; class Gammaproteobacteria; order Steroidobacterales; family Woeseiaceae; genus UBA1847. Next base: position 372 of record JAOUHU010000040.1, on the reverse strand, counting down.
TTGCTTCAGTCTCGGTCACGCCGACCCAGGCGATCTCCGGATCCGTGTAGGCGACCGACGGAATGGTGCGTGCATCAAAAGCACTCTTGTTGCCGGCCGCAACCTCGGCCGCCACTTTCGCCTCATGCGTCGCTTTGTGTGCCAGCATCGGGCCCGGTACCACGTCACCAATCGCAAAGATATGCGGCACATTGGTGCGCATCTGCTTATCGACGATTATCACGCCTCGTTCGCCGACCTTGACGCCTGCCTTTTCGGCGTCCAGCCTGTCACCGTTCGAACGACGCCCGACTGCCACCAGCACGCGATCGTAAACGCCGATTTTCGGCGCATCGCCACCCTGGAAACTGACTTCGATGCCGGGGACAGTTG
>JAOUHU010000097.1 GCA_029884455.1 Gammaproteobacteria bacterium | reverse complement strand
CTCAAAAAACGATTTGATCAGGATGCGCTCGTCCCGCCCATGCGCCCTGTTATCGGCAACCTCGCCAAACAGGCCGCTTACACCGTATACGGGAATTCCGGCATTGCGCAAGTGCAAGCCATCGGTCGCTCCGGTACTCATGGTCGGAATGACCGGAACGCCGGGCCACATCTCCGCGGTAACCGCTTCGATCGCGCCCAGCAGCTCGGGCGTCAGTGGTGACGACGGTGATGGAACTGCGGGTTTGATCGGTGTCACTGAAACCTGCTCATCATTGATCACCGTCTTCAGCGTCTGTATTACGACTTGCGGCGAATCCGTCGGCAGCATGCGGCAATTCACCGTCGCCTGTGCGCGTTGCGGCAATGCGTTCTCGGCGTGCCCGGCCTGCAGGCGCGTGGCCACGCACGTGGTACGAAGACGCGCGTTATAGTACGGCAGGCGCGACAGGTAGGCGATCGCGGACGGATCCGGCGGATCCTGCAGGACGCCGCGCATGGCCGTGGCGAGCTCGCTATCCTCGATGGCTGCCGAGCGCTCGAAGAACGCCATGGTCACCTCATTAATCGCGACCGGAAAATCGTGCGCGCGAATGCGAATCAGCGCATCGGCAAGTCGATAGATCGCATTCTCCTTGACCGGCAGAGAACTGTGCCCACCGGGGTTAGTGACTTCGAGCGTGAAGCTTTGAAACACCTTCTCACTGGCCTGGACATTGTTGGCAATATGCATGCCGTCGCGCAACGATCCGCCGCCACCTTCGTTGAGAGCATACTCCGCATTAATCAGCTCCGGATGGTTTGCGATCAGCCACTTCACACCGTTTTGTTCACCAGTCTCCTCGTCGGCAGTAAGCGCAACAATAATGTCGCGATCCGGTTGAAAGCCTTCACGCCGCATGCGGATCAGATTGGCAACGTGGATGGCCGCCTCATCCTTGTCATCGGTGGCGCCCCGGCCATAAAAAAACCCGTCACTTTCGGTGAACGTAAATGGATCCAGGCTCCAGTCAGCCGGATCTGCGGCAACCACATCGATATGCGCCAGCAGCAGAATTGGCTTGCGCCCGTCATCCCGTCCGCGCAAACGTGCCACCAGGTTGCGGCGGTTTTCGGTCGGGCCCAGGACCTTTACATCTTCCGCCGGGAAGCCTGCGGCCAGCAACCGCGCCGCCATTGCGTCGGCGGCAATTGTCGTATTGCCCGCCTGCGTTGTATCGATCTCAATAAGTTCGCGCAGAATATCCCTGGCGAGCTGCTGATGTGCTTCCAGGCCAGATTCAGGGACAACATCTGCAGGCGGAGTGTCGCCGTCGCTGCAGGCTGCCAGCAATAATGCCAGTGCTGCGGCCCGCATTGGCGCGCGCAGTATGCATCGCGGGTGATTCATGTTTTCTCCGGTGCGTGACACTCAAGGATAAAGTATTCCAGTGACCGAACCTTAATTCATTTTTGCCTATACCGACACCGTCGAATCACTGGCGATCACGCAGCTTGCCGGCATCGAGACCGAGGTGCTCGGTGCCGCGAATGGGCAGATTATGGAGCTGTCCCGTTACACTCCGGGCTTAGTCGAGCACGGCATCGCTTGATATGCCGTGGTTTTCCATCAAGGTACGCAACTTTTTCAACGCGTCCTGCTGAATTTGCCGAACACGTTCGCGCGTAACGCCGATTTCTTCGCCAATACGGTCCAGTGTCTCGCGCTGGTAACCATGCAGACCGAAGCGCCGATCGACGACAGCGCGCTGTTTGTCCTCCAGAGTACGCACCCAGCGGTCGACGATTTTGTTTACCAGCTCTCGCTGCGCGCAATTGGCCGGCTCCAACTCCCGCTGCGCGCGTAAACGTTCCAGGCCGCTTTCGTCAACAACGCTGTCAACCTCTACGCTTATGCGGCTGTGCAATGCCAGCAGACGCTCCACCTCTTCGACCTCGCGTTGCATGTATGCGGCAATTGCCGCCGCATCCGGCGCCACGCCATGCTCTTGCCGAAGGATACGTTTCGCCCGCAAGCATGAATTTATGTCTTTGACAATATGGATCGGCACGCGCACGGCGCCCGACTGGTTCATGATCGCGCGCTCGATGGTTTGTCGAATCCACCATGTCGCATAGGTGGAAAAACGAAAGCCGCGATCCGGATCGAATTTTTCAACCGCGTGAATCAATCCAAGGTTGCCCTCCTCGATCAGGTCGAGCAGAGGCATACCACGATGCAGATAACGTCGTGCAATTCTGACGACGAGGCGCAGGTTACTTTCGATCATGCGCTGCCGTGCCATCTCGTCGCCGATTTGTGCGCGTCGCGACAACTGCTTTTCTTCGTCCGCAGTCAGCAATGGCGAGACGCCTATCTCGCTGAGATAAATTCGCGTTGCATCCAACGATTGCGCCGCGAGCTTGCTGTCTTGTTCGTGCCGCACAACATCTCCCGTGTCGCAGGCCACGCTACGTCAGCACAATTTTCAGTCGCTCATCTCGCAGGCAGAAACTGTCGCGGGTCAACCGGCTTGCCATTGCGCCTGATTTCAAAATGCAGTCGCGGCTTGCGCTCCGGCCCCTCACCCATAGTCGCTATTCGCTGGCCTTTGCTGATGCTCTGACCTTCGGCTACCAGCAGCGACGCGTTGTACCCGTAGGCACTCAGGTAGGTGTCGTTATGTTTGAGAATAATAAGCTGGCCATATCCGATGAGTCCACTACCGGCGTACACCACCTTGCCCGATGCCGCCGCATTGATTGCCTGACCCGCCTGGCCATCGATCAAGATGCCGGTTCCGGTTCCCGGCTTGCCGCCAAACGGCACACTGACCCGGCCGGTCGTCGGCCAGGACCATGGCGGGGGTGGCTGCACCGGCACCGGTGGCAATGGTTTCGCGACTGGCTTGCTGGGCTTTGCGGCACTGGACGTGTACCCGGACGGCGCAGTCAGCCGGATTCTTTGCCCCGGGTAGATCAGTGAACCATCGCCAAGTTGATTCCAACGCGCCAGATCGCCGGCATCCTTGCCATAGCGCCAGGCGATTGAGAACAGCGTCTCGCCACGGCGCACGTAATGCTCATCGGGCTGTGTATCCCAGCTCGAACCCGAACTGCAGCCAATAACAAGCAACAAGACCAAGAGGAAAAGGAAACTTCGCGACCGCATCAGCCACGAACCACTAACCACGCGACAATCGCAACAACCACAAGCACAACGGCCCAACCAATGCGTTCGACGTGTTGCTGCAATGTTGCCTCAAGCCGGTCACCGCCCCAGACGATCAGCCCCGCGACGAGGAAGAACCGCGCGCCGCGAGCGATTATCGAGGTGAGAATGAACAGTGGCAAATTCAACGCCGCGACGCCGGCCGCGATGGTGAAAACCTTGTACGGTATGGGCGAAAAACCGGCCACAAAAATGACCCATATGCCATAGCGGTCGAACCAGCTGCGACTGGTTTCGTAGGCAGACCAGTAGTGCGACTCGCGCAGCCACGGCTCGATTAACTCGAATCCCGCCACGCCAAGGTAGTATCCGGCCACGCCGCCGAGTACCGAAAAGGCGGTTGCTACGGCCGCGAATCGCCACGCCATGCTGCGCTCGGCGAGGCACATGGGCGCCAGCATTACATCCACCGGCACCGGGAAAAACGACGACTCGGCAAAACTTAGGGCGGCGAGATAGCGTTCCGCATGTTGGTGACGGGACCACTTGAGCACGACCTCGTATAAAGGAGCAAAGATTTTCACCCCGCCACCAACGGCACGAAGCTCACCGTCCCCAACGACGCCTGTACAAAGCGATCCTGCGTGCGTGTGATCAGAAGTAGTTCCTGTCGTCCCGCCGGACCAACCGGAATAACCATGCGCCCGCCAGGCGCAAGTTGTTGCAATAGTTTTTCGGGAATTTCAGGCGCGGCCGCAGTGACAATAATGCCATCATAGGGAGCGTACTTTGGCCATCCTTCCCAGCCATCGCCCGGCCTGAACTGCACATTGTAAATATCGAGGTCGCGCAATCGTTGCCGCGTCTTGCGCAGCAACTCGGGCAATCGCTCCACGGAGTAGATCTTTTTTACCAGCGGTGACAACACCATGGTCTGGTAGCCGCAACCAGTGCCGATTTCCAGCACGCTCTCGCCGTGGAAATTTTCCAGCAATGCTTCGGTCATTCTCGCCACGATATAAGGTTGACTGATGGTCTGGCCGAGGCCAATAGGCAGTGCCGTGTCCTCGTAGGCGCGACTCGCCAGGGCCTCGTCCACGAACAAGTGACGCGGCACATTGCGAATACGCTCAAGCACCTGCGGCGAGCGGATACCCTGCTCCACCAGCCGCTGCACCAGCCGATCCCGGGTGCGGGCAGAAGTCATGCCGATACCCTGGATCCCGTTGCGGGGCTCATTCACGCCGCAGCCACTCCTCGAGTTGCGGCAACGCCTCGTGGCGCGTCAGGTCCACTTTCAGCGGCGTGATTGCCACGGCACCTCGCTCCAGCGCATGAAAATCTGTGCCCGGCCCCGCGTCCTGCCCCGCTCCCGCCGGTCCAACCCAGTAAATGGTGCGCCCATGCGGATCGACCGATTTTACAATGGGCTCGGATTTATGCCGAAAACCGAGGCGCGATACCACCATGCCGGTCAGGTCCGCATACGGTCGATCGGGCACGTTGACGTTCAGAATGAATTCCTTTGGCAGGGAATGCTTCTGCAGTCTCTGCACCAGCTCCGTGGCGACTCGCCCGGCTGTTTCGAAATGCGTCGGCGCCCGGCCAACCAGCGACACTGCAATGGTAGGAAAACCGAGGAAACGTCCTTCCATGGCCGCCGCAACCGTGCCCGAGTAAATCACATCGTCGCCCAGATTCGCACCGTGATTGATGCCGGACACAATAAGATCCGGTTCCTCGTCGAGAAACCCGGTCAGGGCCAGGTGCACGCAGTCCGACGGTGTGCCGTTGACGCAGTAACGGTTCTCAGCCGTCTTTGAAATACGCAACGGGTCGTGCAGCGTCAGGGAATTGCTCGCCGCGGAACGATTGCGATCCGGCGCCACGACGACGATATCCGCAACTTTCTCCAGCGCCTCGGCCAATGCATTGATGCCGGTGGCCAGGTAGCCATCGTCGTTGCTTACCAGTATTTTCATGCGTCGAATGTTCGTATTTTTGGTTTGGCGACTTGCGAGGCGCTCACTATACTCAATGTCCCTGCCTCACCATAGCTCGGGAAGCTGATCTTGCAGGACGATGACGACATATTGTTTCGCCGCGCGATGGTCGAAGCGAAGCCATTGAAGGCCGTTGACCGTGTCACCCCGGTTGTTAGCAAGCCGAAACCAGGGGCGCGGTTTTCGCGCGCCGATGAGCAAGCCGTGCTGGACGAAAGCCTGCAAGCTGGCATTGACGACCTGGAAACCAATAGCGGCGAGGCGTTGCGATTCAAACGTGCTTCGGTCGGCCGCACCACGATGCGCATGCTGATGCGTGGCAGCTACGCGGTGCTGGCGGAAATCGACCTGCATGGCATGACCCTGGCCGAGGCCAGGCCACAACTTGAATCATTCCTGCGCCACTGCGCCAGCAACAACAAAATGTGTGTTCGCATCGTCCACGGCAAGGGTCTCGGCTCTGGCGAGCGGGGCCCGGTTCTGAAAGCAGCGGTAAATCGCTGGCTGCGCCGCTGGGATGTTGTTTTGGCGTTCACCTCGGCGCGCCAGGTCGATGGTGGCACCGGCGCGGTCTACGTCCTGCTGCAAGCTCCAAGGTAGTTCCCGTCAGTGGCAGGCTGCCATGCGGGCGACTGCAATTTCTCTCAACACGGCCGTGGCAAACCCGCCGCGCGCCAAACCGAACTCCAGCCACAACGCGTCATCCTCAAAGTGCCAGTGCAAATCGCATACGCGCAGGCGCAAGGCACGACTCGCGGGCTGCATGCGCGTGGCAACCAGTGCTGCTGCGATATCCGCGTGCGGCACCACGGCCGACGATTCGAGCAGTTGTTTTTTGATTCAAAGTACACGCAGCTGCAGTAAGCTGCGAAATCCGCACTGCCGGATTTTGACGGTTCCGTTGCGAGCATGAGTCGGGATGCGTCGCGCTGCGCACGACCGAAGCTATTTCCTTCGTCGCCGCTCATGGCACCTCGCTTACCGGTTACCTGACACTGCCGGCTTCACTGGACGGGGATTTAACAGCACTGCTCGTTTACGCACACGTATGACGGCATCGACTGGCTGGCTGAACAGGACTCTGTCGACACCACGAAGGCTTGCATCCTCGGAATTGGCTATGGCGGCTTCGTTGCGCTGACTGCCGCGCACCAGGCTCGATCGTGCATCCGCCGTATTCAATGTCGACCGCATCTCGGTGCCAACGCTGCTTGTGCACGGCGAGTACGATTCGGAAGCGGCGTTCGATCAGTTCACCGATTTTCGCGCCAAGGCCAGCCGCAGCAAATCGGGCGCAACGACGC
>JAOUHU010000039.1 GCA_029884455.1 Gammaproteobacteria bacterium | reverse complement strand
CATCTCTATGGCGAGGTGGCCAGCGCCATCGAAGTCGAATGCAAGGACTGCCACGGCACGGCACAGAACTACCCGACATTGCGAACATCGGGTCCCGCGGCGCCGCCGGGCGGTACCGATATGCGCCTGTTTCGCAACCGTGATGGCCAGCGTCGCTTCGAATGGCGCGACGGAAAGTTGTTGCAACGCTCGGTGCTGGATCCGACGCTCGAATGGGAGCTTAGCCTGGTGAAGGACAGCGTCAACCCCGCGCACCCCGAGTACAACGCCAGGGCGGCGCGCGCAAAACTTATGAGCAATGATGTCGCGACCCAGACGTGGGGTCCGGACATTGCGGCGGTCAACCTCGCGCACAAGGACGAAGAGATCGAGTGCTACACCTGCCATACCTCGTGGATTACGAGCTGCGCCGGCTGCCACCTGCCGATCGAGGCAAACTGGAAGACCGAGAGACATCATTACGAGGGTGGCGAAACGCGCAACTACGCTACCTACAATCCACAGGTAGCACGCGACGACATGTTCATGATCGGCAAGCGCGGGCCGGCGAACGACGGCAAGATTGCGCCGGTACGCTCGTCCTCCGCGCTGGTGCTGTCTTCCACCAATGCTAATCGCGAACGGATTTACGTACAGCAGCCGCCGATCGCCGCCAGTGGCTTCAGCTCGCAGGCAATGAACCCGCACTTCCCGCATACCGTGCGCAAGACCGAGACCCAGACCTGCAGCAACTGTCACCTCAGTGAGAATGGCGGCAACAACGCCTGGATGGCACAGCTGCTGTTGCAGGGCACGAACTTCGTCAACTTCATCGGCCTGCACAGCTATGCCGGCCTGCAGAACGGCGTGGTCGCGGCACAGGTCACCGAATGGGACGAACCGCAGGCCGTGATCGGCAGCTACCTGCAACGTTATGCCTACCCGGACAACTACCAGCAGCACCTCGACCACGACCGGCAGCTGCAGACTGGCTTCGAATACCAGGACAGGACGACCGGCTGCCTGCAACTGCGCGGCGAATACCTGTACGCCGCCGCGGGTAAAAAAGGACTTGTGGTGTATGACGTTGCCAATGTTGCCAACAAGGGATTCAGCCAGCGGATCGTCACCGCACCGTTCGCCCACAGCGGGCACGATTCCGTCGTGAATACAGAGCACGCCAGTTGTGTCGCCTTGCCGACCAACCAGCCAGTGCACGCACCGCGCAACCAGGGCGAACTGATGCGCGAGGTGAACCAGGAACAGGCGATGCATCCGATTTACCGCTACGCTTTCACGACCGACCTTACCGAGGGGCTGATCGTCACCGACGTCACTACGTTTGCCGATGGCGATATCAGCAACAATTTTCTTGAACGTGCGGCGACCTGGAATCCGGGCAATGTACTTGCCGGTGCACGCCATATCACGATTGGCGGGCACTACGCCTACATCGCAGCAACTTCCGGTTTGGTCATCGTCAACCTCGATCGACCCGAGGCACCCGAACTCACGGCCGTGGTCGCGCTGCCGGATGTGCGCGCCTCGGCGTTGCAGTTCCGCTACCTGTTCGTCACCGACAGTACTGGCTTACGCGTTATTGACGTTACGCGCCCGGTGTCGCCAAAGCTGCTCGAAGACGCCGGCGTGGCAATTCGAGATGCGCGACGCATTTACGTGGCACGAACCTACGCCTATGTCGCAGCGGGTGCCGACGGGCTCGCCATCATCGACCTGTGGCAGGCCGAGCGACCAAAGTTGCTGCAATATTTCAATGCCGGCGGACTGATTCAGGATACCCACGATGTGGTGGTCGGCTCGACCAACGCCTCGCTGTTCGCCTACCTTGCCGATGGCGCTGCCGGTATCCATGTGCTGCAACTGACCTCGCCCGACTCGCAGCCGAATTTTTATGGTTTCAGCCCGGAACCACGGCCGGAACTGATCGCCACTTACCGCACCTCGAGCGCCGCGTTGTCGCTGTCGAAAGGTCTCGATCGCGATCGTGGTGTCGACGAGACCGGCGGGCAAATTGCGGTGTTCGGCAGGAAAGGTTCAAGACCGCTGACACTTCCGGAAATGCAGAGGCTGTATCTCGATACAAAAGGAAATCCCTGGTATGTCGACGATGAATAAAATCCTGCCACGCGTTGCAGGAGCATTGCTCGGCGTTGCTGCTGCCGCAACGGCGCTGTCCACTGAGCTGCCCGCGCAAAGCGAATTTACGCACCTGGGCGTAGCTAGCTGCGCCGCATCGCAGTGTCATGGTTCCGCCATTCCGCGTGATGCGACCGGCGTGCTGCAGAATGAGTACGTTACCTGGACCCAGGCCGATCCGCACTCGAAGGCCTACGAAGTGCTCAGCAATGAACAGTCGCAGCGCATTGCTGCGCGCCTTGGCATTGGTAATGCGCGTGAGGCGAGTGAGTGTCTCGGCTGTCACGCGGACTACGTGCCCGCCGCGCAGCGCGGCGACAAGTTTCAGCTCGCCGATGGCGTTGCTTGTGAGGCCTGTCACGGTGGCGCTGAACAGTGGCTCGCAAGCCATTACAACAGCGGCAGCGTGACGCGTGCCGATAACCTGGCTGCGGGCATGTACCCGACCAATTCGGCGGCGGCACGCGCCGAGCTGTGCCTGTCCTGTCACCTCGGTAGCGAAAGCAAGTTCGCCACGCATCGCATGATGGCGGCCGGTCATCCGCGCCTTGCCTTCGAGCTGGATACCTTCACGGAGCTCTGGCGCACGCTGGGTCGCCAGCCGCATTTTCGGGAAGATGATGAATACCGGCAGCGCAAGGAGATACCCAGCCACAGCTTTACCTGGGCGACCGGCGTGGTTGCCGATGCGCGCCTGCGCCTCGAGCTGATCGCCAGCCGCCAGTTCGACGCTGCCGGCATATTTCCGGAACTCGCTTTGTACGACTGTCACGCCTGTCACCGCTCCATGAAGACGGTGCAATGGCGGCCGTTGCCGCGTCACGGCAATGCCGGGCCCGGCCTGCCATTCATTAACGATGGCACCTTTGTCATATCACTGGCTCTGGCAAGCGCGATTCAGCCTGACCTGGTCGATGAGCTGCAGGCAGCGTTGCGAGAGCTGCATGCATCGGGTGCCGAGAGCGTCACCTCGATTCGTGTTGCGGCGGCCGCATTGCACAAAGTGCTTGGGCGATTGCAACAGGCGCTGACGCCTGCCGCCTTGCGCGGTAATGAACCGCAATTACTGGCAGCGGTACTCAAAATCGGTGCGGCTGGAAATTACATCGATTACGCCAGTGCCGAGCAGGCATTCATGGCCGTACAAATGCTGGCGCTCGAGATCGATGACCCTGCGCTTGTGGCACAGCTCGAGGCACTCGGCAATTCTCTCAACGATGATGAGCGTTATAGTCCGGCGCAGTTCGCGCGATTGCTCGAGGGTTTGCGCGAACCATGAGAAAAGGGGTCAGAGCCCTTTTTTTCCCAAATGTGGTCTGACCAGATATGGGGAAAAAAGGGCTCTGACCCCTTTTTAGCTCTGACCCATGTCCGCTTCGCGACAGACTGACTCCTATATTGGCAGTACCGTCGTGTGCTTGATGTCGGAGAGCACGATCGATGAGTTCACTTCCTGGATGCCGGGCAACTGCGACAGTTTCTCGAAAAAGAATTGTTCGTAGGCCTTGATGTCTTCGGTGACGATGCGCAGCAGGAAGTCGACGTTGCCGAGCACGACATAGCAATCGAGCACTTCAGGATACTGGCGCACCGCATCGGAAAAATCGGCCAGGTTGCTGCGACCGTGCGAGGTCAGCTTGACGTGCGCGAACACCATGGTGTTCAGGCCCACCTTCTCGCGATCGAGCCTGACCGGCTGGTCGTGAATAACGCCCTGCTCGCGCAGACTCTGGATGCGCCGCCAGACCGCCGACTGCGACAAGCCGATGCGCTCGCCCACTTCGGTGGCATTGATACCGGCCTCGGACTGCAGAATTTCGAGGATGCGGCGGTCAACAGGGTCAAGCTTGATACTTTGCATTATAGCTAGCGTTATACAGGCTTTCCGTGCATAAATCATGTGTTTTTTGGTCGATTTGCAAATGAAAAAGCATGATGTGTGCCATTTTCGCGGGATATGATATGGCCACTATTCTGCCCGGGGAGGCAGCCGATGAGTGTGTTTCAGCACCCAGAGTTCGATCGGCACGAGTCCGTGCATTTCATGCACGATACGGACACCGGCTTGCAGGCAATTATCGCCATCCACTCCACCGCGCTTGGCCCGGCAGCCGGCGGTTGCCGACGTTGGGCTTACGTCGACAGCGCAGCAGCGCTCACCGATGCACTGCGCCTTGCGCGCGGCATGACCTACAAGAATGCCGTGGCAGGTCTCAATTTCGGCGGTGGCAAGGCCGTCATACTCGCCGCCGACAGCGCGCCAAAGTCCCCGGCATTATTCCAGGCTTTCGGCCGCGCCGTCGAATCGCTCGGTGGTCGATACGTAACAGCGGAGGACGTCGGCTGTACGGTCGACGACATGCGCAGCGTCGCTGCAGTCACGCGTTATGTTTCGGGCCTGCCAAAAGGCGCTGCTGGTGCCGGTGGTGATCCGTCACCGCTTACTGCGCTCGGTGTCTTTCTGGGCATCCGTGCCGCCGCGAAAACACGTCTCGGTGTCGACTCGCTGCAGGACCTGCGCATTGCTGTGCAGGGTGTTGGCAATGTCGGTCTCAACCTGTGCCGCCTGTTGCACAAAGCGGGCGCGCGGCTGCTGGTGGCCGACGTGAATCGTGAACACCTTGCACGAATCGCCAGCGAGCTGCCCGTAACCCAGCTCGCACCGCATGAATTGCTGTTTAGCGATGTTGAAATTCTCGCGCCCTGCGCGCTCGGCAATGTGCTGACCTCGCAGACTATTCCGCACATCAAGGCAAAAATTATTGCCGGGGCGGCCAACAACCAACTTGCAACCGAACAGGACGGTGCCCGGCTGGCGGCCCGCGATATCCTGTACGCGCCGGACTACGTGATCAACGCCGGCGGTATCATCAATGTCGCGCACGAGTATTTTGGCAACAGTTCGGAAGAAAAAGTCGTTGCTGAGGTTGAAAAGATCCCGCTGCGACTGGATGCGATATTTGCGGAATCACGGCAATCCGGTGAGCCCACCAACATCATTGCGGATAGAATGGCCCGTCGAATCGTTGCTGCGAGTAAAAAGAAGGACTGAGTATGGCGAGGAAGTCACGACTGCACATACCGCGACCATCTGCACGCCCTGGTGACAAACCGGATTTCAGTTATCTCAACCTGGCACCCGCCGGCAGTGTCGACAAGCCGGCACTTGACGCACGCACGCGCGACATCGAGCACCTGAGCAGCGGCCTGGTGCGCGTGCTGGATGAAAAGCACCAGGCGGTTGGGCCCTGGAATCCCGGTCTCGACGCCAGCCAGTTGCAGATTGCCCTGCGCTGGATGCTGTTGAACCGGATCTTCGACAAGCGCATGTGGCAAATCCAGCGCCAGGGCCGTATCTCCTTTTACATGGAGGCACTCGGCGAGGAGGCTGTTTCGGTTGCCCAGGCGATGGCCTTGCGTCCCGGTGACATGTGCTTCCCTTCGTATCGAAACCAGGCGCTGTTCATGTACCGTGGCCTGAAGCTGGTTGACATGATGTGCCAGTGCCTGTCGAACACGCGTGATATGTGCAAGGGCCGCCAGTTGCCGGTGATGTACCACGGCAAGGCCGCGAACATATTTTCGATTTCGGGCAACCTCGCCACGCAGTATCCGCATGCGGTTGGCTGGGCAATGGCCTCGGCAATCAAGGGCGAGGATCATATTGCTGCATCCTGGGTTGGCGACGGCAGCACTGCGGAGGCCGACTTTCATCATGCGCTGACCTTCGCGGCGGTCTACCAGGCGCCGGTCATCCTGAATATCGTCAACAACCAGTGGGCAATCTCGACCTTCCAGGGATTTGCCGGCGGCGAGCGCCGCTCGTTTGCGGCACGTGGCCTCGGCCTTGGGATACCCGGAATTCGTGTCGACGGCAATGACCTGCTGGCGATTTACGCGGTCACCGTGTGGGCCGCCGAGCGCGCGCGTCGCGGCGGCGGACCGACGCTGATTGAGCTCGTTACCTATCGCGCCGGCGCACATTCGACCAGCGATGACCCGAGCAAATATCGGCCCAAGGACGAGTACAAGGCGTTTCCGCTTGGCGACCCGATTGAAAGACTCAAGCAACACCTGATTTCAATCGGCCACTGGAGCGAAAGCAAGCATGAGCAACTCGAGGCAGAGCTCAAGGCCGAGGTGCTGGCTGCGTGGAAGGAAGCACAGCAGTACGGCACCATGACCGAAGGCCCGTTCCTCGACCCGGCCTCGATGTTTGACGATATCTACGCCACCACGCCAGCGCACCTCGAATCGCAGCGGCGCTACATGCAAGAGATCGAGGGATCCTGACATGGCGCAGATGAACATGGTTGAAGCGATCCGATCGGCGCTCGATGTGATGCTGGACAAGGATCCGAACGTCATCATCCTCGGTGAGGACGTGGGCTATTTTGGCGGCGTGTTCCGGTGCACCGACGGTTTGCAGCGAAAGTTTGGCGAACACCGCGTAATTGATGCGCCGATTGCCGAGGGCGGCATCATCGGTGCAGCCATCGGCATGGGCATCAATGGTCTGCGTCCGGTAGCCGAAATCCAGTTCGCGGATTACATTTATCCGGGCTTCGATCAAATCGTCAGCGAACTGGCGCGCATTCGTTATCGCAGCAGCGGCGATTTTTTTTCGCCTGTTACGATTCGCACCCCCTGCGGCGGCGGTATTCGCGGCGGACAGACGCACTCGCAAAGCCCGGAAGCGATTTTTGCGCACGTCACCGGAATCCGCAGTGTCATGCCATCGAATCCTTACGATGCCAAGGGCCTGTTGATCAGCGCAATCGAATGCGATGACCCGGTGGTTTTCTTCGAGCCGAAGCGCATTTATAACGGCCCGTTTGACGGCGACCCCAACAAGCCGGCGGTGTCCTGGGCGTCACACCCGAAGGGCGAAGTTCCGCAAGGCTATTACACTGTGCCGCTCGACCGCGCTGAAATTGTCGTCGCCGGTGACGAGTTGACCATCGTTACCTACGGCACACTCGTGCATGTCGCGAAAGCGGCGGCCGAGGAAGTCGGCGTACGCGCGGAGATTATCGATGTTCGCAGCCTGTCGCCGCTCGACGTGAGCACGCTCGCAAACTCGGTAAACAAGACCGGTCGCTGCCTGATTGCGCATGAAGCTACGCGTTTTGCCGGTTATGGCGCCGAGCTGGCAGCCAGGATCCAGAAAGAGTGCTTTTATAACCTTGAGGCGCCGATATCGCGCATTGCCGGCTGGGACACGCCCTATCCGCACGCCTTTGAATGGCAGTATTTCCCGGGCAAGAAACGCGTCGCCAATGGCATTCGCAAGATCATGGGGGAAGGATGAGCGAATACGTCTTCAAGCTTCCGGATCTCGGTGAGGGCATGGTCGAATCCGAAATCGGCGAATGGTTCGTCAAGGTTGGCGACCAGGTCGCCGAGGAAGATGTGATCTGCTCTATGATGACCGACAAGGCCGCGGTCGAACTGTCATCGCCGGTTGCCGGACAAGTGCTGCGCCTGGCCGGCGAGCCGGGCGACATGGTTCCGGTCGGCGCAGCACTGATCACTTTCACTGTAGGCGGCGGCGACCAAGCTGTAGCAGGCAGCGACGCTGGCGACAATCGCCCGCATGTCGAACTCCCGCAAAGCAAGCAGCCAGGCGTCGAGCAAGGCGACCGGCAAAAGACACGCGTCATGACCTCCCCAGCAATCCGGCGCCGTGCCAAGGAGGCCGGCATCGATCTCGCCACAGTGACCGGTACCGGCCCTGGCGGCCGTGTGTCGAAACAGGATTTCGAGTCTTACCTGGCCGGCAATGCGGGTCGCCCGCATGACCGCCTCCCACAGCAAGGCTCGCCACAGGAAATCAAGGTGATCGGCCTGCGCCGTATTATCGCCGAGCGCATGGCGGCAGCGACCCGCGAAATTCCGCACTTCACCTATGTCGAGGAAATCGATATCACGGAAGTCGAGGCGCTGCGCAGGCACCTGAATGACAAGGCTACCAACAAGTCCTCACGACTGACGCCGCTGCCGTTTCTCGGCCTCGCCCTGGTTCGCGCCTTGGCGGAATTTCCGCAGTGCAATGCGACCTATGACAAGGATCGTAATGTGATCCTGCGGCACAGCGCGATTCACCTCGGCATTGCAACCCAGACGCCCGATGGCTTGAAAGTGCCCGTGGTACGGCATGCCGAGGGCATGTCGCTGCATGAACTGGCAGAGGAGATCCGCCGTGTTTCGGAGGCGGCACGCAACAACAGTATTACCAAGTCCGAGCTGTCCGGCTCGACCATTACGATCACCAGCCTCGGCAAGCTCGGCGGTATCGTATCCACGCCCGTCATCAACATGCCCGAGGTCGGCATCATTGGTGTAAATCGGGCCATCGATAAACCGGTTGTGTTGCGGGGCCAGGTCGCGGTACGCACGATGATGAATCTATCGTCGTCTTTCGATCATCGTTTTGTTGACGGCTACGATGCTGCTGCAATGATTCAACGCATCAAGGAGATGCTTGAACACCCGGCGACAATTTTTCTGCCGTAAGCGCCTCCTGCACCGGGCATAAGGAATCGAGACGCAGTTCGCTTGTGTCGCGCATGCCGAGGTGGGCGTACTTTTCGCGCAGCGGCGCCTCATCGGCAATCGTGTAAAGGTCAGGGTTCTCCCAGTACTTCGGACACAATGTCACCAGGCGCTCGTGCATATGCTTGTACAGTAACGCGTCAAAATGATTGATGTTCAGGGCCTCGTCCCAGTACTCGTTGACGTGATCGGCCCAGTCGAACTCTCGCTGCACGACCCAGCCATCCTCCTGCCAACGCAGAATCGCGGGCTTTCCCGGCACAATGTCGTCCTCGAACAGGCTGCGATAGAAGCGATGACCCTCATAGTTCGCAACCAGGTCCGCATTGGAATAGCTGCCAGTCGTTACGCGTCCGAAAATCGCACGCTCGGTGAAAGCGGAGTGCTCCGCTGCCGTCGCTTCCGAGAGTGACTTACGGTAGCGGCGGTAATACTTGCGTCCTTGCGAGAGAAAATGCCCGATCTTGTCCGAACCGATCAACTGCTTGTTCAGACGAATAGTCTTGCCGACACCAAAAAAAGTGGTGACGCGCAACGAGTACCAGGGCAATCCTGAAAACACGCTGTCGTATCGCGGCGTATCCAGCTTTTCAACTTGATCGGACTGCATCGCCCAGCGCTCCAGCTTGTCGACCCAGTGATGGCCGCCGATCTCGTGGTAAATGGCGTTGACCACAGCCATCTCGTCGTGCCTGCCGCCCTGCGCAGCTACGACTTTCTGCAGCGTCGCGTTGACACGGTCGTTCAGCAGCTCGGTTGAATCGGCTATCGGTGATTCACGATTCGAAAACTGGTCCGTTTCGTAGGCCACGGCCGCGGCCGGAATACCGACCGTGACCGTGGCGACAAGAAAAACTGCGAATCGTCTAGTCAAACCTGTAAGTGAAATTCGCGAGCACCGTGCGCCGATCACCGGCGCCGACTTCGATGGTCGCTTCCCAGGCATCGGAAAACATCATGTGCGTGCCTACACTGAAATTGAAGTCTTCCTGCTGCGACAGATCCACCGCAAACACGGCGTCCTGTGCATCGACCGGCAACCCACCACCCACGATGCCCAGGTCCAGGTCGACTGTGCCGCTGTGCTTTTCATCGGCATCCAGGAAATAGCCGCCGAGCCAGATTTCCGTGTGATCAGGAAAACGCAGGCCGATGCGCGGTTGGATCGTGGTCGCGCCTACGGACGACTTGAAATCACCACTCAGGCTCGTGTCGGTCACCGTGGCGGTGACTGATCCGAACCAGCGATCGCCGCCGACCGCGAGCACAATGCCGCCACCGTAGACATCGCCGTCATAGTCAATCGTCAGTGAGTTGGTCTGTGGTGGCAATGGCAGATTGAGCACACGCAGATCGATGTGCGTGGCACCGTCGATCTGGCCATAAATTCCGAACACATTGAGGAACGGCAGCACCCAGACATCGAGCTTGATATCGCCGTGGCGAATGTCATTGTCGATGTCCAGCACGTTGGGGTCCTGGCCCATCAGCAAAGCTGCGGCGAGGTCCACGGGCACCGGGCCACCCGGCGTATCCAGCGTGTCGACAAGACTGAGGCTATCAATCTGGTAAGGCTGACTCATATTGAAGTAATCGATACCGATACCCCAGGTTCTTGGCAGGTAACGGTCCCGCGCCATATCGTTGCCGAACAGTGCATCCGCCTGGGCAGCGAAAGGCAATGACAGTAGCGCCGCGATTATTAGTGTTCTGGTTTTCATGCTTGTTCCCCGCCGAATTAAATCGATTGTAACTGTGCTGGTTAAATTCAGGGCGTAAATATACCATCGCTCTCACCCCGCAGGCCCTGATTCGACACATGACCATGAAGAAGATCGAGCTCCGAGCCCCTTACCTGCTTTTCATCGCTGACGTTGGCGATCAGGGCCATGCCAAGACTGGCCACGGTATTGCATTTTGGCGCCCGCAACTTTGTGCCGGTCAAATGCGTCTGCCGGGCTGCCGCGCCGACCTTGGCCTGCCAGAACTTGACGTTGCCGCTGCCATTGCTGCCGGAGTCGGCACGGTCATCATCGGCGTGGCGTCAACCGGTGGCATCCTGCCCGATACCTGGGTGCCGCCGCTGGCGGCGCTCGCGCGCGCCGGCGTTGATGTCGCTGGCGGTACGCACGTGAAGCTTGCCGACAAACCCGTGCTCGTCGCCGCGGCCAGGGAGGGCGGCGCCAGGCTGATCGATGTCCGGGTGCCACCGCAAGGAATCCAGGTCGGGCGCGGCAACAAGCGCAGTGGCAAGCGCGTGCTCATGGTCGGAACCGACTGTGCGGTCGGCAAGAAATACAGCGCGCTCGCACTGCACCGCGAGTTTGTACAGCGCGGTATCAAGGCAGACTTCAGGGCCACCGGCCAGACCGGCATCATGATTGCCGGCGAAGGCATGCCCATCGATGCGGTGGTTGCCGATTTCATTTCCGGTGCCGCCGAAGCACTTTCGCCTGATAACGATAACGACCATTGGGACGTCATCGAGGGACAGGGCTCGTTGTTGCACCCGAGTTACGCCGGCGTCAGCCTCGGCCTTTTGCATGGCTCGCAACCCGATGCTGTGGTGCTCTGCCACGATGCCGGGCGCGACGACCTGCTTGGGCTCGAGGGCATTTTCCCGATACCACCGTTGGACGAGGCGATCGACATCGTGTTGACGTCCGCGCGCGTCACAAACCCGGCTTGCATCTGGGCCGGCATCAGCGTTAACACTGCGTCGCTCGACGAACAGCAACGACGGGATTATCTCGCTGACCTTGCCGGCAAGTACGGACTGCCCTGTGTGGACCCGGTCGCTATCGGCATGACTGACATTGCTGACTATCTGCTGGAGCACGTGCAGTGATGCGCCGCGTGTCGGTACATCTCGAAAACTGGCTGGCATTGATCCCGTTTCGCATTTCCCGAAACACCTGGGACGATTTCCCCTGCGTCGTTTGTGAAATAGAACAGGACGGGCGCATCGGGCGCGGCGAATCGCTCGGTGTTTACTACCTCGATGACACCGACCGTTCCATGCTGGCTCAAATCGACTCAGTCAGGGCGGAACTTGCCGCCGGCGCCGATCGAAATGCACTGTTGAAATTGCTGCCGCCCGGTGGCGCGCGCTGTGCGATCGATGCCGCACTCTGGGATCTCGAGGCTCAATTGTCAGGCAAATCCGCCTGGCAAATGGCGGGCGTCACGACAGATCCGATCGAAACCGTGTTCACCATCGGGCTCGAGGCCGAACCCGAGGAGATGGGCGCGCGGGCAGCGGC
Organism: Gammaproteobacteria bacterium; assembly: GCA_029884455.1. Taxonomy (GTDB): domain Bacteria; phylum Pseudomonadota; class Gammaproteobacteria; order Steroidobacterales; family Woeseiaceae; genus UBA1847. The sequence goes on along the minus strand of JAOUHU010000039.1, from coordinate 15,585 downwards.
TGCCAAACAGCTCACCTTGTTCAAGGTGAAGCTCAATAACGACCGGCCGGTAGAGCGCATCGCCGCCATTCGGACGGCGCGTCCGGACGCAAGGCTGGTCGTTGATGTCAACGAAGGCTGGGAATTTGCACAGCTCGAGGATGCCGCACCACGGCTCGCTGAGCTCGGTGTGAGCATGATCGAGCAGCCATTGAAGCGTGGCCAGGATGAGGAACTCGCAGGCTACAAGTCGCCGTTGCCGATTTGCGCCGATGAGTCCTGCCAGCATGCCGGCGAACTCGAACACATCGCGCGCCGCTACCAGATGATCAACATCAAGCTCGACAAGTGCGGCGGGCTGACACATGGACTCGAGCTCGCGGCGGCTGCGCGCAAGCTGGATCTTGGCATCATGGTTGGCTGCATGGGCGGCACATCGCTGAGCATGGCGCCGATGCACGTGCTCGCGCACAAAGCCGACTTCGTGGACATCGACGGGCCGCTACTCTTGAAGAATGACCGGCTCGGCGGCTTCATCTACGACCGCGGCATGGTATCGCTTCCACCAAAACCCTTCTGGGGCTTCTGACCCCAAAAGGGGTCAGAGCCCTTTTTTGCCCATATAAGGTCGCCCGCATGGCGGCCTCCCACATACAGGAATAAAAGGGCTCTGACCCCTTTTAGTTGGCGAAGGTTGCGACCTCGAGCGGATGCTGCCGGCCGACCGCCGCACGTTTCAGGCCGTGCGAGTTGTAGCGCATGACAATCTCGCCGGTTTTCGACACCGCAATAATTCCGGCATCGCCGCCGAGGCGCTTGATCTCGGCCAGCACCTGGTCGATCGCGTCTTGCAGCAATGCTCCGGCGCGAAACAGCTGCGCAATGGCGATTGCACCACCGGAACGAATGATGTGCTCCCCGGTCCCGGTGCATGAAATCGCAACGTCGTCGTCTGCCCAGGTGCCCGCGCCAATCATGGGTGTGTCACCGACCCGGCCCTCGAGTTTCATAAAGGTGCCGCCGGTCGAGGTCGCCGCGGCGAGCTCGCCCGACTGATCGAGTGCCACCGCGCCGACGGTTCCATGCTTCTGTTCGGTAATATCTTCCGCAGTAACTCCGACCGGCAGCACGAAATAATTCGCAGCATCTTTAATAAGTTCGAAACCGTGCTGGCGGGCAAAATTCAGCGCGCCCTCACCCGCCAGCATGACGTGTGGCGTCTTCTGCATCACGCCGCGTGCCACGCGTACCGGACTGACGACCTTGCAGATTGCCGCGACCGCCCCGGCCGCGCGTGTCGGGCCGTGCATGATCGAAGCGTCGAGCTCGACGTAGCCGGCAGAGTTCGGCGCTGACCCTTTGCCGGCTACATAAAGGCCACACGACTCCAGCTCCGCCACCGCGAACTCGACCACGTCCAGTGACCTGTACCCGGCAACAAGCCGTTGCTCACAAGCCCGGGCAAGTGCGCTGAGATGCGCCTCGGTCGCAGTATAGTCGCGCCCCGGCACCGGCCCGGCGCCGCCTTGCAGCGCAATGGAATACCTGGACACCCGCCTTACTCCCCGGAATTTGCTGGCCACCGAGTGTACGCAGCAAAACCAGCAACGGCTATACGCTAATAGTCGATCCGTACACGCCGGGCGCCTGGACGCATGATGAGCATCTGTACCGTGCCGATCGCGCGCTCAACAAATGCGCTTTCGCAATAACAGAGATAGAACCGCCACATGCGGATGAAAGTATCCGAATAGCCCTGCTCGCGCACCGCATCAATCGCCTGCATGAAGCGATCGCGCCAATGGCGCAGCGTCTCGGCGTAATGCGGACCGATGTCTTCAATGTGCAGTATGCGCATGTCGGTTTTCGAGGTCAGCACGCGCGCCATATCGGTAATCGAGGTCAGGCAACCACCGGGGAAGATATAGCGGCGAATGAAATCGACATCGTTTTTATAGTGCTCGTATCGCTGGTCAGCAATGGTGATCGCCTGCAACAGCGCCTGCCCCTCGGGCTTCAACAGCGAGCAGCACTTTGCAAAAAAGGTTTCGTGAAACTGGTGTCCGACAGCCTCGATCATTTCTATCGACACCAGCTTGTCGTAGCTACCCTGCAGATCCCGATAGTCCTGGAACAGCAACGTGATTCGGTCCTCGAGGCCGGCCGCCGCGATACGCTGCCGGGCCAGTTCATACTGCTCTCTCGAAATCGTGGTTGTCGTCACGTGACAGCCATAGTTGCTGGCCGCGTAGACCGCGAATCCGCCCCAGCCACTGCCAATTTCAATGACCGAATCGCCTTCCGATAAGTCCAGCTTCCTGCAGATACGTTCCAGCTTTGCGGTCGAGGCCGCCTCGAGCGACATATCTGCACTCGCGAAATAGGCGGACGAATACATCATCTTCTTATCCAGCCACAACGCATAGAAGTCATTGCCGAGATCGTAATGAGCGGCAATATTCTTGCGGCTGCCGCGCCTGGTATTGCGATTCATCCAGTGCAGGACCTTTCGCGCCGGCCGGGCGAGCCTCGCCAATCCGGAATCCATGCCCGCAAGGACTTCACGATTGATCAGCAGGATTCGCAGCAAGGTATCAAGCTCATCGCAGGACCAGTGGCCCTGCATGAAGGACTCGCCGGCGCCGATGGATCCGCCGAATGCCAGATCACTGTAGAACGCCGGGTGATGGACGCAAATGACGGCGGTCAGCGGACATTGTGGAGTCAGCTGGCCGAATATCGTGTAACTGCCGCGCTCCCTGACGGCAACCTGTCCGTTACTGAGCTTTTGCAGTCGTGACATGACGATGCGGCGAGCTAATTTTTCTATAGCGGTGTGTCGCGTTGGCGCGACATCTACCGCAAGCGCATTGTTAATAGTCGATACTTTCATGTTCTGTCCACTACCAGCTTTCGTTTGTCAGGATGCGAGTGCAGCGGCGCGCGCTTCAACCAGAGGCGCAATGCCTGCCAATGAATGGCGAGGATGACCCGCGCACTCTGAAACGGGAATCGCATCAACACGGCGGCCAGCGAATGCGACGATATCTCTTTGCGTCGCAGTGCAAGGTTTGCGCTGAACACGCGCTGCCCGGCAATCTGGTTCGCCATGAACACCGAGAGATTCTCACCGGGTGCAGTCAGCGCCCAGGTATAGGCGACATCCATGGGCATGAATGGCGAGACGTGCATCTGCTTCTGCACATCGAAGCGCCAGCGCCCGGCGACCGATGGCCTGTTCTCGCAGCTTTCGACGTAACTTGTCTGTTCTCCCCAGGGCGTGTTATTGACCTCCACCACGACAGCCTGCACCGTCTCGCCATCGGCGGCGAAGCAGTAATAGAAGCTGACCGGATTAAAGCCATAGCCAAAGTAGCAAAAGTTGGTCAGCAGGCGAATCGGCCCCTGCGGGCGTCGCCCGGTTGCAGCCGCGACCCGGTCGCGAACCGCGTTTGCCAGGTCGCCAACGCCGAGGTGCATTTCGCGGCGAAACCTGGCGATTGCCGGCCGCGACGTTGACCATAGCCAGCGTCGTGCAAACAGCGTTGGCAGTTCGCCCAGGTCGACATACATCATGAACAGGTGATACCTGAATCGATGCCGCACCGGCTCGCTGCGCGTGTGGCTAACCAGTCCTTCGTAAATGCAGCTCTGCATGCCGCTGCCACTCCTCGAAGTGCCGGACGGCCGCCAGCGCACTGACTACGCCATCCTCGTGAAAGCCATTGCCCCAGTACGCGCCGCAGAAAAACAGCCGGTCCTGGTTCAATTCCTGCTGCCGCTGTTGCGCCCGTATGGCCTGCGCGTTGAATACCGGGTGCTGGTAGCTTATGCGCCTGATAACGCGGTCGGGGTCAATACTGCGATCGTCGTTCAGGGTAACGCAATATTGGTGCCGGGCGTCGATGCCCTGCAGGATATTCATGTTGTAGGTCACTGCCACATGCCGCGTCGGGTCCTGCGGGACATGATAGTTCCAGGCTGCCCATGCTTTGCGGCGGGCCGGCATCATCTTCGCATCCGTATGCAGAATCGCTTCGTTCTGCTGGTAGCGAATCGCGCCCAGAACTTCGTGCTCTGCACTGCTGGCTTCAACCAGCATCCGCAGGGCCTGGTCGCTGTGGCAAGCCACGAATACAGCGTCGAAAACAGCAGGCGCGGCGGATCCGGCTCGCAGTTCGATACCCGCTGCGGTGCGACGCAAGGCGCGCACCGGGCTGTTCAGGTGTATGCGATCGCGGTGCTGCGCGACGAGCGTGTCGACATAAGCGCGCGAGCCGCCCTTGATGACGCGCCAGGTCGGCCGGTCGCGCAATTGCATCAAGCCGTGGTTGGCAAAGAATCGCACCAGGAAGCCGGCCGGCATATCGAGTGCGCGCACCGGTTCCGCCGACCAGATGGCCGCGACCATCGGCACCAGGTAATGGTCGATGAACTGCTGGCTGTAGTGATTGGCAATCAGGTAATCACCCAGCGTCAGGTCCGGCGGCAGCCCCCGCAGCTGCCGTTCCGCATCCCGGTTAAAACGCAGGATGTCGGCAATCATGCGGTAGAACTGCGGCCGGACAAGATTGCGACGCTGTGCAAACAGCGCATCGAGCGATCGGCCGTTGTACTCCAGCGCGCCATTTTCGCTGCGTACACTGAAGCTCATTTCGCTGCGCTGCGATTGCTGACCGATATCGGCGAGCAACTTGGTGAACTCCGGATACGTGCGTTCGTTAAACACGATAAAACCGGTGTCGACGGCCAGCCGTCGCCCTTGCTCGTATACGTGCACGGTATTGCTGTGACCACCAACATAGGAAGCGGCTTCAAACACGGTGATGTCGTGATGTTCCCGCAGCTTGTACGCTGCCACGTTGCCGGCGATGCCGGTACCGATGATCGCGATCTTCATGCCATCACCAACTTTGCGGCACGCGTTGTATCTCGGATGTGGCATAGCCGAGTGACGCGGCAAATTCGACCAGCCTGGCATAATCTTGCGCCGGGATTTGCGGCTTACGCGCCATGATCCAGAGGAAGTCGCGCTTTTGCCGGCCGATCATCGTGATCGAGTAATCTTCATCCAGGTACACGATTCGATAGTCAGCCTTGATCGGCCAGATAAAGCGCATACCCCAGATGGCGTTGCTCTTTTCATCAACTATAAAGCCCTTCGGGAAATACTCCTTGCGCTCGCCATCGAAACTGCCCTTGCGATACGTAAAATGCGTTGCGATCGAGCCATCGTCGTTACGCGAGTAACTTTCCACCGCGTTGTGCGCGCCTTTTTCCAGCAAGGTCGGGATATTGGCAATCACGTACCAGTCGCCCATGAAGCGATCGATGTCGACGTAATCGACGACCGGCATTTCTGAATTCCCGGTCGCGCAGGCACTGAGCGACGCAGCGCCGATAAGACCCAGCAACACGTGGTAAGCAGCACGCACTTCAGGACAACTCGTAGCGAATGACGCGGCCGCCTTTGGCGACCGATTCCAGGCCGAGCCATTCGTCATCGGCTGAGTACCACAACATCAGGTCGATGCCGCGCGCGGACACCCGGTAGCGTGCCGCAGGCACGCGCTGACCTCGGACCTCGAGCGAATCGGTACCGAGGCGCTCGACAACGACGTCCAGCAATTCACCAGTCTGTGGATTCAATAGCCGCTCCTGCTTCAGGAATTCCGGGTTCCAGTACGCAAAGCTCATGACACAAGCAGGCAGGACCTGCCGGTCTGAGTCCTTGCGAACCGTGAAACCGGCGCCAGAGCTGGTACCCGAAACCTGTATCTGTCTGCCGTTAACCTGGGTACTGGCATTGAACTCGAGCAGGCAGTCGTCGGCCCAGCGCTCGGTATTGGTATGCTGATAGCTGTAAGCGGGCACAAAAAGCACCTTGAGCTTGAAGTCAGCAACGCTTTGCACCTCGGTATGCTCACCGGCGTCAGTCACCTCGAACATATGCGTACCAACCATCCTGTCATCCAGGTAGACCTTGAAGTTCCAGGCGTTGGCGGGCGCAGCCCGGGATTCTGCGGCTACGGAAATACATGATACGACGGCCGTAACTACGACCAGGGATTTGATAAGCGCAATTCGCTTCATTGTTTTGCTCCGATCGGGTCACTGACAGCACGTCGCGGGCCCGGAAAAAATGCGTTGGTGCGTGCGATGTAGCGGACATAGTCGGGACGCCGTTCGCTGATGGTTTTCTCAAGCATTGCGACACCGGAAACCCTGAGCAGCAAGAATGTCATCAACAAAGGCGAGACGATGCTCCACCATGCACCGCTGGCGACGGCAATCAGGTAAAACGCCCAGCTGATGCAGAACTCACCAAAATAATTCGGGTGTCGCGTGTAGCGCCACAGGCCGCTATCAAGCACGCGGCCCTTGTTGTTGCCATCCGCCTTGAAACGCGCCAACTGGTAATCGCCGCCCGTCTCGAACACGAAGCCCGTGAGAAACAGCACAAGGGCAACAGCATCGAGCCAACCCGGTGCGGCCGGAACACTGATCGCTGGCAGCAACGGCAGGCAGATAATCCACGCGAGCACGGCCTGCAGGCCGAACACGATGTACCAGCTCTTGAGCCAGAAGCGCGGCTCGTTGTTCGCGCGGATGGCCTGGTAGCGATAGTCCTCCGGGTGACCCCAGTTGCGCAGCGTGATATACGCGGACAGCCGTATCGACCAGAGCATGACCAGCACAAGCAGCAGCAGGCCGCGTGCGCCAGGTTCTGGCGCTGTGGCCGCAAAGATCAGCGCGGCCAGCAGGAAGAACAGCGACCAGAGGCTGTCGACGATGCTGACATCACTGCGCCAGACGCTGTAAAGCCAGGCGACGCTGCCGAGCAGCAGCATCGCGCCAAGCGCCAGAAAATAGACCTGCCAGTTCACCTGCCCGGCTCCGCCACAGCCACTGTGGCCATGCGGTCCCCGGCCGGAGCCGCAAAACCATCGAAGATCGCCGAGAGCCGCAACAGCATCGGCATCATCACGGCCCAGCCGATGCCCAGAGCCAGCAACGCAGGCAGCGGCTCGAGCAACACGATGCCACCGAGTTGCTGTCCGGCCAGGTAAGTAAGCGGGCCTCCTGTCAGGCCGCAGATCGAAGCCAGGGCCGGCCGCTCGCGCAACCAGCGCATTGAGACATTCAGCGTGGTCGCGAACAGCATCCACATTGTGATGATCCAGAATGGCGCGGCAAACTCGCTGAACATACCGGATGGATACTGCACCCAGTCCATGGCGACGAGGCTACTGTCGAAGGCCGCGCCGATTGCGGCACAACTCAGTATGAGCATCAGCTCCGCGCGGCGACCACGAGCTAAACTGAAATGCAGCAGCAACACCAGCGCAACAGCGAGTGGCCCAAGCCAAGGCATCTGCTTGGCGCCGCCATACACGGACGAAAACCAGCCAGCCTGGAAAGTGAGGAAATTCAGGATATAGAGCATTTCAGCGTACCGCCTTGCGAAACAGGTAGTGACAGACGTACCACTCCTCACCGTGCCGGTACCTGAACAGCTCCGAACAGGCCATGAAGAAAATACGCCAGCGCTGCCACCACAACCCCGCATCGCTTGCGCCGTAACAGGCGGAAAGTTGCGGCATGATCTGCGCCTTGTTGCTGTCCATGCGTGCCAGCCAGGCGTCGCAGGTCTTCGCGTAGTGCTTGCCATTCCATTGCCAGCGTTGCTCGATACTCAACTGATCGGCGAAGCGCAGCGGCAGCTCCGCGCACGGCATGATACCGCCGGAAAAAAAGTAACGACTCATCCAGTCGCCCGGACCCTTGTCGATGTACTCGTAGGGTGTGCTGTAGTGGCAAAAAATATGCATGAAAAAACGACCGTCAGGAACCAGCCAGCGGTTGATGGCGGCAAACAATTCACGGTAGTTGCGCATATGCTCGAACATCTCGACCGAGACAATGCGGTCGAATCGATCGTCGCTTGTGAACTCGTTCATGTCCTGCACCAGTACGCGAATATTGTCGAGCTTGCGCTCGCGAGCACGCGCCACAATAAATTCACGCTGCGAGGTCGAATTGGAAACAGCGGTCACCGTACAATTCGGAAACCGTTCCGCAATCCAGAGCGACAGCGAACCCCAGCCGCAACCGAGATCGAGTATCCGCTGACCATCCCGAATGTCCGCGCGACGCACGGTCACACTCAGGGCGGCGGCCTCGGCCTCGGTCAGCGTTGTGACCCCACCGGGCCAGTAGCCGCAGCTGTATTTCAGGTGCTCGCCCATCACTGCGGCGAAAAACCCGGCCGGAACTTCATAGTGCTGCTCGTTGGCGAGCTCCGGCAGCACCGCGATCGGCGACGCATCCATCATGGCAACGAAGCGGTTCAGCTCATCGGCTGCGTACTCGACGTCGCCGGCATGAATCTCCCGTCGCTTGCTTTCCAGCAGCCTGCGGATGCCGCTGCGGATCACAGGATCGGGGACCAACCCTGTTTCGGTCCAGCTTACGGCCATTGACGTTACGACACTCATCGATCTCTCCGATTCAATTGCAGGCGAATATACGAATCGGCATATGCGGTAACAATGCGCGCGGCGCGATTGTTACACTCATTTACAAACGGCCTTGTCAGCTTGCGATCGGCAGACGAATTTCGAAGCATGCGCCCGGCTGGTCGGTGGCAATCAGCGCAAGCGTTCCGCCATGCGCCCTGGCAACCAGCGATGCGAGGTACAAGCCGAGCCCGGTACCGCCGGAGCTGCGGGCCCGGGACGGATCACCCCGATAGAACGGCTCGCCGATCCTGGCTGCCTGCTCTCCGGGCATGCCCGGGCCATGATCCCGCACACGAAATACCAGTTCGCCCGGTGACACCTCAAATGACAGCTCGACCGGGCCATCCGCCGGTGCCGAGTAGCGCAGCGCATTGGCGACAAGATTCTTCAGCATCAGGGTCACGCGCGCCTCATCGATTTCGGCAATCACCGGCTGCTCTGGCTGAAGCAGGGTGATCCGGTCGCGGTCCCGATCGAAGAAGTCATCCAGCAATTCGGAGACAAGTTCAGCCACAACCACCCGGGTCCTGTTCAGCTTTGCATGTCGCTCGTTCAGCCGCTCGGCTTCCAGCAGCGAGGCAACAATCTTTTCCATTTCCATGATTTCGGTCCTGAGACTGGCGGCATTCTCTTCGTCGTCGAGGAATTCCAGCGTCAGGCGCATACGCGAAAGCGGCGTACGCAATTCGTGGCTGATGCCAAGCAACAGGGCGCGCTTTGCATCCAGCATACTCTCGACGTCGCCCGCCAGGCGATTGATGTCCGCCGCCAGGTCTCCAAGCTGGTCGCGGCGAACTTTGGAGATGCGGAAATCAAAGTTGCCGCGACCGATGTGTGCGGCGCCTTCGCGAATGGAAACGATCGGCCGGAACAACCAGCGCACAGCGAAGTACGCGCACAACAGGAAGCTCAGGCCAAGCCCCAGTATCTGCGGCACGATACCGAATCGGTCACCTGCATCGGCAATGCGCGGCGTCGACACGACGATGTCGTACCCGCCCTGCGACATTTTCAGGAAGTTGTGGCCATCCAGAGCTGCAAACTCGACGCCCTGCAATTCGTCAACCCAGGCGTCGGGCTGGTCGCTGAACTTCGGGCTGGGGGCAAATTCGAGTGCCGACATGAGTGGGAAAGCGGCATCGGACGCCCAGTCGATATCCGGGCCGCTGATGCGAATATCAACCGGCACGCTCCTCGTTATAGCCAGCGCGCGCTCGATATCCGGTGGAACACCGATGTCCTCACGCACGTAATGAACATGCAGCGACAGGTGTCCGCTGATAAGGCCGCGAATGTCGTCACTGTTATAGAAGCGCTGAATCGCCTTCATGGTACCGAGTACAAAAAGCCCCCCAAGGACCAGGAAAATGACCAGCAGCCGGAATGACAGCGAATAAGAAAAGCGGCTAAACATCGGTTTTTGGCACGCCAACAAACGAATAGCCGCGACCCCAGATGGTCTGGATGAAGCGCGGTGGCTTCGCCGTGTCACCGATCTTGTTGCGCAGGCGACTGACCATGATGTCCACCGAACGTGTCAGGATGGCGGCATCGATACCACGCAGTTCACTGAGAATATCGTCACGCGACAGTTTCTTGCCATGCCGTCGCGCCAGGATCAGCAGCAGCTCGAACTCCATCGACGTCAGCTCAACGACTTTACCGGCGACCCTGGTGACGCGCGCCTCTGAGTCAATTTCCAGGCCCTCGAACCTGAGCACCGAAGTACCGCCCGCTGACGGCTCGGCACGCCGCAGAATGGCCTGCACGCGCGCTACTAACTCGCGCGGCTCGAACGGCTTGCCGACGTAGTCGTCCGCTCCAAGCTCCAGGCCAGAGACGCGGTCAATCACGTCGCCACGTGCTGTCAGCATGATGATTGGCAGGTTACTTGTCTTGCGAATCTCGCGACAAATCTCGAACCCATCCTTGCCGGGCAACATGACATCGAGCAGCAACAGGTCAGGCTCTTCACGACTTAGTTTTTTGAATCCTTCGTTGGCATCCGCAGCACACACCAGCTGAATGCCGAAACGCCTGAAGTAAGCCTGCAGCAACTGCGAGTGCTTCTGATCGTCATCTATAAGGAGAACCTTTGCCATGCGCGCATCATAGCGCCCGCTTACTACCGCGTCGCTGCCCGGATTGCCGCGGATACAACTTGAAACAATTTGATACTGGCCCGAAACCATTTGCAGAGCAGTGCCTGCGACACTTGCGCCCGTACTTTCAAGCAGCCCCAACGAGGACCCATCAATGAACAGCTTTTTTAAACTTATTATGATCTGCTCCGCTTTCACTCTTGCGGCCTGTAATTCATCCAACAAGCCCGCCAAGGTCGAGCCGGCGGCGCCGCTGTTTGAGCTGCAGGTCTTGCACGGCTCACCCGATGCGCCGCCCGTAAACGTGCTGGTGAACGGTGCCATTGCGCTTGCCGATGTCGACTACAAGACCGGCTCCGGCCATGTCAGCCTGGAAGCAGGCGTATATACCATCCAGGTAGACGGCATCCTGCCCGGTGGCAATGCGACCGTGATCGGCCCCGTCGACCTGGCCTTTGCGCGCGGCAAGATTTACACCATTGCTGCGGTCAACAGCGTCGCCAACATTGAACCGGTAATCATCGAGCAGCCGGATACCGAGGTGGGCGCTGGCGCGGCACGCCTGTTCGTCCTGCACGGTGCTGCCGGCGCGCCGACGGTTGACGTTTACGTAACGGCTCCGGGTGCCAATCTTGCCGCAAGTGCACCGGTTGGATCCTTCTCCTTCAAGGAAACCATCGGCCCGGCTGAGGTTGCCGCGGGCAACTACCAGATTCGAGTCACCGCGGCCGGCAATGCAGCTGCCGTGGTATTCGATTCGGGCACTGTAAGTTTGAATGCCGGCGATGACCTGGTCGTCGTTGCCGTACCCAATACCAGCGGTGGTGCGGCTCCAATCAGCCTGGTCGCGCTGAACAGCGCCGGGTCGCTGCAGATCCTGGATGTGGCTACACCGACCGCGCTGCGGGTCGGTCACCTGTCGCCGGATACGCCGGAAGTCGATGTGCTGGCGAATGGCGCCGAGTTCCTGACCGACGTACCGTTCCCGGCAGTTACGGACTTTATGCCGCTGCCTCCGGACACCTACACCGTTGCTGTTACCCCGGCAAACAATCCTGGCGTGATTGCGATCGGCCCTGCTGAGCTGGCTCTCGAGGCTGGCACCTGGTACTCGGTACTTGCTGTCGGCGAATTTGCCAGCATCGAGCCGCTGATCGCCAGCGACGATCCGCGTCCTGTTGCAACGAACGCCAAGGTGCGCATCATTCACGCCTCGCCAACCGCCCAGGATGTTGATATCTACGTAACCGCAGTCGGTGCGGACATCAACAACGAGGCACCGGCACTGACCGCTGTGCCGTTCAAGGCGAACACCGGCTACATCGCGCTGCCCGCAGGCGATTACGACGTCACGGTAACACCGACCGGCACCAAGACCGCCGCGATTGGTCCGGCGACGATCTCGATCGCGAACGGCGACGTATTTACGGCAATAGCTCGCGACCCATTGCCCGGCGCGATGGAGTTCGGCCTGATCCTGCTGGCCGACGTTCTGCCCGGCGACGGAACCTAGTCCCCTGTTGCATCCCCCGCTGGCGCACCCCCCTTTGTCTTGCGTCAGCAACACCTTGATCCCCGCTCAGGCGGGGATTTTTTTGCCCGCAACCTTGCTGCCGAGCCGCCATGCGGCCAGCGCGCCAAGTGCACCCATGATCGCTATCAGGGAAAAATAAATGCCATAACCGAGCTTGCCGGGAAAGCGTCCGCGCAACGCGTCATTCAACAGTGGCAGGTAGACATCGGGCGAGTAGGCAATCAGGGAAATCACGCCGATCGCCAGGCCCTTGACGCGGTTCGAGATGCCGCAGCTCGCAAGCGTGGCCCAGTAGATACCCTTCACGGCGTAGGTGAGTATGCCGATGGCCAGCACGATCGCGAGCAAGGCGACGCTGCCGGCGGTCGCCGGCAGGACCACCAGGCCGGCCAGGGCGAGCGAGGCGAGTAGCAACAAGCCAGCCAACAATCGCTCCAGGTTGAAAAAATCACCGGCAAACCCGGCCACAGCAGGACCGACCGCCCGCATCCAGAGCTTGGATACCGTAATCCAGCCGACTGCAACCGCGGTCAGGCCGTAATGCGTCTGCATGTAAGCCGAGAATGAATACGTGGCCCAGAACAGCTGGTAACCCGTGAGAATGCAGGCAGCAACCAGCCAGACCTCCGCTTTGCACAATACGATCTTGAGATCAGTAGCAAGCGATGTCGCCGGCACTTGCTGCTGTTCGCGGGCGTCGTCCTCCCGGTTCGGTTTGACCACGAAAAAAACTACCGGCGCCAGGACCAGCATGCACGAGGTGTAGAGCCAGATAACGCCGCGCAATGCGCTGCCCGGCGAGCTGCCGCTGCTCAAGGTCCAGTAACTGAACAGCCCCACCGCGATCGAGGCGAGGATCGCCTCCACGAGGCCGCGACCACCTTCGAGAATGCCAAAAAATCGCCCCTGCTCATCGCGCTGCGCCAGCATGGTGGTGGCCTTGATCAGCGCTGCCCAGAACGTCAGCCCGGTGGCGAGACCCCAGCCGGCGAAAATAAGCTGCAGTGATTCGAAAGAGGGCACGCTCGAAAACCAGGCGCCGAGCAAGCCGGCCAGGGCCAGGGAGAATGACAGCAGCAGCCGCGGCGCGATGCGGTCGGCGAGCCAGCCACTCGGCACGTAGGTGAGCATGAACAGCACACCGAGTATCGCGTAGCAGCGACTCAATTGGCCGGCGGTAATGGCGAACGACTCGAGCAGCGTCACTTCGAAATTCTGCCGCAGGTAAAGCAGCGGATAGATCGCGCCAGCGGCGAGCACCAGCACAGCAAGCCGCAGGTAACGATCAAGCGTTGACAGCTCCGGGCTAGCGCTGCCGCTCACGATAGTCGTGTGCCTTGTGCACCGGCGCATCGCTCGGCGGCAGCGGCGGCACTCCTTTTACAAGATCCGCCGCTTTTTCGGCCAGCATGATGGTTGGCGCGTTGAGATTGCCACTGACAATGGACGGCATGATCGATGAATCAACGACGCGCAGGCCTTCGAGGCCATGCACCCGGCACTCGGCGTCGACCACCGACATGGCATCGCTACCCATCCTGCAGGTGCCGCAGGGATGGTAGGACGATTCGACCGAACGTTTCAGCCAGGCATCGATCTCGGCATCACTTTGCACTTCGGGCCCGGGCGAGAGTTCGCGACCTGCATAGGGTTTCAATGCTTCCTGCGCGAGCACTTCGCGGGTCAGCCGAATGCCGGCACGAAACTCCTGCCAGTCTTCCTCGCGCTGCATGTAATTGAACTGGATGCGCGGCGCGTCGGCCGGATTCGCAGTGCGCAGAGTCACCGCGCCGGTGCTCTTCGAGCGCATCGGGCCAATGTGCGCCTGGAATCCGTGCGAGTTATTCGGACTCTTGCCGTCATAACGTACCGCCATCGGGAAAAAGTGATACTGCAGGTCCGGGTAGGGAACGCCGACGCGGCTGCGAATGAAGCCACCGGCCTCGAACTGGTTGGTCGCGCCAATTCCCGTACGCGTGAACAGCCAGCGCGCGCCGACGTAAGCCTTGCCCAGCAGGTTGTAATAGCGGTAGATCGATACCGGCTGCAGGCACTCCATCTGTACCGTGACCTCGAGATGGTCCTGCAGGTTCTGGCCGACACCGGGCAGTTCGTGATTGACAGCGATGCCGAGCGCGCGCAGCTGATCGCCCGGGCCGATACCGGACAACAGCAGCAGTTGCGGCGAATTGATCGGCCCGCCGGCGAGTATCGTGTCGCGAGTCGCGTGCACAATAGCCCTGGTACCATTGCGCGTGAATTCAACGCCCTCGACGCGCTGGCCGTTTTGCAACAGGCGCGTCGCGTACGCGCGCGTCAGTACCGTCAGGTTGGCGCGCTCGCGCGCCGGCTTAAGGTAGGCGAGCGAGGTTGAATGCCGTACGCCTCTTCGCGTGGTGCGATCCATTGGACCGAAGCCTTCCTGCTGGTAGCCGTTCAGGTCATCGGTGTAGGGATAGCCCGCCTGTCGTCCGGCCTTGATGAATGCCGCGAATAAGGGCCCGGCACCGCGCCCCCTGCTGACGTGCAGTGGCCCGTCGCTACCATGGTAGTCGTCACCGCCGCCTTCGCGGGTTTCGGCCTTTTTGAAATACGGCAGGCAATGCCGGTAGTCCCAGTGGGCCAGCGCGGCATCTTCCAGGGCCCAGCGGTCGTAGTCGAGCGCGTTGCCACGGATATAGACCATGCCGTTGATGGACGAGGAACCGCCCAGGACGCGGCCGCGCGGGCAATGCACGCGGCGACCGTCCAGATGGGGTTCCGGTTCGGTGTGGTAGTTCCAGCTATATCGGGTGCCGTTCATCGGGTAAGCGAGCGCTGCCGGCATGCGAATGCGCCAGTCCCAGAACGGGTCCACGCCACCGGCTTCGAGCAGCAGCACCGACGCATGCGGGTCTTCGCTGAGCCGATTCGCCAGCACGCAGCCGGCCGACCCGGCGCCGACGATGACGTAATCAAACTCTTTTCTGTCGCCGTTACTCATTAGAATGCACTTTAAACCGAAATGACCCCGGGCATACTAGTACGAATGCGCCAAATAACCGAAGCGGCACGGCAAACGGATGTCATCCTCGAGACCGAGGTGCTGGTCGTCGGCAGCGGTCCTGGTGGCCTCGCCGCTGCAATCGCTGCAGCGCGCACGGGCGTAGAGACAACGCTGATCGACCGATTCGGTTGTTTCGGCGGCAATATCACCCAGGTCGGCGTCGAAGGCTTTGCCTGGTACCGGCACGAAAATACCGTCGACAGCGAAGGCGTCGGCCGGGAGTTCGAGGAGCGCGCCAAGCGCATGGGCGCCGCCATGCCGGAGCCGCAGTCCATCAGCCACTCGCTCGATGGCGAGGCATTCAAGTACGTTGCCGATGTGCTGGTGCAGGAGGCCGGCATCCGGCCGATGCTGCACCGCAGCTTCGTCGCGCCCATTGTCGAAGGCGACACGCTTCGCGGC
>JAOUHU010000096.1 GCA_029884455.1 Gammaproteobacteria bacterium | reverse complement strand
CAATGCCGGCGGATTCAGCCACAGGTCACGATCGCCGTGCGCCTGCACCAGCGCGCGCGCGTTGCCCGGGTTGGTCTCAAGATGCAGCACGCGGTTTGCGTGTGCGTAGAGGACGGCATCGTTGCGCACCTTTTCGAATGACGGCAGGCGAATCACCGTGCGGCTACGATTGCGGCGCGCGTCCGGGACGAAACGCAGTACCTTGTCGTCGTCACTGACCGGGCCCGCCTGCTGCTTGCTCGCGCAGGCCTCGCTGTCCTGCGTGTTCACGTAGGGGCTCACGATCTGGTCGATACGCCCGGGCCGGTCGATGCGGGTCGAGTCAATTTCCCACCAGCCCGCCGGTGTGTCGCTGCGAATAAACGCCGTGCCGCGCACGTCTTTGATTTCGTCAACGCGTTCGCCGCGCGCAAGCCGGTGCGATAATTCGACGATCGCGCGTTCGGCGTTGCCGTAGACCAGCATGTCGGCGCTCGCATCGAGCAGGATTGAACGGCGCACGCTACCCTGCCAGTAATCGAAATGTGCAATGCGCCGTAGCGAGGCCTCGATGCCGCCGAGAATTACCGGCACGTCCCGGTAGGCTTCCTTGCAGCGTTGCGAGTAAACGAGCGAACACCGGTCGGGGCGTTTGCCGGCAACACCGCTTGGCGTATAGGCATCATCGTTTCTGACTTTCCTGTCCGCCGTATAACGGTTGATCATCGAATCCATGTTGCCGGCGGCGACGCCGAAATAGAGATTCGGCCTGCCGAGCTGCTCGAAAGCTGTTTTCGAATGCCAGTCGGGTTGCGCGATGATGCCGACCCGGAATCCCTGTCCCTCGAGCAGGCGGCCGATGATCGCCATGCCAAAAGATGGATGATCGACGTAGGCATCGCCCGTAACAATGATGACGTCGCAGGATTCCCAGCCCAGCGCGTCCATTTCCGCGCGCGACATCGGTAATTGCGGCGCGGTACCGAAGCATTCCGCCCAGTACTTGTCGTGGCTGTAGAGTGGTGTGGGGGGTGCGGGCATTGCTTGTCCGTTCCTTATGCTTGCAGCGTCACGATTGCGCAACGGCCAGGGGCTTTATCGCGAACTTGCGAATCTTCAGCACTCCGGCCCCGTATTGCAGCGCGATCGGTCCTTCACGAAGCAAATCATTTCTGAAACTGACCGTCTGCTGGCCGTTGACGGCTACCGTAATCTGCCGACCCTGCGCAGTGACTTCCATGGTATTCCAGCGGCCACCGGCCTTGGGCATGGGGTCAACCTCCGCGAAGCTGACCACTGCCCCGGTGCCGTAGGTCGGGTCCGGACGCTGATCGAAGATATTGGCTTCATAACAGCCGCTACTGCTCGGATTCGGATCGAGGTTCGCGCAACGAATGAAAATTCCGCTGTTGGCGTCCTCGCTGGCCCAGAATTCCAGGTAAACCTGAACATCCTTGTAGCTTTCCGCGGTGATGAGGAAAGCAGCGCCCACTGCAGAGTGCTGGTCGACGACGACGACGTTGTCTTCGGCCCGCCAGTTGGCTTCGCCCAATTGATTCAGCTTGTTGATGACACCGCCATCGATCAACGTGATCCAGCCCGGCCCGGTTTGCGCAAACAGATTCAGTGCCAATGCCAACATACCGGCAGCAAGCAAAGCAGGAAATTTATTCATTGTACTTCCCCTTGAGATACAGACTTGTCCCGGACATGAGCGCGTAAACCAGCAAGCCAACTGCGATCACTGCAAGTCCGAGCAATGATTCTATCGGTTTGTCGAGCAGCACGAAGACCAGGGTCCAGCCGGTCACGGCCAGGTAGATCAGCGGCGTCAGCGGATAGGCAAACGTGCGGTAGGGGCGCGGCAGGTCCGGCTGCCGAAAACGCAGAACGAACACGCCGAGCACGGTCGCAAAGCTGTTCAAAGCCAGGATGAAGCCGGCGAACACGAGTACCGATTCAAAGCTCGAGGTCAGGATAAACAATATCGCCAGAGACGATTGCAGGAGTATTGCCGTGGCTGGCACGCCGTCGCGGTTGGTGCGAGCGAGCGCCCGCAAGGCACGGATGTCCTGGCCGATCACCTGCAGCACGCGCGGGCCCGCGACCGTCATGGCACTGACGGTCGATATCAACAGCAGGCTCAACACCAGGCCCGTGAACTTTCCGCCCGCCGCACCGAAGGCGGCATCGGCTGCCAGGTAGCCGACCTCGACCTGGCCGCTCATGACGTCCATTGGCGCGACGCGCAGGAACACGTAATTCAGCGCCAGGTATAACAACATCACGAGCAAAGTCCCGCAGCCGAGTATCCAGGGCAGCGTGCGCTGTGGATTTTCCAGTTCACCGCTTAAATAAGTCGCCGCGTTCCAGCCGGTGTAGGCATAACTGACATAAATGAGTGAGACCGCAAATGCACTGCTCGCCAGCAAGTCCAGGTCGCCGCTGACCGGCGTGAATGCGACCGGCTGTGCGACATCGACCCACCACAGCGCGCCGGCACAGAAGGCCACGATCACGACCACCTTCATGGCCGTGAACACGACCTGCAGGCCACCGCTGTTGCGGCGCGTGCTGCCGTGCACGAGTGTCAACAGGGCAATCAGGCTGCAGGCCAGCGCCTTGAGCGCGGCCGGCTCCTGGTCGCCCGGCAGTACCGAGGTCGCGTACGCGGCAAACGTCATGGCCGCCAGTGCCGTCGGCCCGGCAAATCCGACCGTGGCCGACACCCAGCCCGAGACAAAGCCGACCGCCGGATGGTAAATGCGCGTCAGGAAATTGTATTCGCCGCCGGAGCGCGGCATCGCGGCACCGAGCTCCGCATAGCTCATGGCGCCGCAAAGCGCCACGACTCCACCAACGGCCCACAACATCAGCAGCACGAACCCCGAGCGTATATTCAGCAGCTGAAAACCCAGACTCGTGAATACGCCGGTCCCGACCATGTTCGCTATGACCACGGCCGTGATGGTCGTGTAGCGAAACTTAGTCACGACTGTTACTGCAGGTAGTCGTAGATCATGTCAGTAATGCCGTTGACGATACCGTCCTGCGCACAGCCTGGCTTGAGCCGCGACGCGACAACCTGGAACGTATACCGCCCGTAGGCGTCATCGGTCGGGATGTAGCCCGAATTGGCGCGACCGTTGGCGACCGCAACAAACATCGTCCTGGCCAGCGGTGACGCAGCTTTAACATCCATCCCGATCTGGTTGTAAGCTTCGGCGTTGATCGATGCCAGCGCTATATCGTTGATCGCCAGTACCCCGAGCCGCATGTGCACATCTTCGCCATCGGCGTAGATACCCGGATTGCCGGCACGGGCGCCCGCAGAATTCGTCCAGACCCGGCCCGGGCACGTCAAGGTCCTGAGCTGCCCGCCGATTTTCACATCGCCGTCCAGTCGATCCATGTAACTCATGACGCGAATCGCTTCTTCGCCGAGCAACGCACCCTGCGCCTCCATCCAGTTCTTGTCCGCCTCATCCACCGCCGGATCATTCTTGCCGCGCGGCACCTTTCCTTCGCGCAATGGCGTTTCGATTTCCTCACGAACAAATTCGAATCCCGTCAGTTCGACACCTGAAATAGCCGCCATCACGTTGGTACTGTTGCGCAAATGCAGTGGCATCTGGTCACCCTGCGCGCCCTGCGAGAACACCATGACCATGTCGCCAGCAAACGCTTTTTCGACATGCAGGCTGGCAGCGCCGGAGAAATCACCGCTGATGAAGCCGGAGAGATAGCCGTTGATCGGATGCATGGCGTAGTTCATGTAGCCGGCGATGGGCTTGCCCGCCTCGTCAATGAACGCAAGAACGGCCAGTGTCTTGTCGGATGGACCTTCGGGATTCGGTGCCTGCGTCCACAACTTGGTCTTCGCATCGATCGCATCACGATTGGTATTCAGGTACACGGCACCTTCACCGAAACCGACCTTGGCCGGGCGCAGCCTGGTGCTCGCCTCACGCGTAACCTTGACGAGAGCTTCCGAGAGCCTGGAGTAATTTTGCACCAGCCACTCATTGTTGACGCCGCTGTGCGTGTGCGTACCCGACATAAGCACATTTTCCTGCGGTATGTTGAGTTCCTCGGCCATCGTCGCTGTGGCTTCGAGGTACGCCTCGTCGGGACGAATGAAGCTGAGATCGGCACCGATCAACACCGCCCGGGTATCGCCATTGTCCAGCACGATCGCGCGCAGGAAGAGATGGTCATTGTCGCGGTCGGTCGCGGGCGCCTTGCCATCCGGGTATGCCAGCGCCGTAATATCGAGTTTGGCGGCGCCCGCCTTGAGCGGACCGGCCTGGCCGATGGCCGGCACAACCATGCTGGCGACCGAGATCATTAACAACACGATGGACGATCTTTTGGCTTTCATAAATTTCACTTCCCAGGAATGTCATGTTAGGGGCACGAGGAGCGAGCAGAATAAGCCTGCCGTTGCGGAAAGACCAGTGCGGCGAATGACGCAGCGCTCGGGTCATGCAGATCATCCGGTACACCGCGCCCAAGAAAGCGATACCATGGCGCACTGACTGACGGGTGGGACCGGCAATTGATAAAAAAATCATTGTTTGTCATCGCGTTGGTGTTGGGTCTGGTATCGGCGGCCGTGTGGCAACGTCACCGGATCCTGTTTGACCTGCTGGCCGATGGCGTACCGCCGCCGCTGCTCGAAGCGGCCGCCGAAGCTGCGAGCAGCCACTGGCACGATGATTATTTCCTCGTTGAAGCAATCGACAGCCGCACCTATGCGATCGGCGAGCCGCTGTATCACGAGCAGAATTTCAGCTACCTGATCCTGGGCGAAGCACGGGCTGTGCTGTTTGACGCCGGTCCTGGCTATCGCGACATTCGCGGCGTCGCCGAAACCCTGACCGATCTGCCGATCACGTTTATTCCATCGCACTTTCACTACGATCACGTCGGCAATACGATCACTTTTGCGCACGTCGCGGTGGTCGACCTGCCGTATCTCCGGCGCCGTGCCACGGCCAACCGCCTGGCGCTCAACTGGCGCGAACACCTGGGTACCGCGGAGGGCGTCGCTGCGCCGACCTTGCATGTCGATGAGTGGTTACCGGTCGGTAACATTATCGATCTTGGCGAGCGGCAATTGCGCGTGCTGTATACGCCCGGTCATACCGAGGACTCGATCTCGCTGCTCGATGTTGGCACTGGCTACGTGTTCAGCGGCGACTTCATATACCCGGGTCCGTTGTACGCGTTCCTGCCGAACAGCAGCATGCGCGACTACTTGCAGGGATCCGATACGATGCTTGCGGCCATCCCGGACTCGGCTGATATTTTGGGCGCACACCGCAACGCCGCACCCGGCCTGCCGCGCCTGTCGCAGCGGGATGTCGCAGACCTGCGTGCAGCGCTGATTGCAATTCGCGATGGCAAGGCCGAGGGTCACGGCATTTTCCCGCGCGAATACCGCGTCAACGAGCGCATCCAGCTGCTCGCGGAACCGCGGCTGCTGCAGGACTGGTAGGCCAGCAAAAGGGCTTTGACCCCTTTTCGGTCAACAGCCACCGTCAGCTTTAACCGTGACGAACTTTTCGATCGTCAGCGACTGCGGCGCATGATCGGCCGACCAGGAATAGCGGCCGTCGAATTCAACAAAGGCCGGCTTGCCACTAACAACCGCACTTCGATACTGGTGCCGGAAACGCGGGAATTCGCCGCGCTGGCTGACCGGCACCACGTAGCCTGTCAGGCATTCCGTAAAAGACGCGCCATCGCCTTGCAACTGCATCACGCCGCGCACGCGGATGATTTCGCCAAAGTCAGTTGCAGTCGACTGCCTGGTCAGCCGGTGCTCCAGCTCCGAATAGGTCCGCATCAACAGTGTCTTTGCGTCTGGGCTCTCGAACGTTCGCAGTGGACCCTCGCCGCGCAGTTCTATCGCAGCTTCATCGACAAGGGGTTCCCAGCGGCCATAGCTGTACGCGGTCCGTGCCTCGTGAGCGTCGTCGCTGGGATAGCGTTGCCGAAAAAAGAAACGCCCATCGGCACGAAGCCAGAGGGTCGCCTCGATACCCTCGCACCCATCGCAGGGAAATATGCCTGCATAAACACCGGGTAACACAGCATTGTTTGGCACGGCGGAGACCGGTGCATTGACCTTATTGCTACAGGCCGCTGCCAGGGCGAGGAACAGAACGATAAAAATGCGACTCAGGGACATCGCTGCGCATTGTACCGAGCCGTGGCCCGGCAATGCACCGGGAGCCAAAAAAAGGTCAGTCCGTTGCGGGCCCTGGCCCCTTGCCCGCAGGTCTGCGTGACTGGAACCACGCCCGGAATCCTGGCCAATATGATAATCGTCACGCAACCGCTTCGGACATTCCGCTCTTGTTTTTTAGGGCTGTGACAAACGAGGTCATGACGATATTCACAAAGCGGTTTCTTACCCCTCCCACCCCCTGGAAGCGGCCCCAATCTGGATGGGTTATTTGTGATCAGTGAAAAACAACAACTTGCGAGTGAAATTGGCGGAGAGGGTGGGATTCGAACCCACGG
>JAOUHU010000038.1 GCA_029884455.1 Gammaproteobacteria bacterium | reverse complement strand
GACACGATTCGGGTCGCCGCCGAGCAGCGCAACGTTTTGCCGGATCCACTGCAGGGCCGCGACGATGTCCCAGAGTGCAAAGTTCGCGAGCGGCTGCGCCGGGTCCAGGTCCTCGTGCGATATGAAGCCAAACAGACCCTGCCGGTAGGCGATGGAAATGACGACCACACCCTGCTGCGCGAGTTTGTGGCCGTGGTAATTCGGTTCATACGACCAGCCGCTGCGATTGCTGCCACCGTGCACCCAGACCATCACCGGCAGTTTCGCGTCACGCTCGAGCGTCGGCGTCCAGGCATTCAAATACAGGCAGTCTTCGCTGGTCTCGAGGTCAGGATAATAATCAGCCGGGCCGCCGAAGGCTGCGGCGACCTCACGATACCAGTCGAGGATGCGCATCGACTGCATGCAGGCCGGCGCAAACCCGGTGACGTTGCGTTGCGCCATTGTCGTCGCGAGCGGTTGCGGCCCCTGCCAGCGCAATTCGCCGAGCGGCGGTTCCGCAAACGGTATGCCGAGGAATGCGGCGACCTTGCCGTCTTCCACATACATGCCGGTCAGTCTCTCGCCAGCAACCGCAATCGTGGGCGCACGATCGCAGGCGCCCAGCGCAAGCAGCATCGTCAGCAGCAGGAATCGGTACACCGGCTAGCCTGGCATATCGTGTTGCAGTGTCCGGACAAGCGAGTACGACATGAACACGCCAACAACGAGAATCGGTGTCGAGGTAATCAGGAGCATGACCTGGATGGTCTTCAGGCCACCGACAAACAACAGCGTGATCGGCATGACCGCCAGTGCAAATGCCCAGAACACCCGATGCCAGCGCGCCGGGTCTTCGCCTGCGGACAGGTGCAGAGTCGCGCTCGAGGCCAGTGTATATGACGCAGAGTCATAGGTTGTTGCCGCAAACACAATCGACATCACGGTGAACACCGCGATCACGCCCGGTGCCAGCGGTATGGCCTCGAGTGTTGCCACGATGGCTGCGCTGCCATCAATAGCCTTGATGGTGCCGAGCACATCGACGATGCCGTTCAGTTGCAGGAACATGCTGTAGTTGCCGATGATCATGTAGAACACCCAGCAACCGAGCGAGCCGAACACCAGCATGCCGGTAATTACCTGGCGGATGGTGCGGCCGCGCGAGATGCGAGTGATGAACAATCCGACATAAGGAGCGAACGCCACCCACCACGCCCAGTAAAAAACCGTCCAGGACTCGACGAAGCCGGAATCCGTAAACGGATCGGTCCAGAAATTCATGCGAATAAAGTTTTGCGCCATCAGGCCGACGCCGTTGAGACTGGTTTTGAGGAGAAACAAGGTCGGTCCGGCGAACAGGATGAACAGCAACAGCCCGATCGCGAGCAGCAGGTTGATGTCGCTCAGGCGCTTGATGCCACTGCGCAGTCCCAGCCAGACGCTGATCACGAACATGCCGACGCAGACCGCCATGACGACTACTTCAAGCTGAAAAGTATGTTCGATGCCGAACAGCCACTTCAGGCACTCGGCGATCATCGGTGTTGAAAAGCCAAGGCCGGTTGCCGCGCCGGCGATCATCGCGATCATGAACAGGAAATCGATCAGCCGTGCGAGCGGGCCGTGATTGTTGCCCCTGAGCAGCCAGTTGCAGCCGACGCTGAAGCGCAGGATATCGAGCTTGCGGTTGTAGTAAGGGTAGGCAATCGCGACTGCCGAGAGGCAGTAAAATGACCAGGCCGTAATGCCCCAGTGGAACATGCCGTAGGTCGAGGCCCACTCGGCCGCCGCGTCGCTGTGCGGTTCTACGCCGAAAGGTGGCGCATCGTAGTAATAGGTCCACTCGATCACGCACCAGTACATGAGACCCGCACCGATACCGGCACAAAACAGCATGGCGATCCAGCTCATCTGGCTGAATTCGACTTCCCCGTCGCCGAGACGGGCGTGACCAAAACGGCTCAAGCCCAGCCATAGCAGGAAGCCGACGCTGCCAACGGCGGCCAGCAGGTACAGGATGCCGAACTTTCGGGAGATATAGTCGTAAATATGCTGCAAAAAGACCGCCGCATCGTCGCCCGCGTAGGCAAGTGGAATGCAAACCATCAGGATCATGGCCATGGATGCGATAAAACTTGGCCAGTCGATTTTGCTCTGGTCCATCGGTATCTCTTGTTTTTCTAGTCGATCGTCAGGATAACGGCACCCCGCATAGTACCTTTTTCGATTGCCTCGTTGGCAGTGGCAATGTCGGCGAGTGGATAGCGCGCCGCAACGCGATGTGTGAGTCGGCCGGCCACGAGTGCTGCGGTGATGTCATCAGTCGCCTGCTGTTTGGCCGCTTCCGGCATGGCATAAACGATGACGAAGCGGATAGTCATATCCAGGTACATGAGCTGGAAGAACGGCAGGATCGGGGCAGGCACGGCGGTAGAGCCGTAGGTGGCCACCGTGCCCGAGGTCCTGAGCACTGCGATCCAGGTGGCGAGATTGGCGCCGAACTCGAGATCGATGGCGCGATCGACGCGCGCACCGTGGTTGGCCGCAAGAATGTCCGCTGCGAACGTGGCGCTGCGATGATCAACCACCGCGGCGGCCCCCGCCAGCCTGCATGCATCGGCATCTGCAGCATTGCTCGCCGTGGCGATGACCCTGGCACCGGCCTGGCTGGCCCACTGCACGGCGTAGTAGCCAACCCGGCCAGCAGCGCCTGTGACCACGATGGTTTGCCCTGCGACATCGCCGTCAATGAAGGCGCAGCGGTGCGCAGTCATGGCCGGGATGCCGAGGCAGGCACCGACCTCGTAGTCGACGTGTTCGGGCAGCGGCACGGCGCGCCTGGCATCGAGCGCTACGTACTCCGCGGCCGTGCCGAAGCGTCGTGCGAACTGCGCCTGGTAGACCCAGACGCGCTCGCCGATGCGATCTGCGGCAACGCCATCGCCGACGGCCTCGATGATGCCGGCGCCGTCGCTGTTCGGAATGACATAGCCGTCATCGAGCAGGTTCGGAAAAGATCCCGCGCGCTTTTTCGTGTCGGACGGATTCACGGCACTGGTGCGCAGGCGCACGAGTACTTCGCCTGCCGCAACACTGGGTGTGTCGATCTCCCCGACCCGCAAGACCTCGCGCGCCGCACCGAATTTCTCGTACCAGGCGGCGCGCATCAGTCGGCCCGGTACACGACGCGGCCGTCGAAAATTGTCAGGGCTACGCTTGCCTCACTGATCTCGTAGGGATCGATGTCAAACAGATTGCGATCGTAAATGACGAGGTCGGCGCGCTTGCCGACCTCAATCGAGCCGGACACATTTTCGGTTTGCAACTGCCACGCGCCGTTGATCGTGTAGGCGTCGATCATCGTGGCAAGGTCGACGCGCTCGCTGGAAGCTACCGCGGGCACGCCCTGCCGGGCAGGCCCGAAAGGATCGTCGCGCGTGATGCCGGTCTCGATAGAGAGCAAGGGATCGAGGTCACCGTAGTTCCAGTCGCTGCCACCTAGCACCACGCCGCCTGCGTCGTGAACGGAACGAATCGGATAGAAACGGTCAACGCGTTCGTGGCCCAGCGCCGGGATGTTCAATTCCGTGGTCCACGAATCATCGTAAGCCCAGACCATGGTGAAGCTGGCACCGGCATTGAGGTTGGTAAAGCGCGGCATGTCCTGTGGATCGATCAGGCCGAGGTGCGACAAGGTATGCCGCAGCCGCTTGTGCTCCTCGCTGCCGCGCTGGCGTGCGTATTCGATCGCGTCCAGAGCCGCCCGGGCTGCGGCGTCTCCCATCGTATGAAAATGCAATTGCATGCCAAGGTCGTAGTAGCGAGCAACCCGCTGCTGCAGTTCATCGGGCTCGTGGTTCAGTATCCCGAACTGTCCGGTCGTGAGATAAGGCTCTAAAACCGCGCCGGTCTCGCCTTCGAAAACCCCGTCGACCATGATCTTGACGCTGTTGTAGCTGACCAGGTCGGACTCATAGTTGTGGCGCTCCTGAAGTACGCGCTCGAAGTCCGGCCCGGAGTGTTTTTCGAATACGCCTTCGTCCTGAACCCCGCCGAGCACCCGAACGGTGAGCTCGCCGGACTGCTCAAGCGCCTGGTAGGTCTGCATTTCATGCTCGCCGACCCAGACATCGTAAACCGAGGTGATGCCATACGAATTCATTAGCTGCAGGGCTTTACGCATGGCGGCTTTGCTGGTCGCAAGGTCGCGTGCCGGGCGCAGCCTGTCGATTGCATCGCGTGCTGCCTCGCGCACGAAGCCGCTCGGCTCGTTGCTGCCTGCGCGGCGTTCGATGACGCCGAGCGGTGGATCCGGCGTGTTTTCGTCGTAGCCGACGAGATCCAGCACCTTGTCATTGACCAGGGCGCTGTGGCCACCCATATCGTCAACAAAGATGAACTTGTCGTCGGCGATGCCGGCCAGCAGCGCTTTGTCAGGCCCGTCCACACCAAATACGGCCACATCCAGGCCAACTGCATTGAACCATTCGCCGTTATGCTGTTTCGCGCAAAGGCTCAAAGTGCCAACAATGTCGTCGACTCCTTTTGCGTTCCAGAGATTGCAGTACACATACTCATAACCACCTTCGAGCGGATGCACATGCGAGTCGTGTAAGCCGGGCATGGCCATGCGGCCGGCCAGACTGATTACCTCGGTCGAAGGTCCGACAAGTGCCCGCACGTCGGCGTTGGCCCCGACCGCGACGATCACACCATTCCGGATGGCCATTGCTTCGGCCCAGCTGCGCTGCGCATCGACGGTATAAATACCGCCGTCAAGAAAAACGATGTCGGCCGGGTCCTGTGGTGGCGGGCTGGTGCAGCCCAGCACGGCTGTTGAGCTAATCAGTAGTATGGCATTGAGCTTCGGCATTCGCGTATTGTTACCCGTCATGATTGAGGAAAATACCGGCATCATACGACTGCGCAAGAAACACTTGCCAGTGGTCGACCGGCAGCCAACCGAGGACGACGCGCGCCGTTTGCGCGCCGCACAATCGCCGCGCAATGCGATCATGGCGAGCCTGATCGTGATTATCCTGTTCAGCGTCCTCTGGTCGATGCTGTCGGTGACATTCGGACGAATTTTTCCATGGCTGACTTTGTTGCTGGGCTTTTTAATCGGGAATGCGGTACGCCGCGCCGGTCTGGGGCTCGACTGGCGCTTTCCCGTGCTGGCAGCGGCATTCACCGTGCTCGGCTCGTTGCTGGCGAATATTGTCGTCGCGGCAGCGTTCACCGCGCCGATTCTTGAAACAACAACGCTCGCCGTGCTGACCAACCTCACCGTCATGACCTGGCCGGTGTTTTTTGACGAGGTCATGACGCCAGCGGATCTCGTTATTGCGCTGTTCGGTGCGGGCATCGCAGCGTTTTACGCCAATCGACGGTTAACGCGTGCCGAGTATCTTGCGTTGCGCACCTGGGGAGAAAAAGATGACCGGTAAGATTGAAGTTTATGGTGATTCGATTTCGGGTAATTGCTACAAGATCCAGCTGGTCTGCGCGCAGCTCGGTATCGAGCACGTCTGGCACGAGCTCGACCTGATGCAGGGCGCAACGCGGAGCGACGAGTTTCGCGCGATGAATCCGAATGGCAAGGTACCGCTGCTAAAGTTGGCGGACGGGCGCTTCCTGCCTGAGTCGAACGCCATCATCTATTACCTGGCAGATGGCAGCGAATTATTCACCGGGGACCGTTATGCGCGGGCCAATATCCTGAGCTGGATGTTTTTCGAACAATACAGCCATGAGCCCTACATCGCGACGGCGCGCTTTATCGTTCGCTATCTCGGCAAGCCGCCCGCGGAGCTGGCCAACCTGGAAAGCAAACGCCCGGGTGGCTACAAGGCGCTCAAGGTCATGAACAATCACCTGGCGAAGAACGATTTTTTCGCCAATGACAGCTACAGCATTGCTGATATCGCTTTATATGCATACACGCACGTCGCGGAAGAGGGCGAGTTTGATCTCGGCAAGTATGCGAACATCCGCGCATGGCTCAAGCGCGTCGAAGCGCAACCCGGCTATATACCGATGCAAACCTGAAAGGGGTCAGAGCCCTTTCAGGCCCATATATGGCATGTCACATGTGGTCGAAAAAGGGCTCTGACCCCTTTCAAGTACTCAGACCGGCATAAGTACCGACGTTTCGAAGTCGATCTTCATGCCCGACATTATTGCGAGTTGGCGACGCACGAGGTTTTCGATCTCGTTGATGCCTGTGGTGAGGCCCAGAAAACACGGTGGGTCACGGCGCAGCAGGCTCCAGTCACCACCCTTGATCACGCGCACGAGGTGCGAAATATTATTGCGAATGGCATCGATATAAGGATTCTGGCCGTCGTAGAGCACCTCGATGTATCGATAGGCGCGATTGAACTTGCGATGCAGGCGATCACGCATGACCTGCTGGTAAAACGTCGGTGTCTTGCGCAGCAGGTCGTTGCCTGACTTGTAGCGTACCTGGAATTCACCGGGTGCGGCATTCTCCACGGCGATACCGCCGACCACAAACTCCTTGTACAGACGGTCGCGGCACTTCTCGAGGTAACAGCGGTCAGCTACCTGTGCCATCAGGTCCGCGGTTCCGAGCAAATGACCACAAATAATATCGCGCGGGTCATCGAGCTCGATCTTGTCGAGGTCAAGTTCGTAACCGGTGAAGTGCACAATCATGCTGCTTACCGCGACATCCCGGACAAGGCCGAGTTCGGGCAGGTAGCGGCGCAGGAAGTCAGCGCTGCGCGAGACATGCTGTAGCGTAAACTGCGCGCCATTGCTGAAATCCTGGTCGCGCTCGATGTGCCGAATGTAACCGGAGTCGTGAAACAGCGATGTGATGATCGCCATCTGCGCACGTTGCGGACCAAGCCGGTCGCTGGGTTCGACACTGCGCTCATAGCCGACCACAAGGCGGGCAAGTGCAAGCGTCATGTCGAGCGTGTGCTGCACATCGTGGTAAGTCGTATCGCAGCCGCGGTAACCCGGAAATCGGCCTGAGAACAGGCGCTCGAAATCGTAAAAAGCGAGCCACAGCTTGTCGAAGGATGCGCCCGGAAACGCCTCGGAAAACAGCGTGCGAACGGCATTGCGCACCGCGATCGGATTGCTCACCTGCACGGTATTGGTAACGTCGTAATCGTTACGGCGATCCTGCGACATTATTCTTTTCTTATCTGTCACCTGACGGCATCCGCAAATAATACAGGGCGACCATCTGCGTCACTCCGGGATTTTCGGCAATATGTCATATCGTAGTTGCCTGAAAATGAAACTCGGCGATAACCGGCGCGTGGTCTGAGGGGCGATCCCAGGTGCGCGGTTCCTTGTCGATGTAGCAGGCAGTACAGGCGCCGGTCATCGCATCGTTAGTCAGGATTAAGTCAATTCTCAGGCCGGCGTTGCGGCGAAATCCCGCCGCCCGGTAGTCCCACCAGCTGAACGATTTTTCGGGGTGCTCGAACTTGCGAAAAACGTCCGTCAGGCCGAGTGCAAGCAACTCTCGCAGCGCCTGTCGTTCCAGAGGGCTGCAAAGGACGGCATCACCCCAGCCCTCCGGGTCGTAAACGTCCGCGTCGGTCGGCGCGATGTTGAAGTCGCCGAGTACCACGAGCCGCTGGTGGCGGAGCAGTTCACCGGCAAGGAAGTCCCGCAGGATATTCAGCCAGCCCAGTTTGTAGGCATATTTTTCCGAGCCTACCTCGGAGCCATTCGGAATATACAGGTTCACCACGCGTGTGCCGTTGATGGTCGCAGCCAGTACCCGCCGCTGCGGGTCAGCAAAATCAGGAAACTCGAACACCGGATCGGAGATTTCGAAGCGACTGACTACGGCCACGCCGTTATAGGTTTTCTGGCCGTTGGCGACAGACTGGTAGCCAACCGCAGAAAATGCAGCGGCCGGAAACGCGTCGCTTGTTTGCTTGATTTCCTGCAGCACCAGCACGTCGGGTTTATTGGCGGTTAGCCATTCAAGCACGTGTGGCAGGCGCACCTTAAGCGAATTCACATTCCAGGTCGCAATCTTCACGCTCAAATTATGCCGTTGTGCGCGAGCAGCGCATCGATCTTCGGTTTGCGTCCGCGAAACGCAATGTAGGCCTGCATGATGTCGCGGCTGCCGCCGATCTCGAGAATCTCGCTGCGAAAACGTTTTGCCGTTGCCTGATCAAAAATGCCGGCCTCCTCGAAGGCACCGAAAGCGTCAGCTGCCAGTACCTCGGCCCACTTGTAACTGTAGTAGCCCGCCGCGTAGCCGCCCGCAAAGATATGCGTAAAGCTGTGCGGCATGCGGTTGTAGTCGGGGGGCTGGAGCAGGGAAACCTCCTCGCGCACCTCGGCGAGGATCTGCAAAACCCGCGAGCCTTTGGCCAGATCGTATTCTGCGTGCAGGCGGAAATCGAACAAGGCGAACTCCAGCTGTCGCAACATCGCGAGCCCGGCCCCTACGTTGCGACTACCCTCGAGCTTGTCGAACAGTTCCCGCTCAAGTGGCTTGCCGCTGTCAACATGGCCTGAGCACATCTCGAGCACTTCGAAGTTCCAGGCAAAATTCTCCATGAACTGGCTTGGCAGCTCCACCGCATCCCAGGGCACACCATTGATACCGGAAATGCTCGGGTAGTCGACTCGCGTCAACAGCTGGTGCAGCATGTGGCCAAACTCGTGAAACAGCGTCACGACATCATCGTGCGTCAGCAAGGAACGACCGCGGTCGTCGAGCGGCGGAAAGTTGCAGACCAGGTAACCGACCGGAAGCGTCGGCTGTCCATTGAGGTTCTTGCGACCGACGCACTCATCCACCCACGCGCCGGTGCGTTTGCCGGTGCGCGCATGGAGATCGGTATAGAACCCCCCGATCAGCGCGCCAGCCTCGTCCCGAACCCGGTAATAGCGTACATCCTCGTGCCAGCGCGCGACGTTGTCCTGAGCTTCCAGTCGCACGCCGTAAAGCCGCTCCGCCAGTTTGAACAAGCCGGCGACGGTTTTTTGCGCCGGGAAATAGCGGCGCAATTCCTCGTTCGAAATTGAATGTTTCTTCTGTTTGAACTTTTCAAGGGAATAAGCAATGTCCCACGGCGCGAGGGTACGGCCCGCGAACTCGCTGAGGTTGGAGAGCTCCTTTTCCGCCGCGGCACGTGAACGACTTGCCAGCTCGCGCAGGAATTCCAGCACTTCGGCGGTCGACTGCGCCATCTTCGTAGCCAGCGAGTAGTCGGCGTAATTTCGAAAACCAACCAGCTGCGCTGCTTCGTGACGCAAGGCCAGGATGAGCTCGATATTCGCGCTATTGTCCCACTGCGGGTGTTCGCCATGTTCCGAGCCGCGCGTGACCCAGGCTCGATACATGGCCTCACGCAACCGGCGATTATCGGCCTGGCGCATAATCGCGTCATACGTTGGATAATCGAGCGTAAGTAACATGCCCTGGCGATCACGCTTACGTGCTTCGGCAGCAGCGCGTTCGATAATCTGCGGTGCAAGCCCGGCGAGCTCTTTTTCGTCCGCAATATGCAGGCTCCACGCGTCGGAAGCATCCTGCACGTTGTGCTCGAAAGCGGCCTGCGTCGCAGCAAGCTGCTGCATGATTTGCCTGAAGCGGGACTTGGCGGCGTCGGGCAGGTCTACGCCCGCGAGGCGGAAGTCGCGCAGGGCCTGATCGACAACACTGCGCTTTGCCGGACCAGCGGTCGCATCGAGTGCCTTGCCAACTGCCGCGTACGCCTGTTGCAGAGGTACGTTTTGTGCTAATTCGGTGCCATGCTCGGTCAATAACGGCAATGCGCTGTTGTACGCGTCGCGCCACGCACCGGAACCGAGCACGCCTTGCAGGTGACTCACGGGCGACCACACTCGAGCGAGTTCGTGGCCCATTTCCTCCAGCGGGGCGACCAGCGAGTCGAAGTCCGGTTCTGGCGTGGCCATAAGCAGCTGGTCAAGTTTTTGCCGGTGTGCTGCGATAAGCTCAGTGAGCGCAGGCATGACGTGCTCAGGCGATATTTCCATGAATCGCGGCAGCGATGAGGTATCGAGGAGGGGGTTGGACATCGCCGCGACTTTATCACAGTCGGGGAATCTACAGGGGTCAGAGCCCTTTACTGCGCAAAGGGCTCTGACCCCTGTAAAAAACGGGGAAGAAATTGAGTAAGAAATACGATCTTTTTGTCATCGGTGGTGGCAGCGGTGGTGTTGCGCACGCGCGCCGCGCTGCGGAGTACGGCGCCAGCGTCGCGCTCGCTGAGCACGGTCCGCTCGGAGGCACCTGTGTCAACGTCGGTTGCGTGCCAAAGAAAGTCATGTGGTACACGGCGAGCCATGCGCATCATTTTGCGCATGCTGCCGACTACGGCTTCAATATCGAAGTGCATGGCCACGACTGGGGCGGGCTCAAACAGCGTCGCGACGCCTACGTACACCGTCTTAATGGCATATATGCAAAGTTGCTCGACAACAGTGGTGTCGATTACCTGCCAGGCAGCGCGCGCTTTGTTGATGCACATACGGTCGCCGTTGGCGACACCGAATTCCACGCGGAACGCATTGTTATTGCAACCGGCGGTCGCCCGGCCGTGCCGCGCATTCCGGGTGCCGAACTGGGCATCACCTCCGATGGTTTCTTCCAGCTTGCCGAGCGGCCGCAACGGGTACTGGTTGCAGGCAGCGGCTATATCGCGGTGGAGCTGGCCGGCGTATTCAATGGCCTCGGCAGCGAGACCCGCCTGCTGGTACGCAAGGACGGCGTAATTCGCGACTTTGACGCGATGTTGGGCAGCGAATTGCTCAAGGCGATGCGCAATGACGGTATCTCAGTCGAAACGCGGTGCATCCCGAAGTCGCTGCAGAAATCCGCCGCCGGACTGGAGCTGCAGGCGGAGGACGGCCGCCGTTTTGGCCCGGTGGATTGCGTGCTCTGGGCGATCGGCCGCGAGCCCAACACTGATGGACTCGCGCTGGCAAATGCCGGCGTCGCAACCAGCGCAGCCGGCACCGTCCCGGTCGACGATTATCAGCAGACCAATGTCGAACACATTTTTGCGCTCGGTGATGTCACAGGCCGGGCAGCGCTGACACCGGTCGCGATTGCCGCCGGCCGGCGGCTTGCAGACCGGCTGTACGGCGGCAAGGCTGGACGCCATCTCGACTACCAGTTGATTCCAACCGTGGTTTTCAGTCACCCACCGATTGGCACCGTGGGTATGAGCGAAGCCGATGCGCGTGCCGCACACGGCGATGCGATCAAAGTATATAACTCCGGCTTTACGTCTATGTACTTTGCGCTGGGTAATTTGAAACAGCGCTCATCGATGAAGCTGATCACACTTGGCGATGAAGAGCGCATCATCGGTTGCCATATCATTGGTGAGGGCGCGGATGAAATGTTACAGGGCTTCGCGGTCGCGATTCGAATGGGCGCAACCAAGTCGGACTTCGATGACACGGTCGCGATTCATCCGACCAGCGCCGAAGAACTCGTGACTATGCGCTGATCGACATCTGCTTGAGCACCGGCGCCGTGTCGGGCATGACGTGCCGCCAGATGTGAAACGATTCGGCCGCCTGTTCAACCAGCATGCCCCAGCCCATCACAGATTTCGCGGCGCCGTGCTCACGTGCCCAGACACTGAAAGGGGTCGGCGTCAATCCGTAGGACAGGTCATAACAGAATGTCGTTTCATTGATAGCGGCTGCAGGATATGGCGGCGCTTCACCCTTGACACCCGCGGAGGTGGCGTTAATGACCAGGTCGTAAGGCGTGCTGACCGGAACGGCGTTGAAATGGCACGCACTGACCGGGCCGAGGTGCTTGAAACGGCTGACGATCTCCTCTGCGCGATCCAGTGTACGATTCGCAATCCGGATCATGGCGGGCTCCATCTCGAGCAGCGGACCAACGATACCGCTTGTTGCCCCGCCGGCACCGAGAATCAGGATATTGGCGCCGTCGAGGTTCAGGCCAAGGTTTACGACCAGATCACGGAGCAAGCCGATGCCATCGGTATTGTCGCCATGAATCTCGCCCTCGATGAATGACAAAGTATTTACGGCGCCTGCCGTACGCGCACGCTCCGAAATGTGGTCGGCCAGTTTCGCAACCGCACGCTTGTGCGGCACGGTAACGTTCAGGCCCTTGCCGCCGGTGCGTTGAAACTGGCGCACGGCGGTTTCGAGTTTATCGGCGGAAACCTGCAGCAACTCGTATTGGATGTTCTGACCGGTCTGCAGCGCAAACAGGCGATGAATAACCGGCGAACGGCTGTGCGATATGGGGTATCCCATGACACCGTAGCGGTCAAACGTGATTGTCTTCTCGTGCAAGATGTCAGCCTGCCTGGTCGGCCAGCCAGCGCGCCGCATCCACGGCGAAATAGGTCAGGATCGCCTGCGCGCCGGCGCGTCGGATACATAGCAGGGACTCGAGTACCACTTTGCGTTCGTCCAGCCAGCCGTTCGCCGCAGCCGCCTTGATCATCGCGTACTCGCCGCTGACCTGGTAGGCGAAAGTCGGTATCGCATAATGATCGCGCACCCGGCGCACGATATCGAGATATGGCATCGCCGGTTTGACCATGACGATATCCGCACCTTCGGCAATGTCCAGACCAACTTCACGCAAAGCCTCGTCACTGTTTGACGGCGCCATCTGGTAACCGGACTTGTCGCCGCCGGCGAGGTTTTTTGCCGAGCCTACCGCGTCGCGAAACGGACCATAAAAGCACGAGGCGTACTTGGCAGCATAGGCGAGGATCAAAGTATTGTGATGTCCCGACGCTTCGAGTGCGGCACGGATCGCGCCAACGCGGCCATCCATCATATCCGATGGTGCGACAATGTCAGCGCCGGCATCCGCGTGCGAAACCGCCTGTCGTACCAGCATCGCTACCGTTGCGTCATTCAGTACATAACCATGCTCGTCGATAATGCCGTCCTGGCCATGGGTCGTGTACGGATCGAGCGCGACGTCAGTGATTACTACAAGATCGGGGTATGCGGCCTTTACTGCGCGCACGGCGCGCTGGGCGAGGCCGTCCGGGTTGGCGCACTCGGCGCCATCGAGAGATTTCTGTGCATCGTCGATAACCGGAAACAGGGCAATTGCCGGTACGCCGAGGGCAACCACGTCGGCCAGGTCGCGGAGCAGCATGTCGACGCTTTTGCGGCTCACTCCGGGCATGGAACTCACTGATTCCTCGCGCTTTTTCCCATCTAGCACGAACACCGGCCAGATCAGGTCGGCGGCACTCAGGGTGGTCTCCGCGACCAGTCGGCGCAGGCCCGCGCTGCGACGAGTACGCCGCAGGCGTGTGTTCGGGAACCGGTGGCTACTGTTCTGACTCATAACTGGGCAGAATGAAACGACAAATGCTGATTTTCCCTGTATTTAACGGCGGTTTCCACGCTTGAATCACAGTTTTCAGCGCGCCACGTAATAAAAGCGACAGGACACGGGTCAATTCGAATGCAAAGCAGCAATGCCGGCCAGGCGCGGCGCCAGAGGTTTGATCGGATCGTGGCAGTGTTTCACCCGGACATGTATCGCTATGCCGCCTGGTTATGCCGGGACAAAGTGATTGCGGAGGAAGTTGTGCAGGAATCGATGCTCAGGGCCTGGAAGTCGCTTGATGCGCTGCGCGAGGATGCGGCCGCCAGATCCTGGTTGCTGACGATCGTACGTCGCGAAAATGCGCGCTACTTCGAACGTAATCGACTCGAGACTGTTGACATCGACAACCTGACAGCGGCGCAGTCGGCGTTGTTGGCTACGCAACCCGATGATGATCTCGGTGATATGCGCGCCGCGATCTATGCGCTCGATGATGATTATCGCGAGCCATTGGTGTTGCAGGTCCTGATGGGCTACAGCACGAATGAGATCGCAGAGCAGATGGGAATTCAACAAGGCGCAGTGCTGACGCGGCTGCACCGGGCGCGGGCAAAGCTACGGGAAAAAATGCAGACAGGAAAGGCAGAATGAGTGCCGGCGACACTACTATGAATTGCGACGAGTATCGGCAGCTCGTTGGCGCCGACCCAAATTTCGACGGTGGCGCCGGGCACCGCAACGAATGCGCGGCGTGCCAGGCGTATCGCGATGAAATGCGAGCTCTGGACGCACGGATCCGCCAGGCGCTGCTACTCGAGGTGCCCGAATTCGTGCCGCCAGCGCTGCAAGGTGTTGCCATCGAGAACGTTGTTTCCCTGCCAGCCCGGCGCCGTGTTACTACGCCGGCCTGGTTTGCGCTGGCCGCCTCGGTGGCGCTGGCAGCGTTTGTCGGTCTTCGCTTTGCGGGCAATGCGGAGCTTTCGGCGAACGAACTGGCAAGCGAAGTGCTCGCGCACGTTACGCACGAACCGGACGCGCTGCGCGTTACCGATGTGGCGGTGACGGATCAGCACCTGGGCGAAGTGGTGCCGGCTACAATTGCGCGCATGGATCACAGCGCAGGCCTGATTACTTTCGCAGAAACCTGCCCGATTAATGGCAACGATATCCCGCACCTGGTCATCCAGGGCAGCAGCGGCCCGGTCACCATCCTGTTGTTGCCGCAAGAGAAAGTATCCGGTGTGATCGAACTGGATGACGGTCACCGGCATGGCCTCATATTGCCGGTCGGCAATGGCAGCGTCGCCATCATTGGTACAAAAGATGAACAGCTTGAGCAAATTCAACAGCAGGTTTTGAAGTCGGTGCAATGGAGCACCTGAAACCACCCTTTCCCAAAAACCCAGCAGGAGATATGAAGATGTCAGACAAGAAAGTGATCAAGCCCGTAGCACTCGCCGTTGGTGCAGCCCTGGCAAGTACGTTTGCCCTTGGCAGCAGCATCGCAAATGCCAACACGATTGAAAGTCCGTTTGCAATTTCCAGCCTCGGTGCCGGCTACTTGCTGGGCGAGGAAGGTTCCTGTGGCGCTGACAAGAAGAAGGAAGGTGAAGGCTCTTGCGGCGGTGACAAGGAAGGTGAAGGTTCCTGCGGCGGTGACAAGGAAGGTGAAGGTTCCTGCGGCGGCGAGAAGGAAGGCGAGGAGAAAGACGCCGAGGGGGCTTGCGGCGAGGGTTCCTGCGGCGGTGACAAGCCCTGAGCCAGGCCACATACGGTAAGACAGCCGGTGACAGTTACCAAAGGTAACTGTCACCGGTTCATCACCGGTTAATGCCACCATGAGCAAGACATTAACGCGCTGCAAATGGGTCACCGGCGGTGCGCCCAATTACATTGAATACCATGACACCGAGTGGGGCGTGCCGTCGCGCGACGATCGCGTACAGTTCGAATTCCTGGTTCTCGAGGCCGCACAGGCCGGACTGAGCTGGTCGACTATCCTTAACAAGCGGGCCGGGTACAGGAAACTGTTTGCTGATTTCGACGTGCAGAAAGTCGCACGTTTCACGGCGCGCCGTATCGAGAAGATATTGCTGGACCCCGCCATCGTTCGCAATCGCCTCAAGGTCAACGCAGCCGTCGTGAATGCGCGTGCCTTTATCAAAGTGCAGGAAGAGTTCGGCAGCTTTTCGGAGTACATATGGCGATTTGTTGACGGCCGGCCAATCCAGCACCGATTCCGCAAAGACACAGATATCCCTGCGACCACGGCGGAGTCGGACGCGCTGAGCAAGGATCTTAAGCAGCGCGGCTTCAAGTTTGTTGGCAGCACCATCGTCTATGCACACATGCAGGCCACGGGCCTGGTCAACGACCACCTGACGAGCTGCTTTCGGCACAAGCCCTGCGCATCCCTTTAGATTCTTGCATTTGCAGGAATGTCGATAGATCATCGTCGCAACCCGGGCGCGAGTCGATAATAAAGGGGGGAATGCAATGGTGGATTACCTGGATAACAAGCCGTCGACCAATTTCTGGATCATTGGTGGCGCGGCATTGGTCTGGAACCTGATCGGACTGGTTTTTTACGTTGGGCAGGTGACAATGTCACCCGAAGCGCTGGCGAAAATGACGGAGACACAGCAGGAGTTTTTCGTTTCGACGCCGGCTTGGGCGACAGCGGCATTCGCAATCGCTGTGAACGCAGGTGTGCTGGGCAGCTTATTCCTGTTGCTGCGCAAGTCGTGGGCAATACCGATGTTCGTGCTGTCGCTGCTTGCGATTATCGTCCAGGATGTCGACGCGTTCCTGTTGCGCGATGCATTCGGCGTTCTCGGCGTCAGCGGCGTCATCATACCGTCGATGGTATTCGTTATTGCTATTGCACTGTTGCTGTACGCACGCGCCACAAAGACGAAACACTGGCTCAGCTAGGGCGGAACCGCCGGAACGATGATCCGGATCACGGTAATGCCGGAGATGCCCTGCGGCGTGTTGTGTGAGATGCCGCCGAGATAAATCGTATCGGTCTGTAACCCCGTCCAGTCGACGGTGACTGTGTCCACGCTGCCGGCATTGACGAAGCCGGGGCCGGTGGCCGTCATATTGCCCGGGTCGTCGACCAGGCCAAAAGACCAGCCAAGCAGTTTGTAATTCGCGCCAGGACCACCGGATGCGGCACTCTGGTCGGTCTCAAAGCCATGTATGAGCACGGCGTAGCGGCCGGCCGCCGGGTAGAACAGGTTGAATTCCTCCTGCGAGGTCGGTCCTCCGCTTTCGCCGATCTTCACGCAGTCGATATTGTTCTCGCAAAAATACACATACAGGTCGAGATCGTCGTCGCCGTCGGTAAACAAGTCGAACAAGGCGAAGCGCAGCATCGCCTGGTTGGGCTGCACGTCGATCAGGTGTGCGGTGACGCCGTTGGTGGTGCGGAAGGAGAACGTCTTGGTCGGGTCATTATCCACAAAGCCATTGATAACCAATGGCAGGCGTAGGCCGTGTACGCCGGGCACATACGCACCCGTGTATCCGAATTCAACCGGGAACGACAGGCTGCCGGATGCACCTTCGCGCGAAATCTCGCCGGGTGCATTGACCGACGTTGGCCGTACCGCGAGCGTGCTGTAGACCGAACGTTCGCCGCTGGTCCAGGTCAGCGAGCCGGCGCGCCACAGGTCCAGGGGGCCGGACGCGTAGGCGAGGTCGACGTCAAAGCTTGTCGACGCGCCGGGCAGCAGGGTAATGCTCGGCGGTACAACTGTGACTGTTACTCCCGCAGGAGCCACTACTTCGGCATTAAACGACAGGGTTTCATCGCTGACGTTAGTCACGTGCCGGCGAACCGTTCGCTGGCTTGCCAGGATGGATACCGCAATCGATGGCTGGTTCAGGTCCTCGCCGGCGAAGGAAAAACCCGCCAGTTCGAGTTCGTCGCAACGCGCCTCCGATACGGCTGGCGATGCGATGCCGCAGGCAAAAGAATCGTACTCATCGGCACTCACATCGTAGACAAGACCGGGATCGACGGCGTCATTGGGCACAATATGGCCGGCGCCAAAGTCAAACGGACCGGCGTTGGTTTCGCTATCCGCCAGTGTGATGTCTCGCCGGGCCGTGGTCATCAGCGCCGACTTCAGGGCCGACGGGCTCCAGTCAGGATTCGCCTGCAACAACAGTGCCGCCACACCGGCAACGTGCGGTGTCGACATCGAGGTGCCCGAGAGGTAGGCAAAGTTCTCGCCCTTGGTAGCATTGGCCGCATCCGGCGTAAAGCCGGCAAGGATATTGACGCCGGGCGCGGTGACGTCAGGCTTCAGAATATCGGGCACCGGTCCTGGCCCACGCGAAGAGAATGAAGCCATCGCGTTGCCGCTGTCACTTTCTGTCAGGAACAGGCTCTTGTCGAGTAACACCGATACATCCGCGGCGCGATCGAGTTCGGCAAGTATGAGATTACCGTCCGCCTGGCCGATCATGACGGCCGGTATGTTGGTGGTCCCGGCGGTTCCGTTCATGACGATTGGATCGCCGGCAATGTTGTACACCACGACTGCAATGGCGCCGGCGTCTTCGGCATGGCCGACCTTGATTTCGAACGTGCAGTTGCCGCGCTGAATGAGCGCGATCTTTCCGGAAACTTCATTCGCGTTGTCGAGCGGTTCACAGGCATCCGAAGTCGTCGCCGTGTCGTCATCGACAAGCGCGAGGCTGCCATCAATTGGCCCGACCGTTTTCAGCAACGGCGTGAAGTTCGCCTCGCGGGCCACATACAGCCCGGCGATACTTGCCGGCGTCTGGATTTCCAGGGCCTCCGATGTGGTTTCGCCATCGCGGGTCGAGGCCGCGGCCGTGATTACCCAAGGTCCGCCGGCGGGTGAACCGATGGTGCCGAAATTCGGACCGTCGTTACCGGCAGCCACCACGGTAAACACCCCGGCCTTGGTTGCGGCCAGCAGGGCAATATCGTCCGGCGCCGTGATACGCGTCAGCGAGCTGCCTACTGAGTAATTGATGATGTCAACGCCATCAGCCACAGCAGCATCGATGGCATTGGCCAGGTCGGAGGTGTTGCAACTGGCGCGCGTCGCGTCGGGGCGTAACCAGCAGGCCTTGTAGACCGCGATGCGAGCGCGGGGAGCGACACCTTCGACGCGGCCGATAAAGGTATCAAAAATTGATGCACGGACGCGGTTGCCCGCGGCCGTGGTTGCTGTGTGCGTGCCATGGCCATCAACATCACGTGCCGACATGATTTCGCCGTCGTCGATCGGGCCGGTCGCTTCGGCGCCACTGGCAAACCAGCGCGCGCCAACCAGCTTGTTGTTGCAATCGGCGGCCGTGAACTCTTCTCCCACCTGGCATTCGCCATGCCAATCCTCGGGCTCGTCGAACATCAATATGTCTGCACGCTTCTCGAAGCGATGACACAGCCAGCGGCCGAGAAAAGTGTTCTCTGCCCAGTCGCCCGTACAGATTCCGGGGCGATTCGCCTGCCGCGTATCCTGCACGGCCGGATGCCGGGGTGCGATGCCACTGTCGATAACGCCGATGACAATTCCTTCGCCATCGAGGCCTGGCTTGCCACGCAGTCCTTTGTCGGCGTCAAACAGGCCGAGGAACTTGAGGCTCTGATTGGTAGCGAGTGGCCGAACCTCGTCTTCCCAGACCTGCAGTACCTCGGGCAGGTTCTGCAGTTTGTGTGCCTGCGAAGCGTTCATGCGCGCGGCGAAACCGTTGAGGCCATACTGATAGCGATAGATCAGCTCCGCGCCGGCACCGGCACGTGCCATGACCTCGTCCTGCTGCAGCGCAAGCCGTGCTGTGTATTCCTGGATAACAGGGCTGGTCTTGTTGAAACGCGTGCGTGCAACACCGGTCTTGTTCGCGAGTGGGCGCAGCGTCGCGTCGAATGCAGCTGCAGGCGGAGCCTGCAGCTGCACGATGTAAACCTTGCGGACGCTCGGATCCTCGCTGTTCAGAAGTCGAATGCCACCGAGGCTGCCGGCATCCCGCAGGCGTGACTCGCCCGCACCGCTTGCAACAGTGCCAAGCAAGAACAGACAGCAGGCTACGAGTCGCGCGTAATTCATCAATTGTCCCTGTAGCCGCCCAACTCGTCGTCGCTGAAGGTCACGCCGAGCCCCAACGCAATGCGATTCACGAAATTGAAATAAGCGACAATCAGTGTCAGGTCAAGGATATCCTTTTCTGCAAGATTCACGGCGCGTAACTCGTCAAGGTCGCTTTCAGTCATTGCGCTGGGCGCCGAGGTGAGTTTCTCGGCGTGGCGCACGATATTGCTGAGACGCGGTTCCAGGGTTTCGAGGCCGTCGGCTTCGGTCAACATTGCCAGCGTTTCCCGGTCCTTGATATAGCGACGCAACGATTCGGCGTGATGACTGACGCAATACGCGCAATCGTTGCTCGCCGACACGACCACCGCAACTGCCTCGCGCTCGGCACGACTCAAGCCCGATTCTCCGAACATCAGGGTCATGTACAAGTCGAGATGATCGCCCATGGCGTCCGGGTTCAGGCTGTGGACTTTCATGATGTTGGAGACCTTGCCGCGCTTTGCAATAAGCTCGGTATAGATCTCGGCGAGTCGGCCATCGGCTTCGCTAATCCTGATTTCTTCTATCCAGGACATATTTTCATGCCACTCCGGCGAGCCAGTCGCGCGGTCGCAGGTAATCGGTATACAGCCGCTCTTCCGGAGATCCCGGCTCCGGATGCCAGTTATACGCCCATCGAACCCGCGGCGGTAAGGACATCAGGATTGACTCGGTGCGGCCGCCGGACTGTAGTCCGAATAGTGTGCCGCGATCATAGAGCAGGTTGAATTCAACGTACCGACCGCGTCGATATAGCTGGAATTCACGCTGGCGCTCACCGAAAGGGTGGCTCTTGCGTTTTTTCACAATCGGCCGATAGGCTGGCAAAAAACTGTCGCCAACCGACCGCAGGAACTCGAAACTCCGCGCAAAGCCTGGCTCATTGAGGTCGTCAAAAAAAAGGCCGCCAACGCCTCGGGTTTCGTCACGGTGCTTGAGGTAAAAATACTCGTCACACCATTTTTTATAGCGTGCGTACAGCGCCTCGCCAAATGGATCACAGGCCTGCCTGGCCACCTGGTGCCAGTGCTGCACATCCTCCGGGAACGCGTAGTACGGCGTAAGATCGTAGCCGCCACCAAACCACCACACGGCAGCTTCGTCGTTGGCATCGCCGGCACAGAAAAAACGCAAGTTCGCGTGCGTAGTCGGGACATAAGGATTCTGCGGATGAATCACCAGCGATACCCCCACTGCCTGGAAGCGGCGGCCGGCAAGTTCGGGGCGTGTCTTGCTGGCTGATGCGGGCAATTCATCGCCGAAGACATGCGAAAAGCCGACTCCCGCCTGCTCGAATACCGCGCCGTCACTAAGTACACAACTGAGGCCACCGCCACCGCCGGGCCGCACCCAGCTGTCGCGCTTAAATTTCTGTTTTCCGTCGAGTTGCTCGAGTTCCGCAATTATGCGGCTCTGCAGTGACTGCAGATAGTCCTTGACCTCTTTGATTTCATTCATGCTGTTATCGCACTTGCAGACCAGACTTCAAATCGTGGATCTCGGATGGCCCGGATGCCGGGCCGCAGTCGCCCGGTACGATGTAGTCTACACGCCCGGCAAACTTGCGGCGAAGCACGAACCGCGTGGCCGCAACCGGTTTGCCCGCGAGATTGGCGCTGGTCGAAACCAGTGGCGAATCCACGGCCAGGCACAGCGCCCTCGCAGTTGGATTGCTGGTAATGCGCACCGCGAGGCCGGCGTGTTCGCCGCGCACCAGCGTTGACACACTGGCCGATGCCGGAACAATCCACGTAATCGGCCGGTTCGGCTCCGGGTCGGGAATTTGTTCGGGCGGGATCGCAATCCAGTCACGCAACTGTTCTTTTGCTGCCGCAATCAGGATCAGGCCCTTGGCCGGGTCGCGTTGCTTGATTGCCAGCAGCCGCGTA
This sequence comes from Gammaproteobacteria bacterium, assembly GCA_029884455.1. GTDB lineage: Bacteria > Pseudomonadota > Gammaproteobacteria > Steroidobacterales > Woeseiaceae > UBA1847. The sequence goes on along the minus strand of JAOUHU010000038.1, from coordinate 6,330 downwards.
ACCGCGATGGCATTGTCCGGCATGCAACTCAGGCCGTAGACGCCTTCGGTCGGGCAGGTAACGACGCCGCCATGGAGCAGTACCCGGACCGCCTTTGAGATGCAGAGATTCATGCCTGCGAGTTTACTTGGTGACGGTTGCCGAAGGTAACTGTCACCCTACTCGTTTTTCGTGGCTTTCTTCGCGGCCTTCTTCGTGACCTTTTTCCTGGCAGCCTTCTTTTTCGCGGCCTTTTTCTTTGGCTTTGGTGCAGCCTCTGCCTTTGCAGCGGTCTTCTTGCCGCGACGACCACGTACAGGGGCGGCGGCCAGCAACTCGACGCATTCCTCGAGACTCAGGGATTTTGGTTCCCGGTCCTTGGGCACGCGCGCGTTTTTCTCCTTGTTGGTGATGTACGGTCCGTACTGGCCATGCAGGACCTGGATGCCCTGCTCCTCGAAGTCGAGGATAATGCGATTCGCATCCGCAAGTTTCTTTGCCTCGATGACCTCCAGCGCACGCGGCAATTCGATCGTGTAAGGATCGTCCTCTTTTATGGATACGTATTTGTCGCCGTAGCGAATATACGGACCGAACCGGCCGACGCTGGCCGATACTTCGAGACCATCAGGTGTCTGCCCCAGTTTTCTTGGCAGCTTGAACAACTCCAGCGCCTGCTCCATCGTGATGTCGTTCATCTTCTGGCCGGGGCGCAGGCCGGCAAATTTCGGCTTCTCCTCATCATCCTTGGTACCGATTTGTACGAACGGCCCATAGCGACCCATGCGCACAGTCATCGGCTTGCCGCTTTTCGGATGCAGCCCGAGTTCGCGTGCCTGCGCGACCTGCTCGCGACTGACCGTTTCCTCTTTGTCAGTGCAAAGCTCCTTGAACGGGCCCCAGAAGTCGGCCAGCAAAGGTACCCAGTCCTTCTGACCCAGGGATACCGCATCAAGGTCATCTTCGAGGTTGGCGGTGAAATCGTAATCAACGTAGCGGGCGAAATGCTCGGTCAGGAAACCGTTCACGATGCGGGCAATGTCCGTCGGATAGAAGCGCTTGCTTTCGATCTCGACATACTCGCGATTCTTCAGTGTCGCGATGATGCTCGCATAGGTGGACGGCCTGCCGATGCCGTATTCCTCCAGCGTCTTTACCAGGCTCGCTTCCGTAAATCGCGGCGGCGGGTCCGTGAAATGCTGTTCGGCACGCAGCTCGTCGAGGCTGATAATGTCGCCCTCGGCGACTTCGGGTAACAACCGATCGCCATCCTCGTCGACGCCCTCGTCATCGCTGCCCTCTTTATAAACCGCCATGAAGCCCGGCTCGACCATGATCGAACCATTGGCGCGCAAGCGGTGGCCGGCGGCCGGATCGCCGGCGGCCAGGTCGATAGCAACGGTATCAAATACGGCCGGCACCATCTGGCATGCGACCGTGCGCTTCCAGATCAGTGAATACAGCCGGAACTGGTCTTCATCGAGCGAGTCCTTGATCGACTCTGGCGTAAGTCGCACCGAAGTCGGGCGAATGGCTTCGTGTGCCTCCTGCGCATTCTTTGCCTTGGTCTTGAAGATGCGTGCTTCGGCGGGCACATTTGCAGCACCGAATCGTTCGGTGATGAAAGCGCGAATTTCGGCAAGCGCTACATCGGCAAGCGTCACCGAGTCGGTGCGCATGTACGTGATCAGGCCAACGTTACCCTCGCCAGGCAGCTCAATGCCTTCATACAATTTTTGTGCAACCCGCATCGTCCATTGCGTATTGAAGCCAAGCTTGCGCGATGCCTCCTGTTGCAACGTCGAGGTCGTAAACGGCGCTGTAGGATTGCGCCGGCGCTGCTTCTTGCTCACTTCCACGGCGGTCAGCTTGCCGTCCGCAGCCGCGAGGATGGTTTGCTCAACCGCCCGGGCCGCGACCTCATTCTCGAAGCTGAACTGCTCGACCTTTTCGCCGGCGTAAGTAACCAGCCGCGATATAAACGGCTGCTCCTGCTTGCTGACACTGGCCTCGATAGTCCAGTACTCGCGTGCCTTGAAAGCTTCAATTTCGAGCTCGCGCTCGACAATCATGCGCAACGCCGGGCTCTGTACCCGACCGGCCGACAGGCCACGCTGTACTTTCTTCCACAACAACGGCGACAGGTTGAAACCGACCAGGTAGTCGAGTGCGCGGCGTGCCTGTTGCGCGCCCACCAGGTCACCTGAAATTTCGCGTGGGTGCGCGATCGCATCCTGCACGGCCGCCTTGGTGATTTCATGGAACACGACCCGGCGCACAGGCGTATCGTTCAGCGCGTCCTTTTCCCTGAGCAGCTCGACCAGGTGCCACGAAATCGCTTCGCCTTCGCGATCCGGGTCCGTTGCGAGGTACAACGCATCCGCACCCTTTAACGCACGCATGATCGCCTTAACATGTTTCTCGTTACGCTCGATCATCTGGTACTTCATGTTGAAACCGTTCTCGGTATCGACCGCACCTTCTTTCGGTATCAGATCGCGCACGTGACCATACGAAGCCAGGACTTCAAAGTCCTTGCCTAAATATTTCTCAATGGTTTTCGCCTTGGCGGGCGATTCAACGATTACGAGATTCTTCGACATCAAGTGCAGTACCCAGAAATGCAAAACCGCGGACAACGCCGCGGTCTAATTACGTGCTTAACAGCAGCCTGTCAAGCTGTCAGTGAATTAGCCCGTTGCTTTCCTCAAAGACCAGGTCCTCCATGCGGGCGTAAGCAATCTCCTGTCCCGGCTGACTAAACAGCACCATCAGTACCACCCATTTGATCTGTTCAACGTCTATATCAGCGGATTCCAGCGCCAACAGGCGGTCGACCAGGATCTCGCGTTGCGGCGGCGAAAGGATGCCGATTTGCTCAAGATAGGTAATATATCCACGACACGGCGAATCCAGGCGCTCGTGCTCAAAGTCGCTGAAGATGCGAGTGCCGTGCGCGGTCTGTGAGTGGTAAACGAGGTTATCCTGGTGCTCCGTAAGGCCATCGAGCCACTCCAGCGCCCGGTTGATTTCGGCATCGCCAAAACCGGCGCGCACGAGTTCGTCGCGCAGTTCCTTATGATCGGCCTCGGGTTCTTCTTCGGTGTCGACGTAGCTCTCGAATAAGTACATCAATACGTCGAGTACATTTTCTTTCATGCCTGGAGCGGCTCCTTCAATGACTGGTTCCGTGAAGTGCTTAACTCGATAGTGAGTACCGTCCGCCGGACAGCGCTTCGATCTCTCCATGGAGCTCCAGGATCAGAAGCATGGAGGAAACCTGATCGATCGTCAATCCGGAGTGCAGCGCAAGTTCGTCGGCGCTGATCGGGTCATGGCCAATGAGTTTGCGCAGTTCAACATATTCCTTGTCGAGAATTTGCGGTGAAACCGGACTTGCTGCTGATTCCGCCGGGTTCTGCAGCAAGTGGCCGACCAAAGGCGAAAGTTCGGAAACAATATCGTCCGCGGTTTCGACAAGCTTCGCCCCCTGGCGTATGAGCTGATGACAACCGCGTGCGAGCGGATTATGGATAGAGCCCGGCAGTGCAAAGACCTCGCGACCCTGTTCGGCGGCAAGCCGCGCCGTAATGAGCGAACCGCTACGTTGTGCCGCTTCAACCACCAGCGTGCCAAGGCTGATGCCGCTGATCAGGCGATTGCGCTGTGGAAACAATTCCTTGCTCGGGTGCATGCCGAGCGGAAATTCACTGACCAGTGCACCGCGCGCCGCAATTTCCGCGGCCAGTATCTTGTTGCCGGCGGGGTAAATGCGATCGATGCCATGTCCAAGAAAAGCGATGGTGTTGCCACCGGCGGCGAGGGCGCCGCGGTGCGCTGCCGCATCAATCCCCTGGGCCAGGCCGCTGACGATTGTGAAACCCATGCTCGCCAGGTGCCTGGCAAACTCGAAGGCATTGCGCTCCCCTCCGGCAGTCGGATTGCGGCTGCCCACGATCGCAAGCGCCGGCAGCTGCAAAAGCTCTGCGTCACCGTCCACATATAATAAGAGTGGTGGCCCGGGAATCTGCCGCAGCAATTCAGGAAAACCGTCATCGTCCCGGTGGACGATCTGATGCCGATCGCCCTCAAGCCATGCGGCATCGTCTGTCTTGTGCATGCGCGGTTCCGCCATTGCCTATCCTGCCTGGGCGAAATCATACCGCGTCGCGGCGTACGACCGTTGCCGGGTATTTCGGTCAGGCGAACAAAAACGGCGCCCGAGGGCGCCGTTTCCGCGAAATCCCTGTTGACCAAGCTAAATCGGATTACGCACGTGGTCGAATTTGTGGATCGCCGTTGTTGCTTCCATGATCAGTCCGTAGCTGATGTTGTCAAAGGTCTTGAAAACCATCAATGTGCCAGCGGCCTCGTCCGGCAGCGTCACAGTACCACCTTCGACATGGTCGACCACCTCAGGGCCGTCCTGGAATACGGTCAGCACATCACCGACAGCAAGGCCATGACCCGAACCGCGGTTTAGCACGACGACCATGTACTGGCCAATCTGAGACACGCCACCGACTACGGAGATAATACGGCCATCAACATTGCCGGACGGTGCTTTCGGGTAGAAATTCAGTGGCAGTTCCACAGCAGCCGGAATCAGTACGTCTCCCTGCTTGGCTTCCATGCTCGACTCAGTGATTGCCAGCGTCGCAGGATCGCCACCGCGACGCAGCGTTCCCGAACCCACCATGATGCCCTGGAATCCAACAACCCTGTTATTGTCAGGATCAACGAGTTCGTCGCCGACATGCACGATATTGAAACGCTGCCCGGGCGTATCGTCGGTGTTGCGACGGACATAAACGGTGTTGCCGGCGGCTGCGACAAGATGGTCACCGCGTGTTGCCACGAGGTATGGCAGCTGATCGACATCGTCCCGGGAAAGCACCGCGCCCGTTGCCAGGAACGCAGCGATCGATTCATAGGACACGCTGGTAATGGCTTCGGTGAGCGGCGTAATGCGAGCCTCCGGTGACAGGCGATAGGATGACGCGCGAATCGGCGTGACCATCTGGCGACCTTCCACGTAGACGAGCCCAAGTACATCGCCCGGGTAAATCAGGTGCGGATTCACAATCTCAGGGTTGATGTACCAGATTTCGGGCCAATACCACGGATCCTTGAGGAACCTGGCGGCGATATCCCACAAGGTATCGCCGACCTGAACCACGTACTCATTCGGATGATCGTCGGCCAGTGGTGAGTCGCTTTGTGAAAAGGCGTTCAGGGAGCCGAGCACCAGGGTCGCAAAAACTGCGACGGAGGCAATCCGGAGGCGATAATTCAGGCTTAGTTTGCGGACGGACATGTTCCTCAATACTCCATACAAGGTGTTGAGACCTTTAGCTTTTTGGCGTTGCTATAATATGTCGTTCCAGTGCCGCCGAAGCTGCCAATTACGTCACATTTCCGGCCGTAATCGCGCAGCGGACCGTCTGTGTCTGGCCGTGATTGTCCGACTTTTTATTAAGTAAAGTCAATAATTTAGGCTCGTTTGGTTGCAATTTACACGAATTATGAAGAAATTTGCTTACAGGTAATTATGGCAAAACTCGCAATTTTGGAATTCCCCGATCCGCGACTCAGAAAGCGCGCCTTGCCCGTTTCAGCGGTCGACCTGGAGGTACGTCGGCTGATCGACGATCTCTTTGAAACCATGTACGCGGCGCCTGGTATCGGGCTGGCTGCGACCCAGGTCGATGTTCACCGGCGCGTGCTTGTCGCCGACGTTTCCAGCGATGGCAGTGACCCGCATGCGCTCATCAATCCGGTGATCCTGCAAAAAGATGGTGTGGCCGTGTCCGAGGAAGGTTGCCTGTCGGTGCCGGGTTATTACGAGGAAGTGGAGCGCGCAAAACACATTCGTGTTCGTTACCAGGATCGCAGCGGCGCAGAAATCGAAAAGGACTTCGAAGGGTTGCTGGCGATCTGCGTGCAGCACGAGATCGACCATCTCGACGGCAAACTGTTTGTCGATTACCTGTCCGAAGCAAAACGTTCCCGAATTCGCAAACGATTGCTGCGTGACCAGCGTCAGTCGTCAACGGCAGCGATACTTTGATCGGGCTGCAGTCAGCGACCGGCATATTCCTCATCGGAATGGCTCGCTTTGCTGCGCTTTATTTCCGATGAAGAACATCCCGGCCGCTGGCTGACACGCAGAATGTCGACGTCGCGGATCGTATTTGCAGGTACACCGGAATTCGCGGCCGTTTCGTTGCGGGCGCTTGTCGCGGCAGGGTACAAACCGGTGGCCGTGCTCACACAACCGGATCGGCCGGCCGGCCGTGGCAAGAAGTTAAGCGCGAGCCCGGTCAAAAACTATGCACTGGCGCAGAATAT